>NZ_JBXALR010000009.1:0-249888 GCF_058799675.1 Pseudomonas sp. GW822-FHT06B12
TTCAGTCGGTTAGAATACCGGCCTGTCACGCCGGGGGTCGCGGGTTCGAGTCCCGTCCGCTGCGCCATATTCGGTAATCTGGAACGCTGAACGCCAGGTCACCACAGAAAGCCCGCTAACGCGGGCTTTTTGCTGTCTGGGGTTTGGCATTGCCAATGACCTCAACAAAAAGCGACCTTCGGGTTAATGCCGATCAGTTAAGGCTCAAACCTGTGGGAGCGAGCCTGCTCGCGATAGCGGTGGGTCAGTCAACGTTGATGTTGAATGTGATGCCGTCATCGCGAGCAGGCTCGCTCCCACATGGATTTCGCTTAACTGACTGGCATTAACCCTTGAGTCGCTTTTCTCGTTTCTGGGCTATTGCTCAGCATTACGCGCGTGCCGGTAATCGCTGATCGCTTCGTACACCGCTTTGCGTAGCCGATTGATGCCGCCGATAGGGCGATGAGCTTCCAGGCCAAACCAGGGGTTGAAGGACTGGTTGTCGCATTGCAGATTCAGCGCTGGCGTATCGAAGTCCTGGGCGGGGATCTTGATTCGCGCCACGGTTTCGAATGGCGCATCGCTTTCACGCCATTCGATGCTGGTGTCTTCGATCGGCATGTACCTGGTCGGGTCCTGGCGCTGGATCTGCAAGACAAAACACGCTGGTATCCGATCCGTCGACAGCTGTTGATTGAGTGCACTGCGCAAGAAATTTGGCAGCGCTTGATTCTGCGCAGGCAGGGTGTAGCTGGGGCAGCTATCTGGGTCTGGCGCGACGCGAAACTTGGCGTTGGCCGTACCGAACTTGTATGGCGAGACAGAAAAGTAAGTGGTCTGGGTCGGGCTGGCCGGTGCTGGCGCCAGGGTCGCCAAGGCAATGAACAGGTGGCGAACTTGCCAGCTACGTGGATCCCAACTCGGGAAGAACGCCATGACCTGCTTGCCGTCGGCCTGGGCAGCGACGTTCTGACGGTACTCGGCGACATTGCTGACGAAGAAATTCGGATGGCTGAACATCACGAAATCCTGCTCACCACGGCTCTGCTGATCCTTGAGCAATTGCGTTCCCGGCACATCAAGCAGTTTGATCGCCATGCCTCGGGCATCGCGGACGCTGTCGAATTGCGGATAGGCATTGCCGTTGGACAGTCGCACGGTGGCTTGCCAGGTCTTGCCTGCTTCGGCGAAAACGCCTTGGCGCAGTTCGGGCGCCAAATCGGCCAGCACCTGAACTTCTGCCTTTACGCAGCCATGCGCCTTGGCATGTGCATCGCGCAGGTAGCGAGTGTTTTCGCGGTGTTGGTCGACGATGCGCACGGCGGTCTGGATGATGTCCTGCGTCATTGCCGCTTCATCGGCCGGGATGCGCTCTTTGGCAGAGACCGGTCCGCTGTGATGCCAGGCGAACCAGGCCGTCGCTACGGCCCAGCCCAGCAAGCCGAGGCCCAACAGGAACAGCAGGGTCTTGCCGAGCAATACGCCGATGCGCAGCCAAAGAGTGATCAACATGCTCGAGTCCTTTTTGCGCGGGCGATGGTCATGGCAGTTGCGATTCCAGCGGGCCACCGAGCACCTTCAGGTATTCGAGTAACGCCCAGCGTTCTTGTGGTTGCAGCAAGCGGCCAATGACCCCATTGCCACGTTCGCCTGCACGAAATTCGTGGCCGCTGTTGTGATTGCCGGTGATTCGCGTGTCGAACACAAAACCGTTGGTGAAGGCGTCAGTGTGATAACCCAGGTGCTGCGGATCGTATTCGAACGTGCCTTTATAGAAGGTGGTTGCACGCTCATCCTGCGGCGAGAGCAGTTGGTAGATGTTCGGCACTGAACCATTGTGCAGAAAGGGGGGGGTCGCCCAGACGCCTGCCAGCGGACGGGCCTTGTAGGCGCGTAGCTCACGAACGCCAATCGGCAGGCCAAAACCATCCATGCCGGGACGCTCTTGAGGTGTGATATTGGCGTCACGGTACGCGCGGTTCTCAACGAAAGCGGTCACGTAGGCCAGTCCTTTGGCGACCGAGAGCTTGCTCGGATCCAGTGGTTTCGTAGGCGTCGGGTGCAGTTTTACGTCAAGTTTCGCCAACTCGGCCACATCCCACTTGAGCGCGCTCAGGTCGAAACGGTGGTCGGCAATATTGTTGGCGGCACCCGGGTCGGTGCCAATGACGTCCACCGGTAACATCTTCAATTTCTGCTCTGGCCGACCGTTGGCCGTCGTCACGTTCGGTACATGGCAACCGGCGCAATTTTCGGCGAACAGCGTGCGACCCTTGGCGGCCAGCAGTTTGTCGATGTTGCCGAGCAACGCTTCGGGCCAGGCCGGAGGTTTGAGTCGCTGCAGGGTCTCTTCGATCAGTTGCAGGTCACGTACGCGAACGCTGGAGGGGTAACGATCATCGCCCTTGAGCGGCTGACCGGCAGCATCGAAGAAGTTCAGCGTTGCGCCGACGCCCAGGGCTTCACCGATGTTGCGCGCCATGGGTTGCTGGGCTGAGCCGTTCCACTGCACCCAGTCGAAGGTCCAGATATCCCACAACTGCGGGTAGTCCACCGGCGCATTGGCCACCCGATAGTTATTCGGCGAAATGGCGTCGCCGAAACTGGCGTTGGCAATGCGTCCGAAAGCGTCGGTGCGGCCAGGACCTTCTTCGGTGGGATAGAGGCCGCGGTGGGTGTCGTTCCAGGCAACGTGTAGGAAGGTATCCAGCGAAGTTTTGAAGTCCTGGCGCAGTTGTGAGTGTTGGGCGTCGTAGTCCTGACCCAGCACGTTGCGTGCGAAGCGTTCGAATTTCCAGGGGTTGTAGTAGGTCGAGGCGAGGCTTGCGACCAATGCCTGACCGAAACTGCCACCGCGCAGAGTCGGTACGCTGGACGGCAATACATGCTGTGCCGCGCCGCCGTCGATGCGTACAGCCTGGCCTTTAAAGTGCAGTTCACCGGTGTGGCAGGCGGCACAGGTAACATCCAGAAACTCTTCTTTGCTGCCTGGATTCTGATGGTGGGCGAAACCCACTGGCAGGTTGCCTGGGTTGTTCAGCGTGGCTTTCTGGGCGGGATCCACCAGAAAGCCGAAGCGTGCCAGGTATTCGGGTGCTGCAAAGCGTTGTTCCGAGAACGGCAGTTCAAGTGCTGTGAACCAGTCGTAGCGCAGGCCTTTGACCTGCGTACCCTGTGGCGTGAAGTAGTAGGTCTGGCGGTCGGCGGCGTTCCACTGCTCGAGGTAATGCACCTGTTCGACTGGCGTATAGACCGGCAGTTTCGGGTTGGCGACGTAATACAGGACCACCGTCAGGGCGACAGCCAGCAGGGCGAGTATCAGCAACAGAACACGGATCAAGAGGCGCAAGATAAACATCCTTGTCGATTTGTAGCCTTGTTATGCCTCAGCCCCAGCTGCGCGGCAAGTGGCCATTACGTCAGGCATTGTAGGAACTGGCGTTTGCTGTACTGAGAAGAAGCTGACAGAAGCTTCACGACCGTCCCTCGCAAAATGCGTTAAAAGACCTGAACTTATCAGATGTTTCCTGCTCTCATGCCGGTAGCCATTGGTCGTGGCGGCCTGATAAGCTCGCGGCTTTACTCGATTGCCCTTTAGGCGCATGAACAAGGAAATAGCATGAAACAGCATCGGTTGGCGGCGGCGGTGGCCCTGGTTAGCCTGGTACTTGCGGGTTGTGACTCGCAGACCAGCGTTGAGCTGAAAACCCCGGCGCAAAAAGCTTCCTACGGTATCGGCCTGAACATGGGCAAGAGCCTGGCTCAGGAAGGCATGGATGACCTGGATTCCAAAGCCGTAGCCCAAGGCATCGAAGATGCCGTTGGCAAGAAAGAACAGAAACTGAAGGATGATGAACTGGTCGAAGCTTTCGCTGCGCTGCAAAAGCGCGCTGAAGAGCGTCTGGCCAAGATGAGCGAAGAGTCGGCAACTGCCGGCAAGAAATTCCTCGAAGAGAACGCCAAGAAAGCCGGTGTCACTACCACCGCTTCCGGCCTGCAGTACGAAGTGATCAAGAAGGCCGACGGCCCTCAGCCCAAGCCAACCGACGTAGTGACTGTTCACTACACCGGCACTCTGACCAATGGCACCGTTTTCGACAGCTCCGTCGAGCGTGGCAGCCCGATCGATCTGCCGGTTAGCGGCGTGATTCCGGGTTGGGTCGAAGGTCTGCAACTGATGCACGTAGGCGAGAAGTACAAACTGTACATCCCTAGCGATCTGGCCTACGGCGCGCAAAGCCCTAGCCCGGCAATCCCGGCCAACTCGGTGCTGGTATTCGATTTGGAACTGCTGGCGATCAAAGATCCGGCAAAACAAGACGCCGCCAAGTAATCAGCGTCTGTTATAAAAACAACGCCCCGTTCATACGGGGCGTTGTTGCATCTGGCGTTCAGTGGCCGACAATTCAAGCGAACGGACGTCGTGGAGTAGAGTCATGGCATTGAGGGTGCCGCGGCAAAACGCAGTACGCTGCCAAGTCAATGAAATATTGGGTTTTTTTATGTGAGTAAAAAACGCCCGATCTGAGTTGAGCCCTTGTAAAACGGGGCTTTCAGGGGTGAAAAGCGGCTCTGTTCACAAGGTTATCCACAATTTGTGTGGATAACATTTCAGCGGGAGAAGTAATGAAAGCACCCTGGAATTTTGCTCGTTTCCTGCCATTGGCAGGAAGGCTGATCAGTCGTGGGCGTTTGCCGGCCCTGTTGTTCGCCGTAGCCAGAAAAGGTGCGAGCCAGGGCAACCGTTTGGGCAAGCTTAAAGACGACCTGCGATTGCTGCAGGCATTGTGCCTGGCGTACTGGCGCGGCGAGTATCGGGACATCAGTCGCAAATCGATGCTGACGGTGGTGGCGGGGTTGATGTACTTCCTCAGCCCGCTCGACGCCATTCCGGATTTCATCCCGGTATTCGGCATGCTCGATGACATCGCGGTGCTGGCCTGGGTGATGAAAACCCTCGATGACGAACTGAGCGCTTTCCGTGCCTGGCGCGACCGTCAGCCTCCGGAAAAGCTCGCGGTCGTGGAGCGTCTGCCCGATACGCCAGAGCAATTGCAACTGCAAGGCCCGAAAAAAACCTGAGTTGATTCAGGTCTCTCCACAGATTGATCGCCCCTCGCGACCTTGGCGGCTGTTAGGATTACACTTCTAAGGAAAAGTGCCGACTCGCTAAGTGTTGTTGTCCTACGGGGTAGTCATGGATATTCAGATAATTGCACGCGATGGGGAACCCGAATATGCGGTTTTGCCGTGGGCTCAGTATCAAGCGTTATTGAAAGCAGCAGGCGTCACTGAACAACCACCGCGTGAAGCTACAGTCCGTCACGCGGCCGCAGCAGACCAGGTTCTGCCGGGTCTGGATCAACTACGCAGTTTGCGCGAAGGGAAGGGCATCGCCATCGAGGCGCTGGCCCGCACGGTAGGCATCAGCCCGTCTTACCTGGCCTTGATCGAAAGTGGCGAGCGTCAACCTGACGCTGCGATTCGCCGCAGTCTGGCCTGGGAATTGACGGTGCCGGGATGGAGGGATGAATCGTGAGCGTACGCATCAGTCGTCAACATTGGGACGGTTTAATCGGCGAGCTGGATCAGGCCCGCCGCCAGCGTCATCTTCTGACTTATCGCGCTTTGCTTGAGCGTTTGCAGCTGCCAACGCCGGCTATGCAAACCCTGACCGCTGCACTTGAACATCTGGCCGCGCTGGACGCGAAGGCCGAGCAGCCGCTGCGCAGCTCGCTGGTGATCAGCCAGGGGGCAAGTCGTTTGCCGCGCACCGGGTTCTTCGAATGTGTCGAGCGACTGGGGCGATTCTCAGGTCCATCCGATGGTGTAGCCGCCGCGTCGTGGCATGCATCGGAAGTGGTGCGGGTGTTTGAGTACGAATACCCCGAATCAGCGGAGGCCTGAATGCTCTGGCGACTTAAAGCCCGTGCCGGTTACTGGCTGGCACGCCGGTTGTTTCATTGGTCATGGTTGGTCCGCCAGCCACGCGGCTGGAGTTGGCTCGAAGGCCAGTTTGCGCGAATGGCGAATCTGGGTGATGTCGGTGCACAAAGCTTCTATGGCCACATCCTGGCATTCCGTGGTCAAGGCCTCGGTGCCCGCGAAGAGGGCGTACGTTTGTTGCGTCTTGCAGCGTTGGCGGGGGACGGCAAAGCCGCCTATCAGGTCGGTGTGATCAGCCTTGCCGGCACGCCGAGCAAGGCCCCTGACGCTGCGGAGGCGGCGCGCTGGTGGCAGATGGCGGCCAAGGCCGGACATCCGTTGGCCGAGATCAAGCTCAAGGAGCTGGCGTCGCGCAACGCTTAACGGCCGCTGGTTTGCCCGCGATCGCGGGTAAGCCACTCTCCTACAGGCGTTTGTGAAGTATTCGCCCATGAAGCAGTGCCCGTTCTAATTGATTGACCCGTTCCCTTCGTTTTAACGAAACGCCCTACATCATCCTCATATTGTCCTGACTTCTTTCCCTACGTAATCCCCGCAAAGTCTCGCGTCCCACAACGACCGCGCGAAGATTTGTGAATGCTCGATCCAGAAAAGCTTCAGGCCCTGAACACCGCCATCGGCCATCTGGTCATTGCAGCGCTGAACCCGAAAAGCCCGGACATTGCGGCCGTCTTCAATGATTTCCGCAATTGCCTCAGTGACTACGAGTCCTGGGCAGAAAGTTTCTGGACGGGCGCAGCACTGGATGTCGAGCAGGTGTTCAAGGTCGGCAACGAAGTCAGCCTCAGCGCACCGAAGAACTCGACCACGCCGATCAGCGCCACCGTTGCGTCCTGTCCGGCCGGTGGATCGCTGACTCTGGTGCACATGTTCGAGGCTGCGCGTTTCGTGCCGATCGGAAATACCCCGGTGATGCTCGAAGCATTGATCGACGGGCCTGGTGGGGAGGAGGTGGACGGCGAGCCGATTCACGCAACTATCGGCCCCAGCGGCATCCTTGAAGTCCCCGAATGCTGGCGTGGCCAGCGTCACCGAATCACCTTTTACCCCAACGTCTCTCAAGACCACGTCAAGGCGCTCTACACCTCTTATCAAACCACGATTGCAGAGCTTGAAGACTGGCTGCAAAGCGAGTGGACGAACGAGTTCCAGCCGTTGTGGGCGAGCTTTTCTCAAAGCGGTTTTATCGAGCGCTACAACGCCTTGCAGCAGGCTGATCAACGGGGCGTTGAACGCGCCTTGCTCGACCTTTGGGATGACGTTCAGCAGCTCTATCACCTGTTGGCCGACCTGCAAGCCAACAGTGAAAAACTCCTTGAATACCTGACTCAGGCCGAGCTCGAGACCCTGCTCACTGCTTCCGCAGAAGCGATTGCCAATGGCTTGCTGGTGCTCAGCGATGAACCGTTGCTGTTCATCTATCTGTCGGCCATCACCAGTTGGCTGCGGATGCTGCCGCCGCAATACGAAGCCGAAGTGATGGCTGAAATTCGCACTGGCGTGTTGATCGGATTGCTGCTGGCCTGCGTGACTGGGCCGATGGGACTTGGGGCCGGTGTAGGAACCAAAGTGCTGGGGAAGATCAAGTCGCAGCGTGCTCGAAAGTGGCTGGCAGCTTTGAGCATCCGGTTGGCGCTGGTGTCGAGCAACCAGCGTTTCAACAGTCACGCCGATGCGCTCAAACCGCTGATGGTGAGTGCCCAGAAGGCGTCGCTGGCGCCCACACCCCGAGGGCCGCTGAAGATTACCCCCGGCGAAGCGCCAACCCTTTACGTGAAGAATCCGGCGGCCATCGCCCGTGACAAGTCTGGGCCCAAGACCCGCCTGAGCAAACAGGAGCATCACGACAACGCCCCGGATCAGGCGAAAAACCCCAACGGTGCCAGCGCCGACACGGCAGACAAAACCGCCACCCACAACTGCCCGGTGTCGATGGTCACCGGCGAAGAACTGCTGACCCTCACCGACGGCGAACTGTGCGGTGTGCTGCCATTTGCTTTCACCCGGTTGTACCGCACCAGCGCGGTGGAACTCGATAGCGGGCTGGGGTTTGGCTGGAGCCACTCGTTGGCGCATCGCCTGGAAATCGATGGCGATGACGTCGTCTGGATCGACCACGAAAACCGCCGCACGCGCTTTCCAAAGCCCAGCGCCGAACGTCCGGCGATTCACAACCGCTTGTCCCGTGCAGCGATTTATCTGGGCGACGACGCCGATGAGCTGATCCTCGCCCAGGCCGGCGAAACACCACGGTTTTATCACTTCCGCGACGGCCACCTCACGGTCATCAGTGACGGGTACGACAACCGTCTGCGCATCAGCCGTGACCGGTCCGACCGGATCAAACGGCTCGACAATGGTGCCGGTCACGCCTTGCTGATGCGTTATGACCGACGACATCTGATCGCTGTCGACTATCAGGTCTATCGCCCGAACGCCAATTCCAATGAGGCCTGGCAGACCGAGCAAATCCTGGTCGCCTATCGCTATGACGAACGCAATCGCTTGATCGAAGCCACCAACGCGGCGGGCGAAAGCGAGCGTTACGACTACGACGGTCAGGCGGTGATTCTCCAGCGGCAACTGGCTGGTGGCGCGAGTTTTTTCTGGGAATGGGAGCGCGAAGGCAAGGCCGCTCGCTGCGTGCGCCACTGGGCGAGTTTCGCGCAGATGGATTCACGCTACGTCTGGGACGATAACGGCAGTGTCACGGTGCATAACGCCGATGGCAGCGAAGAGATTTACGCCCACGACCAGCAGGCACGCCTGGTGCGCAAGGTCGAGCCGGGCGGTGCTATATACCTGAAGGCTTACGACGATAACGGTCAGTTGGTGGCCGAGAAAGATCCCCTCGGTGGCGTCACCCAATACATCTATAACGAAGCCGGGCGGTTGCTTGCGGTCATCCCGCCAGAGGACGAACCGACCCACTACGAGTATCACAACGGTTTTGTTCGGGTGATGCGTCGGGGCCGGGCGCGTTGGAAGTACCAGCGAAACACTCAAGGCGACATCACCGAACAGATCGATCCTGATGGCCACATCACCCATTACCACTACGATGATCGGGGTCGACTGCTGTCGATCCGCTACCCGGATAACAGCTGTCACGTCCTCACCTGGAACAGCCTCGGGCAACTGACTGAGGAGCAGTTGCCGGACGGTGGTCGGCGGTGTTTCGCTTACGACGCCTTGGGCCGGCAAATCCGCCGTCAGGACGCACACGGTGCGCTCACCCAGTATCAATGGGATGTCGTCGGTCGGCTGATTCAAACGACGTTGCCCGGCGGCGCGACCCGCGCTTTCAGCTACAACGCCTATGGCAAGGTCATCGCTGAACGCGATGAAGTGGGGCAGGTCACGCGCTACGAATACGCCGACGATCTGCACCTGGTCAGCCGGCGGATCAACCCCGATGGTACCCAGCTGCGCTATCGCTATGACAACGCGCGGCTGCTGCTCAGCGAGATCGAAAACGAATCTGGCGAGAAGTATCAGCTGGAGTACGGCCCGAGCGGGTTGATCCGTCAGGAGACCGGTTTCGACGGCCGGCGTACCGGGTACAGCTATGATCTCACCGGTAATCTGCTGGAAAAAACCGAGTTTGGTGATGACGGTTCGCGGCTGATTACCGGTTATCAACGCGATACCGCCGGACGTCTGTTGGTCAAAACCCTGGCCGATGGCAGCAAGGTCAATTATCACTACGACGCATTGGGCCGGCTGGTCTGCGTCGACGACGGCAATGACTGGCCGCTGGAGTTCGAATACGACGCGCAAGACCGGCTGATTACCGAGCATCAAGGCTGGGGCACCTTGCGTTATCGCTACGACGCTTGTGGTCAGCTCAATCACCTGCGTCTGCCGGACAACAGCACACTCGACTACCACCACGCCAAAGGCGGCGCGCTGACCGCCATCGACCTCAACGGCGCGCGGCTGACCACTCACGTCTTTGACGCAGGGCGCGAACAACAGCGCCAACAAGGTCAACTGCTCAGCCAATACCACTACGACGAACAGGGCCGTCTGCACGCCCACGCCGTCTCCCACGCTGAACAACCACGCTATCGCCGCGATTACGCCTACAGCGCCAACGGCAACCTCGACTTCATCGCCGACAGTCGTCATGGCCAGCGCAACTATCACTACGATCCGCTGAACCGCCTGGTTCGCGTCCGTCATTCACGCGATCCACAGCCGGAAAGCTTCGGCCACGACCCGGCCGGTAACCTGCAAATGCACGATCGCCCAGGCAGGGCAACGATCAAAGGCAATCGCCTGCTGCTGCAAGGCGACCGCCATTACGACTACGACGCCTTCGGCAACCTGATCCGCGAACGTCGCGGCACTGCGCAGAAACTGGTCACCGAATACCGCTACGACTGTCAGCACCGCTTAATCGCTGTGACCCTGCCCGACGGCAGCAGCGCAACCTACCGCTACGACGCCTTCGGCCGCCGCACTGCGAAAACCGTCGCCAGCCACACAACCGAGTTTTTCTGGCAAGGCGAGCAACTGATCGCCGAAAACAGCCGTGAGCATCACCGCAGCTACGTCTACGAGCCCGGCAGCTTTCGCCCGTTAGCGATGCTCGATGGCTACGGCCCGCGCAAAGCTTGTCCGTTCTACTACCAACTCGATCACCTCGGCACCCCGCAAGAACTCACCGACTACAGCGGCGAAATCGTCTGGTCCGCGACCTACAAGGCCTACGGAAAACTCGCCAGCCTCCAGCAGTTTGGCGAGGAGCAACTTGAACAACCGTTGCGGTTTCAGGGGCAGTATTTCGATGCTGAATCAGGCCTGCATTACAACCGGCATCGCTACTACAATCCGGATATTGGCCGGTACCTGACGCCGGATCCGAGCAAACTCGCCGGTGGGATTAACGGGTATCAGTACACCCGGAACCCGACGGGGTGGATGGATCCGTTGGGGTTGAATGACTGCCCAGGTGCAGGTAAGTGCAAGAAGCCGGGGGAGGCGGAAGATCCGGCGGGGAAGGCGGGGGTTGATGAGGGAGGAGGAGTACCTCCTGCACCTAAAAGTGAAAGTGACTATCTTTATAGGGGAGATCTTCGAGGTCCGGCTGAGATCTTCCAGAAAGGATTCGTAAGTCGAGGTGAAAGTACTGATCTATTGCTTCATGCTTGGAACAATAGGGAGCCTCCTAGCAATTTTGTTAGTACTTCGGTTTCTCGAGAGGTGGGTATCGATTTTGGAACAGATTACAGAACAAAAAAAGGCTATGTATATACCATTAGAAAAATCGATGGTCGTGATGTAAATAAGGAACTGAAGGCCGAAGATGTTCCGTACAGCTATGAGGCTGAAATTGCAGTGCCTGATCGAATTAGAACGGAAGACATTTTTGGAGCTACACCGCTTAAAAAGGATGGAAGCTATGTGGGGCACTCCATTCTCAATCCGTTTAGGAAGTGAACTATGCCTATTCAAAAGGTTTTTATTGTTGTTGATGGTCAGAGGCAAAGTGCGATGTTGGACTATGATAGGGATAGTCCCTCTATGAAAATAACATTTCAAAGCGGAGAGATGAAAGAAGTCTCGGGGCAGGATGTGTATGAGTGTTTAGGCAAATTGTTAAAGGAATTTTCTGAGGTTAAATTTCTATGCAAAGGTGCCAAATTAAATGTCAGGCCGTCCAGCATGTCATCCCAGATGACGTCTGGAGTTATGGCGTATGAGCATGTTTTAGGTGTCCGTGCGTCAAGAAAAAGTCTGGTTAATATTTTTGATTATGATGATGAAGGTATTGTTAATGATCCGAAGATGCAGGATGAGTTTTTCTTGAAGTGGTTAAAGTCACTAAAATCGGATTGACGGATTTTTAGTAAAAGGTGAATTGCGGAGTGGGGTAGATTTATTTGTGATTTGCAAAGAGATTTATCTAGTTGTCGACGGAGTTGTTGAAATAGCTGCGGTGGACTTGGATAGGGACGGACCCGAACTAATATTTTCTATGCTGAATGGATTCAGAAAGACTTACTCTGCATACGATTTATACGTCTGCCTCGGTCAGGTAAGGGCAGAGTTTTCAAGCGTAAAATTCTTATGTAAGGGAGCAAAACTCAATGTGCATACTTCTTCTATGTCTTCACAAATGTCGAGCGGGTTAGTGGCGTATGAGCTTCGTTGGGGTAAGTCAACCGAGGGGGAAGATTTGGTAAATATTTTTGACTACGAAGAAAATGATCTGACGAACAATATAGAAGAGCAGCATGAGTATTATCGGCGCTGGATAAGCTCGCTTTAACTACTAATATTTTAGTCTCGATAGGGTGGGTTATGTTAGGAGAGGAGCCAGAGTTGAAGGGTGATGTAGAGGTTGTGAGCATAAATATTATAGTCGGAGGGGAACGGGAGGTGGCGACTATTAGTCATGACTGGATGGGGGGTATCACGTTCTCAATGGCCAATGGTTTTGTTGAAAGTTATGAAGACCATGATCTTTATCGGTGCTTCGCAAAGATTCGTGAGGGTTTTCCGGATGTGGTGTTTCTTTGCAAGGGGGCAAAAATAAATGTGATGCCCTCAACTATGTGCTCTCAGATGAGTGGTGGGTATGTAGCATATGAATTGGTGATGAGGCAGTCGGCTACATTTAATCAAATTGTTAAGATATTTGATTATGAAGACGTTGATATTGCCAGTAACCCACGAGAGCAAGTGGCGTTTTATAAGCGCTGGTGGAGCTCACATTGATTAGTGGGGAGTTGACTAAAGGAGGGCGGGGTTATTTGTTTGATTCGAATTGCAAGTTTTACGAGCGCTTCGCGCTTGATCGCGGACAAGCCTCAATCCCACATTGGATCGCGGTTGCCGGCTAAACCATCAGCTCAGTCACCGGTGTCCACTGACCAATTGCTCCCCCACCAACCCCAAACTATCAATCACATGAATACTATACCCCTGCACATTCTTCGCATGATGCTTGGCCTGTGAAGCCATTTCCGCGAGTTGGCTGGCGTCGAGTTGTCCACAGGCCTCGGGGTGTAAATGCACCACGCCAATCGACAGCGACAGCAGCGGAAATTCCTGACGGACGCCCTGGCGGTTGGGGGCGATGAAGCAGCCGGCTTCCAGGTGTTCGCTGCGGTAGAAGCGTCGGCATTGGCTGTGAAAGTCCTCGAGCAGTTGGTTCAGGCGCTTGCGCCAGTCTTCCGGGCCGAGGACCAGCAGGAAATCATCGCCGCCGATATGGCCGACAAAATCGCGGCTGGGGTCGACGCGGTCGTTCAGGCATTGCGCCAGACACAGCAGGACTTCGTCACCACGACCGTAGCCGTAGATATCGTTGAAGGGTTTGAAACTGTCGATGTCGACATAGCAGATCACCGATTCGCGGCTCTGTTGCAGCAGTCGGGTCAAGCACTGCTGGATCGGTACGTTGCCCGGCAACAGGGTCAGCGGATTGGCGTAGCGGGCCTGCTGGATTTTCAGTTCGGTGATCAGTTTCAGCACGTCGATCACCCGACCCAGGCCCAGATAGCCGCCGTTGAGGGTGATGATGAAATCTTCTTCGATACGTTGCCGGGCGCGGCTGGTGATCAGCCGGCTGACCTGTTGCAGTGACTGGCTCAGCTCGACGGCGAGGAAGTTGTCGCTCATCAGACGGCTGATGGGCTTGCGTGCGAACAGGTCGGTGGCAAACGGCTTGAGCAGCGCATCAGACAGTGAATGGCGGTGGACGATGCCGCAGGGATGGCCGAGCTCGTCGAGTACCGCCAGTGAGTTCAGGTTGGCCTGACGACGGAAGGCTTCCAGCACGTCGGCGGTAGGCGTATCGCGGTCCACGGCCGGATGTTCGTTGAGCAGGGCGCTGAGGTCACTGCCTTCATCGTTGAGCACCACTGCGCTGCTGTCGTGCTTGGGCATCATCGTCCGGGCGTCCCGTGGCGGATGCTCTTGCGGACGGCACAACAGATAGCCCTGCACCAGGTCGACCCCCATCTCGGTCAACACCGCGAGTTCTTCCGGCAGTTCGATACCTTCGGCGATGACTTGCGCACGCGAGGCTTTGGCGATCTGCAGGATCGAGCCGACGAATTCGCGTTTTAGCGCGTCCTGATGAATGCCGTCGATGAAGTGCCGGTCGATCTTCACATAGTCTGGACGCAACTCCGACCAGAGTCGCAGGCTCGAATAACCGGCACCCAGGTCATCCAATGCAATCGAAAAGCCCATGGCCCGATAGTGATGCAGAGCGTTTTGCAGCAGCTGAAAATCGTCGGTCGGGGTTTGCTCGGTAAGCTCGATCACTACCTGACTCGGCGGGATGCCGAAGTCCTGGAGCATTTGCAGGGTTCTACCGGGTTGGTGGCCGGCTTCGAGCAGTGATTCGGGGGAGACGTTGAGAAAGAGTTTTCCCGGTAACTGTTGTTCATTGAAACGACGGCAGGCGCTGTGCCGGCAAGCCATTTCCAGTTCGCTGAGACGGCCTGCCTGGCGGGCCACGGCGAACAACGCGATGGGGGAGTGCAGAGGGCTGTTGGAGGGACCGCGACTGAGGGCTTCGTAACCGAGGATGCGTCGTTCGGACAGTGAAACGATCGGCTGGAACAGACTGTGCAAACCACTTTGAGCCAGGATTGAACTCAAGGCACTCAGCTGTTCGGTCGTGGTCATGGCGATCTCTGGCGATAAAAAAAGGACTGGGCGCGCTCTTTGTTAGAGAGCACGCCCAGTCCTGTATTTCACGACAGAATGATGACTGTTTGATGACGCTCCGGGGAGCGTCAGCATTAAATTGCCATCATTTTTTGTTGCTGGCGACCGCGGTGTTCAGCTTCAAGTAATCCAGCAGAATCCGCCCGGCTTCGCTCAGGTAGGCATCGTCTTCCGGTTTGGTCTTTTCTGGCTCGGCCGCGATGGCGTCTTCGTCTTCTTTCTTCAGCTCTTTGAGCGGGTCTTCGCCCTTGGCCTTGCGGCGGATGTTTTCCATCGCCAGTTGCTTGGCGTCGATGTCGGCGTGTTGTGCGCGACGTTCGGCTTCGTTGAGGCTGACGGTTTTTTCCGCCATCAGCTTCTGGGCCAGTGCCAGTTTGTCGCGAATGAACACAAACTCCGCGTCCTTGGCCGAGCGGGCGTCATGCTCGGACTTGAGCTGTGCCAGGTACGGTTTGAACGGGTCGACTGCCGGCTTGATGGCCGCGCGAATGGTGTCCCACGGCATGGATTCCGGCAGGGCGCTTTCGCCGATTTCCTTGGTGTCGATGATCGACGGGAAATCGACATCCGGCAGCACGCCCTGATGCTGGGTGCTCTGCCCGGAAACCCGGTAGAACTTGGCCAGCGTCAGTTTCAGCTCGCCATGGTTCAGCGGCTGGATGGTCTGCACGGTACCTTTACCGAAGGTCTGGCCACCGATGATCAATGCGCGGTGGTAGTCCTGCATGGCGCCGGCAAAAATCTCCGAAGCCGAAGCAGACAGGCGGTTGACCAGCAATGCCATCGGGCCTTTGTAGAAGGCGCCCGGGCTTTCGTCTTCCAGTACATCGACCCGGCCGTCGGCATTACGTACCAGCACGGTCGGACCTTTGTCGATGAACAGACTGGTCAGCTCGGTGGCTTCCTGCAAGGAGCCGCCGCCGTTGTTGCGCAAGTCGATGACCACGCCGTCGACCTTGTCTTTTTGCAGTTCGGTCAGCAGTTTCTTGACGTCGCGGGTGGTGCTCTTGTAATCCGGATCACCGGCGCGGAAGGCCTTGAAGTCAAGGTAGAAGGCCGGGATCTCAATCACCCCGAGCTTGTAGTCCTTACCGTCCTGCTTCAGGTTGAGGATCGACTTCTTCACCGCCTGATCTTCAAGCTTCACCGCTTCGCGGGTGATCTGCACGATCTTGGTGGTCTGGTCGTTTGGCGCATTGCTGGCCGGGATCACTTCCAGGCGCACCACCGTGCCTTTCGGTCCACGGATCAGCTTGACCACTTCGTCCAGGCGCCAACCGACGACGTCGACCATTTCTTTATTGCCTTGGGCAACGCCGATGATCTTGTCAGCCGGTGCAACCTGCTTGGTCTTGTCCGCCGGGCCTGCTGGCACCAGACGCACGACTTTCACCTGGTCGTTATCGCTCTGCAACACGGCGCCGATGCCTTCCAGCGACAGGCTCATGTTGATGTCGAAGTTTTCCGCGCTATCCGGCGACAGATAGTTGGTGTGCGGGTCGTAGGACATGGCGAAGTTGTTGATGTACGCCTGGAAAATGTCTTCCGGACGGGTCTGGTCCAGACGCGACAACTGATTCTTGTAGCGCTTGGTCAGCAGCTCTTGAATGGCCTTGGGTTCTTTGCCGGCGATCTTCAGGCGCAGCACTTCGTCCTTGACGCGTTTGCGCCACAGGTCATCGAGCTCGGCACTGGTCTTGAGCCACGGGGCGTCCTTGCGATCGATCAGCAAGGTTTCCTTGGTGGTGAAGTCCATCTTGTCGACGCCTTTGTTCAGCTCGGCCAAGGCAAAGTCCAGACGCGCTTTGACGCGGTCCAGATAGCGCTTGTAGATGGTGAACCCGGCATTCAGGTCGCCGCTTTTGAGGAAGTCGTCAAATTGGGTTTTCCATTTGTCGAATTCGGCAATGTCGCTGGCCAGAAAATAACTGCGCGCCGGGTCCAGCAGCTTCAGGTAGCTGTCGTAGATGATCGCGGAGCGCGCGTCATCGAGCGGCGGCTTGCTGTAATGGTGGCGCTTGAGCAGCTCGACGACGTTCAGGCTGGCAATCACCTCGTCACGATCAGGCTGAAGGTTGTCCCAGCTATTGGCTGCGAACGTAGTGGGCGACAGCGACAAGCTGCCCAGGCCAATGAAAAGAGCGAGTGCGGTGCTGGGGAACAAATGCTTCATGCTGATTCGACGCGGGGGCAATTGATAACGCATATTAGGCCGTCTTTGAAGTCGCCGGTTCCACAAGGGCCGGTCGCATAATGCAAAAAGCCCGGCTCTACAGCTTCGGGCTCAGTCCAGACTCACTATGGAGGCACTGTGAAAGCATTGCAAGGCGTTGAAGGTCAAGTGGAGTGGGTTGAAGAGCAGCGTCCGACGTGTGACGTAGGACAAGTTCGCATTCGAGTGGCGGCAGCGGGCCTCAATCGAGCCGATTTGTTGCAAAAGGCAGGGCTCTATCCGCCGCCACCGGGAGCCAGTCAGGTGCTGGGTCTGGAGTGTTCAGGTGTGATCAGCGAGGTCGGCGCGGGGTCGTCCTGGCAGATTGGCGATCGCGTTTGCGCGTTGCTGGCCGGCGGCGGGATGGCAGAGGAGGTGGTGGTCGACGGTCGGCATGTGTTGCCGGTTCCAGAGGGTTTGTCGCTGGTCGAAGCGGCAGCATTGCCCGAGGTTTACAGCACCGCCTGGCTGAATTTGTTTCAACTGGCTGCGCTCAAACCGGGTGAGAAAGTTCTCCTGCACGCCGGGGCAAGTGGAGTGGGTTCAGCCGCCATTCAGCTGTGTAAAGCGTTCGGCAACCTGTGCTGGGTCAGCGTCGGTTCGGCGGACCGGCTGGCGTATTGCGAGGCGCTGGGCGCGCAAGGCGGGGTGGTGCGCACTGATGGGCTGGACGGTTTGAGTGACCTGGGACCGTTCGATGTGATCCTCGATCCGGTCGGCGCCAACTATGCCGCGTTGAACCTGAAGTTGCTGGCGCGTGATGGTCGTTGGGTGTTGATCGGCCTGATGGGCGGTCGTGAAGCGCAGTTGGATCTGGCGCAAATGCTGGCCAAGCGGATTCAGCTGCTGGGTTCGACCCTGCGCAGTCGCGACGAGCAGTTCAAGGCCGATCTGTTCAGTGATCTGAGCCAACACGTCTGGCCGTTGTTCGCAGAGGGACGCCTGAGCCCGCAGTTGGCCAGGACCTTCCCGATCAAGGACGCCGAAGCGGCGTTTGCCGAGCTTGCGACCAATCAGGTGTCGGGCAAGTTGGTGCTGGTGATCGACGAAAGCCTGGTTTGACCCCTGTGGGAGCGGGCTTGCTCGCGAAGGCGGTGTGTCAGTCGACATGAATGTTGAATGACACACCGCCTTCGCGAGCAAGCCCGCTCCCACAATGGATCTCGGTTACTTCCAGAGGTGAATCGGCCAGCCGGCCTTTTCGGCGTGTTCACGCAGTACCGGATCCGGGTTGACCACATGTGGATGGTCGACTTTGATCAGCAATGGCAAATCGTTACGTGAGTCCGAATAGAAACTCGCGCCTTCAAGGTTCTCCTCTTCGGCGTCGAGCCACTCCAGCAAGCGAGTGATCTTGCCTTCGCGGTAGGTCAGGGTACCGACCGTATTGCCGCTATAAACCCCATGCTTCACTTCCAGCTCGATGCCAAGAATCTCATCGATGCCCAGGCGTTCGGCGATGGGTTTGACCAGGTGCGTGCCTGAGGCGGAGATCACCAGAATCCGGTCGCCAGCCTTGCGATGCTCGGCGATGGCTTTGCAGGCGTCGCTGAAGATGATCGGTTCGATCACGTCCTCGACCCACGGCGCCACAAGGTGCTCGACTTCTTCCGGGGTGCGTCCGGCCATCGGTTCCAGGCTGAAGGCCATGTAGTCCTCCATGGCCAGGTGGCCCCTGCCGTAGGAGTCCATCAATTCCTTGTCGCGACGCAGGAAGGATTCGCTGTCGACCCAACCGAGGCGGACCATCTGCTCGCTCCACAGCGAGGCGCAGTCGCCGTGGATCAGGGTTTCATCCAGATCAAAAATTGCCAAGGCCATCAGTAGGATTCTCTTCGAGAACAGCTTCAAGCGGCAAGCTTCAAGCTGCAAGAGTGGATTTAGGTGGTCAGCAGTCTACAACTTGAAGCTCGCGGCTTGCAGCTTGCCGCTGTCTTCAAGCTACCTCACACAGGGCTGTCGGATCGATGGAAAGTGCCAGACGTTGACCATCGGCATGCAGGTCAGCCGCCGAACGGTTCAGCACGTCCACCACCAGTTCTACGCCGCGAGCTTCGACCCGATAGCGAATCACGTTGCCCAGCAGGCTGTGGCTGCGGATCAGCGCATCCGGCTCGCCATTGCGGCTCAGTTCGATGGCTTCCGGGCGAATCGCGATGCGACCGTTGATTGGCCGTTGCAGCAGCTTGCTGGCACTGGCGGCGTCGAGCAGGTTGTAGTTGCCGATGAAGCCGGCGGCAAACACATCGACCGGTGCGGTGTAGAGGGTTTCAGCGTCGCCGCTCTGGACGATCCTGCCCTGGTTCATCAGGAAGATCCGGTCGGACATGGTCAGGGCTTCTTCCTGATCGTGAGTCACGAAAATCGTGGTCAGCCCCAGCTCGCGCTGAATTTGCCGGATTTGCTCGCGCAGGTGTTTGCGGATCCGCGCGTCCAGCGCCGACAGCGGTTCATCGAGCAGCAGCAGGCGCGGTCGGGTCACCAGCGAGCGGGCGAGGGCACCCCGTTGGCATTGGCCGCCAGACAGTTGATGCGGGTAACGGTTGGCGAAGTCGTGCAGTTCCACCAGTTGCAACACTTCGAGCACGCGCTTGCGGCTGTCGTCGGCGTTGACCTTTTGCATGCGCAAACCGAAGGCGACGTTCTGCTCCACGGTCATGTTGGGGAACAGCGCGTAGCTTTGGAATACCATGCCGATCCCGCGTTTTTGCGGGCTCAGCGGCACCAGGTCCTGGCCGTCGAGCAGGATCTTGCCTGCATCCACAGCCGTCAGCCCGGCGATGCAGCGCAGCAGTGTGGACTTGCCGCAACCGGACGGGCCGAGCAGGGTGACGAATTCGCCTTTCTGGATTTCGCAGTTGATGTCGCTGAACACCGGGGTGCCGGCGGAGCCTGTTTGTGAATAGCTTTTTTGCAGGTGTTGGACGCTGACGTAGCTCATTGGCTTTTGTCCTTGTTCAAGATATTGGCAGCCCAGGTCAGAACCAGCACAAAGAAAAAGTAGGAAATCACCAGCGCGCTGGTGAAGTGACCGCTGCTGTTACGCATGTTGTTGAGGTAGACCTGCAGGGTTTCGTAGCGCGTGCCGACAAGGATGTTGGCGAACACGAACTCACCGAAGAGGAACGAGAACGACAGCAGCAACGCGACCATCAAACCCTTGCGCAGGTTCGGCAGCACTACCAGGAACGCCGCTTGCCAGGTGCTGGCACCGAGCAGTTGGGCGGAGTCCATCAGGTCGCTCAGGTTGATCGCCTGCAGGTTGTTGGTGATCGCCCGGTACATGAACGGCAGCGCCACGGTGAAGTAGCAACCGACCAGAATCCACGGTGTACCGACCATCGCGAACGGTCCCGAACCATAGAGCTGCAACAGCCCCACGGAAGACACCACGGGCGGCACTGCGAACGGCAGCAGGATCAGGATGTTCATCAGCGCATCGAGTTTCGGGAAGTGGTAATGCACCACGAACAGCAGCGGCAGAATCAGCACCACCGACAAAATCAGCGCACCGACGCAGACCAGCAGCGACTGGCCAAAGGCGCCGAGAAAGCGCGGGTCACTCCACAGCTGGATGTACCACTTGAAGGTAAAGCCGCTGGGCAGAACGGTTGCCGACCAGCTGCTGGCGATCGAATAGATCAGCGTTCCGGCCAGCGGCAGCAACAGTATGGCAAACAGCAGGTAAACCACTACCCGGTGGTAGACACCGGTGGGACCCAGTTCAGCGCGAGACATGGTAGCTCCTCTTCAACAGCAACTGATGGACCACCGTCACCAGGGTCATCAACGCCACCAGCACAACGGCCAGGGCGCTGGCCATGTTCGGGTCCAGGGAAATGTCGCCCGAGACCATCGCCGCGATGCGGATCGGCAACACGTTGAAGTTGCCGGTGGTCAGGGCATAGACCGTGGCGTAGGCGCCGAGGGCGTTGGCCAGCAGGATTACAAAGGTGCCGAGCAAGGCCGGAGTCAGCACCGGCAAGCCGATGTGCCGCCAGAACTGCCAGCCGTTGGCGCCGAGCAGGGCCGCCGATTCGCGCCAGTCTTCACGCAGGGCGTCGAATGCCGGGTAAAGCAGCAGCACGCCAAGGGGGATCTGGAAGTAGGTGTAGAGGATGATCAGCCCGGTTTTCGAGTACAGGTTGAAGTCCTGAATGATCCCGGCCTGCTTGAGCATGATAGTGAAGCTGCCGTTGAACCCCAGCAGGATGATGAACGCAAAGGCCAGCGGTACGCCGGCGAAGTTGCTGGTCATATTGGCGAAGGCGTTGACGAAGTTGCGCAGCTTCGAGTCGACCCGACGCAGCGAATAGCTGCCAAGGATCGCAATGACGATGCCGAACACGCTGGACCAGAAGCTGATCTCAAGGCTGTACTGGATCGCCTGCATATAGAACTTCGAGCTGAAGATCTTGTTGAAGTTGGCCAGGCCCCAACCGAACTCTTCCGATTGCACACTGTTGATCAGCACCCAGCACAGCGGGGCAATCTGAAACACGATGAAGAAAATGGCGAAGGGCACCAGGCACAACGCCGCCAGCCATTTGCCACGGGTGATTGAATTCACTTGAGCAGCTCCCGGCACACAGGTTTGTCGTGGGCCACACCCAGCAACTCGCAGACTGTGCCGCACAGCTCGGTTTGTTTGGGGGCAGCGTCGGGATTGAAGCTGAAGGCATCACCGATGACGAACAGCGGTACTTCACGTTCTTCGGCGAGCAGGCCGTTGTGGGAGCGATCGTTGTTCATGCCGTGGTCAGCGGTCACCAGCACCTGATACCCGGCGTCGAGCCAGCCTTGCAGGTAGTCGGCGAGGATGATGTCGGCCGAGCGGGCGCTGTTGCGGTATTGCGCAGTGTCGAGGCCGTGCTTGTGCCCGGCGTCGTCGATGTTCATGGGGTGAACCAGCAGAAAATTCGGCGCATGGCGCAGACGCAGGTTCTCGGCGTCGGCGAACAGGTGCGAATCGGGGTAGTGATCGGACCAGTAGAAGTGCGCGTGCTGTATCGGCAGTTCGGTGTTGTCGGTGTGGCGGTCGCGGGCAGCCATGAACGGCGAACGGTTATACAGCTCGCTGACCCAATGGTAGGCCGCAGCGGCGGTGCTGAGCCCGGCGGCGCTGGCGTAGTGGAACACGCTGCGCTGGTTGGACAGGCGCGACACGTTGTTGTGGACGATGCCGCTGTCGATCGGCGTTACGCCGGTCAGAATGCATTCGTAGAGCGGGCGCGACAGCGACGGCAGTTCGCATTCGAGTTTGTAGAGGGCGGCGCGTTCTGCACCGACGTAAGCCTGAAGATGCCCCATGGCGTGGCGGGCGACCTCGTAATTGAGGCCGTCGAGCACGACAAGGATGACGTTGTGCTTCATGGGGGAGGGGACTCCGAAAAACAGGAATTCAGAAAACTCAAACTCAACTCGAACCAGTGTGGGAGCGAGCTTGCTCGCGATGGCGGACTTACCTTCAACAGTGATGTTGATTGACCTTGCGCTATCGCGAGCAAGCTCGCTCCCACAGGGATTTCCATCAGAGATCCAATGTGGGAGCTACAGCGTTATTGCATATTGATGATGACTTCTTCCTGCCACTTCTGCGGCAGAGCCTTGGAGGTTTTTTCCCATGCGTCGGCATCTGTGATCGGTTTGGGTTTGGCGGCTTCGTATTGCGCTGCCGGGATCAGGTTTTTCGCGACATCAGCCGGCAGTTTCAGACCCGTTTCAGCACGAATCGGACGGGCGTTACCGCGCGCCAGGTTGATTTGGCCGGCATCGCTGAAGATGTACTCGCGGGCCAGTTTGGCGGCGTTCGGGTGCTTGGCGTATTTGTTGATGATGGTGGTGTAACCGGACTTCACCGAACCATCGGACGGGATCAGTACGACGTAGTCATCCGGGTTGGCCATCTTGGCTTTATAGCTCAGACCGTTGAAGTCCCAGACCACACCGACTTCGACTTCACCTTTTTCCATGGTGGAGATCGTCGGGTTGGCCAGCGACAGGCGACCTTGCTTGGCGATTTCGGCGAACATCAGCAGTGATGGCTGAATGTTCTTTTCATCGCCACCGTTGGCGATGGCGGCGGCCAATACACCGTTGGCGGCTTGGGCGGCGGTGCTCACGTCACCGATGGACACCTTGTATTTACCGGTTTTCAGGTCAGCCCACTTTGTCGGGGCTTGGGAACCGTGCAGCAGCTTCTTGTTGACGATGAACGCGATGGTGCCGGTGTAGGCCAGCGCCCAGTTACCGTCCTTGTCCTTGGCCCAGTCCGGAACCTGCGCCCAGGTGCTTGGCTTGTACGGTTGCACCACGCCTTGCTTGACCGCGATCGGGCCGAAGGCGGCGCCGACGTCGCCGATATCAGCACTGGCGTTGTCTTTTTCGGCGGCGAACTTGGCCACTTCCTGGGCCGAGCTCATGTCGGTGTCGATGTGCTTGAGGCCGTAGTTCTTGGCCAGGTCTTCCCAGGTACCTTTCCAGTTGGCCCAGTCATCGGGCATGCCGACACTGTTGACGGCACCTTCCGCTTTCGCAGCGGCTTCCAAGGCTTTTAAATCGGTATCAGCCGCCATGGCTGCGGTGCACATGGCAATGGTCGAGCCTAACAGTGATGCCAGGAAAAGCTGTTTCATCCGAAGCTCCTTTGGGCGTATTCAACGCTGCGCTTTTATCTACGTTTGCGGTTGGGTTGGTCTAGGTCAGCAATACCTGAGCCAATTTAGGTGAGCTGGATGACACTTTGATGTCGGTATCAGGCGCGCTCGCATTTATTTCGCTCGGTAGTGAGGGCTGCGAGGTAAGCGTAGACCATGGGCAGATGGCCGGTTTGCAAGGACTTGGCCGCTTATTTGCAAAGGTCTGGATCAACCGTTCGGCGCCTTTGTCATCGATCAGTCATATGGATTGCCTAGGCTTGCAATACGTATCAGGACGCGTTTTTTGGCGCGATCCTGCCCCGAAACAGTGCTGGCCTAGTCCAGATAGGTAACATTGATGCGCGATGAGGCAATCAAGGCGGTGACAGCCATCGGTCAAGTGCTGCAGGAGCAGATCGACCACGGTCTGCTGGCGCCCGCGAGCAAGCTGCCGGCCGAGCGCAAACTCAGTGAGCTGTTCAATACCACACGGATCACCGTGCGTGAGGCGTTGTTGCAGCTCGAAGCCCAGGGGCAGATTTACCGCGAAGAGCGGCGCGGCTGGTTCGTCTCGCCACCGCGCCTGGCCTACAACCTGATGCAGCGCAGTCACTTTCACGCGATGGTCAGTGCGCAAGGGCGGGTGCCGTCGACCGAGGTGATTTCGGCACGGTTGCAACCGGCGTCTGCGGCGGTTTGCGCATGGTTGCAGTTGCCGGCGTTGTCGAGTGTGATTCAGATCCGCCGTTCGCGACGCATCGATGGGCGGTTGGTTTTGTATGTCGAGCACTATTTGAATCCGCAGTTTTTCCCGGGGATTCTGGAGTTCGATCTCAATCAGTCGATTACCGAGTTGTATGCGCGGCATTACGATTTGCACTACGGGCGGGTGCGGTTCGAGATTGTGCCGACTTCGTTGTCGGTGGATGCGGCGGCGGCTTTACGGGTGTCTGTTGGTAGCCCGGGCCTGCGGATTGCCCGGGTCAATTATGATCAGCACGAGCGGCTGATCGATTGTGACCTGGAGTTCTGGCGGCATGATGCGATTCATGTCGGGGTGGATGTCTTGTAGGCGCTGAGCTTGCTCGCGATGGCGGCCTGATAGCCGACCTGTCTTTCGCAGATGTACACAGTTCAACTGTGGGAGCGAGCCTGCTCGCGATGGCGGCCTGACAGTCGACCCGTCTTTTGCAGGTGTACATATCCGTTGCTGCGGTAACGGCGGCTGGCGGTTTCGCCCTGACGGCGACTCCCTTTGGCAAACGCCCCAAAGGAAGCAAAGGTCTTCGCCCCAAGCGTACGGCACCTCGCTCCGGTGTCCATCAGGGGGCATCGCCTACGGTCTGCTTCGCGACGACCTCCTCTCGATGTGTCCGGCTGCGCCGTACGGCGCTGCGCGCCAACCCCCTGCTGAACACCTGCGCTCGGCCTCCCGATATAGGGGCGGGTAGATCAAAAGCAAAGCACGGCGGCCTGAGTGGTTGGGACTTGTATGGCTTTTGATTGGTCCCACGCTTCGCGTCTGCTTTCTTGCGTTATTCCTTCTCCAACCCACCACCTGCCGTCACCACCTGAATACTCATCCTCGGTGTCGCCAGATCCAGCCCGGCTTCATCCAGATAGCGTTTGAGTGAGAGGTTGAACGCTCTTGAAACTTCCCATTGCTTGATCGGTGCGGTCTTGAACCGGGCCCGAAGAATCGGGCGACCGGACTCGAAACTTTCAACGCCCTGAATTTCCAGTGGCGATCAGATGTTGCGGCGTTGTATTGGGTCAGTGTGCGTTTTCTGGCCGAAGTCGCGCATCAGTTTGATCGTGTCATGTCGGGTGGATGTGGCCTGAGATTGGTTTGCAATGAGCAATAGCTGATAAAGAAGGTGCAACAGTTAAGTGGGTGAACTAAATACAGTGAAATGGTTGGGTTGCTATTTCTCTGGCTTGCTCTTTGAGTCTTATGTAAGGTTGTCGCAAGTCGTTTTTACGGCTTTGGACTATAGCTTATATAAGGAAATTAGTATGTCTGATTACGATATTGCGTTTTATGCGAAGATGACTATTTCAGGGCGCCCGATTACAGTCTCATCGGGTCGGATTTGCACTCGGCGGGGGCGCGGTGAACCGCTGGAGTTCGGTTTTTACTGGAGTGGGAATGGAGAAGGTTTTATTATCACTGCTGGAGAACTAGAGGGCAGGCAATATATTGGTTTGGACAAAAGAGGGTTCCTTTGTATTAAGGATAGGCCTGAAGTGTTCTTGCTGTTGGATTTCAAAGAAGAATGGTTCTCGCGGAGGTATAATCTGCGGCACGAGGTGGACGTTCGTATGTTTGCAACCGATAGGGCGGCGGTTATACAGTTTGAGGATGACAAGCCTGACGATGTGGAACAGGTCTATAACTACTTGATGGTCGCGCGGAAAGTTAAGCGTGAGAATAAGTATCGTGATGATAATGTTTATTTAGTGCCGGCGGGGGATGGGGGATGGGTGGCATATCCAGCCGATGAGCCTTATTCAGCCACGCCAGTGCGGATCAAATTGAATATCCAGTAATCGTTAAAGCAGGTAGTCGGGTTTTTCATCGCAATCTGCGTTTCTGACATCAACCAATTTTGAAGTCAAGGCAGTTCGGGCACCTCCCGAGCTGCCTTGGTCCGTTATTCCTTCTCCAACCCACCACCTGCCGTCACCACCTGAATACTCATCCTCGGTGTCGCCAGATCCAGTCCGGCTTCATCCAGATGGCGTTTGAGCGACAGGTTGAACGCTCTTGAGACCTCCCATTGCTTGATCGGTGCGGTCTTGAACCGGGCGCGAAGGATTGCGCTGCCGGATTCAAAACTTTCAACGCCCTGAATCTCCAGTGGCGACCAGATGTTGCGGCGTTGTATTGGGTCGGTGCGCATTTTCTGGCCGACTTCGCGCATCAGTTTGATCGCGTCATCGATTTCCATGTTGTACGGCACCGCCACCCGGAAGATCGCGTAGCCGAATTCCCGCGAGTAGTTCTTGATGCTTTTTATTTCACTGAACGGGATGGTGTGCACGATGCCGTCAATGTCCCGTAGCCGCACGGTGCGGATGGTCAGGCCCTCGACGGTACCCAGGTGGCCGCCGACATCCACGTAGTCGTCGATGGCCAGGGAGTCTTCGATGATGATGAACAGCCCGGTGATCAGGTCGGAGACCAGCGACTGTGCACCGAAACCGATGGCCAGACCGATCACGCCGGCACCTGCCAGCAGCGGCGTGACGTTCATGCCCATGTTGGCCAGGGCGACAATCAGCGCAATGATGAAAATCGCCACGAACAGCACATTGCGGATAAGCGGCATCATGGTCTGCGCGCGCGCGTTGGCCAGGCCTTTGCGTGAGCGGGTGAGGGCGTGGTGCACGGCGGTGTCGCTGAGGATCCAGATCAGCCAGGCGAAGATCAGCGTACCGCCCAGGCTGAACAGTTTGACGCTGACTTCATGGCCTTCGCCTTCGGTGAAGCGGATCATCGACATGCCCCAGACCCGCAAGCCGAGTTCGATGAACGCCAGCCACACCGTCAGGTGCGCAAGGGTATAGAAGAAGCTCTTGAGGCGGTCCGAATACAGCGCGTGACGCTTTGCCCCGCGTTGCGGTTTGAGTGCATGGCGGCGGACCAGTCCGTTGATGACCATGCACAACACCAGCAGCACGGTGCAGATCAACGATTGGCGCAGTGCGGTGCTGGTGTCGCCGGCGGAGACGAAGGTGGCGAACAGCGAGATCGCTACCAGCACCAATGCCGGCAAATACCAGAAGGTCCCGAGAATTTCGATGGTGTCGCTCAGTGCACGACGGGTCAGACGCCGTGACAATGGCTGGTTGCGGATCAGGTGGGCGATGGGCCGACGGAATCGCAGGATGAACAGGCCGGTGAAAATCGCTGCCAGCACATTGGCGATGGTCGCGGTGGTGTGGGCCAGGTGAATGCCGAGACCGGCGACCAGTCGTGGGTCGTTCAAGCCTTCACCGAAGGCTGCAAAACTGCCGATCAGCCACAGCGGGCGGAAGGCCTGGTGCCGCAGGATGTACAGGGCGCGATGCCGATGCGGACCGTCGAGCACGGAAAACGCGATCACGCAGATCGCCGAGAAGCAGGTGCCGACCACCAGTGCATAAGCCAGCACCATGGCCAGGTATTTACCCAGCGATGACGGCAGGGCATAGCTCATGTAGACGGTAATCAGCAGGGCGATCAGCCAGGGGCCGAGTTTGCGCAGGGCAAAGCGCAACATGTCCCAGGTCTTGGGGTGTTGCGGCAATTCTTCAGTAAGGCCGAAGCGCGTTCGTACGCGATGACCGAGCCAGATCAGCGCGGCGGCGAGCAGGCTCCAGAGCATCAGAATCAAGGCGAAGGCAAAGAGCATCGGCAGCCATTCGCTGACCGGCAGCATCAGCGCGCGCAGTTCGTCCTTGGCCAGGTCGAACTCGTCGGACCAGCGAGTGAGCGGACTGTCGACACCGGAAAACTGTTTTTCCAGGCTGGCCAGGGTGCCGCCGATCAAGCCGAGCACGCCTTCTTCGGTGGGCGTCTGGGCTTTTTTGCTGACGTCGCGCAGTTTCTTCAGATCGGCCAGCAACCTGCCTCGTTGCTGATCGTTTTCCAGCGATTTGATCACTTCGTCCAGCGATTGCCCCAGCGGTTCGGTCGCTTCCGGCTGGGCTTTTGATGAGCCGTTGAGCAGGCTCGGCAGGCCGACGGCCTGAGCAGGGGCCATGGGAAGCAGCATCAACAGGCAGATGAACAACGTAGACGGCAGGGCGAAAAGACGAGCGAACACTAGGCGGTCAACCTCAACAGGTGCAGGTCGAGCGAGTGTACGAGCGGGGCAAAACCAATGCGAGCGTAGTCAGCGCTTTTATTCGTTCAGTTTTGCGAGGATTTTGTAAATCACGGTAGCGAGGATCAGCAGCATGCCGATCCACATCGAGAACACCCCGGCGTTCTTGTCGCGAAAGTTGAAGCCGATGGCCAGCAGGATCATTCCCGAGAGTATTGGAATGAGCATGGAGTTGAAAACCGACATCGAGATCATGGCGACAGCCTTGTCCGCAGAGGTGATGTAAGTCTAGGTGGCTTTTGGGCGAACCGGGTTGATGTGTATCAGAAATGACTTGGTGGTGATTTTGAAAAGATCGCAGCCTGCGGGGCTTGTTTTCGTAGGAGCTGCCGCAGGCTGCGATCTTTTAAACGGTCACGGCAACTCGCGGCAGGCGTAGAACGCGCTCAACACTTTGACCAGGTGCGCCAGGTCATGGCTGCCGCACAGTTCACGGATCGAGTGCATGGCAAATGTTGGCAGGCCGATGTCCACGGTGCGCACGCCCAGATGGCTGGCGGTGATCGGGCCGATGGTCGAGCCACAGCCCATGTCGCTGCGCACCACAAAGCTTTGCACCGGGACTTCTTCGGCCATGCACAGATGACGGAAGAACCCGGCGGTTTCGCTATTGGTGGCGTAGCGCTGGTTGCTGTTGACCTTGATCACCGGGCCGGCATTGAGTTTCGGGCCGTGGTTGGCGTCGTGCTTGTCGGCGTAGTTGGGGTGCACGCCGTGGGCGTTGTCGGCCGAGACCAGCAGCGACTTCTGAATGGTGCGGACGAACTCGTCACCTTCAGGCAGCAGACGACGCAGGGTCTGCTCAAGCATCGGGCCGTCGGCACCGCACGCCGAACATGAGCCGACTTCTTCGTGGTCGTTGCACACCAGCACGCAGGTTTCATCGGTTTCAGCCGTCAACAAGGCTTGCAGGCCGGCGTAGCACGACAGCAGATTGTCCAGGCGCGCACCGGCAATGAAGTCGCCGTGCAGGCCGATGATGGCGGCGCTTTGGGTGTCGTAGAAGCTCAACTCGTAATCGAGTACCACGTCGGCATTCAAGCCGTGTTCCCGGGCCAGCTGATCAGTGAGCACGGCGCGGAAGTCCACGCGCTCGTCACCGGCAAATTGCGCAAGGATCGGTGGCAGCTCGGTCTGTGCATTGATCGCCCAGCCCATGTTGGCTTCACGGTTGAGGTGAATGGCCAGGTTGGGAATGGTGGCGATCGGTGCCTTGAAGTCGATCAGTTGGCTTTCGACCTTGCCGTCGCGACGGAAGGTCACGCGGCCCGCCAGCGACAGGTCACGGTCAAACCAGGGGGCGAGCAGTGCGCCGCCATAGACTTCGACGCCCAACTGCCAGAAACCCTGACGTTGCAGTTCAGGTTGTGGCTTGACCCGCAGGCACGGACTGTCGGTATGGGCGCCGACCAGACGGATGCCGTCGTGCAATGGGGAGTTGCGCCCCATCTTGATGGCGACGATCGAGGAGTCGTTGCGCGTGACGTAGTAGCGACCGTTGGCTTCGGTGGTCCAGGGCTCGCGCTCGTCAAGGCGCTGATAACCCGCCGCTTCCAGACGCTGAACAAGGCTGGCGGTGGCATGGAATGGGGTAGGGGAGGCCTTGAGGAAGTCGATCAGGCCTTGGTTCAACTCTTCGCGCATAAGTAGCTCCAGACAGCAGTGCCGCGAGTTTAACGTATTGATCGCAGGTTTGGCGTTGCACGGAAATTTGTAGGAGCTGCCGAAGGTTCGGGCCGCGTTCGGACGATCTGTTGATCTTGCGCTTTCAGGCAGCCACAGAGAATCGAAGTGCCGAGGGTAAAGATCGCAGCCTTTGGCAGCTCCCGGTACAGGTACGGAGGATGGCTCAGAACGGTGCCGGGCACTCGAAGCGCAGGCGTTCGCCACTCTGTGGGTGGGTGAAGCTGAGCATGCTGGCGTGCAGGCACAAGCGTGGCCAGGCGGCCAGGGCTTGCGGGTGAGCGTAAAGCCCGTCGCCCAGCAGCGGATGACCGATGGACAACATGTGCACGCGCAACTGGTGCGAGCGACCGGTGATCGGTGTCAGTTCGACCCGGCACCAGTCGCCGCAACGTTCCAGTACGCGCCAGAAGGTCAGCGCATGTTTGCCGAATTCATGGTCCACCACGTGGCGGGGTTTGGTCGGCGGGTCGTAGCGCAGCGGTAAGTCGATGCTGCCGCTGTCCAGTTCCGGCTGGCCCCAGCACAGTGCGGTGTAGGCTTTTTCGGTTTCGCGGTCGTGAAACTGCCGAGACAGTTCGCGATGGGTATCCGGGTCGCGAGCCAGCAGGATGATCCCGGAGGTTTCCCAGTCCAGTCGATGGACGATGCGGGCTTCCGGGTAGCCATTTTCTTGCAGCCGGGTGATCAGGCAGTCCTTGTTGTCATCGGCGCGACCGGGCACGGAGAGCAGCAGGGTGGGCTTGTCCACCACCAGTACGGCGGCGTCCTGGTGGATGATGCGGATATTCGACAGCGGCATTAAACAGCCTCGTAACAAACGCCAACGGCGACTCAGAACCCTCAATGTCCAATGTAGGAGACTGAAGGACCTGAGCCGCCGTGGCTCCAGCCGGATCGACTCAGCGATCTGGCAGGGTGATATTGAGTTCCAGAATCGAGCAGCTGCCCTGGTTTTCCAGTGCGACGTGCACGTCATCGGACCCGATATTGACGTACTTGCGGATCACCTCGACCAGTTCCTTCTGCAAGGCTGGCAGGTAATCAGGGGTACTGCGCTGGCCGCGTTCATGCGCCACGATGATCTGTAGACGCTCTTTCGCTACCGACGCGGTGCTTACTTTTTTGTTGGCACGAAAGAAGTCAAAAAGATTCATTATCTACCTCCAAACAGGCGCTCGAAGAATCCCTTCTTCTCAACGTCAAGGAACCGGTGCTGCACGGTTTTGCCCAGCAGACGATCGACGGCATCGCTGTACGCCTGACCGGCGTCGCTCTGGTCGTCGAGAATCACTGGTACGCCTTGGTTGGAAGCCTTGAGTACGGCTTGCGATTCCGGAATCACGCCCAGCAGGGTGACCGCCAGAATCTCTTTGACGTCTTCGACGCCGAGCATTTCGCCGTTGCTTACGCGCTCTGGGTTGTAGCGGGTCAGCAGCAGGTGTTCCTTGATCGGGTCTTCGCCGTTTTCGGCGCGACGCGACTTGCTCGCCAGCAGGCCCAGCATGCGGTCCGAGTCACGTACCGAGGAGACTTCCGGGTTGGTCACGACGATCGCTTCGTCAGCGAAGTACATGGCCAGGTGAGCGCCTTTCTCGATGCCCGCCGGAGAGTCGCAGACCACGAACTCGAAGTCTTCTTTAAGTGCCATGAGCACTTTTTCCACGCCTTCTACGGTCAGTGCGTCTTTATCGCGCGTCTGACTGGCGGCCAGGACGTAGAGGTTTTCCAGGCGCTTGTCTTTGATCAGGGCTTGCTGCAGGTTGGCTTCGCCGTTGACCACGTTGACGAAGTCATACACCACGCGACGCTCGCAACCCATGATCAGGTCGAGGTTACGCAGGCCGACGTCGAAGTCGACGATGACTGTTTTGTGACCGCGCAAAGCGAGGCCGGTACCGATAGCGGCGCTGGTGGTGGTCTTACCCACACCACCCTTGCCGGATGTAACCACGAGAATCTTGGCCAAGGTGTTTCACCCCTAAGGAAAAAGGACTTTTAGCCCCTGAAAAACATCTCTTGAAAACTACTGCAGTCGGACAGCCTTGGCTGGAATCCGGCTTTGGGCGGGGTTTACCTCGGGTAAACACTGCCTTGTGCCTTTTTCCTACTTCGTTTGAGCCGTTTTCGCTACGTTTTAGAGATGCTTGGAAAATGCGGCAGTATCCGTTAAAGCCGAATGATGTTCAACACGTCGCCCGACAGGCTGACTTGTACGCCAGAACCCCACAGTGGGTCGCGGCGCAAATCCTCGGAAACCTTGTAATGACCGGCGATGGAGAGTAGTTCAGCGCTCAATTGCTGACAGAAAATCCGTGCCTTGGTGTCACCTTTTACGCCGGCCAACGCACGACCGCGCATCGGCCCGTATACATGGATGTTGCCATCGGCGAGAAGTTCCGCCCCCGGACTGACCGAGGAAACTACTACCAAATCGCCACCTTGGGCATAAATCTGTTGGCCACCGCGAATGGGCGAAGTGATTATCCGGGTCGGTTTGATGGTCGGTTCAGGCGGTTTTTCCGGTTTTTTCCTGACTTCGCCTTCGTGCGGGTCGATTGCCCGCTCACGCGCGCCAGAAGGCGGCAGCACCGGCAGATCGACGGCAATAGCGGCGGCAATGTCTTCGATGCGGCTGGCGCGGATGGCCAGCGTGCGCAAGCCATGGTGGCGGCAAACGCGCATCAGTGCAGGCAGGTCGACCGCGCCTTCAGTGGCCGGAAGTTTGTCCAGGGCCAGCACCAGCGGTGCATTGCTGAAAAAATTAGGTGCCAGGGCGACCTTCGCAGCCAGTTGTCGGTCGAGGTTTTCGAGGTCATTGCGCGCCAGTTCCAGCACCGTAATGGCGAGCATGCTGCCCTTCAACTGGAACACGGGATCTTGGTCTAGCGGTTCGGTTTGGCTCATGGTCGGCATAAAGCGGCTTGTCACTAAAAGTGCCGAGACTTATAACGAGAACGCTCGCGAGCCGCAAGCCGGGTCGAACCGATGTAGAATGCGCGGCCTTGTTGTCTGTCCGGAATCGTTAATGGATCGCCCGCAATTCAGAGCTGCATTTTTTCTTCCACGGTTTTGGCCGCTATGGTGCGGTCTAGGGCTGCTGTGGCTGGTCGTTCAGTTGCCGTATCCGGTGCTGCTGCGCATTGGTCGTGCGCTGGGTGCTGGCATGTATCGGGTCGCCACCGACCGTCGGCGCATTGCCAAGCGCAACCTGGAATTGTGTTTTCCGGAAAAAACGCCTGCCGAGCGCAAGCGTCTGCTCAAGGAAAACTTCGCCTCGACCGGTATTGCCTTCTTCGAGATGGCCATGAGCTGGTGGTGGTCCCGGGCGCGTCTGGCGCGCCTGGCCCATGTCGAAGGGCTGGAGCACCTCAAACAGGCTCAGCGCGACGGCAAGGGCGTGATCCTGATGGCATTGCACTTCACCACGCTGGAAATCGGCGCGGCGTTGCTCGGCCAGCAGCACACCATCGACGGCATGTACCGCGAACACAAAAACCAGCTGTTCGATTACATACAGCGGCGCGGTCGTGAGCGGCATAACCTCGATTCGCTGGCGGTGGAGCGCGACGACGTACGCGGCATGCTCAAGTTGCTGCGTGCAGGCCGGGCGATCTGGTACGCACCGGATCAGGACTACGGCGCCAAGCAAAGTATCTTCGTGCCGTTGTTCGGCATTCTGGCCGCGACCGTGCCCGCTACCAGCAAGTTTGCCAAGTTGGGTAAGGCGCTGGTGGTGCCGTTCACCCAGCAACGCCTGGCCGATGGCAGTGGCTACCGTCTGGTGATCCATGCGCCGCTGAGCGATTTCCCGGGTGAAAGCGACGAGGTTGACTGTCTGCGGATCAACCAGTGGGTCGAAGAATGCGTGCGCGATTGCCCTGAGCAGTACCTCTGGACCCATCGCCGCTTCAAGAGCCGTCCACCCGGCGAGCCGAAATTGTATCCCAAGCGTGGTTGAATCCATTTCGTCAGACTAGATTGAAGGCCCAAGCACCATGGAGCGTTGCGATGAGTTCAGCTGAGCCGGTTACAGGTTTGATTCTTTCCGGCGGCGGGGCTCGGGCGGCGTATCAGGTCGGGGTACTGGCGGCGATTGCCGAGCTGCTGCCGGCAGGTTCTGCCAATCCGTTTCCGGTGATCGTCGGTACCTCGGCCGGGGCGATCAATGCGGTGAGCCTGGCCAGCGGAGCGATGGACTTTACCGCCGCCATCCAGCGGTTGACCGCGTTCTGGCAGGGCTTTCGCAGCGACCTGGTGTTACGCAGCGATTGGCCGGGAGTCATCAGCCAGGCCACTCGGTTTGTCAGCCACAGCCTGTTGGGGATAGGCGCCAAAGTGCCAGTGGCGCTGCTGAACAGCTCACCGTTGCGCGATCTGTTGAGCGACAAGCTGCACCTGTCCGGAATCAATGAAGCCATTGCGCAAAAACAACTGCACGCCGTGGCCGTCACCGCATTCGGTTATGAGTCCGGGCAAGCCGTGACCTTCTATCAGGGCGGCCGCAGCATCGATGCCTGGCTGCGCCATCGACGTATTGGCGTGCCGACTCAATTGACGGTCGACCATTTGCTCGCCAGTTCGGCGATCCCGCTGTTGTTTGCGCCGGTGAAGATCGACAACGAGTACTTCGGTGATGGCGCAGTGCGACAGTCAGCGCCGATCAGCCCGGCCCTGCACCTGGGGGCGAGCCGGGTGCTGGTGGTGGGCGTCAGCGGCAACCCGCGCGGTGTTGATCCCGAGAACCCTTTGCAGCGCACCTACACCGGTCAGCAGCCGTCGCTCGCCCAGATCGGCGGGCACATGCTCAACAGTACGTTCATTGACAGCCTGGAGAGCGACATCGAGCTGTTGCAACGCTTGAACCAGTTCAGTCACTTGTTGCCGGCCAGTACCATGGCTCGCAGCCTGGGCGTGGCGCCAGTGGAGGTGTTGGTGATTGCGCCGAGTCAGCCGATCGACGAAATCGCCGCGCGGCATCGGCAAGAGCTACCGGCAGCATTGCGACTGTTCCTGCGCGGGCCGGGTGCAACCAAGACCAGCGGTGCCGGGGTGTTGAGTTATTTGCTGTTCGAGGCGGGGTACTGCAGCGAGTTGATCGAGCTTGGCCGTCGCGATGCGTTGGCCAAGCGCGAAGAGTTGTGCCGGTTTCTGGGGTTGGAAGAGCCTGCAGTCCTGGCTTGAGGACTGTGGCGCGGCCATCGCGAGCAAGCTCGCTCCCACATTTAATCTATGTCGTGCCGATTATTTGCGGCGTTACACAAATCGAGTGTGGGAGCGAGCTTGCTCGCGATGGCGTACGTTCAGGCGATAAACAACTACGCCGTCAACCGATCATCGCGAAAATCACGCAATGCCTGTTCGATCTCCTCCCGGGTGTTCATCACGAACGGCCCGTACTGCACGATCGGCTCACCCAGCGGTTTACCAGCGATCAACAACACCCTGGCCCCGGACTCGCTGCTCAGCTGCAGCTCACCTTCATCCGACAAACGGACCAGTTTGCTGCTGCCGACGCTCTGGGTCTGCCCCGGCAACTCCACGCTGCCGTCATACACGTAGAGTAGTGCCCGATGTCCGTCCGGCAGTAACGGCGTGATGCTAGTGCCGGCCGGCAGATGGAAGTCGAAGTAATGCGGTTCGGTATCCGGCCGTTGCACTGCGCCAACCTGTTTAACCATGCCGTCATCGAATAGACCGGCAATCACCACCACCTCGACGCCTTGAGCGGTTTTCAGTCGTGGAATGTCCGCTGGCTGAATGTCCCGATAACTGGCCGGATCGAGTTTGTGCTTGCCCGGCAGGTTCAGCCACAGCTGGAAGCCGCGCATCACGCCTTCTTCCTGCTCCGGCATTTCGCTGTGGATGATGCCCTTGGCGGCGGTCATCCATTGCACACCACCGCCCTCCAGCAAACCGACGTTACCCAGATGGTCTTCATGGCGCATGCGGCCTTCGAGCATGTAGGTCACGGTTTCGAAGCCGCGGTGCGGGTGTGGCGGGAAGCCGGCGATGTAGTCGTCGGGATTTTCCGAACCAAACTCGTCGAGCATCAGGAACGGGTCGAAGCGTTCGACACCTGCGCCACCAAATACCCGGGTCAGCTTGACTCCGGCGCCATCGGACGCAGGTTGGCCGGTATGCAGGCTCAGCACTTTGCGAAATTGAGTCATTGGTGCAACTCCTTGATCAGAGTGGAATGGCGCCATCCTATGCCAGACGGATTGATCAATGGTTGCGAATTTTGCGGGGGTTTAATCGGGATGTTCGATGTGTTGGCTGACGATCAAGGGATCGCAGCCTGCAGCTCCTACGCCGAGATTGTGTACGCCCGTAGGAGCTGCCGCAGGCTGCGATCTTTTGACTTTGGATCAGAAGTGGTACTTCACCAGCAAGCTCGTGGCGCTTTGATTGGTGGTGAATTCCCGCGTGTCTTCGATGGCGTACTTGTTCTTCCAGTAATCGTACTCGACACCGACGTACAGCTGCTTCTCGCCCCAGTGCAAGGCTTTGCCCAAGTCGTACTTGATCTGTGGGTTGAAGTGCAGGTTGGCGTGGTAGGTGCCTTGGCTGTTCTTGTCGTTGTCGACCACCCAGTCCATGTAACCGTCGATCAGCACGCTGGAGCTGCCCACCGGGATGGTGTAAGACCAGACCGGAGTGATCTGCCAGATGTTGTTACCCGGTCGTTTGTCGTCGGTGTGGCGATTGTAGAAGTTCAGCTGGAAGTAATCGAAACCGGGAATGGCCAGGTCGAAGCCCGGACCGATCAGGTAGGAGTTGACATCGCCTTCACCGGTCTCGTAGGTCATGGCCAGGAGGACGTCCTTGATCGGGCCGAATTCGAGTTTCTGGTCGAAGATCTTGCCGAACGACAGACGCGGGCTGAATTCACCGTAGTAAGTGTTTTTGCCGACGAAGGCGTCAGGTTTGCCGTTGTAGAACGTCTTGTCGATGAACAGGAAGTTGTCCCCGTATTTCCAGGCATCGGCGTGCTCGAAGGTCACGGTTTGCTGGATGCTCGGGTTGACTTTAAAGTCTTTGCCGTAGAGATAGGTCAGGCTGTTGTTTTGCCATTGCAGCAGATCGCCGGCCATTGCCTGGCCCCCCGCCAGCAAGGATCCAGCGAGCATCAGGCTAGTGCACGTACGTTTCATTCGGTTGCTCCCAAAGTAAGTGGTTCCACGTTTTTTTTGAGTCGGCGCTCTGGTGTGGCGCCTTTTTTCGTTGCTGTAAAAATCATCCAACCGGTCAGTTCCAGAGCTCCAGCAAGCAGAGCCAAGGCTTTTAAAAAGCAAAAAAACGCCCATTCGGCTGCTGGAAAACAGTCGATCAAGCGTCCATTCGGTTTTTATTGGGGTGTGCCTTGTGACCGTCCAGAGCCGGGATAAGTTGGCTATCTGGTCAGGAATTAAATCCGGGCTTTTTTTTAGACCCGATTCAGGCGGCCGCGGAGAATACTGGCTCCCGCGCCATGGCTCAAGCGCCCCGCAATGGAGCGCTGCTATCAAGTCAGTCATCGTATTGCTCCTCGATTGTTCTTATTGTTAAGGCGCAGACAGCCGCTGACAGCGACCGGTCGTATCGCCGGTCGGCCTGTCATACGGGTATTTCGTGTCACGGGTGAAACCGGATAACGATGGAAGGACGGGCGGACCGTCCGCTTATCCGTCAGTGCTGATGAGCGTGGCAGTCATTGTTGGCGGCCCGTTCTGCGCCGCCGAGAATGTTGAACAGCAGGTTCAACGAGAGGGCGCTGAGGGTCGCCATGGCAATGCCGCTGTGGGTGATCGGGCTCATCCACAACGGCAGGTGGGCAAAAAATTCCGGACGAACCACCGGGATCAGACCCATGCCGATACTCACCGCGACCAGCAACTGGTTGCGCCGGTCGGCGATGTCGGCTTCCTGGAGTATCTTGATCCCGGTGGCCGCGACCATCCCGAACATGGCAATCGCCGCGCCGCCGAGTACCGCCGGTGGAATCGAGGCCACCAGAAAGGCCGCTTTGGGCAGCAGGCTCAACACCACCAGCAAACCGCCGGCAACGATAGTCACCGAGCGGCAGCGCACGCCGGTCATCTGCACCAGACCGATGTTCTGGGCAAACGAGGAATGGGTGAAGGTGTTGAAGAACCCGGCGAAAAACGATGCGCCGGCATCACACAACAAACCGCGACGGAGCATCCGTGGGCAGACTTCCTGGCCGGTGATCTTGCCCAGGGCGAGAAACATTCCGGTGGACTCGACGAAGATAATCACCACCACCAGGCACATTGAAAGGATCGGCGCGAGATGGAATTGCGGCATGCCGAAGTGCAGCGGGGTGACGATTTGCACCCACGGCGCCTGCGCCATGCCGCTGAGGTCGACCATGCCGATCAGGCCACACAGGATGTAACCCAGGCCCATGCCGATCAGCACCGAAATATTGACCCAGAAACCGCGCATGAAGCGGTGGATCAGCAGGATGGTGCCGAGCACCAGAGCGGCGATGGTCAGGTAAACAGGTGATCCGAATTGTGCCGCGCCGTTGCCACCGCCGGCCCAGTTCACGGCCACGGGAAACAGCGACAAGCCGATCGAGGTGATGACAGTGCCGGTCACCAGCGGCGGGAAGAAGCGCACCACCTTGGACATGAACGGCGCGATGAGCATGCCGAAGAACCCGGCGGCGATAGTTGCGCCGAAAATCCCTTGCAGGCCGATGCCGGGCATTCCAGCCATGGCCACCATGCTGCCGACCGCCGCGAAACTGGCGCCCATCATCACCGGCATGCGAATGCCCATGGGACCGATGCCCAGTGATTGCACGACGGTTGCAATGCCGGCGACCAGCAGGTCGGCGTTGATCAGGAAGGCGATTTCTTCACGACTCAGGCCGGCGGCCTGTCCGATGATCAGCGGCACCGCAATGGCCCCGCCGTACATCAGCAGAACGTGTTGCAGACCGACCAGAATCAGTTGCAACAGCGGCAGTCGTTGAATCGCGGGTGCGTCGGGGATGCGTGTTTCGGATGACACGGACATGCAACACCTCGGATCTTTTTTATTCTTGTGATTTTTTACATCAGGCAACCGCTTCGCGGTTGATCGCGAGCAAGCTCGCTCCCACACAGGCAACACAAATCCTGTGGGAGCGAGCTTGCTCCGGGCGGCGTTCCGACGATGCTTTCAACTACTTAATTGGTCCGGGCTCCCTGAACAATCCAGGCGCCGATCAGGTCACGTTCCTGCTGGGTCATCTGCGTGATGTTGCCCAAGGGCATGATCTGGCTGGCGACGGCTTGAGCCTGGATGCGCGGGGCGTTTTGGCGGATCTGTTCGGGGGTATCGAACATCACGCCGGCGGGTGCTGCGCTGAACAGGGGGCTGGTCGGTTTGGCCGAATGGCAGACCGCGCAACGTTCCTGAATCACGCTGTGCACCTTGCTGAAGTCCGGACCACTGGCTGTCGAGGCTTGCGCCGGTGCAGCAGGGGCGACTGGGGCAGCAGGCGCTGCTTCAGCGGGTTTGGCGCCACCACCGAGGGCGGTTTCCGGCAACGGTTGGTACTCGATCTTCGCCGGAGCCTTGGCCACTTCCGGGGTGTTCATCGGTGCCGGGCCGGTGACGTAGGCCAGGCAGATCATGCCCACTGCCGCGACGGGCAAGGTCCAGGCGAACTTGTGGCTTTCGTGACGGGTGTTGAAGTAGTGACGCACCAATACCGCCAGTACCGCGATCCCGGCCAGGATCAACCAGTTGTACTGGCTGCCGTAGGTGCTCGGGAAGTGGTTGCTGATCATGATGAACAGCACCGGTAAGGTGAAGTAGTTGTTGTGACGCGAACGCAGCAAGCCCTTGGCTGGCAGCGCCGGATCCGGCGTGCGGTTCTCGGCGATGGCCGCTACCAGTGCCCGTTGGGCCGGCATGATGATGCGGAACACGTTACCGACCATGATGGTGCCGATGATGGCGCCCACGTGCAGGTAAGCACCGCGACCGCTGAACACTTTACTGAAGCCGTAAGCGGCGCCAATGATCAGCACGAACAGGATGACGCCGAGCAGGGCGGGGCGTTTGCCCAGGGCCGAGTCGCACAGGAATGAGTAGATGAACCAGCCGATGAACAGCGATCCGAGACCGATGGCCACGCCTTCAGGTCCGCTCAGGGTGCTGCCCGGTGCCAGCAGGTACAGCGTCGGGTTGGAGTAGAACACCACGCACAGCAGCGCGATCCCCGACATCCAGGTGAAGTAGGCTTCCCATTTGAACCAGTGCAGGTTGTCCGGCATGGTCGGTGGGGCCAGTTTGTATTTCTCCAGGTGGTAGATCCCGCCACCGTGAATCGCCCAGAGATCGCCGGCCAGACCGTTTTTCGGGTTGACCCGATTGAGGTTGTTTTCCAGCCAGACAAAGTAGAACGACGCGCCGATCCAGGCCACGCCAGTGATCATATGAACCCAGCGTATGCTCAGGTTCAGCCATTCCAACAGATGTGCTTCCACAGTCTTTACCTCTCGCCTGTCACTCTGTTGTCGAGTGATCAGACCTTCTCTTATTGGTGGGGGGCGAGGATCAAACGCTCATCCTCTTTGAAAAAATGCTCATCGCAGTTATTGCCTGTGCCACTGCGATCAACCACCAGGAAGTCATCCCGCTTTTCGATCGTCAGCACCGGGTGGTGCCAAACGCCGCGATGGTAATTAATGCCCTGCCTGCCGTTGGTGACGAAGGCGCGGACCAAGCCTGATACAGGTTCATCGCCAAGTGGCGCGACCACGATCAGAAAGGGGTTGCCGAGCAGCGGAATGAAAGCCTGGCTGCCCAGCGGATGGCGCTCCAGCATGCTGACGGTCAGCGGCATGTCCTGCGCGTCGGCGCGGAAGATGCTGATGATCGCCTTGTCTTCTGGCGTGGCGGTTTCCACCGTCGCCAGTTTGTGAAAGCGCATGGTCGAACCGTTGTTGATCATGAAGTGATCGCTGCCATCGGTTTCGATCACGTCACCGAAAGGGGCGAAGGCTTCTTTGGTCAGCGGTTCAATCGTCAATGTGCGCATGCTGGTCTTCTTATCTCGAGTTCGTTGTTGTCTGGTCTATTGCTATCGCGAGCAAGCTCGCTCCCACAGGTTTTGTGAACGCCACAATTCAATGTGGGAGCGAGCCTGCTCGCGATTGGCCTCACCGCTTATTTCGCGACCTTGCCCAATACACGCAAGCGGCTCACGCCACCGTCCGGGAACACGTTCAGACGGATGTGGGTGATCGGGCCCAGGGCTTTGATTTGCTCGGCGAAGGTGTGTTCGGCGTGCATTTCCAGTTTCTGGGCTGGCAGCAGTTCGCGCCAGAACAGCGATTGGGTTTCGATCTGGCTATCGGTGCCGCCCTTGACGAACGCGCCCTGGATCGAGCAGGTATCCGGGTAGTTGCCTTTGAAGTGCAGGGTGTCGACGATGACTTTTTCGATCACGCCCGGGTGACCCAGCGCGACGATCACCCAGTCATTGCCCGGGGTGCGACGACGTGCGGTTTCCCAGCCGTCGCCCATGTTGATGCCACGGCCCGGGTTGAGGATGTTGCTCATGCGACCGAAGTGTTCGTCGGAGCAGGCCAGGGCGCGACCGCCGTTCAGGGCTGCGGCCAGGTCAACTTGCTCGTTGTCGCCAACCGCCGACCAGTCGCGGAACGGAATGCCGTACACGCGCAGACGGGCAACACCGCCGTCCGGGTAGATGTTGAAACGCAGGTGGCTGAAGGCCTGGTCGTTATTGATTTCGTGGAAGTGGTGGCTGTTGCCTTGCAGCTCGACGGCCGACAGCACTTCAACCCACTGGGTGTTTTCAGTTGGCTCGCCGGAGGCCACGAAGCAGGCTTCCAGGGACGCAGACGGCGGGAAGTTGCCGGTGAAGAATGAGGTGTCGATGTCCACGCCTTTGATCGAGCCAGGCACGCCCAGACGGATCACCGCACTGTCGTAGCCTTCGAAGCGCTTGCGGCGCGACTCCCAGCCATCCATCCACTTGCCGTTGTCATCGAACACGCCTTCTTTCCAGACGGCCGGGGTCGGCTGGAACAGGCGGTTGGCATCAGCGAACCAGTCATCGGTGACCGAGATGATTTTGGTGCCCAGACGGGCATCGGCCAGGTTGACGAACTTCTCGAAAGGTACGGCGTAAGCTTTCATTCTTCTAGTCTGCCTTTAATAAAGTGGCTTGGGATGCTTGCAGGGCCCTGGGCGTTTTTTACGTTCATTTACGCTCGAGCCAGGTTCGCTAAAGAGTCAGTAATCGGAACAGGGCGATCTTGTTGATCTCCGCCAGCGCGCATTTGAATTCGGTGTCTACCGAGTGGTGAATGCGCGTTTCGAACGCTGCGAGGATCTGATGCCGGTTGCTGCCTTTTACCGCCATGATGAAGGGAAACTTGAACTTGGCTTTGTAGGCGTCGTTCAGCTCGGTGAAGCGCTGAAACTCTTCGCTCGAGCATTGGTGAATACCGGCGCCAGCCTGCTCATTCGTGCTGGCTTCGGTCAGTTGGCCCTGGACGGCGGCTTTGCCGGCCAGGTCCGGGTGAGCGTTGATCAGGGCCAGTTGGCTTTCGTGATCGGCACTCAACAGGATGTCGCTCATGCGCTGGTGCAGGGTTGCGATCTCGTTGATCGCTGCGTCCTGGCCCAGGTCAAAAGCCTTTTCGGCGACCCATGGCGAATGTTCGTAGATGTCGGCAAAGGCTTTGACGAAGGCGTCGCGGCTCAAGGTCGATGGCGTCAAGGTCTGGAAGGTAGTCATTTCGACGCCCCTTGGTATGGGTGGGTTTCATGCCAGTGGCGGGCGATGTCGACGCGACGGCTGAACCAGACCTGTTCATGACTTTTAGCGTATTCGATAAAACGCTTCAGTGCGGCCAGACGGGCAGGGCGGCCGATCAGGCGGCAGTGCAAACCGATGGAAAGCATTTTTGGCGATTCGGCACCTTCGGCGTAGAGCACGTCGAACGCGTCCTTGAGGTACTGGTAGAAATCGTCGCCCTTGTTGAACCCCTGAACCTGGGTGAAGCGCATGTCGTTGGTGTCCAGAGTGTACGGGATCACCAGGTGCGGTTTGCCGGTCGGGTTGTTCGGTTCCCAGTACGGTAGGTCGTCGTCGTAGGTGTCGCAGTCGTACAGGAAACCGCCTTCTTCCATCACCAGCCGACGAGTGTTCGGTCCGGTGCGGCCGGTGTACCAGCCCAGTGGGCGCTCGCCGCTGATTTCGGTGAGGATGCGGATGGCTTCGAGCATGTGCTCGCGCTCTTGCGCTTCGTCCATGTGCTGGTAGTCGATCCAGCGATAGCCGTGGCTGCAAATCTCGTGGCCGGCTTGAACCATGGCGCGGATCACGTCCGGATGGCGCTGGGCGGCCATGGCCACGGCGAAGATGGTCAGCGGGATGTCGAATTCCTTGAACAGCTTGAGGATCCGCCAGACGCCGGCACGGCTGCCATACTCGTACAGCGATTCCATGCTCATGTTGCGCTCGCCTTGCAGCGGCTGCGCCGAGACCATTTCCGAGAGGAAGGCTTCCGACTCCTTATCGCCGTGCAGGATGTTGCGCTCGCCGCCTTCCTCGTAATTGAGCACGAAGGACAAGGCGATGCGGGCATTGCCCGGCCAGTGTGGGTGGGGAGGGTTACTGCCGTAACCGATCAGGTCGCGTGGGTAGTCAGCGCTCACTGCAGTCTTCCTTCTTATTCGGGGTTACTTATTCGCGATAAGGGTGGTGTGGCGGCCTGAAGGTGAGGTGACAGGCTGGCGTCACAGCGATGGACTGATTGTATACAACTTTATATTCACTTTGTAAGCCTGATTTTTTGCATTTTTCATCAACTGTCATCTTTCGAGGGGACTGCAAGAAACCTGCCTGAGTGGTCAGCTAATGGATGGAAGGTCCACTGATCTTATGGTTCGGCGTCAGATTCGCCGAGAATCGTTGAGTGGCAGAGGTAGTGGTAAAAATGTCGTTTTTATTGTGTACAATTTTTTTGAAAAGTGTCTTAATCAGTCGCTCGCCGCCGCTTTTCGTGCTCCGAAAAGGTGCGGTCTCCTTTTTAACTGACTCCGGGAGGCGCGAGGCCTGACTGCTGCAAACGCAGGCAGGCGCGCAGAATCAATGGGACGTTTGACTACACACGTTTTGGACGCAGCACACGGTTGCCCGGGCAGCTCGATCAAGGTCGAGTTGTACCGCGTTGAGGGTTCGCAACTGGAATTGGTTGCCAGTGCACTGACCAACAGCGACGGCCGTTGCGACGCGCCCTTGTTGCAAGGCGATGACTACCGCTCCGGGGTTTATCAGCTGCAGTTTCATGCCGGCGATTACTACCGTGCGCGCGGTGTACAGCTGCCGGAGCCGGCCTTTCTGGATGTGGTGGTGCTGCGGTTCGGTATCTCGGCAGAGCAGGATCACTACCATGTGCCGTTGTTGATTTCGCCCTACAGCTATTCGACCTACAGAGGAAGCTAGGACTCCCCCAAGCTATCTTTCTCAGAAGCGACTGCGCATATAGCTTCTTTGGTCTTTCGCCCGCTCACACTGCGGGCTTTTTTTCGTCTTGAGAAATGTGGTGTCTGTGCCGACGCCATCGCGAGCAAGCTCGCTCCCACACTGGTCTTCAGTGCAACGAAGATTAAATGTGGGAGCGAGCTTGCTCGCGATGCTCTTAGCGGCTCAACAGCGATGCTGCACCCGCGCCACCGAACAACCCGGCGCTGATCCGGTTGAACCAGCTCTGACCCTTGCCGCTGCGCAGGTAACGCGCAGCACCATGCGCGCCGAGGCCGTAAGCCAGCTTGCAGCACAGGTCGAGCAGGGTCCAGGTGGCGATCATGATCAGCAGCTGCGGCAGAAAGGGTTGCTGTGCGCTCAAAAATTGCGGCAGGAAGGCGGCGAAGAACAGAATGTCTTTCGGGTTGCTGGCACCCAGAACGAACGCGCGCCCGAACAGAGCACGAAAGCGTGGTACCGGCGCGGCCTGGGGCACTTCGGCGCCTACCGATGGCTGACGCGATTGCTGCCAGCTTTGCCAGGCGAGGTAGAACAGGTACAGCGCGCCGACAATCTTCAGCGCGCTGAAGAGTTGCTCCGAAGCCAGCAGCAGGGCGCCCAGACCCAATGCCGAAGCGCTCAACAGGCAGATCGAGGCAGTCACTCCGCCGAGAAACGCTGGGTACGAACGGCGCAAACCGTAGTTCAGGCTGTTGCTGATCATCAACAACGACAAGGGGCCCGGGATCAGGATGACCACCAGGGCAGCGCCGCTGAACAGCAGCCAGGTTTCCAGACTCATCACTTTCCTCCTAATGTGCAAAAGCCCCACCCGACGGGGTGAGGCTGGGTGACGCTTGAATCGCTTACAAGAAAATGAACTTGGCGATAAAGATCGCGCACAGCACCCAAAGACTGATGGAAATTTCCTTGTGTTTACCCGTACCGGCCTTGAGCACCACGTAGGTGATAAAGCCCAGTGCGATGCCGTCGGCAACCGAGAAGGTCAGCGGCATCATGATGGCCGTGACGATCGCCGGAATGCTGTCAGTGGCTTCGCTCCATTTGATGTGCTCCAGGCCGCTCATCATCAGCATGGCCACATAAATCAGCGCACCGGCAGTGGCGTAAGCGGGGATCATGCCAGCCAGCGGGGCGAAGAACATCGCGGCAATAAATAGCACACCTACGGTCACTGCGGTAAGACCGGTACGACCGCCGGCGGCCACGCCGGCAGCACTTTCCACATAACTGGTGACGGGCGGTACACCGACCATCGCACCGAACACGCTCGAAGCACTGTCGGCTTTCAGTGCGCGGGAGAGGTTTTCGATCTTCCCGTCTTCGCCGACCAGACCTGCCCGTTGCGCCACGCCCATCAGGGTCCCGGCGGTGTCGAACATGTGCACGAAGAGGAACGCCAGCACCACGCTGATCATGCTGATGTTGAACACGCCGGCGATGTCCATGGCCATCCAGGTCGGTGCCAGGCTCGGCGGTGTCGACATGATGCCGCTGTAGTGCACCAGGCCCAGGCCCCAACCGGCGAGGGTCACGGTGATGATGCTGATCAGGATCGCGCCGAACACGCGGTGGTAACTGAGTACCGCAATCATCAGGAAGCAGACGGCGGCCAACAGCGGACCAGGGTCACGCAGATTGCCCAGTTTGATCAGCGTGGCTGGGCTGGCGACGATGATGCCGGCGGTTTTCAGACCGATGATCCCCAGGAACAAGCCAACGCCTGCGCCCATGGCGAAGCGCAAACTCACTGGAATGCTGTTGAGTAGCCATTCCCGAACGCGTGACAGGGTCAGGAACATGAACAGCACGCCGGAAATGAACACCGCACCCAGCGCTGCTTCCCAGTGGTAGCCCATGGTGCCGACCACGGTGTAGGTAAAGAAGGCGTTCAGGCCCATGCCTGGCGCGAGGCCAACCGGCCAGTTGGCGTACAGACCCATCAACAGGCAACCGAGTGCCGCGGCGATGCAGGTCGCAACGAACGCTGCGCCGTGATCGATCCCGGCGTCCGCCATGATGTTGGGGTTGACGAAGATGATGTAGGCCATGGTGATGAAGGTTGTAATACCTGCAATCAGCTCGGTCCTCACCGTGGTGCCATGCAAGCTGAGTTTAAAAATGCGCTCCAGCCAGCCATTGCGTAATGGCGGCGAGAGTTCCAGCGTCGAGGCTTCGGATTTGCGGCTTTCCACAGCGAGTACTCCTCAAGAGTTTTATTGTTATTTCCAGAGCCGGACACATGAGGTGGGCAGCGGCTCTTTGAGGTACTTGCGAGTTTGTTGACCTGTTGGTCAGGAACTCGCACGAAGCGAATTATGCTTTTGTATACAAATAAAGCAAATAATGTTTTTGGTTTTGTAGACGAAAGGATCGGCAATTGGGATATATCGCCGTTTTAGACGCCATCGTTGGATCGTCGCCCGGACATCTGCTCACGCCGTAGCGACTCCTCGAACTGTGTGCCGGCGTCGTGTGTCAGGCTCAGGCAGCGAAGGCGGTGTGAGGGAAGGGTAAAAACTAATAAACCGGCGAATGGGCCGGTTTATTTTTGTCTGGGTTTTGCGCTGATTGTGCTGGCCTGATCGCGAGCAGGCTCGCTCCTACACTGGGATTTGTTTTGGACACAAATCTTATCCACAACACAAAACCACTGTGGGAGCGAGCCTGCTCGCGATGGCGTCAGTCAGAACACCACAAAACCATCAGGCCGCGGCAAAACGCTTGTCCAGATAATCGATGATCACCTTGGACTCATACATCCAGGTGGTCTGGCCATTCTCTTCGATGCGCAGGCACGGCACTTTGATTTTGCCGCCTTGCTCCAGCAGGGCTTGGCGATCCTGTTCGCTGTTCTTCGCATCACGCAGGGCCACGGGCACATTCAGGCGGCGCAGGGTGCGGCGGGTTTTCACGCAGAACGGGCAGGCGTGGAACTGATACAGCGTCAGGCCTTTCGCTGCGTTTTCGACCTGGGCCTGAGCGGCAGCGGGGCGCTTCTTTTTGCTCGGGCGGGTGATGAAATCGATGAAGATGATCAGCTGGCCGAGGCCGACACGAAGCGCTTTTACTAACACGGTATAAGCCTCACGGGCGAATGAAGAAAGGCGCGCAGCTTACCTGATTTTTCGCAGGCGAAAAAAAACCGGCGATGAATGCCGGTTTTCTTCGTGCAGCAGATTACTTGATCAGGCTGAGAAACTCGCTGCGGGTTGCCGCGTTTTCGCGGAACTCACCGAGCATCACCGAGGTGATCATCGACGAGTTCTGTTTCTCTACACCGCGCATCATCATGCACATGTGCTGGGCTTCGATCACCACGGCCACGCCCAGAGCGCCAGTCACTTGCTGGACCGCTTCGGCGATCTGCCGGCTGAGGTTTTCCTGGATCTGCAGGCGGCGGGCGTACATATCGACGATCCGCGCGACTTTCGACAACCCCAGCACCTTGCCGCTCGGGATATAGGCCACGTGGGCCTTGCCGATGAACGGCAGCAAATGGTGTTCGCACAACGAGTAGAGCTCGATGTTCTTGACCAGCACCATTTCGCTGTTGTCGGAGCTGAACAAGGCACCGTTGGTGACTTCTTCGAGCGTCTGTTCATAACCGCGGCAAAGGTACTGCATGGCTTTGGCGGCACGCTTTGGCGTGTCGAGCAGACCTTCGCGGGTGGCGTCTTCGCCAAGCTGGCCGAGGATCGCCGTGTAATTCTGTTCCAGGGACATGAAACTACCTGTGGGATTTTACGCAAAGGACAAGGGTACGGTGGCGGACACGGCGCTGCAAGCGTAGCGCATCAGCTTTACTCGTCGCGACCTTCCATCATGGTCCGTTTGAGCATCACGTAAACCGCTCCGGCGCCGCCATGTTTTGGCTGGCACGAGGTGAAGCCGAGCACCTGTGGATGCTGACGCAGCCACGTGTTGACGTGACTCTTGATCATCGGCCGCTTGCCGTCCAGGCGCACAGCCTTGCCATGAGTCACGCGTACGCAGCGGATTTCGAATTTTGTCGCTTCGGCGAGAAAAGCCCACAGCGTCTCGCGGGCTTTTTCGACGTTCATGCCGTGCAGGTCGAGGCTGCCTTCGAACGGGATCTGCCCGATCTTCAGCTTGCGCATCTGGCTTTCCTGCACACCGTCACGCGCCCACATCAACTCGTCTTCCGGACCGACATCGATCACGAACTGATCGGACAGACCATCAACGGTGGTGGCATCGGTGCGCACGGTGGCGGCCTGACGCAGCTTGGCGATGTGCGCGCGGTCAGCTTTGGGTTTGCCGGTTTCAGCGCGATCGTGCTTGATCGGCTTGACGCCTTGGATCGCGCTTTTGAACAGGGAAAAATCGTCGTCTTGCATGTCAGCCTCCGCGAAGGGCGGCCAGTTTACCCAAGTCGAGGTGAATCGGGCGCGTCAAAACGCAACGCGCGCCACTCAGTCATGTTTTTTCATCAAATGCGGAGCCAGGTTCAGCTCGCGGGGTTGGCGCATCCGGCGGCGGCAGCGACGCCATAGTGAAACACCGACATACAGCAGCAACAGGCCAATCGCCAGGACCACCGCCGCGCCAGCCGGGCTGGCGTTCAGCTCGCCGAGAGCCGGCGGGTGGCCCAACAGGCTGGCGGCACCGGCCATCGCCAGCAGCACGCCGAGGGCCGCCAGCAGCGCGGAAAATGCCGCGCCAAAGCGATAACGCCAGTTGCGTGGGCCTTTGGGCCGCAAGCGGCGAGCGTCAAAACCATCGGATATCTTCATTCCGACCTTCCTCAATGGGTATCGGCCCTTCGACCGGGAGTTGACCGGGTGGTTCCTGAGGCTAAGGCAATTGCGGGGAATGAGAGGTTTTTGCGGATGAGCGGCTGCATTGGCCGCTCATCAAGCGCTCGATCAGATCAGTTCCTGGGTCTGGGCGAGGGTGGCGAAGTTGTCGGCCATGATCGCCATTTCAGTCTGCTGGACGTGTTCGGCGCTAAGGATTCCACCTTTGTAAGGCAGGTCCCGCGTGGCGCAGGCGTCTTCGACCAGGGTGCAGCGAAAGCCCAGGTTCTTCGCGGCGCGCACGGTGGTGCTGACGCTGGAGTGACTCATGAAACCGCAGACGATCAGGTCCAGCGAGCCGAGGTCTTGCAGGCGTTTTTCCAACGGGGTGCCGTGGAAAGCGCTGGGCAGCAATTTGCCAATGATGGTTTCGTCAGCCAGTGGCTCAAGGCCCGGGATGAATTCACCGCGTTCGCCTTGTGGGTCGAACAGGCCACCGACGGTGCCGAGGTGGCGTACATGGACGATCGGCCGGCCAGCCTTGCGGGCAGCCGTGAGCAATTGCTTGATGTTGTCGACGGCGGCGTCCATGCCGGAAAGGGCCAGGGGGCCGCTCAAGTATTCTTTCTGGGCATCGATGATCACCAGCGTCGCATGGGCCAGATTGGCCGGCGCGTAACCACGACCGCTGAGTTGAAACATCGTTTTTGGAACGGACATTCTGGGGCTCCTTCGAGTGGGGCTTTTGCGACATTGTCCTCTGGCTGAGCGCTTCTGTGAATCGCTACCATCGTAGGCACCGTCGTTGCTGGCCTGCAGCCTGTCAAGAGCTGAGCAGATGTTCAATCAAAAGCTGAAAATCAGGATCATTCCTACGTTCGTCCGGTGATTTTTCTTGCGTCGTCGGGGCGGGTTTAGGCTGTTAGAATCGCCAGTCGATTTTTCAGGAGTTTGCCCCGTGATCACTTCCCGCCTGCGCACCTTGCGCGACCACATTCGTTGGGCTGTCAGCCGTTTTCATGGGGAGGATCTGTTTTTCGGCCATGGGACCGACAACGCCTGGGACGAAGCCCGCCAACTGGTGTTGGGGGCGTTGCACCTGCCGTGGGAAATCGCTGATAGCTACCTGGACTGCCGTCTTGAAGACGACGAACTGGTGAACTTGCAGCGCTTGCTCAAGCGTCGAATCGAGGAGCGCATCCCGACGGCTTACCTGTTGGGCGAAGCCTGGTTTTGTGGCCTGTCGTTCATCGTTGACGAGCGTGTATTGATCCCGCGCTCACCGATTGGCGAACTGATCGAAAAACGTTTCGCACCGTGGCTCGGCACCGAGCCTGCACGGATTCTTGACCTGTGCACCGGTTCCGGTTGCATCGGTATTGCCTGCGCCTACGAGTTCCAGAACGCTGAGGTAGTGTTGGCTGATCTGTCCTTTGAAGCGCTGGAAGTGGCCAATCAGAACATCGAGCGCCATGGCGTCGATGAGCGGGTGTTCACCGTTCAGGGCGATGGCTTCGACGGTTTGCCGGGGCAGCGTTTCGACTTGATCGTGTCCAACCCGCCTTACGTGGACGCCGAAGATTTTGCCGACATGCCGGACGAGTACCAGCATGAACCGGAGCTGGGCCTGGCCTGTGGTGAGGATGGATTGAACCTGGTACGGCGGATGCTCGCGCAAGCGGCGGATCACCTGACCGAGAAGGGCTTGCTGATCATTGAAGTCGGCAACAGCCAGGTGCACGTCGAGGCGTTGTACCCGGAAGTCGATTTCGCCTGGCTGGAGTTCGAGCGCGGCGGTCACGGCGTGTTCATGCTGAGCGCCGAGCAATGCCGTCAGCATCAGGTGTTGTTTGCTGCCAGGGTTTAATGCGGTCAACGTGGCGAGGGAGCTTGCTCCCGCTCGAGCGCGAAGCGGTCGCAATCCTGTTACCTCATTGTTGAGATAAAAGGTCGGGGGGCTGCTGCGCAGCCCAGCGGGAGCAAGCTCCCTCGCCACAAGAGCCTCAGCGGTGCGTAGCGATCCAGATCAGCAGCCCCGCCTGGAACACCGCAAACGCCACCAGACAACTGATGGTGAAGCGTAGCCCGGTGTCCTCACGTTTGTATTGGCTGACTTTCTCTTCCTGCTTTTGCAGTTTGACTTCCTGCTCTGCCAGATTCTGCTCGGCTTGCTGCAGCATCTGCGCGGCTTCGAGGATTTCCACGAACTGCAGCTTTTCGCTGTTCCAGTCGCCCAGCAGATCGCCGACCTTTACTTCTTTGACGCTGCCCTTCAAATGCTGGGCGTCGGCGTAGACCACGTCAAAACCATGCACCCGCAGGAAGTGATCGCGGCGCAGGCGGGTGTCTTCGTTGAGGGCGTCCTTGTTGTTCAGGTCCGCGCCGTCGACGGTGTAGCTCGACCACTTTTTCTTCGCCCACGTAATGCCTTGAGCGGCCAGAAAACGGCCAATACCACGGTTCATCGGTTCAATCTGCAAACCGCTGTCGGGTCCGAAGTGCACGCGACGGGTCTCATGGTCGACCCAGACATCCAGGTGGTTCTGTTCTTTGCGCACCCGTTGGCCGGGCAGCGAAATGCTCATGCGCAGCAGGCTGCGTTCTTTGTTGTTGCGCTCGGCATAGCCGAACTCGACAAAACGCAATGGCCGTCCGCCGGTCGCTCGATCGGTTTTCAGCGGCGCCAGGCGAAGCATCTTGTGGTGCTCGGCAGTGACGTCCGCCCACGGCAGATCGACCGCTTCCGTGGCGGTGGTTTCTGGCGCGGTGTCGGGTGAATTCTGGGTATCAGTCATAACGGCGAGATCCTGTCCAAGCCCTGCTTGGCGGCAGCCAATGGGCTGCCGACACAGGCTTATCGGCCGTTTTTTCCAGGACTGGAGGGTAACACCGGCTTAACTGGGGCTAAGTCCGTCAATAAAGCTCAGTATCCTGGAACCGAGTTCAGCAGCGAGGGGCAGTTGCGGGTCTTTGTAGGAGGCCATTTGACGCTTGATGTCGTTGGGCACGATGCGCATCACGTGGTTCATGCCTTCGATCAGCGCCAGCTGGGCATCCGGTTTCGCGGCTTTGAGCATCCGCGCATCACCGACACCGACCTGCATGTCGTTGCTGCCCTGGATGATCAGCGCCGGCATTTTCAACTTGGCGAAGGCCGCTGCCGGGTCCTGGCGAAACAGGCTAATCAGATACGGCTGCACGCTGGGACGGAAGATCACCTGCAACGGTGTCGGGACGTTTTCGTCGACATGCCCGGCCTTGAGACTGTCCAGAAGCTCATTGCTGCGCAGCAGCAGATCGGGTGGCATTCGATTGCTCAATTGTTGACGCAAGACCTGATCCACCGGGCGCGCGGTGCCAGACAGGGAAATCACCGCGGCAGCATCGACTTGCGGGGCGGCGAGCGTAGCCACCAGCGCACCTTCGCTATGGCCGAGCAAAATCAATGGCCCCATACGCGGGTCGGATTTGAGCTTCTGGCCCCAGGCCACCGCATCGGCAACGTAGGCCTCAAGGGTCAGATTGCGTTCATCCGGAGTCGCCGCGAGGCTGGCCGCCACGCCGCGTTTGTCGTAACGCACGCTGGCGATGTTGTGTTTGGCCAGTACCCACGCCAGGCGCTTGAGGCTGTCGTTGTTGCCGCCGTCCGGGTTATTGCCGTTGCGATCCGTAGGACCCGAGCCAGAAATGATCAGCACTACCGGCACCGGGCTGTCGGACTTTGGCAGCAACATCGAGCCAAAAAGCTCGCCGCTGCCGGTATCCAGACTGACCGGACGTTGCAGAACAGAGGCCTGGACCATATTCGAAAGCAGGCCGGTAAACAGGGTAAGGCTCAAGGCAATAACTCGCAGCATCATCACGCCATCATTCACAAGGTGTCGGTTGGACTAGCAGGCACCGATAAGGTTCGAGGATGAACTAGTTGGATAGCCTGCGTATACTCGCCGCATTACATTTTCAGGTTGAGTCACTCAGCGAATTCACGGAGCGCCCTGCATGTCCGGCAATACCTACGGCAAGCTGTTCACTGTCACCACCGCGGGCGAAAGCCATGGTCCGGCGTTGGTCGCCATTGTCGACGGCTGCCCGCCGGGCCTTGAGCTGTCTCTGGAAGACTTGCAGCGTGATCTGGACCGCCGCAAGCCCGGCACCAGTCGCCACACCACCCAGCGTCAGGAAGCCGACGAAGTCGAAATCCTCTCGGGCGTGTTCGAAGGCCGCACTACCGGTTGCGCGATTGGTCTGCTGATTCGCAATACCGACCAGAAGTCCAAGGACTACTCGGCAATCAAGGACCTGTTCCGCCCGGCCCACGCCGATTACACCTATCACCACAAATACGGTGAGCGCGATTACCGCGGCGGTGGTCGCAGCTCGGCGCGGGAAACTGCCATGCGCGTGGCGGCCGGGGCGATTGCGAAAAAGTACCTGGCCACTCAGGGCATCGTCATTCGCGGTTACATGAGCCAGCTTGGCCCTATCGAAATCCCGTTTAAGACTTGGGACTCGGTCGAGCAAAACGCCTTCTTCAGCCCGGATCCGGACAAAGTGCCAGAGCTTGAGGCCTACATGGATCAGCTGCGTCGCGATCAGGATTCGGTCGGCGCGAAGATCACCGTGGTCGCCGAAGGCGTGAAACCGGGTCTTGGCGAGCCGATCTTCGACCGCCTTGATGCGGAACTGGCACATGCGCTGATGAGCATCAACGCGGTGAAAGGCGTGGAAATCGGCGCCGGTTTCGCCAGCGTCGCCCAACGCGGTACCGAGCACCGTGACGAAATGACTCCAGAAGGTTTCCTCAGCAACAACGCTGGCGGCATTCTGGGCGGCATCTCCTCGGGTCAACCGATCATTGCGCACCTGGCTCTCAAGCCGACGTCGAGCATCACCACTCCGGGCCGTTCGATCGATATCCACGGCAATCCGGTGGAGGTCATTACCAAGGGCCGTCATGACCCTTGCGTCGGCATCCGCGCCACGCCGATTGCCGAAGCGATGATGGCCATCGTGTTGATGGATCATCTGCTGCGCAATCGTGGGCAAAATGCCGACGTGCGCGTCAGTACCCCGGTGCTGGGCCAGCTGTGAAGTCATGCTCTGATGTCGCTGCGGTCTGACGGCCGTGGCGGCGCTACCGTACTGGCGGTTATCCAGCTTCTATCTGTTCTATTTCGCCTTGCTCGGTTCGACCGCGCCGTTCCTGGCGCTGTATTTCGATCACTTGGGTTTTTCCAGCGCGCGCATTGGCGAACTGGTGGCGATCCCGATGCTGATGCGTTGCGTCGCACCGAATATCTGGGGCTGGCTCGGTGACTACACCGGCCGGCGCCTGGCCATCGTGCGCTTCGGCGCGATCTGCACGCTGCTGACCTTTTCGCTGATTTTCGTCAGCAAAAGCTACGCCTGGCTGGCGATGGTCATGGCGCTGCACGCGTTTTTCTGGCACGCGGTCTTGCCGCAGTTCGAGGTCATCACCCTCGCGCATTTACAGGGTCAGACTTCGCGCTACAGCCAGATCCGCTTGTGGGGATCGATCGGCTTCATCATCACCGTGGTTGCCTTGGGGCGGTTGTTCGAATGGTTGAGCCTGGACATTTACCCGGTGACGCTGGTGGTGATCATGGGCGGAATAGTCATCAGCAGTCTCTGGGTGCCGAACGCCCAGCCGGCGCAAGGCAATCGGCTGGCGGGCGAGGGCTTTCTCAAGCAACTGCGTAGCCCCGGGGTATTGGCGTTTTACGCCTGCGTGGCACTGATGCAGATGAGCCATGGGCCGTATTACACCTTTCTGACCCTGCACCTTGAGCGCCTGGGTTATAGCCGCGGCGTGATCGGCATGCTCTGGGCGTTGGGGGTGGTGGCTGAAGTGGTGATGTTTTTGCTCATGAGCAAGATCCTTGCGCGCTTCTCGGTGCGCCGGGTGTTGATGGCGAGCTTCCTGCTGGCAGCGTTGCGCTGGTTGCTGCTCGGCTCGTTTGCCGAATTCCTGTGGGTGCTGCTGTTCGCGCAGATTCTGCACGCGGCGACCTTCGGCAGCTTTCACGCCGCTGCCATCCATTTCGTGCAACGTAGCTTCGGCGCACGCCAGCAAGGGCAGGGCCAGGCGTTGTACGCAGCACTGGCCGGCACCGGCGGCGCGTTGGGCGCGTTGTATTCCGGCTACAGCTGGAATGCCCTGGGCGCTACATTGACCTTTAGTATTGCCAGCCTCGCAGCTTTTGCTGCAGCCGTTATCATTGCCACACGTATGCAAGAGGACAGGCCATGAGCCTTACCCGTGAACAGCTCGCCCAGCAAATCATCGACGCCGGGCGTTTTTTGTATGGCCGTGGCTGGTCGCCCGCCACCAGCAGCAACTATTCGGCGCGACTGTCGGCCACCGAAGCCTTGTTGACCGTTTCCGGTAAACACAAAGGTCAGTTGGGGATTGATGACGTGCTGGCCACGGATATGTCGGGCAACAGCCTGGAGCCGGGCAAGAAGCCGTCTGCCGAAACCCTGCTGCACACCCAGTTATATAATTGGCGGGCCGACATCGGTGCGGTGTTGCACACCCATTCGGTGAATGCCACGGTGTTGTCGCGGCTGCTGCAGAGTCCGGTCATCACGTTCGAAGACTACGAGCTGCAAAAAGCCTTCAGCGGGATCTCGACCCATGAGTCCAAGGTGCGGGTACCGATCTTCGACAACGATCAGGACATCGAGCGTCTGGCGTCCAAAGTGCAGCCATGGCTCGACAGCCATCCTGACTGTGTCGGTTATCTGATTCGTGGCCATGGTCTCTACACCTGGGGCCCGAAGATGAGCGATGCACTGCGGCAGATCGAAGCGTTTGAGTTCCTGTTCGAATGCGAGCTGAAAATGCGCGCGTTGATTAACCGTTAAGGCTTACTTCACCTGAAGTCGCCAACCGCCTGATGAAACGCGTTGCCTGACCGGCCTGTAAAAGCCGGACGGCGCCGCCGCTAACGAGGAATTGCCAACATGAGCAGCCTGTCCGTTTACCACGTTTCAAGCCCGGACCTGCCAAACAAGGTCCTGACCCACTTCGAGGATATTGCCTCGACCCTGGCCGAAAAAGGTGTGCGCTTCGACCGTTGGCAAGCGGCGGCGAAGATCCAGCCAGGCGCCAGTCAGGAAGAAGTGATTGCCGCTTATCAGGTGCAGATCGACCAGTTGATGACCGAGCGCGGTTACATCACCGTCGACGTGGTCAGCCTCAACAGCGATCACCCGCAAAAAGCCGAATTGCGCGCCAAGTTCCTCGATGAGCACCGTCACGCTGAAGACGAAGTACGATTTTTCGTCGCTGGGCGTGGCCTGTTTACCTTGCATATCGACGACTACGTATACGCCGTGCTCTGCGAGAAAAACGACCTGATTTCGGTGCCGGCGGGTACGGCACACTGGTTTGACATGGGTGAGCATCCACACTTTGTGGCGATCCGACTGTTCAACAATCCAGAAGGCTGGGTGGCCAACTTCACCGGCGAAGACATCGCCAGCCACTTCCCGCGTCTTGAGGATTGAGGGCATGACCATCAAAGCCATTCTCACCGACATTGAAGGCACCACCAGCGCGGTGAGTTTTGTGTTCGACGTGCTGTTTCCCTACGCCGCCCAACATCTGCCGGACTTTGTCCGTCAGCAGGCGCAACGGGCCGACGTTGCCCGGCAGATCGACGCGGTTCGCCAGGACAGCGCCGAACCTGGCGCTGACGTTGAACGGGTGATTGAAATCCTCCTGGGCTGGATTGCCGAAGACCGCAAGGCCACGCCACTCAAGGCCCTGCAAGGGATGGTCTGGGAGCAGGGTTATCAGGCCGGGCAGTTGAAGGGCCATGTTTATCCGGACGCAGTCGACGCGTTGAAACACTGGCATCAGGCCGGTTATCAACTGTTTGTTTACTCGTCCGGTTCGATCCAGGCCCAGAAGCTGATCTTCGGTTGTTCCGAGGCCGGTGACCTGACGCCATTGTTCAGCGGCTACTTCGACACCACCTCGGGGCCCAAGCGCGAGGCGCAGTCCTATCAGCGCATTACTCAAGCGATTGGCTGCGAGTCTGCGCAGATTCTGTTTCTGTCCGACATCGTTCAGGAGCTGGATGCCGCCCGTGAGGCCGGTATGGCCACTTGCGGACTGGTACGCGAAGGTGGTGAGCTCGCCGGGCATCTGAGCGTCAGCAGCTTCTCGCAGATCGATCCAGCTACTTTCTGAGTGACAACGGCTGACTGCAACACGCGCGGTCAGCCGTCTTTCCATCAGGGACTAACATCACGGGCAACGTACGTCTGTAGGACGTGTAGGAAGTTGCCTGTTGATAAGTCGTCCATGCCTGTTTGTGGTTTTCCTTACTTGTTTAATCTCGTCCTTGTGTAACTCTTCGGCCCTGAAGTTTGTTCGCTTCGAATGCTGCGGACTCTTGGCGAGAGGGGTAAGGATGAAAACACCAGACCGGGCCGGCGCGCCCGTGTTGAAAATACCTAAACGACAGCGTCCGGATCCGGTGGGCAAACCATTGAGCGAAAAGGAACTGGAGATTTTGCGCTGGGCCAAGGCCGGGAAAACGGTGTGGGAAATCAGTGTGATTCGGGACATTTCCGAGGCGACGGTGAAGTTCCACCTGGGCAATATCTACTCCAAACTCGAAGTCACCAACCGCGCCCAAGCGGTCGGCGAGGCAGTCAACCGGGGCTTGCTGAGCTGAGCTCAGAATGCACTCAGGCCGTGCAGCACAAGGCTTGCACGACCTGAAAGGTTTGGGCGATGGAGTGCTTACGACGTGTGATAGGTCGGCAGGGCGAAACGCTGCTGACTTTGCAGCATCGAAATCTGCGGCAGTTCGCTGGCCTGTTCGGCCATGTCACGGCGAATGGCACTGATCACCCAGGACAGTTGATCACCGGCATGTAATTGAGCGTAGGAAATCGAGCGTTTGAACACGCGGCCATCGCTGCTATTCAGCGTCAGCAGAATGCCGCCGTCAGGGCGTGCCTGCGTGGTGACGTCGAAGTTGGAGAACAGGGATGAAAATTTTTCCTGGATCAGGCTCATGTCGATTAGCTCCGTTTGCACTTGAATGGCAAGCATGGAGTGATAGGTGCACAGGTTGTGCCAGTACGAATATTTATAAAAATACTTATAAATCAATGGCATAAAAAGTATGCGTTTTTTCGGCATCGTGCATTCTGCATGAATGGCCATCGTGCATCCTGCATTTTGCGCGCTCGCCGCAGTATCGACCCGGATACAAAACATTTCAAAAACCGCGTGTACAGCGGCATAAGTGCGGGCGTACTTTTTGCCCTGCAGCAACTTTTCCAGGTCTTTTATTGAATCTCTAACGAGAGGTTATCTGTCGTCTCTCATACAGGGATGAAGTTGCCTGAACACCCCCGATTACATGTTCGCCCGACAATAACAAAACAGGCCTGAAATCATGGGCCGAACGGGAGCAACCATGAGCAGCGCGTCAAACGACATGATCACCTGGGGCATGATGCTCCGTAAGTTGCCGTCCATTGCCAAAGCCCTGCCACGGGTGGTCAAGGGCCTCAAGGTCGCCAACGTCAAACAGCCGGATCAACCCTGCGGCCTCGGTTGGAGCTTCGAGCAGGCGACGCAACGCAACCCCGATGGCCCGGCGCTGCTGCAAGGTGCAGTCAAACTCAGTTATGCACAGGTCAACCAGTGGGCCAACCGCATCGCTCACTATTTGATTGCCCAGGGTATTGGCAAAGGTGATGTGGTCGGGATCTTCATCGAAAACCGCCCGGAGCTGCTGGTCACGGTGCTGGCGGTGGCCAAGGTTGGCGCGATCAGCGCGATGCTCAATACCTCGCAAACCCAACAGGTGCTGGTGCACAGCGTGAACCTGGTCGACCCCGTGGCAATCGTGGTGGGCGGGGAGTTGGTCGAAGCGTTTTCGGCTATCCGTGATCAGGTTGCAATCAATGCCGCGAAAACCTGGTGGGTGGCCGATCAGGACACCTTCCGTGATCCCGGCGAAGCTCCCGCAGGCTTCACCAACCTGATGCGCGCCAGCGCCGATTACCCGGCCGACAACCCGCTCAGCAGTCAGCAGGTGTATCTCGACGACCCTTGTTTTTATATCTACACCTCCGGCACGACCGGGTTGCCCAAGGCCGGGGTGTTCAAGCATGGTCGCTGGATGCGCACCTCTGCCAGTTTTGGCTTGATCGCTTTGGATATGCGCCCCGACGATGTCGTCTATTGCACCTTGCCGCTCTACCATGCGACGGGGCTGTGTGTGTGCTGGGGATCGGCGATTTGCGGGGCGTCGGGCTTTGCCATTCGGCGCAAGTTCAGCGCCAGCCAATTCTGGAACGACGTGCACAAGTACCAGGCCACCACCATTGGCTATGTTGGCGAGTTGTGCCGTTACTTGATCGATCAGCCGCCGAGTGCCGACGACCGTAATAATGCGGTGGTGAAGATGATCGGCAACGGCTTGCGCCCCGGCGTCTGGAGCGAATTCAAGCGGCGCTTCGGGGTCAATCACATTTGTGAGCTGTACGCCGCCAGCGACGGCAATATCGGTTTCACCAACATCCTCAACTTCGACAACACCATCGGCTTTTCGCTGATGTCCTGGGAGTTGGTCGAGTACGCCCATGACCGCTGTGCGCCGATCCGCAACAGCAAGGGGTTCATGCAGAAAGTCGGCAAAGGCCGGCAAGGTCTGTTGCTGGCAAGGATCGATGACAAGGCGCCGCTCGATGGCTACACCGATCCGCAGAAGACCGAGAAGGTCGTACTCCACGATGTCTTCGAGAAGGGCGATCGCTACTTCAATACCGGCGACTTGCTGCGCAACATCGGTTTCGGTCACGCACAGTTTGTCGACCGCCTCGGCGATACCTACCGCTGGAAGGGCGAGAACGTCTCGACTACCGAAGTCGAGAACATCCTCTTGCAGCACCCTCATATTGCCGAGGCCGTGGCCTATGGCGTGGAGATCAGCAACACCAATGGCCGCGCCGGCATGGCGGCGATTACCCCGGCCGAATCCCTGGCCACTCTGGACTTCAGTGAATTGCTGAGTTTCGCTCGCCAGCACATGCCGGCCTATGCGGTGCCGCTGTTTTTGCGGGTGAAAGTGAAAATGGAAACCACCGGGACCTTCAAGTACCAGAAGACCCGCCTCAAGGATGAAGCCTTCGATCCGGGGAAAACCGGCGACGATCCGATCTACGCCTGGCTGCCGGGTTCGGACACTTACGTGCAGATCACCGAACAGGTGCTGGCGGATATTCACGCTGGCAAGTTCCGTTATTGATTCTGGCTATGGCCGGACGAGAGAAAAAAGGGGTGACAGGTGTCAGCTCGCTTAAGGAAACTAGCGGCTTTGCGATTGACCGAATGTGGAGTCCCCAATGTCAGACAAATCCCGCCAGATGACCCCGGAAGAAGCCGCGGAGTTTGCCGAGCAGGTGTTCAACAAGGCCCGCGATGGCGACGCGGCGATGCTCGCCGCGCTGCTGAGCAAAGGCTTGCCGCCGAACCTGCGCAATCACAAGGGCGACACTTTGCTGATGCTTGCCGCTTACCACGGCCATGTCGATGCGGTGAAAGTCCTGCTTGAGCACAAGGCCGATCCAGAGATCCGCAACGACAATGGCCAAAGCCCGATTGCCGGCGCGGCGTTCAAAGGTGATCTGGCAGTGGTCACCGCGCTGGTCGAAGGTGGCGCCGAGGTTGAAGGTTCGTCCTTTGATGGCCGCACCGCGCTGATGATGGCCGCGATGTTCAATCGCAGCGCAATCGTCGACTATCTGCTCAGCAAAGGTGCCGATCCCAAGGCCAAGGACGCCAATGGCATCAGCGCACTGGACGCGGCCAAGACCATGGGCGCGGCAGATACCACGGCGCAGTTGCAGAAGCTGCTCGGCTGATCCATGGAAAAGATCGCAGCCTTCGGCAGCTCCTACGGTCTATACCGGTTATGTAGGAGCTGCCGCAGGCTGCGATCTTTTGTGGCCCCGGATACCTTGAAGCAAACCTTTGAGCTATCCTTCGCGCCCTCAAATTACCCTCGCTACAGGATCCGCCCATGAAAGCCGCACTCATCGAACTCATCAGCAAAATCAGCTCTGGCTGCATGAGCGAGGCGGAAATTGTGCAGATCGCCGATGAAGCCGCCCAGGCCTATGCCGATCCCGAAGCGTTCCTGACCGCTAATCCGGACATCAACTACGACGACACCTTCCCGATTCCGTTGGGTGAGTGGGTGGTGGTCGGCAGCCTGCCGGAAACCGTGCTGTTTCAGGCCGACACCTACATGGACCTGTTCGCGCAGATCGTCGCGTCCTTCGGCCCGGGCGTGGCGTTCAATATCAAACCCAAGCAGTTGGCCAAGACTGAAGCGTTGACCGCGCTCAACCGGATTCAGATTCAGATGGGCAGCATGAACACGGAAAACGGTGGTTATACGCTGATGAACTTCAGCCAACTGCTCGATGACGAGATTCAGATCGTGCTGGTTTATGGCAACGACGTCCCTCGGGTGCTGGAGTTGTGTGCGCAAGTCGGGATTGCCGCGGCGCCATCGCTGGAAGCGCTGAAAGTGGCGATCCACGTTTAAGGCGGTTACTGCGCCAAACGTAATAAAACCGAACCCTCGTCAGGCCCGACTATCCTAAGGGGGAAATTCTTCTCCCGGGAGCGACACCATGGGTTCCACCTTCAATGGCCTGGTTGGCCTGATCATCCTCGCGCTGGATATCTGGGCGGTCATCAACGTGCTTAAAAGCGGCGCAGAAATCGGGATGAAAATCATCTGGGTGCTGCTGATCCTGCTGCTGCCGGTGCTGGGCCTGGTTATTTGGGCGATTGCGGGTCCCAGAGGCAACATGCGGCTTTGACCCCGCCTTCAAAGCCAACACATTCCCCTGTGGGAGCGAGCTTGCTCGCGATTGCGGTCTGTCTGCCAGATTGATGTTGGATGTGCCGTCGTCATCGCGAGCAAGCTCGCTCCCACAGGGATCTCTGTGTGCTTGAATGATCTTTGGTCTGACGAAGGTTCGACCTGTCATGTTCGGCGACGTAGAATGCGCGCCTTTCCTTCACCGGGGACTTCCCATGAGCACCACCAAGACCAGCGAATACCTGGAAACCCTCTACGAAGGCTACGGTCAGCGTTTTCGCATGGAAAAACTGCTGCACGAAGTGCGCACCGAGCACCAGCACCTGGTGATTTTCGAAAACCCGCGCATGGGCCGGGTCATGGCGCTGGACGGCGTGATCCAGACCACCGAAGCCGACGAGTTCATCTACCACGAGATGCTCACCCACGTGCCGATCCTGGCGCACGGCAGCGCCAAGCGCGTGCTGATCATCGGCGGTGGCGACGGCGGCATGCTGCGTGAAGTGGCCAAGCACCGCAGCATCGAACACATCACCATGGTCGAAATCGACGGCACCGTGGTCGACATGTGCAAGGAATTCCTGCCGAACCACTCCAAGGGTGCGTTCGATGACCCACGCCTGAACCTGGTGATCGACGACGGCATGCGTTTCGTCGCCACCACCCAGGAAAAATTCGACGTGATCATCTCCGACTCCACGGACCCGATCGGTCCGGGTGAAGTGCTGTTCTCGGAGAACTTCTACCAGGCTTGCCGCCGTTGCCTGAACGAAGGCGGCATTCTGGTGACCCAGAACGGCACGCCGTTCATGCAGATCGAAGAAGTGAAAACCACCGCCGGGCGCCTGCGCAGTTTGTTCCCGGACTGGCACTTCTATCAGGCCGCGGTGCCGACTTACATCGGTGGTGCCATGACATTTGCCTGGGGCGCGACCAACACCGCGTACCGCAAACTGTCGCGCGAAACCCTGAGCCAGCGTTTTGCCGGCAGCGGCATCATCACGCGCTACTACAACCCGGAAATCCATATTGGCGCATTCGCTCTTCCGCAGTACGTGCTGCAAGCGGTGAACAAGCCAGGTAATGATTAAGCGGAACTGACTAAAAAGGGCCGCGAGGCCCTTTTTTGTGTTTCCAGATATGCGTTGTACGAAATTTTCACAAGTGCTCCAAGACAATTCGCCCGCATCGATTTAACACTCAACCCTCTGTTTACTCTTGTTCCAGAGCCCTGGAAGCCAGACTTTGGGGGGAGCTTGCCAGTAATGAATGGCAATGCCGTGAGTGATCGTGCAACATTTGCGCATCGCGCAAGCCCCCGACCATTTCCTGCAAGTAACGGCAAAGAGAGGGCTGGGCGCCGCAACATCTTTGAAATTTCAACTTCCAATGGGTCCTAAAACGAAATGGCAAACCCTGACGCCCTGAGTTCGCAGCGAGCTTCGAATCGCTTGCTGCAACCGACCGTCAAATCGCATTTGGCTTATACGCTGCTTTGCGCCCTGGTCATGATGGTGATGCTCTCCCTGCTGCGCCTTGCGCTGCTGGTTTACAACCGGGAGATGATCCTTAGCACCCCAGCCTCGACCTTCCTCGAAGCTTTCGCCAACGGCCTGCGTTTCGACCTGCGTCTGGTGGTCTACCTCAGCATCCCGTTGTTGCTGGCGCTGTTCAGTGTCCGGGCGATGGCAGCCCGTGGTCTGTTTCGCTTCTGGTTGACCATTGCCTCGAGCATCGCGCTGTTCCTCGGCCTGATGGAAATGGACTTCTACCGCGAGTTCCACCAGCGCCTCAACGGCCTGGTCTTCCAGTATGTGAAGGAAGACCCGAAAACCGTCATGAGCATGCTCTGGTACGGCTTCCCCGTAGTCCGTTATCTGTTGGCCTGGGCCGTTGGCACCTGGCTGCTGAGTCTGGCGTTCAAGGGCGCCGACCGTGCAACGCGCCCACGCGGCCCGTTCAGCGGTGGTGCCATCAGCACCCGTCAAGTAGCCCCTTGGTATGCGCGCATCGCGGTGTTCGTGGTCTGCCTGTTGATCTGCGTCGTGGCCGCCCGTGGCACTCTGCGTCAAGGTCCACCGTTGCGTTGGGGTGACGTTTACACCACCGACTCGAACTTCGCCAACCAGTTGGGTCTGAACGGCACGCTGCAGTTGGTTGCCGCCGCGAAGAGCCGCATGTCCGAAGAGCGCGACAACATCTGGAAGCCGACCATGGAGCAGTCTGAGGCCCAGAAAATCGTCCGCGATATGCTGTTGCTGTCAGACGAGAAGCTGGTTGACGCCGATATCGCTGCGGTACGCCGCGATTACACGCCACCGGCCGACAAGACCCTGCCGATCAAGAACGTCGTTGTGATCCTGATGGAAAGCATGGCCGGTCACTCGGTAGGTGCTCTGGGCGCGCCGGGCAACATCACGCCAAACCTCGACAAATTGTCGAAAGAGGGTTTGCTGTTCGACCGTTTCTTCTCCAACGGCACCCACACCCATCAGGGTATGTTCGCCACCATGGCTTGCTTCCCTAACCTGCCGGGCTTCGAATACCTGATGCAGACCCCGGAAGGCAGCCACAAGTTGTCCGGCCTGCCGCAGTTGCTCAGCGCCCGTAAATACGACGATGTGTATGTCTACAACGGCGATTTTGCCTGGGACAACCAGTCGGGCTTCTTCAGCAACCAGGGCATGACCAACTTCATCGGGCGTAACGACTACGTCAACCCGGTGTTCTCCGACCCGACATGGGGCGTGTCCGACCAGGATATGTTTGACCGTGGCCTGCAGGAACTCAAGGCGCGCGAAGGCAAGCCGTTCTACGCGTTGCTGCAAACCCTGTCCAACCACACGCCGTATGCGTTGCCGACACCATTGCCGGTCGAGCCAGTCACCGACCGTGGCAGCCTGAACGAGCATTTGACTGCCATGCGCTACGCCGACTGGGCGTTGGGGCAGTTCTTTGAAAAGGCCCGCAAAGAGCCGTACTTCAAGGAAACCCTGTTTGTCATCGTGGGCGACCATGGTTTTGGCAACGAGCGTCAAATCACCGAAATGGACCTGGGCCGCTTCAACGTGCCGATGCTGATGATTGCACCGGGCATCCAGGAAAAGTTCGGTCAACGTGACCATACCGTGGGCACTCAGATCGACATCGTGCCGACCATCATGGGCCGCCTCGGTGGCGAAGTGCGTCAACAGTGCTGGGGCCGCGACCTGCTCAACCTGCCGCAAGGCGACACCGGTTTTGGCGTGATCAAGCCATCGGGCACCGAGCAGACCACGGCCATCGTCACGGCTGACCAGATCCTGATTCTGCCCAAGGAAAAGGAAATGGACCCGAAGATGTACCAGTACCAACTGGGTGCCAACCCGCATGCCGAAGTCGTCCCGAATGCACCGCGCACCGCTGAGCTGAAGCTCAAGCTGGAAGCGTTCCTGCAAACCGCGACCAAGAGCTTGCTGGATAACACCGCGGGTGTAACCGAAAGCACGCCGAACAAGTAACGCAAGCAATAGAAAAAAAGGCCCGCAAGGGCCTTTTTTTTGTCTGCTGAATCAGTCGGTGGTCAAACCCTGCCGAAAACCCGGATGGCTTGACGCGGTTCTGTGCCATGCAACCGCTACGGTTTGCCTGGGATATTCAGCAATTTGATGGTCATGGGTGCAGGAAAATCCTTCGCTACACTGCGCAACATCTTCCCCGGAACAACAAGGCAACTCCCTATGCAAAATCGCATGATGATCACTGGCGCCGGGTCCGGCCTGGGTCGCGAAATCGCTCTGCGCTGGGCTCGTGAAGGTTGGCAGTTGGCCTTGTCCGATGTCAGCGAGCCTGGTCTGCTGGAAACCCTCAAGCTGGTCCGCGAGGCCGGTGGTGACGGTTTCATTCAGCGTTGCGATGTGCGTGACTACAGCCAGCTGACCGCCTTCGCACAAGCCTGTGAAGAGAAGCTGGGCGGCATCGATGTGATCGTCAACAACGCCGGCGTGGCCTCCGGTGGCTTCTTCAGTGAGTTGTCGCTGGAAGACTGGGACTGGCAGATCGCAATCAACCTGATGGGCGTGGTCAAGGGCTGCAAGGCGTTCCTGCCGCTGCTGGAAAAGAGCAAAGGCAAGATCATCAACATCGCCTCGATGGCCGCGTTGATGCAAGGCCCGGCCATGAGCAACTACAACGTGGCCAAGGCTGGCGTTGTGGCGCTGTCCGAGAGCCTGCTGATTGAACTGGCACAGCAGGAAATCGCTGTGCATGTGGTCTGCCCGTCGTTCTTCCAGACCAACCTGCTGGATTCCTTCCGTGGCCCGACCCCGGCCATGAAAGCCCAGGTCGGCAAGTTGCTGGAAAGCTCGCCGATTACCGCCAGCGACATCGCCGATTACATCTACCAGCATGTTGCCGCTGGCGAGTTCATGATACTGCCCCACGAGCAGGGCCGTATGGCCTGGGCACTCAAACAGAAGAACCCGCAACTGCTCTACAACGAAATGACCGTGATGGCCGACAAGATGCGCGCCAAGGCCAGGCAAAGCGCCAGTGGAACTTGCGAGTAGCGGGCCGCGTCGTTAGGGTTGCCGCATCTGGCAGCCCTGACGAGATGTGTGCATGCTCAATTACCTGTGGTTTTTCCTCGCCGCGCTGTTCGAAATCGCCGGCTGTTTCGCTTTCTGGATGTGGTTGCGGCAGGGCAAAAGCGCCTGGTGGGTCGTACCTGCGCTGCTCAGTTTGACGCTGTTCGCCATTTTGCTGACCAAAGTCGAATCGACCTACGCGGGCCGCGCTTATGCAGCCTACGGCGGCATTTACATCATTGCGTCCATCGGCTGGCTTGGCGTGGTCGAGCGGATTCGACCGCTGAGCTCGGATTGGCTAGGCGTTGCACTCTGCGTGTTAGGCGCGAGCATCATTCTGTTTGGCCCGCGATTCTCTGCCTCTTGAGCCATCGGCGTTGTGATGCAGGGAAGGTCTGTAAGGGGAATCGTTCTGCTGCGTAGGGCGGGACTGTTTTACTGCCGTTGCATTGAAGACTTGGCGTCAGCCGGTCATCTTCAAGGCCCGGTAACCTCAAGGACTAGAGCCATGCTCGTACTCAGCCGCGTCGTGGGCGAATTGATCTCCATTGGCGACAACATCTCTGTGCGCATCCTCGCCGTGAACGGAAGCAACATTCGGTTCGGCATCGAGGCCCCGCAAAACATCAATGTGCATCGCGCCGAAGTCTATGAGCGCATTCAGGCCAAACGGGTACACGGCAAACGCAGCTGAAGCCCTCAGTCAAACAGGTGCTTGGGCACGTCGTGCTTGAGCATCAGCTGGCATTGCTGGCTTTCCGGATCGAACACAATCAGCGCCTGACCTTTGCTCAACGCATGGCGGACGCGCAGCACGCGGGTTTCCAGCGGGGTTTCGTCGCCATTGTCGGTACCGTCACGGGTGACGAAGTCTTCGATCAGACGGGTCAGGGTGTCGACTTCAAGTTGGTCGTGGGGAATCAGCATAGGCACCTCGGGTCATCAATCCGGCGATCCTACGGCGGATAACCATTAACAGCCAGTAGGAGCTGGCGTAGCCTGCGATCTTTTAGCGTCTTCAAAGGCGTTGAAGATCAAAAGATCGCAGCCTGCGGCAGCTCCTACGAGGAACGCGGCAATCGATTCAGCTGCCGCGGATCAGCTTGCGCAAGGCGAACCGGTTCGGATGGCAGGCCTCGGCGACGCTTCTGGGCAGCGGCAACGGTTCGTTGTCCAGCCACGCCGCCAGCAACTCACCGGACAGCGGCGCAGTGATCAAGCCGCGTGAGCCGTGGCCGCTGTTGACGTACAACCCATCGAGCCATGGGCACGCGACATCTGGTACCTGCCGGGCGTCCTTGCTCAGTGCGGCGTAGGCCTGGGCGAATGCCTGGCTGTCAGCCAAAGGGCCAACGATCGGCAGGTAGTCGGGGCTGGTGCAGCGGAACGCGGCGCGACCTTGAAGCTGTTCCGGGTCCAACTGTTGGGCGTGCAGGCGGGTGACCAGATCGCTGGAGATTTCCTCCAGCAGCTCCAGGTTGCCGAGGTGTTCGGCGGTGGTCGGGGTCAGGCCGTCGCTCTTGAAGTCGAAACTGGCGCCCAGGGTGTGTTCACCCAAGCGCGCGGGGGCGATGTAACCTTCGGCGCAGACCACGGTCGCCAGACTCTGGCTTTCAGCGGTTTGCGCCAATCGGGTGATTTGCCCGCGAATGCGTTTGAGCGGCAGCTCGGCACTTTGCGCGAAACGTTTGATTTCCGCTGCGCCGGCCAGTACCACCACTGGCGCACTGGCGAGCAGGGTGTCGCCGTCCCAGGCTTGCCACTGATCATCGACCTTGCGCAGTTCCAGAACATCGCGGTGCGTCAGTAGCTGGACATTGGGTTGCGACGCTTGCCATTGGCACAGGGCCGGTGGATGAACCCAGCCACCCTCTGGATAGAACAGCCCGCCGTGCGCCAGTTCGATTCCGGCCTGGGCCTGCGCGTGCGGCTGGTCCAGCAGGTGCAGCAGATCGGCGGGAAAGGCTGCCGCCAACTGCGCCTGACGTTCGGCTTCCTTGGCATTGAACGCCAGTTGCAGCACTCCGCAGTCGTCCCAATCAACACCGCGCTGCAAGTGTTCGAGTAAGCGCCGGGTATGCCCGAAACCGCTGACGATCAATTGCGAAAGTGCCGTGCCGTGCGCCGAGAGTTTCAGGTACAGCACGCCTTGCGGGTTGCCGGAGGCTTCTTGCGCCAGCTCGGCATGCCGTTCCAGCAGGCTTACCTGCCAACCGCGTTCGGCGAGGCTGGCGGCACTGGCACAACCGGCAAGCCCGGCGCCGATCACCAATGCGCGACGTTCGCCGTTAACCTGATTCGGGCGAGCAAACCATGGCTTGGCGACTACCGGGGCCGGTGTCTCTTCAGGCCAGCCGACGAACTCACCCCGGAGGATTTCCCATTTGTGGCCGATGCCCGGCGTACGGCGCATTTTGAAGCCCGCCGCATTCAGCAGACGGCGTACCCAGCCGGTGCTGGTGAAGGTGCTGATGGTCGAACCGGGCGCCGCCAGACGCGCCAGTTCGGCAAACAGTTCGGCGGTCCACATGTCGGGGTTTTTCGCCGGGGCGAAACCATCGAGAAACCACGCGTCGATCTGTGCGTCCAGCTGTGGCAGTTGCTCCAGCGCATCGCCGATCAACAGCGTCAGCGTCACGCGGCCGTTATCCAGCACCAGCCGCTGAAAGCCCTGGTGGATGGCGACGTACTGCGTCAGTAGCTGATCGGCAAAGGGTTTGAGGTCCGGCCATAACGTCAGGGCGCGTTGCAGGTCGGGCGGGCTCAGCGGGTATTTTTCGACACTAATGAAATGCAGTCGGGCGCCGGCCACTGCCTGTTGTTCGAACAGCTGCCAGGCGCAGAGAAAATTCAGCCCGGTACCAAAACCGGTTTCGCCAATCACCAACCGGCCGTTGGCCGGAAGTTCGGCAAACCGTTCGCTCAGACGGTTTTGCTCGATGAACACGTAACGGGTTTCATCGAGGCCCGACTGATCGGAGAAATACACGTCGTCAAACACCCGCGAGCGCGGGCGACCTTGGTCGTCCCAGTCGAGCTGGGCATGCGGTACGGGGTTCGGCAGTATTTCAGGATTCATGGTCGGCTCAGGCGAGGCAAGATGGCCATTCTAGCCGATCGCGACACAGGCGATTGATCCATGGCAAATCGGATGGGATTGCCCGGACAAACACTCGGTCAATCCGCTAGTCTTGCTCAATCTTGGAAGGGAGCCACTCATGTTCGAATCTGCCGAAATCGGTCATGCGATCGATAAAGAAACCTACGAAGCCGAGGTGCCGGCGCTGCGTGAGGCGTTGCTCGAAGCCCAGTTCGATCTCCAGCAGCAGGCCCGTTTTCCGGTGATCGTGCTGATCAACGGGATTGAAGGCGCGGGCAAGGGCGAGACGGTCAAGTTGCTCAATGAGTGGATGGACCCGCGACTGATCGAGGTGCGCACCTTCGATCAGCAGACCGATGAAGAACTGGCGCGACCACCGGCCTGGCGCTACTGGCGGATGCTCCCGGCCAAGGGGCGGACGGGGGTGTTTTTCGGCAACTGGTACAGTCAGATGCTACAGGGGCGGGTCCATGGTCTGTTCAAGGACGCGGTGCTGGACCAGGCGATCAACCAGACCGAGCGCCTGGAGAAAATGCTCTGCGATGAAGGCGCGCTGATCTTCAAGTTCTGGTTTCACCTGTCCAAGAAACAAATGAAGGCGCGTCTCAAGGCCTTGCAGGACGACCCGCTGCACAGCTGGCGCATCAGCCCGTTGGACTGGCAGCAATCGCACACCTACGACAAGTTCGTGATGTACGGCGAGCGCGTGATTCGCCGCACCAGCCGTGACTACGCGCCCTGGCATGTGATCGAAGGCGTGGACGCGCATTACCGCAGTCTGACCGTGGGCAAGATCCTGCTCGAAGGTCTGCAAAACGCCCTCAAACGGCCCGCGGTCAAACCGGACAAAGTCAACGCTGCACCGCTGCTGACCAGCGTCGATCAACTGAGCCTGCTCGGCAGCCTGGACATGAGCCAGCGACTGGAAAAAAACGATTACGAGGAGCAACTGATTACCGAGCAGGCACGGTTTTCCGGCCTGATGCGCGACAAACGCATGCGTCGACACGCACTGATTGCGGTGTTCGAGGGTAATGACGCCGCGGGCAAGGGCGGGGCGATTCGGCGTGTGGCTGCGGCACTCGATCCGCGCCAGTACAGCATTGTGCCGATTGCCGCGCCGACTGAGGATGAGCGCGCCCAGCCGTACCTGTGGCGTTTCTGGCGACAGATCCCGGCACGGGGCAAATTCACCGTGTTCGACCGATCCTGGTATGGCCGGGTGCTGGTGGAGCGCATCGAAGGCTTCTGCAGCCCGGCGGACTGGATGCGTGCCTATGGTGAAATCAACGATTTCGAGGAGCAGATCAGTGCCTCCGGCGTGATCGTGGTGAAGTTCTGGCTGGCCATCGACAAGCAAACTCAGTTGGAGCGTTTTCAGGAGCGTGAATCGACTCCCTTCAAGCGCTTCAAAATCACCGAAGACGACTGGCGCAACCGCGAGAAGTGGGACGACTACCGGACTGCCGTCGGCGATATGGTTGACCGCACCAGCACCGAGGTTTCGCCCTGGACCCTGGTGGAAGCCAACGACAAACGCTGGGCCCGGGTCAAAGTGCTGCGCACCCTCAATCGCGCGCTGGAAGATGCTTTCGAGAAATCCGACAAGCAGGAGAAGAAGTCGAAAAAGGATAAGAAGTAGTCCGATGGTTTTGCATACGCGGGGTGAATGATTGTCGCGGTCGGCCGGGAGCTGGATTTATGCTCGATCCACTTCCTGAACGACAACAACAATGAGGTATGCCATGCGTGAAGTAGTGATCGTCGATAGCGTGAGAACCGGACTGGCCAAATCCTTTCGCGGCAAGTTCAACCAGACGCGTCCGGACGACATGGCAGCCCATTGCGTCAACGCGTTGCTTGCGCGCAACGACATTGACCCGGCCAGTGTCGAGGATTGCATCGTCGGCGCCGGCTCCAACGAAGGTGCCCAGGGGTTCAACATTGGTCGCAACGTAGCGGTGCTCTCGCATTTGGGCATCGGCACCGGCGGTATGACCCTCAACCGCTTCTGCTCCTCGGGCTTGCAGGCGATTGCCATCGCGGCCAACCAGATTGCTTCGGGTTGCAGCGACATCATCGTTGCCGGCGGTGTCGAGTCGATCAGCCTGACCATGAAAAGCGTCAATACCGACAACCTGATCAACCCGCTGCTCAAGGAGCAGGTGCCCGGCATCTACTTCCCGATGGGCCAGACTGCGGAAATCGTTGCCCGTCGCTACAACGTCAGCCGCGAAGAGCAGGACCGCTACGCCCTGCAAAGCCAGTTGCGCACTGCCCAGGCGCAGGCTGCTGGATTGTTCAACGATGAAATCGTGCCGATGGCAGTGAAGTACAGGGTCGAAGACAAAAACACCGGCCAGGTGCAGATCCTTGAAGGCATTGTCGATAGCGATGATTGCAACCGTCCGGACACCACCTACGAAAGCCTGGCGGGACTGAAACCGGTGTTTGCCGAAGACGGTTCGGTCACGGCCGGCAACTCTTCGCAACTGTCTGACGGCGCTTCGATGACTCTGGTGATGAGCCTGGAAAAAGCACTACAGCTGGGACTGAAGCCGAAAGCCTTCTTCCGTGGATTCACCGTTGCCGGTTGCGCCCCGGACGAAATGGGCATCGGCCCGGTGTTTTCAGTGCCAAAACTACTCAAGGCCAAGGGCTTGCAGGTGGCGGATATCGATCTGTGGGAGCTCAACGAAGCCTTTGCTTCGCAGTGCCTGTACAGCCGCAATCGCCTGGAAATCGACAACGAGAAATACAACGTCAATGGTGGTTCGATTTCGATTGGTCACCCGTTCGGCATGACCGGTTCGCGTCAGGTCGGCCATCTGGTGCGCGAACTGCAACGGCGCAACTTGCGTTACGGCATCGTGACCATGTGCGTGGGCGGCGGGATGGGCGCTACGGGGTTGTTTGAAGCGGTATAGCGCCTGTTAAATCGCCATCGCGAGCAAGCTCGCTCCCACAAGGACCGCACAAAACCTGTGGGAGCGAGCTTGCTCGCGATGAAGGCAGCGCAGATATTCAGCTAATACGCTCACGGCTCATTAGCTGCATCCGCTCGATGTACGCATGAATCTCCTGCTCGGCCGCTGCATGGCTGGTGAACGGTCCTTCCTGGGTGTTCTCCCGGGTACTGAAATACAAATCACCATTCACCCGACACATCCGGTCACTGCGAAAGTGCGTGGCAGGGGCGGTGTCTTGGGCACGCATGCCGTACATGGCGGTCTCCTTGAGCGGATCCTGAAGGTCGAAACAAAATCAGCTTATGTCTGAATCACTTGAGGTGCCTGACCATCCGATCAGTGGCAAACCGTCAATTTATCGGTACGACCGATACAGTCTCATTTGCGGCTTGTCATCAACTGTCCCTGTGTGATGCCTCGGCGGCGGCCTAGAATGGATTTTTCTTGCCGTCGGCCTTTGGGGTTTCCATGCACATTTCGTCCGGTCGCTGGGTTTATGGTCTGTTCCTCGCCTTGCTGACCGCGTTTTTGTGGGGAATCCTGCCGATCAAACTCAAGCAAGTGCTGCTGGTGATGGACCCGGTCACAGTCACCTGGTTTCGACTGATGGTGTCCGGCAGCTTTCTGTTCCTTTACCTGGCGGCGACCAAACGTCTGCCGAGCCGACGGGCACTCGGGCCTAAAGGTGGCTGGCTGGTGCTGATGGCGGTACTCGGGCTGGTGGGCAATTACGTGTTGTACCTGATGGGCCTGAACCTGCTTAGCCCGGGGACCGCGCAACTGGTTGTGCAGATGGGCCCGATCCTGTTGCTCATCGCCAGTCTGTTTGTGTTCAAGGAGCGTTTCAGCCTGGGGCAGGGGATTGGCCTGCTGGTGCTGTTGCTGGGCTTTGGGCTGTTTTTCAATCAGCGGCTGAGCGAGTTGCTGACGTCTTTGAGTGATTACACCGCAGGCGTGCTGCTGGTGCTGGCGGCGTCGACCGTCTGGACCTTTTATGCGCTGGGCCAGAAACAACTGCTGACGGTGTGGAACTCGCTGCAGGTGATGATGGTGATCTACCTGTTTTGCGCCTTGTTGCTGACGCCGTGGGTGCATCCACTGGAAGCTTTGCAACTGAGCCCGCTGCAAGGCTGGTTGCTGCTCGCGTGCTGCCTGAACACGCTGATCGCCTATGGCGCGTTTGCTGAAGCACTGGCCCATTGGGAAGCGTCGCGGGTGAGTGCGACGCTGGCGATCACCCCGCTGGTGACCTTCGCCGCCGTGGCACTGGCCGCCTGGTTATGGCCCGATTATGTGCAGGCCGAAGAGATCAACCGTTTGGCGTACGGCGGGGCAGTGCTGGTGGTGCTGGGTTCGGCGCTGGTCGCGTTGGGGCCGTCGCTGATCGCCGGGCTCAGGGCCCGGCGGATGCGGGCTGCGGTCAGTCGATAACCGCGTCATCGTTCATCGCGAGCAAGCTCGCTCCCACATTGGATTTGTGGTGTATGCAAAACCACTGTGGGAGCGAGCTTGCTCGCGATGACTGACTGCCAGGCGCTAAATAACGTTCAGATTCACCCCTGCTTGCCAGCCTCCAGCATGTTCTCCGGCCGTACCCAGGCATCGAACTGCTCATCCGTCAGATAACCCAACTTCAACGCCGCCTCGCGCAGGGTCAGCCCTTCGCCGTAGGCTTTCTTGGCGATCTCGGCGGATTTGTCGTAACCGATGTGCGGGTTCAGCGCCGTCACCAGCATCAAACCGCGTTCCAGATGCGCCGCCATCTGCTCGGCGTCCGGCTCCAGGCCTGCGATGCAATGCTGCTGGAAGTTGCTGCAGCCATCGCCCAGCAGCCGGATCGATTGCAGCAGGTTGTGAATGATCACCGGTTTGAACACGTTCAGTTGCAGGTGACCCTGGCTGGCCGCGAAACCAATCGCCACGTCGTTGCCCAGCACCTGACAGGCGAGCATCGACAGCGCTTCGCACTGAGTCGGGTTGACCTTGCCGGGCATGATCGAACTGCCGGGCTCGTTGGCGGGCAGCTTGACCTCGGCAAAACCGGCCCGTGGCCCGGAGCCCAGCAAGCGCAGGTCGTTGGCGATTTTCATCAGCGTCACGGCGAGGGTTTTCAGTGCGCCGGACAGGGTGGTCAGTGGCTCATGCCCGGCCAGCGCGGCAAACTTGTTCGGCGCGGTGATAAACGGCAGGCCGGAGAGGGCGGCCAGTTCAGACGCAATCGCCTCGCCAAAACCATGCGGCGAATTGAGGCCGGTGCCTACTGCGGTTCCGCCCTGAGCCAGCTCGCAGACGGCCGGCAAGGCGCTGCGGATCGCTCGTTCGGCGTAGTCGAGCTGCGCGATGAAGGCTGAAAGCTCCTGGCCGAAAGTGATCGGCGTGGCATCCATCAAGTGCGTGCGACCGGTCTTCACCAGGTTCATGTGTCGGGCGGCCAGCTCTGCCAAACCTCCGGAGAGTTCAGCGACCGCCGGCAACAGATGCTGTTGCACGGCCTGCACCGTGGCGATGTGCATGGCGGTGGGGAAGCTGTCGTTGGAACTCTGCGAGCGATTGACGTGATCGTTGGGGTGCACCGGAACCTTGCCGCCACGGGGGTTGCCGGCCAGTTCGTTGGCGCGACCGGCGATCACTTCGTTGACGTTCATGTTGCTTTGGGTGCCGCTGCCGGTCTGCCAGACCACCAGCGGGAACTGGTCATCATGCTGGCCATCGAGCACTTCGTCGGCCGCCTGTTCGATCAGTCGGGCAATGTCGGCCGGCAGATCACCGTTGCGATCATTGACCCGTGCTGCAGCTTTCTTGATCAGCGCCAGGGCGTGCAATACAGCCAGCGGCATGCGTTCGTTACCGATCGCAAAGTTGATCAGCGAGCGCTGCGTCTGTGCGCCCCAGTAGGCTTCATCCGGGACTTCCACCTGGCCAAGGCTGTCGGTTTCGATTCGGCTCATCGGTCACATTCCTGTAGGTCTGATAGCGCAGTTTAGGCCGTGATTGGCGCTTGAGGTTCCATCAGTCGTTTTTTCTACCGTTCGGCCCTGCAAATCAGGCCTGGCAAGGGGGAGGGGTTGAGCGCATGAGTTTTTTAGGCGCAGAATGGCCACCCTTGGGGTTTTACCTCGCCTGCTAGAATAGGAAACTCGATGACTCGTCTTCGTGCCATCTGTACCGCGGTTGCTCTGGTCTGTGCCAGCGGCCAGGTTTTCGCCGATACCGCCAGCCACAACGCCAGTGCCGAAGCGTTCCTGACCCTGGCGCACGCTGACAAACTGGGCACTCCGGTGTACATGCAAGTGCAGCAAATGTTCGCCCAGCGCTTTGAACAAACCAAAGCGCCGGAATCGAAAAGAGCCTTGCTGGAAACCTACCAGGCCAAGGCCAACGCAGCTCTGGACGCGGCCATTGGCTGGAACAAGCTGAAACCGGACATGGTCAAGCTCTACACCACCAACTTCAGCGAATCCGAGCTCAAGGACCTGGTCGCGTTCTACCAGTCGCCACTGGGCAAGAAAGTCCTGGAAAAAATGCCTCAGTTGACTCAGCAATCGGCCCAGATGACTCAAGCCAAACTGGAAAGTGCGGTGCCTGTGGTCAACAAGCTGCTGTCTGACATGACTGCCGAGCTGACGCCGAAAGACGCTGCCGCTCCAGCCAAGAAAAAGCCTTGAGCGGAGCCCCGCAATGACCATGCAACAACGTATTGAATCGGCACTGAACGCGTTGCAACCCGCGCATCTGGATGTGCTGGACGAAAGCCATATGCACAGCCGTGGGTTGCAAACCCACTTCAAGGCCGTGGTGGTCAGCGAGCAGTTTGCCGGGCTCAACAGCGTCAAGCGCCACCAGAAGGTCTACGCCACGTTGGGTGACCTGATGGGCGAGTTCCATGCGTTGGCGCTGCATACGTACACGCCTGAGGAATGGGCGAAGACCGGCGCGGCACCTGCCTCGCCGACCTGCGCTGGCGGTAGCCATTAAGCAGCTGCAAGATTCAAGCTACAAGCTGCAAGTTCAAGGCGACCCGCTCCGTGCTTGCCGCTTGAAGCTTGCCGCTTACCGCTGCTCCTTTGCTACAATCCGCAACGCGCCGCTTAGCCGGCGCGTTTTTTTTCGCATCCGGTTCACCCCTTACGAGGGTAGCCACCTGGAGAATCACCCATGACACAACAGATTGTCGTGGCGGCACTGTATAAGTTCGTCACCCTTGAAGATTACGTCGCCCTGCGCGAGCCACTGTTGCAGGCGATGGTCGACAACGGCATCAAAGGCACTTTGCTGATTGCCGAAGAAGGCATCAACGGCACGGTTTCCGGTAGCCGCGAAGGCATCGACGGGCTGATGGCCTGGCTCAAGAACGACCCGCGCATGGACGACATCGACCACAAAGAGTCGTACTGCGATGAGCAGCCGTTCTACCGCACCAAGGTCAAGCTCAAGAAAGAAATCGTCACCCTGGGTGTTGAAGGCGTCGATCCGAACAAGAAGGTCGGCACCTACGTTGACCCGCAGAACTGGAACGCCTTGATCAGCGATCCTGAAGTGCTGCTGATCGATACCCGCAACGACTACGAAGTCTCGATCGGCACGTTCGAAGGTGCGCTCGACCCGAAAACCACCAGTTTTCGCGAATTCCCAGACTACATCAAAGCCAACTTCGACCCGGCCAAACACAAGAAAGTCGCGATGTTCTGCACCGGCGGCATTCGTTGTGAAAAGGCTTCGAGCTACATGCTCAGCCAGGGCTTCGATGAAGTCTTCCACCTCAAGGGCGGGATCCTGAAGTACCTCGAAGAGGTGCCGAAGGAAGAAACCAAATGGCAGGGCGACTGCTTCGTGTTCGATAACCGCGTCACCGTTCGCCACGACTTGAGCGAAGGCGACTACGATCAATGTCATGCCTGTCGTACGCCAGTGAGCGTCGAAGACCGTGCATCCGAGCACTATGTCGCTGGCATCAGTTGCCCGCATTGCTGGGATAAGCTGAGTGAGAAGACCCGTCGCAGTGCGATCGACCGGCAGAAACAGATCGAACTGGCCAAGGCCCGTAATCAGCCGCACCCGATTGGTTACAACTACAAGCAATCAAACACCGAGGCCTGAACCATGTCCGCGCGCCTGCTCTATGTAATGGATCCGATGTGTTCCTGGTGCTGGGGCTTCGCTCCGGTGGCCGAGGCCCTGGTCGAGCAGGCGCAGGCCGCGGGCGTTGAAGTGCATCTGGTGGTCGGCGGTTTGCGCACAGGCAGTGGTGCGGCGCTGGAACCCACCACTCGGCGCTACATTCTCGAACACTGGCAGGCGGTCACCGAGGCCACCGGCCAGCCGTTCAAGTTCGAAGGCGCGCTGCCCGACGGTTTTGTCTACGACACTGAACCTGCCTGCCGCGCACTGGTGACAGCGCGCAGTCTGGCGCCGGATTGCGCGTGGAAACTGCTTAAACTCATTCAGCGGGCCTTTTATGCCGAGGGCCGTGACGTCACCCGCGCCAGTGTATTGGTGGAGTTGGCCGAACAAGCCGGTTTGCCACGTATCGAGTTCGCGGCAGCTTTTGATCGTGCCGATCAGCACGCGGCCACGGCGGCAGACTTCACCTGGGTTCAGGATCTGGGCATCGCCGGGTTCCCGACCTTGCTGGCCGAGCGCAATGGTCAACTGGCACTGTTGACCAATGGCTATCAACCGCTCAGCGAGCTGTCACCGTTGCTCGGTCGCTGGCTGGAGCGCGCCGCCTGTGTATGACCGGCCCGATGATGTGCAGCAACCCAAGCGGGTCGATCGGCTGAGTTGGGCGGAAATCCGTCGTCTGGCGCTTCACCATAAAAAATCCCTGTGGATCGCTAACGGCGTCGCCGTACTGGCGACCCTGTGCAGTGTGCCGATTCCCTTGCTGTTGCCGCTGCTGGTGGACGAAGTGCTGCTGGGGCATGGCGACGCGGCACTGAAAGTCATGAACCACGCGCTGCCGGCCGGCTGGCAAAGCGCCGCTGGCTACATCGGTTTGATGTTGCTGGTGACCTTGACCCTGCGTTGCGGTGCGTTGATGTTCAACGTCTTGCAGGCACGCCTGTTTGCCGGATTGGCCAAGGACATCGTCTACCGCATTCGCGTGCGACTGATCGAGCGACTCAAGCGTATTTCCCTCGGTGAATATGAAAGCCTGGGCAGCGGTACGGTGACCACGCACCTGGTCACCGACCTGGACACGCTCGATAAATTCGTCGGTGAAACCCTCAGCCGTTTTCTGGTGGCGATGCTGACGCTGGTCGGCACGGCGGGCATTCTGGTCTGGATGCACTGGAAACTGGCGCTGCTGATTCTGCTGTTCAATCCACTGGTGATCTACGCCACGGTGCAATTGGGCAAGCGGGTCAAACACCTGAAAAAACTTGAGAACGACAGTACCTCCCGGTTCACCCAGGCGCTGACCGAAACCCTGGATGCGATTCAGGAAATCCGCGCTGGTAATCGCCAGGGTTTTTTCCTTGGACGACTGGGGATGCGGGCGCAAGAAGTGCGCAACTACGCCATCAACTCACAGTGGAAAAGCGACGCTTCAAGCCGCGCCAGCGGTTTGCTGTTCCAGTTCGGCATCGATATCTTTCGCGCCGCTGCGATGCTCACAGTGCTGTTCTCCGACCTGTCCATCGGCCAGATGCTTGCGGTGTTCAGCTACCTCTGGTTCATGATCGGGCCGGTCGAGCAGCTGCTGAATCTGCAATACGCTTATTACGCGGCCGGTGGGGCGCTGACGCGAATCAACGAGTTGTTGTCGCGTGACGATGAGCCGCAGTACCCAGGTGGCGTCGACCCGTTCAAGGGGCGCGAGACGGTGGGCATCGAGGTGCAAGGCTTGAGTTTCGGCTACGGCGGTGAGCTGGTGCTGGACAAGATGAACCTGTCCATCGCCCCTGGTGAGAAAGTCGCGATCGTCGGCGCCAGCGGCGGGGGTAAAAGCACGCTGGTGCAATTGCTGTTGGGGCTCTATACGCCGCAGGCGGGCTGCATCCGTTTTGGTGGCGCGACTCAAGAGGAAATCGGCCTGGAAACCGTGCGCGAGAATGTCGCGGTGGTTTTGCAGCATCCGGCACTGTTCAACGACACCATTCGGGCCAACCTGAGCATGGGCCGCGAACGCAGCGACGAAGCTTGCTGGCAGGCGCTGGAAATCGCCCAGCTCGACGCTACGGTCAAGGCGTTGCCGCAAGGGCTGGACAGCATCGTTGGCCGTTCCGGTGTGCGCTTGTCCGGTGGCCAACGCCAACGCCTGGCCATTGCGCGCATGGTGCTGGCGGAGCCGAAGGTCGTGGTCCTCGATGAAGCGACCTCGGCGCTGGATGCCGCCACCGAATACAACCTCCATCAAGCACTGGCACGGTTTCTCAGCGGCCGAACGACACTGATCATTGCCCACCGGTTATCGGCGGTAAAACAGGCAGATCGCGTGCTGGTATTCGATGGTGGCCAGATTGCCGAAGATGGCGACCATCAGCAGTTGATTGCTGATGGTGGTTTATACGCCAAGCTTTATGGGCATTTGCAGCAGCATTGATAGCTTTGGGGTCAGTTTTAATCGCTGGAGGAGTTTGACGAACTTGAATCGCTTGAAGAACCGCTGCTTTCAGGGGCCGGCCGCTTGCGCGGGTTAGGACGCTTACCCCATATGACGTTCAGTGCCTCGACTCCGCGCGCATGACCAAATTCTTTCATGACGATTGAGCAGGAGTCGCATGGAGGTAAGGTGGTGACCACTGTCACTGATTTAATGTCTTCAGCATTTGGGTATTTTTCGCTGATGTATCCAATCAGCTTGCTCTCGCTGTCTACTGACGTAACCCGATTTAAGACATCGGAGCTGCTGGCATCACTCATCGGGTGTGGGATTGCCAGCAGGTTTCCGTCTTCGCTCAAGTGAAGAGAGACTGGGTCAATAGGGTTTCTAATGCCGTCGACATTAAAGTAAGTAGCACCGTTGAGTTCGATTTCTGTAAAGCCATCACTGGTTTTGAACAGCGGGAGATGTTGGGTGTTATCCCCGACGCCGGAAACGCTGACATATATTTCAGTTCGCCCGGCAGCAGTCTCGACTTTGGCATAGCCTATGTTTTTCAGGTTTTCCGAATGTTGTTTGGTCGGAAGAATTTTTTGCAGTTGTTCCATCGCGTTGTCGATCTTTACGGTATTGGTCGACCGGTGTGGCGAAGCGGTTGTTGACTTGTTTTTGAAAAGTATTTCGAAGATGTTGGCTGTCGATTCTTGCATCGTTTCTGACGCAAGGGCATTGGATTTCCATACCGCTGCACCCTCGGGTAACTCTGCGACAATCATTCTTGTTCCGTAATCAAACATCAGGGCTTCGGCCGAGGAGGTATCGACTTTTAACCACTTCATATTGGCAGGAGGATTGCCCGGCGTGCCGATGGCTGTCGCGATCTCATCTATTTTGACCAGTGCAAGCTTGATCTTTTCTTCTCCGTAAATGCGTGCGGTGTTGTTCGCATTTAACGAGCCTGCGTACACGCGCTTCAGCTCCTCTCCCAGAGTGCCTGCGAGTAGTTCGTCCGGAGTCAGCCTTTTCATCATCAGTGGTGTATTAATGCTGTCGCTGGGCGAGAGCCTCGCCAGGTAATAGTCATCAGTATTGAGTCTGGTGAATATGTATGTGGTTTTTTTATCTATGGAAGGTACGATAATTGCGCCGGTGTCATGTACGTCATCAATGTTTTTCGCGGTGCCGGTTACTTTGATGCCTCCATATATACCCGTCTGGAATTCCACGATGGCGGAAACTTCTTCTTTGGGAACAGGGGTTCTTTGCGTGAGACCAATCCATTCAGGTTTTCCCTTATAGGTGTTTAGCTTGCCGTCCTTAAGTTCGTAGATCTTTCCTTCAAAGTTCAGCAAGCTACGGTCGTCGGCGGATTTCGGAGTTGAAGGGTAGCTGGTTACCTCCCCAAACCACGGGGCCCAGCTCTTCTCCTCGGTAAACGTTCCTCGCTGGGGGCGTTGGGCAGGGTCGTCAGCTAATATGTATTTGGTCTTGCAGGCATCGCCAAAATTGCGACGAGTACGGCATGGCACCTGTTTGAGTTTCTCACTGGCGTCAAGACTGCTGACACGTCGCAAGCTGCCGTCATGCAGCCTGTAAGGGACATCGTTGAGGAAGAAGGTGCTTGTGCCATCGACTTCCAGCACCTCGTGTACGCGGGTGTCATTAGAGAGCTTGAAGATGTCGTGGTTATGCTTCTTTTCCAGTGCACTGTAGTGTGATCGCCCCAACGAAAGATCACCTGAGCGGGTGGCGAGTATAGGGCCATATGGCTTGCCAGATAACGGGTCAATCAGGCGATAGTCTGGTTTACTTGTCAGGCCCGTATTGCGTATGGGGACATCTTCAATGCCGCGCACTGTCGCCAAGTGGTCGCCTGCGACCCTGGACCTCCAGGTACCGGGAGTAGCCGATGTGGAAACAGCCCCGACGATGTTGTATTGTCCGGCATGGCCGCCCAATGACTTCACCTTGAACAAGCCTTTCTGGCCGTACCGCAAAACAATTCTGGAGCCTGATTTGAATAGCAACGGGAAGAGCTCCAGAGGGTTCAGGTTTTGCGCCGTTGCCATGAGCAATGTTTTTGTCAGGTTGCCAAAACCCCGCAGAGTCGCACGTGCGCCGAGTTTTCCGGCAGTCGATACCAGTTTTACTACGCCCGATACGTACTTACCGATAGGGTACGCAAAGATGGCCATGTCTAAGATTAAACCGAACACGCCTTGAATGATCCGATTTCTATCACCTGAGGCGATATCTTCGATGGCGTTCCAGAAAGGCACGAACATTTTTATTACCTTGAGGGTTTTATCTGTCTGGGCTTGTATACGGTCAAATTCAGTTTCCCCGCGGGCATGAGCAAGAAGAAGTGTTTCGTCAACAAAAAAAAGAGTGCTGGTGATCAACTCAGTAATTTGACGTGAGCGCAAAGAAGATAGTGTGTGTGGTACGAAGTCCGGCTCTTGGTCGGGCTGAACGCTGCTGAGGGTGTTTCCCAGCTGCTCTATGATCGCCTCGCAACTTGCACCTGGCAGGGGAATGGTCCCGGCTGTATGTGCACCCCAATCGAATGGAAGTGTCTTGGTGCGAACGACACTCACTGTGACGGCAGAGCCTTTTGAGACTTTCCACCTTTCAGTTTTTAGCGCCCCGCCAATGAAGTTTTGATTGAACGATTTGAGGTGACGAATCACTCCCGCGTTCGGTATGCATTCGTAATATGATTTTTGGTTGTTGTGGGTGGCTTCCAATATAAAACCTCTGCGGGCCCTGAGTGGTTTTATGATCTGCTCGGACTCGTTCTGTGCCTCCTCTCCAGAGGTGGGCGCCCTCAAGGTATATATTTTTATAATGCCATGTTCTATTGCCTGGCGATCGAGTAATGGTAAAGATGATAATTGGCTTTTTATCAACTTTTCGTAGGCGATTTTTTGTGAGGTGAGATAAGTGTTGAATTGCTCTTGGAAGACGGCGCTGATGTCAGGCAAGTATTTGTCACCTGGGGAGTACCTGCCTGAAGAGTTAGAGAATATGATGTTTTTGTAGATTTGTATTTTTCGATCGCCATCAAGGTGGATCCAGAGTGTGCTTCTTTGTTTTCCATCCGGTGTTGTCCTGTACCATTTTTTACCGTCATCAAACTTCCCGGATGCATACACGTCAAGAAAGCTGAAGGACTCTTTGGGGGCACTCTTTAACGTGGGCGTATCAAAGAAGCTGCTCGACCATTGAGAGGGCTCGGGTATCAATCTGTAGCCATCCGACATGAATGCATCGCCAAATAGCTTGGCCATCTCTTGTTTGGCCAGATCCAGTCGTTTGGGAGGTTCCTTGTCGAGTTCAGTGATGGCATTGCTCAATGTTTGTGTGTGCGCGTCAAGCGCAGAGACTGATCGCTCGATTTCTTCCTTTGTATAGTTGGCATCGGTTCTTTCACGAATAACTCCATTGGTGACAGCCCATTCCAGGGTAGGACTAAGTCGTGCGAGAGCTATGATATTCAGGGCCTGCGCAGAGGCTTCTTCAGTTTGATCAATCGGGAGGTCGACCAGTTCCTGGAATTTCAGTAGTCGCAGCAAGACTGGATCTATGGCATGGGCGAGGTTGACGCCGTGTACGAAGTTTACCCAAACCACTGAGCTTCGGTAGGCCAGTTCGGGTGGTATATCGCGAACCTGAAACTCTGGTGGAAACAACGGTTGATAAAGGCATGCAATCAGAATTGATTCATTCACTGATGAGGCGTGTTTTGAGCTGAGCAGATGCGACTCGAATTCGCTCCAGATTGCCTGATAGCTTTTTCCCCAGTTGGATGGCTTTTGCCAACGGTAGCCGGCAATACCGTCCGGGTTTTCGCTTGACGATTGTTCTGCCCACAGACGAATGGCCTTGCTCACCAACTTGGTTCGGATACCCGGAGCGGCATCGTCGCGGAGTTTGCCACCGTACCAACCCAGCTCTTCAAGCAACCGGTTTCCCAGTACCTTTGCCTTGTCGCAATGCAGCAGTTGTTCCAGGCAGGTCATGGGTGTCGTACGCAGTTGTAGCGTGCCCGGCATGGAGGGAATGAAGCTTGACAGGTAATCCAGCACGGAAGTTTTATCGGATGGCAGGAATTCCTTGACGACCTGAATGACTGCTTGATGGTCGGATGCTCTGACCAACTCGTCGATATCGATGCCGCTTTCAAGCCCCAGCATATGGCTTGCCCGTTTCTCTTCAAGTGCATGAGTGACTGAGTCCAGTGCAGTGGAATCTCTTGCTTCCACGGTCGAGAGACCGTAATACCTCAGCATTCGAGGGAGGCTGATCAGGCCGTCGGAGCGCATCTGTCCGCCTATGTTGCGAACGGCACTCTCAATTTCGCTTGTCCAGTCGCGCCACTGTGGTTTGTCGGTCAGGGTTAACGTGATTTCACCTATCCCGTCCAGGCCTGTCGTTTCATAGACGGCCTGTTCCTCTCCGATAGTGACTGACAAGGAACCGGATCTTGTTTTGAGTTTCCGGGAAAGTGCCAGGTAGTCCTCATCACTGAGCAGTTTGTTCAGGAAAACCTGTCCGGCCTCGTACTCTTGAGCCAGGGGGGAATGATGGGAAGGGCTCATAAAGGCACCGGTAGGATCCAGTGACTCCTGTTTGATGAGTCTCAGTTGACGCAACATGGTGTCATAGTCCGCTAACTGACCTTGGTATCTTTGTGCATCAGTGCTGGTTGCGGAGCTGGTGGAGGTGGTTATCTGCATGATGAATACTGACTCTGTATGAAATGAGGAGGCAGTGTTCATTGATCCGATGTGGTCAGGTTGGTACATATTTATTGATCGAAAATTTAGGGTGGTTACGGAGGACGGTTCCAGCACCGTTGGCTTGCTGGGAGCGAGAAGGCACCCTAGGCTAGCGGTAGTGGTTTAACTTGGTGATGATCGCCAGCGCCTATGCAAAGGACCTCATGAAGCAAAAACGGACTCTCGGAACGCCACGGTTGTTGGGCATCGTCTGGCCATTTATCGCCGTCGTGTTATTTCAGGCCCTGTTGGGTGGCGTGAGCCTGTACGTTCTGTCGGCGGTTCGCGGCTACGTTGCCGGCGAAAGCCTGTGGTCCAAGGGCCAGAAAGATGCCATCTATTACCTCAATCTCTACGCCGACAGTCGCGACGAGTCGATTTTCCTCAAGTACCAGAATGCTATTGCAGTCCCTCAGGGCGGGCATGAACTGCGTGTTGCGCTGGATAGTCAGCCGCCCGATCTGGCGGCTGCCCGACGTGGCATCCTCAAGGGCGGTAACCATCCCGATGACGTCTCCAGTCTGATTTGGCTGTATTTGAACTTCCGGCATTTCAGCTACCTGGAAACCGCAATCGATCGCTGGACCGTAGGTGATGCCTATCTGGTGCAGCTCGATAGCGTCGCCCGTGAAATGCATCAGCGCATTGCCGGCAACCAGGCGACCGACGCTGACATCCAGCGCTGGAAAACCCAGATATTTGCCATCAACGAAGGGGTGACACCCGCCGCCAAAGCCTTCAGTGACGCATTGGGCGAGGGTTCGCGGCTGATTCTACGGTTGTTGCTGTTCACCAACCTGGCCACGGCATTGGGGTTGATTGCCCTGGCGTTGCTACGAACCCATAAGCTTCTGGCCCAGCGCCATGCGTTTGCCAATGCCTTGCAGCTGGAAAAGGAACGCGCGCAAATCACCCTGCAATCGATTGGTGATGGCGTGATCGCCACCGACGTTGAAGGCGCCATCGCTTACATGAACCCGGCGGCCGAAGAGTTGACCCACTGGAAAGCTGAACAGGCGGTCGGGTTGCCGCTGGCGGCCTTGTTCAATCTGCTGGACGAAAATGCCCAGGCTGACGGCTTTACCCTGATCGAGCACATTCTCAGCGGTCAACTCAGTGGTGGCAGTGAGCACTCCAAACTGATTCAGCGGCTGGACGGCAGCACGGTTTCCGTGACGCTGGTGGGCTCGCCGATTCGCAATGCAGGCAAGGTCAGCGGCACAGTGCTGGTGCTGCATGACATGACCCAGGAGCGGCAGTACATCGCCAATCTTTCCTGGCAGGCCACCCACGACGCCCTGACCGGGCTGGCCAACCGTCGCGAATTCGAATATCGCCTGGAGCAGGCGCTGCACAACCTGACGCGCCAACCTGCCCGGCATGCCTTGATGTTCCTCGACCTGGATCAATTCAAACTGGTCAACGACACCTGCGGACACGCCGCAGGTGATGAGTTGCTGCGGCATATCTGTGCGTTGTTGCAGTCGGGATTGCGCGAAGGTGACACCCTGGCCCGGCTGGGCGGTGACGAGTTCGGCATCCTGTTGGAAAACTGTTCGCCGCAAGCGTCGGAGAAAATCGCCGAGGGCCTGCGTCAGACAGTGCAAAACCTGCATTTTGTCTGGAAAGGCCGGCCGTTCGTGACCACCGTCAGCATCGGCCTGGTGCACATCATTCAAGCTCCGGCCACCCTTGAGGCTTCATTGCGTGCTGCCGATATGGCCTGCTACATGGCCAAGGAAAAGGGCCGCAACCGGGTGCAGGTCTATCATGCCGACGATTCCGAGCTGTCCTTGCGTTTCGGCGAGATGGCCTGGGTGCAGCGCTTGCACATGGCGCTCGAAGAGAATCGCTTCTGCTTGTACTCACAGGAAATCGCTGCGCTGGGGCATGTCGAGCGAGGTGGCGGGCATATCGAAATCCTGCTGCGTCTGCATGACGAAGCCGGGCGGATGATCCTGCCGGACAGTTTCATTCCTGCCGCCGAGCGCTATGGGTTGATGACGTCGCTGGATCGTTGGGTGGTCGAGAACGTTTTCAAAATCATTGCTCAGGGCATCGCGCAAGAGCGCGAAGGGCCGTTGGCCATGTGTGCGATAAATCTGTCAGGTATTACGATCGGTGATGAGGCTTTCCTACACTTCCTACGTGAGAAGTTCATTGCCTATGCCATCCCGCCTGAAATGATTTGTTTTGAAATCACTGAAACCAGTGCAATTTCGAATTTAGGCAGCGCAATCAGATTTATTAATGAACTCAAAGGGTTAGGTTGCCATTTTTCGTTGGATGACTTTTGTGCCGGTATGTCCTCATTCGCTTATCTGAAACATTTGCCTGTAGACTTCTTGAAGATCGACGGGAGTTTCGTAAAGGATATGCTGGACGACCCGATTAACCGTGCAATGGTCGAAGTGATCAATCACATCGGTCATGTCATGGGTAAGCGCACCATTGCCGAGTTTGTTGAAACACCCCAGATCGAGCAGGCATTGCTGGAGATCGGGGTGGATTATGCTCAAGGGTATGTTATCGAACGCCCGCAATTGTTTACCTGTGACAGCCTGCAATGTCGGCCCACCAGACCGCGGCCTCTGTTATTCAAGGCGCCTGGCACATTCCGTTGAAGTCTCTTGCTGATCCGTACAATCACAATCAAAAGGAGTGCGACAGTGATCGATACATTCAACAGATCCGGCCCGCTTATGGAAGCCGCAAGTTATCCAGCCTGGGCTCAGCAGTTGATCCGGGATTGCAGCGAGAGCAAGCGTCGGGTTGTCGAACATGAACTGTATCAGCGGATGCGTGACAACAAACTCAGCGCAAAGACCATGCGTCAGTACCTCATTGGTGGCTGGCCGGTCGTTGAACAGTTCGCGTTGTACATGGCGCAAAACCTGACCAAAACCCGCTTTGCCCGTCACCCCGGTGAGGACATGGCACGTCGCTGGCTGATGCGCAATATTCGGGTTGAGCTTAACCATGCCGACTACTGGGTGCACTGGAGTCGAGCGCATGGCGTCAGTCTGGAGGACTTGCAGGCGCAGCAGGTTGCCCCTGAACTTCATGCGTTGAGTCATTGGTGCTGGCATACCAGTTCGGCGGATTCGCTGATTGTTGCCATTGCGGCGACCAACTATGCGATTGAAGGTGCAACCGGTGAGTGGTCGGCGCTGGTGTGTTCCAGCGGGATTTATGCGGCATCGTTCCCTGAGGAGGATCGCAAGCGCGCCATGAAGTGGCTGAAAATGCACGCTCAATACGATGATGCCCATCCATGGGAGGCATTGGAAATAATCTGCACGCTGGCGGGCCAGAACCCCAGCAAATCCCTGCAAGCTGAACTACGTGACGCGGTTTGCAAGAGCTACGACTATATGTACCTGTTTCTGGAGCGCTGCATGCAACTGGAACACTCGGAAAGGGCTCCGGTAGTCCGTGAGCGGATGGTGCTGGTCGAAAGCTGATCCTTCGGTTTAACAACGATCCAATGTGGGAGCGAGCTTGCTCGCGATGCAGGCAACCCGGTTTAACAGGAAAACCGGGTTATCGTTCATCGCGAGCAAGCTCGCTCCCACATTTGACTTGGGGTGTTGCTGGTGATTCAGCCGGCCATCGCCAACCGGTTACGCCCCTCGCGTTTGGCCACATACAACGCGCTGTCGGCGCGCCGTAACAAGCTATCTGCGGACTCTCCGGGCAGCAACGTCGAGCACCCGAGGCTGACTGTCAACCCGATCAGCGTCCCATCGGCCCAATACTCCTCGGCTTGCGCGGCATAACGCAGGCGTTCGCCAATCATCGCGGCAGCTTCGCGGCTGGTGTTGGAAAGCAGAATCAAAAATTCTTCGCCGCCAAAACGGAAGACCATGTCTACGTTGCGCAACTGGTTTTTGATCGAGGTTGCGACAGCCTTGAGCACGTCATCGCCGGCACTGTGGCCATGGGTGTCGTTGATCCGTTTGAAGTGATCGATATCGAGCATCAGTAACGACAGCGGCTGCATATGTCGCCGGGCCATGTCGATCTCACGTTGCAGGGTCTGATCCATGGCAATGCGGTTGCCGGTGCCTGTCAGTGGATCGCGCAGTGCGCTTTGAGTTGCAGCCCGATAGAGCAAGGCGTTGCGCATCGGGAAGAGCAGGGCTGCCAGCAGGGATTCGAGTTTGCCCTGATCCTGTTCGCTGAAGCGCTGATTGCGACGGAACACCAGATCGCCCAGATGTGCGCCTTCGTGGCTCAGGCTGTAGCTCACCGAGTGATGGCCACGCTGACCGAACTCCAGGCGCAAATCACTGGTTTTGTGCTCATAGTGCAAGGCGTCCAGTGGGACAAGGCGCTGAACTTCGCGGAAAAACAGTCCCAGAATGCGCTGCGGCTCAAGGCTGGTTTGTAGTTGCAGGCCCATGTGCTGGCGCAATTGGCCGAGGCTGGCGGGACGCTCCAGGAGGGGCGGCAGTTGACCAAAGCCCAGGCGTTGCAATTTGGCGCTATCGAAGTCAATTGCGTTGGTCTGGGTTGGAGATTTCATATGGCGTGAGCCCCTAAGCAGGAATGCTGTCTTACAGGCTGGGTGAGAGCGGCTTTGGGCTGCGCGTCATACTGGTCCATCAGTCCCGTAGGACATGTGGCCAAAGTTTAGTCTGCTTTGCCGAGCAAAAGTAAGCCTCGACAGGGTGCTGCCCGACCGCTAACACGCTGCGTGTTTACGCAGTGTTAGAGCGAAAGTCGTGCCATTCGGTTCACCTTGATAAAACTCCTTCTAAATCAATTTATTAGGTTGTATGGCTGTTAGTGGTGGTGGATACGGCGGCATTTGTTTGACTCAAGACTGGCGCCTGAAGGTAGTGAGGAGCGTGCCGCGACGGTATGTCGTCGCGGCAGCGGGTGTAGCGAGGGGCTTACTGAGCGTCGAATGCCTGACCATTGATGCCAGTGCTGTCCGGTCCCATCAGGTACAGGTAAACCGGCATGATCTCTTCAGGTGTCGGGTTGTTGGCCGGGTTTTCGCCCGGGTACGCTTGAGCGCGCATGCTGGTGCGGGTAGCGCCTGGGTTGATGCTGTTGGAGCGCACCGGTGCGACGGTGTCGACTTCGTCGGCCAGGGTTTGCATCAGGCCTTCGGTGGCGAATTTCGACACGCCATAAGCGCCCCAGTACGCGCGACCTTTGCGACCGACGCTGCTGGAAGTGAAGATCACCGAGGCGTCCTGAGACAGCTTGAGCAGCGGCAGCAGGGTGCTGGTCAGCATGAACATGGCGTTGACGTTGACGTGCATCACGCGCATGAAGTTTTCGCCGGACAGTTGTTCCAGTGGCGTACGCGGGCCAATGATCGAGGCGTTGTGCAACAAGCCATCAAGGTGGCCGAATTCGGTTTCGATCATTGCCGCCAGCTCGTCGTACTGATGCGGCAGAGCGGTTTCCAGGTTGAACGGAATCACCGCTGGCTGTGGATGACCGGCCGCTTCGATTTCGTCGTAGACCTGAGTCAGATTGGCCTCGGTCTTGCCCAGCAGCAGCACGGTAGCGCCGTGAGCGGCATAGGTTTTTGCCGCGGCAGCGCCGATTCCACGACCGGCGCCAGTGACCAGAATGACCCGATCCTTGAGCAATTCAGGGCGGGCGGAATAATCAAACATAAAAAACCTCTACACAATCCATTAAAAGGGCTGAAAAAGATCGCGGTCCCCTGTAGGAGCTGCCGCAGGCTGCGATCTTTTGACTGAATCAGCAGCTACACAACGCGCCGTCCAGAACCTTGCGCAACTCCGAAGGGTGGTCCACCACCACATCCGCGCCCCAGTTCCGTGGATTGTCATCCGGGTGAATGTAGCCAAAGGTCACTGCGGCGGTCCTGGTGCCGGCATCGCGGCCCGACTCGATATCGCGCAGGTCATCGCCCACAAACAGCACGCTGGCCGGGTCCAGGTCGAGCATTTTGCACGCGAGGATCAACGGCTCCGGGTCCGGCTTGCTGTTCGTCACGTGGTCCGGGCAGATCAGCAGCGCCGAGCGTTCGGCCAGCCCCAGTTGTTGCATGATCGGCTCAGCGAAGCGCAGCGGTTTATTGGTCACCACGCCCCAGATCAGATTGGATTTCTCGATGTCGGCCAACAGCTCCGCCATGCCATCGAAGAGTTTGCTGTGAACCGCGCAACCCTTGAGATAGCGCTCCAGGAATTCCAGTCGCAACGCCTCGAAGCCTGGCGATTCCGGGTCCATCGAGAAGGTCACCGCCACCATGGCTTTCGCCCCGCCGGAAATCTCGTCGCGGATGTGTTTGTCCGGCATGGGTGGCAAGCCGCGATCGGCGCGCATGCTCTGGCAGATCGCGATGAAGTCCGGCGCGGTGTCGAGCAGGGTGCCGTCCATGTCGAAAAGAACTGCTCTGATTACCATGGGCTTATTCCTCGCGCAGGGTCTGGATCATGTAGTTCACGTCAACATCGGAGGCCAGCTTGTAGTGCTTGGTCAGCGGGTTGTACGTCAGGCCAATGATGTCCTTGACGCTCAGGCCGGCCTGCCGGCTCCAGGCACCCAGCTCGGAAGGGCGGATGAATTTCTTGAAGTCATGCGTGCCGCGCGGCAGCAGCTTCATGATGTATTCGGCGCCGACGATGGCGAACAGGTAAGCCTTCGGATTGCGGTTGATGGTCGAGAAGAACACTTGGCCACCCGGCTTTACCATGCGGAAGCAGGCGCGAATGACCGACGACGGATCCGGCACGTGCTCAAGCATTTCCAGGCAGGTGACCACATCGAATTGCTCGGGCATTTCTTCCGCCAGGGCTTCGGCGGTGATCTGCCGGTACTCGACGCTGACGCCGGATTCCAGCTGATGCAACTGCGCGACCGCCAACGGTGCTTCGCCCATGTCGATGCCCATCACGGTGGCGCCGCGTTGCGCCATGGATTCGCTGAGGATGCCGCCACCACATCCGACGTCCAGCACCTTTTTGCCGGCCAGTTTGACGCGTTCGTCAATCCAGTTGACCCGCAGCGGGTTGATGTCGTGCAGTGGCTTGAACTCGCTTTCGCGGTCCCACCAGCGATGAGCCAGGGCTTCGAATTTGGCGATTTCAGCGTGGTCGACGTTGCTCATGGGTAATCCTCTGAATCTAAAAAATTCTGCTGTCAGCCTTGAGGTTCAGCTCAAGGGTTCGTTCTATTCGGCGTGTCCGCTGATACGCTGACCCCAGACGGTGGCGGTGGCGCATAGCTGTTGTTCATCGAGGCGTGTCAGGCGCCGGTCGTCGAGCAATTGCTTGCCGGCGACCCAAAGGTGTTTTACGCGGTCCCGGCCAGTGGCATAGATAAGCTGCGAAACCGGGTCGTAAATCGGTTGCTGGGCCAGGCCAGACAGATCGAAGGCCACCAGGTCCGCGGCCTTGCCGACTTCCAGCGAGCCCACCTCGGTTTCCAGCCCCAGCGCCCGGGCACCGTTGAGGGTTGCCATGCGCAAGGCACGATGAGCGTCCAGCGCCGTGGCCGAGCCGGCGACGGCTTTGGCCAGCAGGGCGGCGGTGCGGGTTTCACCCAGCAGGTCGAGGTCATTGTTGCTGGCCGCGCCATCGGTGCCGACCGCTACATTGACCCCAGCCTGCCACAAGCGCTCCACCGGGCAGAAGCCGCTGGCCAGTTTCAGGTTCGATTCCGGGCAATGAATGACGCTGCTGTTGCTTTCTACCAGCAACGCCAGGTCTTCATCGCTGACTTGCGTCATGTGAACGGCCTGGAAACGCGGTCCGAGCAAACCCAGGCGACCCAGGCGGGCCAATGGCCGCTCGCCGCGTTGCTCGACCGATTGCTGGACTTCGAAGGCGGTTTCGTGGACGTGCATGTGGATCGCAGCGTCCAGCTCCTCGGCGATCACCCGGATTTTTTCGAGGTTTTCATCGCCGACGGTGTAGGGTGCATGAGGGCCGAAGGTGATTTTGATGCGCGGGTGATGCTTGAGGTCGCTGAACAGTTCGACGCCCTGACGGATAGCTTCATCCGCATCACTGGCGCCGGGAATCGGGAAATCGAGGATCGGGATGGCGATTTGCGCGCGAATACCGCTGTTGTGCACGCGTTCGCTGGCAACTTTCGGGAAAAAGTACATGTCCGAAAAGCACGTGATGCCGCCCTTGATCTGCTCGGCAATAGCCAGATCAGTGCCGTCGCGGACGAAGGCCTCATCGACCCATTTGGCCTCGGCCGGCCAGATGTGCTGTTCGAGCCAGGTCATCAGCGGCAAATCATCGGCCAGGCCACGGAACAGCGTCATCGCCGCATGCCCGTGGGCATTGATCAGGCCAGGGCTGAGCAGCATGCCCGGCAGCTCGCGGACTTGCGTGGCGTTGAGCTTCAAGGCCTCGCTGCGCGGGCCGATGAAGGCAATGCGCCCGTCGCGGATGCCCAGGCCATGCTCTTTGAGGACCACACCCGCGGGTTCGACAGGTACTAACCAGGTCGGCAGCAAGAGTAAGTCGAGCGCAGCGGCAGGATTCGGCATCGAGGGTTCGGTCCAGTGCTTTTATGAAGGATGGCGAAGTATACCCGAGCGTCTTCGCGGGGGGATCGCTATAATCGGCGGCTTTTGTTCATGAGTGCGGGGTGAAGGATGCGCAATCGACTGTTGGCTGCGGAGAAGGTGAAGGCCATCGATTGGCGGGATGGCGCCCTGTACCTGCTGGATCAGCGCATTTTGCCATTCGAAGAAACCTGGATTGCCTACACCAGTGCCGCAGGTGTGGCCGAGGCTATTCGCTCGATGGTGGTGCGTGGTGCTCCGGCAATCGGCATCAGCGCCGCCTATGGCGTGGTGTTGGCGGCACGTGCCCGGTTCGCTGCGGACGGTGACTGGCAGGCGGCGCTGGAAGAAGACTTTGCCTTGCTCGCGGATTCGCGGCCGACCGCGGTCAACCTGTTCTGGGCATTGGGTCGCATGCGTGAGCGTCTGGAACGGCTCAAGGATCACCCCAATCCATTGGCAGCCCTGGAAGCGGAAGCCTTGGCGATCCATGAAAGTGATCGCGAAGCCAACCTGACCATGGCGCAGCTGGGTGTAGACCTGATCCGCAAGCATCAGGGCAATGCCCAGGCGATTTTGACGCACTGCAATACTGGCGCTCTGGCCACTGGCGGCTTTGGTACGGCGCTCGGGGTGATTCGCGGGGCGTTCCTGGAAGGCATGGTCGAACGGGTTTACGCCGACGAAACCCGGCCCTGGCTGCAAGGCTCGCGCTTGACCGCCTGGGAGCTGGCGAACGAAGGCATTCCGGTGACCCTGAACGCCGACTCGGCCGCAGCGCACATCATGAAAACCAAAGGCGTGACCTGGGTGATCGTTGGCGCGGACCGAATTACCGCCAACGGCGACGTGGCGAACAAAATTGGCACCTATCAACTGGCGGTCAACGCCATGCACCACGGCGTGCGCTTCATGGTGGTGGCGCCGAGTTCGACCATCGACATGAATCTGGCCAGTGGCGACGACATCCCGATCGAAGAACGTGATGGCCGTGAGTTGCTGGAAGTCGGCGGCAAGCGGGTGGGGGCGGATGTCGATGCCTTTAACCCGGTGTTCGACGTCACGCCGGCTGATCTGATTGACGTCATCGTCACCGAAAAAGGCATCGTCGAGCGGCCGGATACCGCGAAGATGGCGCAGTTGATGTGCCGCAAGCGGTTGCATTGAGGATCTTGGGCGCCTGTTAAATCGCCATCGCGAGCAGGCTCGCTCCCACATTGGATCGATGACGTTCGCAAAATCTGTGACCGACTCGGTCAATTGTGGGAGCGAGCCTGCTCGCGATGGGGCCCTCAAGGTCAACAAATCAGCCTGAGTCGGACCTGTGATTTGCCTCAGAGCCTCTCTCGTCGCCTTTGCGGCTGTCACCGGTCAACTAACTATGCTCCATGCGCATCTGGGGGATAGGTGCGTGGCGGCTCTTGTGATAACATCCGGCGGTTTCCAAGGTAGCCCGATGTGGCTGCCTTTACTGCGCAGATCCATGGCATAACTCGTTGATTTGTCGTAAGTCGGTGCTGGCACTCAGCCTGCAGCGGCGAGCTTCGTTCGTCCCATATGGATGTGACGAAGTTTCACCAGAAAAAGGAATCAGGCTTCTCATGGGCGAACTGGCCAAAGAAATCCTCCCGGTCAATATCGAAGACGAGCTGAAACAGTCCTACCTCGACTACGCGATGAGCGTAATTGTCGGGCGGGCACTGCCTGATGCGCGCGATGGCTTGAAGCCCGTGCATCGGCGTGTGCTGTTCGCGATGAGCGAACTGGGTAACGACTTCAACAAGCCGTACAAGAAATCTGCCCGTGTTGTCGGTGACGTGATCGGTAAGTATCACCCGCACGGTGATACCGCGGTGTACGACACCATCGTTCGTATGGCGCAGCCATTCTCGCTGCGTTACCTGCTGGTAGACGGTCAGGGCAACTTCGGTTCGGTCGACGGCGACAACGCCGCGGCAATGCGATACACCGAAGTGCGCATGACCAAGCTGGCGCACGAGCTGCTGGCTGACCTGCATAAAGAAACCGTGGACTGGGTGCCGAACTACGACGGCACCGAAATGATCCCGGCGGTCATGCCGACCCGTATTCCCAACCTGCTGGTCAACGGCTCCAGCGGTATCGCCGTGGGCATGGCGACCAACATTCCGCCGCACAACCTCGGTGAAGTCATCGACGGTTGCCTGGCACTCATCGACAACCCCGAGTTGACCATCAATGAGCTGATGCAATACATCCCTGGTCCGGACTTCCCGACCGCGGCGATCATCAACGGTCGCGCCGGCATCATCGAAGCCTACCGTACCGGTCGTGGCCGCATTTACATGCGTGCCCGTTCGATGATTGAAGACATCGACAAGGTCGGTGGCCGACAGCAGATCGTCATTACCGAGCTTCCTTACCAGCTGAACAAGGCGCGCCTGATCGAGAAGATCGCCGAGCTGGTCAAAGAGAAGAAGCTGGAAGGCATCACCGAGCTGCGCGACGAGTCCGACAAAGACGGTATGCGCGTGGTGATCGAGCTGCGTCGCGGCGAAGTGCCTGAGGTGATCCTCAACAACCTCTACGCCCAGACCCAGCTGCAAGCGGTGTTCGGTATCAACATCGTTGCGCTGATCGACGGCCGTCCGCGGATCCTGAACCTCAAGGACCTGCTGGAAGCCTTCGTTCGTCACCGTCGCGAAGTCGTTACCCGTCGTACCGTGTTCGAGCTGCGTAAAGCCCGCGAGCGTGGTCACATCCTCGAAGGTCAGGCGGTTGCGCTGTCGAACATCGACCCGGTCATCGCCCTGATCAAGGCTTCGCCAACCCCGTCGGAAGCCAAGGAAGCGCTGATCAGCACGCCTTGGGAGTCCACCGCGGTGGTCGCGATGGTCGAGCGTGCCGGTGCAGATTCCTGCCGTCCGGAAAACCTCGATCCGCAATTCGGTCTGCGCGACGGCAAGTACTTCCTGTCGCCAGAACAGGCGCAAGCCATTCTGGAGCTGCGTCTGCACCGTCTGACCGGCCTGGAACACGAAAAACTGCTGGCCGAATATCAAGAGATCCTCAACCAGATCGGCGAGCTGATCCGCATCCTCAACAGCGCCACGCGCTTGATGGAAGTGATCCGCGAAGAGCTGGAAGTCATTCGTGCCGAGTACGGCGATGTGCGTCGCACCGAGATTCTGGATGCGCGTCTGGACCTGACTCTGGGTGACATGATCCCGGAAGAAGAGCGCGTCGTGACCATTTCCCACGGTGGCTATGCCAAGACCCAGCCATTGGCTGCGTACCAGGCTCAGCGTCGTGGCGGTAAAGGTAAATCGGCTACCGGCGTCAAGGATGAGGACTACATCGCTCACCTGCTGGTCGCCAACAGCCACACCACGCTGTTGCTGTTCTCCAGCAAGGGCAAGGTTTACTGGCTGAAAACCTACGAAATTCCTGAAGCATCCCGCGCTGCCCGTGGTCGTCCGCTGGTCAACCTGCTGCCGCTGGACGATGGTGAATACATCACCACCATGCTGCCGGTCGAGGAATACACCGAAGGTCACTACATCTTCATGGCTACCGCCAATGGCACCGTGAAGAAGACCCCGCTGGAATCCTTCAGCCGTCAGCGCAGCGTGGGCTTGATCGCGCTGGAGCTGGACGAAGGCGACGTACTGATCAGCGCTGCGATCACCGATGGCGAGCGTGAAGTCATGCTGTTCTCCGATGGCGGCAAGGTGACTCGCTTCAAAGAGTCCGACGTTCGTGCCATGGGCCGTACCGCTCGCGGTGTCCGCGGCATGCGTCTGCCGGAAGGCCAGAAGCTGATTTCCATGCTGATCCCGGAAGAAGGCAGCCAGATCCTCACCGCTTCGGCGCGTGGTTTCGGCAAGCGTACCGCCATCACCGAGTTCCCTGAGTACAAGCGTGGCGGTCAGGGCGTTATCGCCATGGTCAGCAACGAGCGTAACGGCCGACTGGTCGGTGCAGTCCAGGTGCTCGATGGTGAGGAAATCATGCTGATTTCCGACCAGGGCACCCTGGTGCGTACTCGTGTTGACGAAGTATCCAGTCTGGGTCGTAACACCCAGGGCGTGACCCTGATCAAACTGGCCAGCGATGAAACACTGGTCGGTCTGGAGCGGGTTCAGGAGCCATCGGAAGTCGAAGGCGAAGAGCTGGAAGGCGAAGAAGGCGTTGAGCTGGAAGGCGTCGTGCTCGATGCCGGCACCGAGCCGGACGACACTGTCGAAAGCCAGCAGGCTGACGCAGCTGACGAAGAAGAGCCGCAAGACTAACCAAATCGTAGCAGGGCAGAGTGTTTGCTCTGTCCGCTACCGTGAATGCATAGCGAGAGTGGATGTGAGCAAACGAGCCTATAACTTCTGCGCAGGTCCTGCTGCGCTGCCTGAAGCTGTCCTGTTGCGTGCCCAGTCGGAGTTGCTCGACTGGCATGGCAAGGGCCTCTCGGTCATGGAAATGAGCCATCGCAGCGATGAGTTCGTGTCCATTGCGACCAAGGCCGAGCAGGATTTGCGTGATCTGCTGAATATCCCCTCGAACTATAAAGTGCTGTTTCTGCAAGGCGGCGCCAGCCAGCAATTTGCTCAGATTCCACTGAACCTGTTGCCGGAAAACGGTAAAGCCGACTATATCGACACCGGTATCTGGTCGCAGAAAGCCATTGAAGAAGCGCAGCGCTACGGCCACGTCAACGTCGCCGCTACCGCCAAGCCTTACGACTATTTCGCCATTCCCGGTCAGAACGAATGGAAGCTGTCGCAAGACGCGGCCTACGTGCACTACGCGCCGAACGAAACCATCGGCGGCCTGGAATTCCAGTGGATCCCGGAAGTCGGTGATGTGCCACTGGTTGCTGACATGTCTTCGGACATTCTCTCGCGCCCCGTGGATGTCTCGCGTTTCGGCATGATCTACGCCGGCGCCCAGAAAAACATCGGCCCGAGCGGCATCGTCGTCAACATCGTGCGTGAAGACCTGCTGGGTCGCGCCCGTTCGTTCTGCCCGACCATGCTCGACTACAAGGTCGCAGCCGACAACGGCTCGATGTACAACACCCCGCCAACATTGGCCTGGTACTTGTCCGGTCTTGTGTTCGAATGGCTGAAAGAGCAGGGTGGTGTTGAGGCCATTGGCAAGCTCAATGAAGTCAAGCAGCGCACGCTGTACAGCTTCATCGATGCTAGCGGCTTGTACAGCAACCCGATCAACAAGGCTGACCGCTCGTGGATGAACGTGCCGTTCCGCCTGGCTGACGATCGCCTCGACAAGCCGTTCCTGGTCGGTGCCGAGGCGCGCGGTCTGCTGAACCTCAAGGGTCACCGTTCGGTAGGCGGCATGCGTGCCTCTATCTACAACGCCGTCGATATCAACGCAGTCAATGCGCTGGTTTCGTACATGGCAGAGTTCGAGAAGGAACACGGCTAATGTCTGAGCAAGAACTCAAGGCACTGCGCCTGCGCATTGATGCCCTGGACGAAAAAGTCCTGGAGCTGATCAGTGAGCGTGCGCGCTGCGCCCAGGAAGTCGCGCGAGTAAAGATGGCCTCGCTGGCCGAAGGCGAAGTGCCGGTGTTCTATCGTCCTGAGCGTGAAGCCCAGGTGCTCAAGCGCGTAATGGAGCGTAACCAGGGGCCGTTGGGCAACGAAGAGATGGCGCGGTTGTTCCGTGAAATCATGTCGTCGTGCCTGGCGCTCGAGCAGCCGCTGAAAGTGGCCTACCTCGGCCCTGAAGGAACCTTCACTCAAGCAGCGGCCATGAAGCACTTCGGTCACGCAGTGATCAGCAAGCCAATGGCGGCGATCGACGAAGTGTTCCGTGAAGTGGCCGCGGGTGCGGTGAACTTTGGCGTGGTGCCTGTGGAAAACTCCACCGAAGGCGCGGTCAACCACACCCTCGACAGCTTCCTCGAACACGACATGGTTATCTGTGGCGAAGTCGAGCTGCGCATTCACCACCACTTGCTGGTGGGTGAAAACACCAAGACTGACAGCATCAGCCGCATTTACTCCCATGCCCAGTCCCTGGCGCAGTGCCGCAAATGGCTGGACGCTCACTACCCGAACGTCGAGCGCGTGGCGGTATCGAGCAACGCGGAAGCGGCCAAGCGGGTCAAGGGTGAGTGGAACTCGGCGGCGATTGCCGGCGACATGGCGGCAGGCTTGTACGGTCTGACTCGTCTGGCCGAAAAAATCGAGGATCGCCCGGACAACTCCACGCGATTCCTGATGATCGGCAGCCAGGAAGTGCCACCGACCGGCGACGACAAGACGTCGATCATTGTCTCGATGAGCAACAAGCCCGGTGCGCTTCACGAGTTGCTGGTGCCGTTCCATGACAATGGCATCGACCTGACGCGGATCGAAACCCGTCCGTCGCGCAGCGGTAAGTGGACCTACGTGTTCTTCATTGATTTCGTCGGCCACCACCGCGACCCGCTGATAAAGGGTGTGCTGGAGAAAATCAGTCAGGAAGCAGTGGCACTTAAAGTGTTGGGTTCCTACCCGAAAGCAGTTCTCTAAAGGCGTTAACAATGAGTGGCGACTTCCTCGCTCTGGCACAGCCGGGCGTGCAACAACTTTCGCCTTACGTTCCGGGCAAGCCCGTGGACGAACTGGCCCGCGAGCTGGACATCGATCCGGCAAAAATCGTCAAACTGGCGAGCAACGAAAACCCGCTGGGCGCCAGTCCCAAGGCGCTGGCGGCGATTCGCGAAGAGCTGGCCGAGCTGACCCGCTATCCGGACGGCAACGGTTTTGCGCTGAAAACCCTGCTGGCTGAGCAGTGTCGGGTCGAGCTCGATCAAGTGACGCTGGGCAACGGTTCCAACGACATTCTCGAGCTGGTTGCGCGTGCCTATCTGGCGCCGGGCCTGAATGCGGTGTTCAGTGAGCATGCATTTGCGGTCTACCCAATCGTCACGCAGGCTGTCGGTGCGCAAGCGCGAGTGATCCCCGCCAAAGACTGGGGTCATGACCTGCCGGCCATGCTCGCAGCCATCGACAGCAATACCCGCGTGGTGTTCATCGCCAATCCGAACAACCCGACCGGGACCTGGTTCGGCGCCGAGGCGCTGGATGAGTTCCTGCAGGACGTGCCTGCGCATGTGCTGGTAGTGCTGGATGAGGCGTACATCGAGTACGCCGAAGGTAGCGATCTGCCGGATGGCCTGGATTTCCTTGCGGCATACCCGAACCTGCTGGTTTCCCGGACCTTCTCCAAGGCTTACGGTCTGGCCGCATTGCGCGTCGGTTACGGCTTGTCGACCGCGGTGGTTGCCGATGTGTTGAACCGCGTGCGTCAGCCATTCAATGTCAACAGCCTGGCCTTGGCTGCGGCCTGCGCGGCGCTGCAGGACGATGAGTACCTGGCTGAAAGCCGTCGCCTGAATGAGTCCGGCATGCAGCAACTCGAAGCGGGTTTCCGTGAGTTGGGGCTGAGCTGGATTCCTTCCAAAGGCAATTTCATTTGCGTGGATCTGGGGCGTGTTGCGGCGCCGGTATTCCAGGGCTTGCTGCATGAGGGCGTGATCGTGCGCCCGGTGGCCAATTACGGCATGCCGAACCACTTGCGCATCACCATCGGTCTGCCGGCTGAAAACAGTCGCTTCCTCGAGGCGCTGACCAAGGTTCTGGCTCGTGGTTGATGTCATCGACGTGCAACCTGCTGTGCCTATGATCGGTCGCCTGGTGGTGGTCGGTCTGGGGCTGATCGGCGGTTCGTTTGCCAAGGGCCTGCGTGAAAGCGGGTTGTGTCGTGAAGTGGTCGGCGTCGATCTCGATCCGTTATCGCGAAAACTCGCCGTTGAGCTGGGCGTGGTGGATCGTTGCGAAGACGACCTCGCTGTCGCGTGCCGCGGTGCCGACGTGATTCAGTTGGCGGTACCGATCCTGGCGATGGAGAAGCTGCTGGCGCTGTTGGCTGGCATGGACCTGGGGGCGGCGATTCTGACCGATGTCGGCAGTGCCAAAGGCAATGTGGTGCGCGCAGCGACCGAAGCCTTCGGTGGCATGCCGGCGCGCTTCGTTCCGGGGCATCCGATCGCCGGTTCCGAGCAGAGCGGGGTAGAGGCTTCCAACGCTCAGCTGTTCCGTCGACACAAAGTGATTCTGACGCCGCTCGAGCAAACCGATCCGGCTGCCCTGGCGGTCGTTGACCGGCTCTGGCGCGAATTGGGTGCCGATGTCGAGCACATGCAGGTCGAGCGTCATGACGAAGTGTTGGCGGCGACCAGCCATTTGCCGCACCTGTTGGCGTTCGGTTTGGTCGATTCATTGGCCAAACGCAGTGAAAATCTGGAAATCTTCCGTTACGCTGCGGGCGGCTTCCGCGATTTCACGAGAATCGCCGGCAGTGACCCGGTCATGTGGCACGACATCTTCCTCGCCAATCGCGAAGCTGTCCTGCGCACACTCGATACATTTCGCAGCGATCTCGACGCCTTGCGCGACGCGGTCGATGCAGGGGACGGGCACCAACTGTTGGGCGTCTTTACGCGCGCCCGGGTTGCCCGCGAGCATTTCAGTAAAATCCTGGCCCGCCGGGCCTATGTGGACGCTATGAACTCCAACGATCTGATTTTCCTGGCAAATCCTGGTGGCCGCCTGAGTGGGCGGATTCGTGTACCAGGCGACAAGTCGATTTCCCACCGTTCGATCATGCTCGGCTCCCTCGCGGAAGGCGTTACTGAAGTCGAAGGTTTCCTTGAAGGCGAAGATGCCCTGGCGACCTTGCAAGCCTTCCGTGACATGGGTGTCGTGATCGAAGGTCCGCACCATGGTCGCGTGACCATTCACGGTGTCGGCCTGCATGGCTTGAAACCGGCTCCTGGCCCTATCTATCTGGGTAACTCGGGTACTTCGATGCGTCTGTTGTCCGGCTTGCTGGCCGCGCAGAATTTCGACAGCACCCTGACGGGCGATGCATCGCTGTCCAAGCGTCCGATGAATCGTGTGGCCAACCCGCTGCGCGAGATGGGTGCAGTGATCGAGACGGCTGCAGAAGGTCGTCCACCGATGACCATTCGTGGCGGCAACACGCTCAAGGGCCTGACTTACACCATGCCGATGGCCAGCGCCCAGGTTAAATCCTGCCTGCTGTTGGCGGGGCTGTACGCCGAGGGCAAGACCACCGTCACCGAGCCTGCGCCAACCCGCGACCACACCGAGCGCATGCTGCGTGGCTTCGGTTACCCGGTTACCGTCAACGGCGCCACCGCGTCGGTCGAATCCGGCCACAAGTTGACTGCGACGCACATTGAAGTGCCGGGTGATATCTCCTCGTCGGCATTCTTCCTGGTGGCAGCGTCGATTGCCGAAGGTTCGGAGCTGGTGCTTGAGCATGTGGGTATCAATCCGACCCGTACCGGCGTGATCGACATCCTGCGTCTGATGGGCGCCGATATCACCCTGGAAAACCAGCGTGAAGTCGGCGGCGAGCCGGTGGCTGACTTGCGTGTGCGAGCGGCTAAGCTTAAAGGTATCGAAATTCCTGAAGCGCTGGTTCCGCTGGCTATCGACGAGTTCCCGGTGCTGTTCGTGGCGGCGGCTTGTGCCGAAGGTCGGACTATTCTGCGTGGCGCGGAAGAGTTGCGGGTCAAGGAGTCGGATCGTATCCAGGTGATGGCGGATGGTTTGCTGGCGCTGGGCGTCAAGTGCGAGCCAACCCCGGACGGCATCATCATCGACGGCAGCCAGATTGGCGGCGGCGAAGTGCATGGCCACGGCGATCACCGGATTGCCATGGCGTTCAGCGTTGCGTCGTTGCGTGCCACTGCGCCGATCCGCATCCATGACTGCGCCAACGTTGCGACCTCCTTCCCGAACTTCCTCGCGTTGTGCGCGCAAGTCGGTATTCGTGTTGCTCAAGAGGCTCAGTCGTGACCAGCCATGCTCCGGTAATCACCATCGATGGGCCGAGCGGTTCGGGCAAGGGCACCATCGCCGGGATCCTCGCCAAGCGCCTGGGCTGGTGCTTGCTGGATTCCGGTGCGTTGTACCGTTTGCTGGCATTCGCTGCGCGCAATCATAGTGTCGACCTGACCAATGAAGAGTCGCTGAAGTTGCTGGCTGCTCATCTCGATGTGCAGTTCATCGGGGCGACCGAAGGTCATCCGCAGCGCATCATCCTTGAAGGTGACGATGTCACTGACGATTTGCGCAACGAGCAGGTCGGTGCCTGGGCCTCGCAAGTGGCTGCACTGCCTGCGGTGCGTGACGCTTTGCTGCAGCGCCAGCGGGCATTTCAGGAAGCGCCGGGGCTGGTGGCCGATGGTCGTGACATGGGCACCGTTGTATTTCCCGACGCGCCGCTGAAGATTTTTCTGACCGCCAGTGCCGAGGAACGGGCACGCCGTCGTTATTTGCAGTTGAAGGGCAAAGTCGAGGGTGTTAGTCTGTCGAGTCTGCTAGATGAGATCCGTGTGCGCGATGAGCGCGACACCCAGCGAGCGGTAGCCCCGCTCAAGCCGGCGGTCGACGCCATACAGCTGGATTCCACGGAGTTGTCCATCGAGCAGGTGCTGGAACGCATCATGAGCGAGATCGCCATTCGCGATATCGCCGGGTGACCAAGAAATACCGCAGGGGACCAGTCATAGTCTTGCGGTCTTTCTTTTATATAAACGTAACCCACATCGTCTGGGATGTGGCAGATGGGCGTATTCTTCGCCCTTATCAACAGGAATTAAAATGAGCGAAAGCTTTGCGGAACTCTTTGAAGAAAGCCTAAAAACCCTGAACCTTCAGGCAGGCTCCATCATCACCGGTGTTATCGTTGATATCGATTACCAAGCTCGCTGGGTAACCGTTCACGCTGGCCTGAAGTCTGAAGCACTCATCCCGCTTGAGCAGTTCTACAACGACGCTGGCGAACTGAATATCAACGTCGGTGACGAAGTTCACGTTGCGCTGGATTCGGTTGAAGACGGCTTTGGTGAAACCAAGCTGTCCCGTGAAAAAGCCAAGCGCGCTGAATGCTGGATCGTTCTGGAAGCAGCCTTCGCAGCCGAAGAAGTGGTCAAGGGCGTTATCAACGGTAAGGTTAAAGGCGGCTTCACTGTCGACGTTAACGGCATCCGTGCGTTCCTGCCTGGTTCTCTGGTTGACGTCCGTCCTGTGCGCGACACCACGCACCTGGAAGGCAAAGAGCTGGAATTCAAGGTCATCAAGCTCGACCAGAAACGCAACAACGTTGTCGTTTCCCGTCGTAGCGTCCTCGAAGCCGAGAACTCCGCTGAGCGTGAAGCTCTGCTGGAATCCCTGCAGGAAGGTCAACAAGTCAAAGGTATCGTCAAAAACCTCACCGATTACGGCGCATTCGTCGATCTGGGTGGCGTCGATGGCCTGCTGCACATTACCGACATGGCTTGGAAGCGTATCAAGCATCCTTCCGAAATCGTCAACGTTGGCGACGAGATCGATGTCAAGGTTCTGAAGTACGATCGCGAACGCAATCGTGTTTCCCTGGGCCTCAAGCAACTGGGCGAAGATCCATGGGTTGCTATCAAAGCCCGTTACCCAGAAAGCACTCGCGTTACCGCACGTGTAACCAACCTGACCGACTACGGCTGCTTCGCTGAGCTGGAAGAAGGCGTTGAAGGTCTGGTACACGTTTCCGAAATGGACTGGACCAACAAGAACATCCATCCTTCGAAAGTCGTACAAGTCGGCGACGAAGTGGAAGTTATGGTTCTGGACATCGACGAAGAGCGTCGTCGTATCTCCCTGGGCATCAAGCAGTGCAAATCTAACCCATGGGAAGATTTCTCTGGCCAGTTCAACAAGGGCGATAAAATCTCCGGCACCATCAAGTCGATCACCGATTTCGGTATCTTCATTGGTCTGGACGGCGGCATCGACGGTCTGGTTCACCTGTCCGACATCTCCTGGAACGAAGTGGGCGAAGAAGCCGTACGTCGCTTCAAGAAGGGCGACGAGCTGGACACCGTTATCCTGTCGGTTGACCCAGAGCGCGAGCGTATCTCCCTGGGTATCAAGCAACTGGAAAGCGATCCGTTCTCCGAGTACGTTCAAGAGAACGACAAAGGCGCAATCGTTAAAGGCATCGTGAAAGAAGTTGACGCTAAAGGCGCCATCATCACTTTGGCTACCGATATCGAAGCTACTCTGAAAGCCTCCGAAATCAGCCGTGACCGCATCGAAGATGCGCGCAACGTTCTGAAAGAAGGCGAAGAAGTTGAAGCCAAGATCATCAGCGTTGACCGCAAGAGCCGCGTAATCCAGCTCTCGATCAAGTCGAAAGACGTTGAAGACGAGAAAGAAGCTATCCAGAGCCTGCGCGACAAGCCAGCCTCGGACAGCATCGCTGCTGGTCCTACCACTCTGGGCGACCTGTTGCGTGCACAAATGGAAAAACAGAACTAAGTTCTGTCAAGCCATAGAAAAAGGGCGACTTCGGTCGCCCTTTTTTGTGCCTGAAATTTGAGGTTGTCAGTGCATAGAGGGAAACAATGCGGGTGTAAGGTGGTCTGTTGTTCAGGTATATCAATTGTCTATTCGAAGCTAGGCTTTAGCTTGAATCGAGTATTGGTTGGGTGTGATGCCTGGCGTAAGGAAGGGAATGAACAAGCTCGTTGTCACATTGGCAGTGCTGGTCTTGGTGGGGTGTACGACAGGCGCCAAAACTCATGTGGTGCGTGGCGTTAGTGGTATTGAGATCGATTGTTCGGGGCTCGGCTCGGGTTGGGACAGGTGTTACAAGCGTGCTGCAAGAGAGTGTGGGGTGGAGGGGTACAGAGTCATTGGCAAGTCCAGTGATGCCAAGGAGGAGGCTGAGGATTATTTTTTTGGGTGGAACCCGGCCGGATACCTCACTCGCACCATGCTGGTCATCTGCAGGTGACTGCTCGGTGTGTCTCTGTGGCGTGGCGAAGCGGGTCTCCAGTCTCCAGGAGGGCCAGGTTTGCGGTGTCTGCGAGGTAATGCAGATAAGTCAATATATAGGCTGTTCAAAATCCTTCGAGCATGCTAAAACCTTTGAAGCGCTGATCTAGCTGCTTGAAAAAGAAGGGAAAAATATGACGAAGTCGGAGTTGATCGAACGAATTGTCACCCATCAAGGGCTGCTCTCATCCAAGGATGTCGAGCTGGCCATCAAGACCATGCTTGAGCAAATGTCCCAGTGCCTGGCTACCGGTGATCGAATCGAAATCCGTGGTTTTGGCAGCTTCTCTTTGCACTATCGCGCGCCGCGCGTCGGTCGTAACCCAAAGACCGGTCAATCCGTCAGTCTCGACGGAAAATTCGTTCCTCATTTCAAACCGGGCAAAGAGCTCCGGGATCGGGTGAATGAGGATGAGGAGGAGGGGCTTTGACAGTCGCCATTCAAGGAGCGATTCATGCGTAACCTAAAGCGCGTACTCCTCGGAGTCTTTGTGTTGCTGCTTGTTTTGGCAGTTTTGGCATTCGTGCTGGAGAACCAGCAGTCAGTTTCGCTGCTGTTCCTGGGCTGGGCTGGGCCGCAGTTGCCTGTATCGCTGGTGATGGTTATTGCGCTGCTGATTGGCATGGTAATCGGCCCAATTCTGGGCTGGTTTCTGGGACGTACGTCCAGAGCTTCACGCAAGCGTCTTGTCTGATTGCGACAAACATAAGGCGCGCATCGAATTTGCGGCACAGCTTGTCTATATCCATTAGTAAAAGCTTCATTAAGCTGTAAAATGTTCCGCTTGTCCGATAGTGGCACATTCCCATATTGGTTCAGGTTGATTCTGTCAGAGGCTTCGGCCGGGTTGACGGCTTTTACATTCATGGATTAGACAGCGCTCGGTTGGCGGCCCTGTCAGTAACTCAAGGGTATGGTTTCGCGTGAAAATTCTAGTAACCGGCGGTGCCGGATTTATCGGCTCGGCAGTCATTCGTCATATCATCTCCAATACTGCAGATTCCGTAGTCAACGTGGATAAGCTGACCTACGCTGGTAATCTCGAGTCATTGGCTGAAGTTAGTCAGAATTCGCGTTATGTATTTGAGCGCGTCGACATCTGCGATCGCGATCAGATAGACCGTGTCCTGCGTGAACACCAACCGGATGCGATCATGCACCTGGCCGCAGAGTCTCACGTTGATCGTTCGATCTCCGGTCCGTCCGAATTCATCCAGACCAACATCATTGGTACTTACACCTTGTTGGAAGCTGCGCGCCACTATTGGGCAGCGCTGGATGACTCGCGTAAAGCCAGCTTCCGCTTCCATCATATCTCGACTGACGAAGTCTACGGAGACCTCGAAGGTCCGGAAGACCTCTTCACCGAAACCACGCCATACCAGCCAAGCTCGCCATACTCGGCCAGCAAGGCCAGCTCCGATCACCTGGTTCGCGCCTGGAGCCGTACCTACGGCCTGCCGACCCTGGTCACCAACTGCTCGAACAACTACGGCCCATGCCACTTCCCTGAGAAGCTGATCCCGCTGATCATCCTCAATGCACTGGAAGGCAAGCCGCTGCCGGTCTACGGCAAAGGCAACCAGGTCCGTGACTGGCTCTATGTCGAAGATCACGCCCGCGCACTCTACAAAGTCGTGACCGAAGGCGTTATCGGCGAGACCTATAACATCGGCGGCCATAACGAAAAGCAAAACATCGAAGTGGTACACACCCTGTGCGCATTGCTTGATGAGCTACGTCCTGACTCGGCCCACCGTCCGCATGCCAGTCTGATTACCTATGTTCAGGATCGTCCGGGACATGACCAGCGTTATGCGATCGACGCCAGCAAAATCCAGCGTGAGCTGGGCTGGACACCGGAAGAGACCTTCGAAACCGGCATCCGCAAAACCGTAGAATGGTATCTGAACAACACTGAGTGGGTAGCTCATGTGAAGAGTGGCAGTTATCAACAGTGGATTGATAAAAACTACGCCGACCGTTCAAGCAAAGCATGAAAATCCTTCTGCTTGGAAAGAACGGCCAGGTTGGCTGGGAACTGCAACGTTCCCTTTCGCCTCTCGGAGAGGTGATAGCTCTTGACCGTCAAACGGTCGACGGGCTGTGTGGCGACTTGTCCGATCTTGAGTCTTTGCGTGCAACGATTCACCGGGTCAATCCTGACGTTATAGTCAACGCCGCTGCTTACACAGCAGTGGATAAAGCTGAATCAGAGCCTGAGCTTGCAACTCGCGTAAATGCCCTGGCGAGTCAGGTTATGGCCGAGGAAGCATTGTCCCTTGATGCCTGGTTGATTCACTACTCGACGGACTACGTGTTCGACGGCAGTGGGCAAGCACCATGGAAAGAAGATGACGCAGTCGCGCCAGTGAATCATTACGGTGCGAGTAAGCTCGCTGGCGAGCAGGCTATTATCGCTTCGGGCTGCAAATATCTGATCTTTCGCACCAGTTGGGGATACGGTGCGCGCGGCAATAATTTTACCAAGACCATTTTGCGTCTGGCCAAGGACAGGGAAACACTGAGCGTCATTGCCGATCAGATTGGAGCACCCACAGGCGCGGATCTTATTGCTGACGTAACCGCTCTGGTTATTCAGAAAATTGTCGAGCGCCCCGAGCTTAAGGGCTTGTATCACTTGGTTGCCAGCGGTGAAGTTTCCTGGCACGGCTATGCGAGTTATGTGATCGAATTCGCTCGCCAGAATGGCGAACAATTGGCGGTGACGGCAATCAATCCGATCGACACCGCGGCCTACCCAACCCCCGCGCGCCGACCGCTAAACTCGCGTTTGAACACTCAGAAGCTGTGTGACAATTTTTCTCTACATATGCCGGATTGGCAAAGTGGCGTAACCCGAATGCTTATGGAAGTCCTAAATAAATGATCAATACGACGAATCGCAAAGGCATCATCCTCGCAGGTGGCTCGGGAACTCGCCTTCACCCTGCAACATTGGCCATATCAAAACAGCTCTTACCTGTTTTTGATAAACCTATGATCTATTACCCTCTGAGTGTTCTTATGCTTGCAGGGATAAGAGATATTCTCATTATATCCACTCCCCAGGATACGCCGCGATTCGAGCAATTGCTCGGTGATGGTCAGCGATGGGGCCTCAATTTGCACTACGCCGTTCAGGCGTCGCCTGATGGACTTGCCCAGGCATTCGTCATTGGTGAGGAGTTTCTTGCCGGTGAGGCTTGCGCGCTGGTCTTGGGTGACAATATATTCCATGGTCACGATTTCCACAGTCTGCTCACAAATGCGATGTCTCGGTCGGACGGTGCAAGCGTATTTGCATATCATGTCAACGATCCGGAGCGGTACGGTGTCGTCGAGTTTGACAGTCAAGGTAAGGCAATCAGCCTTGAAGAAAAGCCTACTGTACCCAAGTCCAGCTACGCTGTTACAGGACTGTACTTCTATGACTCGCAAGTCGTAGAACTCGCCAAAAGCTTAAAACCGTCCGCCAGAGGCGAACTCGAAATTACTGACCTTAATAGACTCTATCTGGAGAAAGGCCAGCTGGATGTTGAAATCATGGGCAGAGGATACGCGTGGCTGGATACTGGGACACATGAGTCACTGCTTGAGGCCGGGCAGTTTATTGCCACGATAGAAAGCCGCCAAGGATTGAAAGTCGCATGTCCTGAAGAGATTTCATTCAGGCAGGGCTGGATTAATGATGAACAGTTAGAAGCGCTCGCGGCACCTTTGGCGAAAAATGGATACGGCAAATACCTGCTGGCTATTTTGAAAGAAATCAAAGGAGCGTGAGCGTAATGGCGACCCTTTGCGCTAAGTTGCTGTCAAAGGAAAATGGCGTAATTTGTTAGTTATAAGGTCAAAAAATGAAGTGTGTCATTTATGGTTTTAGTGTGGTCGCTGAGGTAATCGTGTGATTAATTCGGCCTTTAGACAGCTTTTTGAACTGTGCGGGAGCCGTGCAGTACTATGGCAGTTAGTACGACAGCATTTGATTTTGCGGTATCGAAGAACGGCTCTCGGTTATTTGTGGACGCTTATCAATCCGTTGATGATGATGAGCGTGACCGCTGTCGTATTTTCGACTCTGTTCAAGGCGGATTTAAAGACTTATGCCGTGTTTTTGTTTGCGGGAATGATTCCTTGGAACTGCTTCAGCGGGATAGTAACGCAGTCTGGGGCGGCCTTCATTAATAATGAAAGTTTGATAAAGAAGATCTATCTGCCAAAACTGATATTTCCATTGAGTGTCGCTCTTGGTATTTTGATTGATAGTTGTTTGTCTTTTTTTGCATTATTTTTGATTATTTTTGCGATTGGTGGGCAGCTTACTTGGGCCCTCTTGTTTATTCCTGTGGCCTACGCACTTTTGTTTTTATTCTCGCTAGGCATTGCTTTGTTTGTCTCGATTGTGACGGTTTTTTTTCGAGATCTGCAGCATATCATCGTGATCGCAATGCAAGCCTGGTTTTTCCTGACGCCGATTATGTATAAGAATGACGCGCTTATAGGAAAGGTTGCGTGGTTAGTGAGCTTTAATCCGGTAGTTCCGTTTGTTGACATGTTTCGTGCCCCCCTGACCCAAGGAGTTTTACCAAGCTCCTCAACGGTTATGCTGTGCATCGCGCTGGCGGCAGGTACTCTCTTTCTCGGGTTTATCTTTTTTCTCCTTAAAGAGAAAAAAATTATCTTCAGGCTGTAAATAATATGTCGAATATATCTATCATCGATTTGTCAATAAAATTTCGTATTTATCATGATTCGACGCCTTCGTTTAAAGATTACTTCACCGGGATATTCAAGAGAAAAAACAGGTCGGCATATTCGGATTTCCTGGCAGTCAATAATGTCTCTTTTGATCTGAACGCTGGAGATCGCGTTGGAATCGTCGGGCATAATGGCGCAGGAAAGAGCACGCTTCTGAAAGCATTGTGCAGGATCTATGAACCGTCGGACGGTATCATTAAGGTTTCAGGGCGTATCGCACCTTTGCTCGAAATTGGAGCCGGGTTCCATCCTGAATTCACAGGACGAGAAAACATATACTTGAACGGGGCAATCCTGGGGTATTCGAAGAGTCAATTATCCGAAATTGAACCTGAAGTAATTGCCTTTGCAGAGCTGGAAGAGTTTATCGATACCCCTGTTAAGTACTACTCCACCGGTATGTATATGCGGTTGGCATTTTCGCTTGCTACAGCCGTACACCCGGAAGTATTAGTGCTGGATGAGATTTTTGCTGGCGGTGATGCAGCTTTTATGGAGAAGGCTAAGGCTAGAATGCATTCGATGATTGACAAGGCAGATATTATGATCATGGTATCTCATGATCATAATCTGGTTAAATCGCTATGTAATCGCGTAATCTGGATGGACCACGGAAAGAAGGTCGCTGACGGAAAACCTGATGAAGTTATAGAGATGTATCTTAATGGGGCACCTCGGCATGGATAATTCAAGTGTTGAAGCGCTGAAGAAGCAATTGGCGATACTTGAGGCGAAAGTAGAGAAACATGATGAGCAGTTGAGGTCGTTAATATCGTCGAATGCTCAAGATGCTCAAGGGCGCGTATTTGACATCTCAAGATGGATGCCTGCGCCGGATGCGGTCGAGGAAAAGGTTGATATAAATGAAACGACGATCCAGAGACTCGAGTTTGAAGTTGATAAAACGCATAACATGGTGGGCAGACTAAGGAGTACGGTGCTTGGTAGATTCTATATAAAACACCTGAAAAAAAATTGGTTTATACGCTGGGTAGTATTGTGGCTCTGGCGAAATGGTTATCCGATCTATGCAAATGCTCGGGCTCTATTATCTGGAAACAAAAACCAAAAGTGGCGTGAGCTTACGAATTATAAAAAATATATAATAGAACAAGGTATAACAGTAAAAGCAGTAGCGCACGAGGAGTTGGTTGAGACTCCCTCGCCGCGAGTTTTGCCGTCTGCGGAACAAGACTACCTGGTATCACCTCACTCGTCGTATATATATCCAGATATTTATATTTTTTCTCTGAGCAATGCGATGGTTTCCGGTGGAACAAATCTCGTATTGGTTGACAACAAAATACTACATCACGACCTCTATGACTTTTCTCGAGATTACACGAGTGAAGAACTGCATGGTAGAGTGGTTTTTGACAACAAGTTGAGAAAGGCTCGTTGGTTGTCGCACGATGTTGCGCCTGAGGTGATTCCGATCGCTGCGTCGTTCCTTGATTCTTGCGCACCAAATTACGCGCATTGGATGACAGAAGTATTGCCTCGAATCGCTATATTCTGTGCAGAAGAGGCATATAAAGATATTCCGATTCTTATAAATGATGGATTGCATCGAAACTTGATGGAGTCTTTAAGGGTTGTAGCGGGTAGCGCTCGTCAAATTATAGTCATTCCAACTGGTAAAGCTGTCAAAGTCGCCCAATTGCATGTTGTTTCGGTGGCAGGTTACGTGCCTTTTGAACGTCGTAATACCACGCTGGATAAATACTCGCACGGCCTATTCAGTCCTTCCGCGTTCAATCTGCTGAGAGCTCGTACGGATATTTTTGCTGCACGTTCACAAGGAGAGTGGCCAGACAAAATCATACTCAGAAGAAAAACAGGCGCCAGGCTCGTAAGTAATTTTGCAGACATAGAGTCGGCACTTGTTCCAAAAGGCTTTAAGGTCATCGAGACGGAGGGGCTCACCTTCATTGAACAGGTTATTCTGTTTAGTCGAGCCAAAATAATTATTGGATCTTCGGGCGCTGCATTGGCGAATCTGGTGTTTGCACCAAAGGACGCCAAAATATTCATACTTATCAGCAAATTTCCAGATACGAGTTATTGGTACTGGCAAAATATTGCCTGTTCCACAGGGAAGAAAATCAATTACGTACTGGGATCAATCGAGTCCGGCGGAAAAAGTATTCATGCCGATTTCACCATTGATCTGGAGAAATTTCTAGATGAGCTTGAGACAGATGTTCTTGCGTGAATATTGTGATCAGATAAAAGAAGGAGTTTGAAGTGAATTTAGAAAAGTGTGAGATTTTAAGTTTGCCGAGAATTAACGATCCTCGCGGAAATCTTACTTATGTCGAGGCTGGTCGCCATATTCCGTTCGATATCAAAAGAGTTTACTATCTTTATGATGTCCCCGGCGGGGCCGAAAGGGGAGGGCACGCTCACAAGGCGTTGCATCAGTTGATTATCGCAATGTCGGGTTCTTTTGATATTCATCTTGATGATGGGTATGAGAAGAAAACTGTCCATATGAATCGTAGCTACTCTGGGCTGTATATCTGCCCGATGATCTGGCGGGAGATCGATAATTTTTCTTCCGGCGCCGTGTGTATGGTGCTTGCTTCGGATTTTTATGATGAGGAGGATTATTACAGGGATTATAATAAGTTTATTGCAGATGCTAATCCCGGTTTATCCGCTAGTTAAGAAGTCCTGATAATTAAGCCCTGTCCCCAAGGGCTTATTGTCATTGTTTATCGGTGATGTTTACTTTCCCGCTTTCTGCCGTGCGCAAATACCGTAGTCTTTTGCGCAGGCTCCACCAAGCACCTGCGACACACCCCGCGCTTTGAGCGTGCCCATCCCGGCGGTTGTCTGTAATCTCCTTCCGTAGCGTCGAATATCCGCTTCCTCAATGGCGTATGCGCCTTAGGTGTTCAGTCTATTACTGCCGCTACAGCTTGCGGTGGGCGCCATAAGGTATTGGTAGATAACCGGTCTTAAGACACTCTGGTGTTTTCAACAGGGGGCCGCTACAATAATTTCAGCGCAGCCGTTCTATCGAACGGCTCAGGCGGCGATCAGGTGTTATCTGATGAGTCTAAATTGATCGGGTAGCCAACTAACGAGCAATGCGTTTTGGCGGATTTCAATGCGCGCCGATACTACATTGATGGAGAATAAGCAGTGAATTTAGAATATTCGACAATAGGCCTGAGATTGGTTGAGGTGGCGGACGCAGAGTTTATCCTGAGTTTGCGTTTGGACGATCGATACAATAAGTTTCTGTCGGGGGTTTCTCCAGATCTGGAATCGCAGAAAGCGTGGATTGAAAAATATAAAGCTGACGAAGCAGCAAAAAAGCAATTTTATTTTATTATTCAAAGACTCGACGGTACACCTTGTGGGACTGTCCGGATCTACGATCTTCGCTCTGATTCGTTCTGTTGGGGAAGCTGGATTCTCAATGAGAGTAAAACCCGCTTTTCTGCAATTGAGAGTGCTTTTCTGGTCTATAAATTTGGTTTCGAGTTTTTAGGGTTTAAAAAGTCTCACTTTGATGTAATGAAAGGGAACGATAAGGTTATTTCTTTTCATAAGAAAATGGGCGCTGTTCAGGTTGGCGAAGATGATGCCAATTATTATTATGAAATTACAGATGACGCAGTTAAACACTCAGAACAGAAACTTTCGGTGATTTTTAAATGATGACTATTCCTTTTCTAGATTTGGCTTCTGTGAATAGGACTTTGCGCAGCGAATTGGTTGAGGCTACGACTCGAGTTATTGATTCTGGCTGGTACATCGGCGGGCAAGAACTGGAAAAGTTTGAGGCGGACTTCGCGAGTTACTGCGGAGTCAAACACTGCATAGGTGTTGCGAACGGTCTTGATGCTCTTATCCTCACTTTGCGTGCGTGGAAAGAGCTCGGAAAGTTGAAAGATGGTGACGAGGTTATAGTACCAGCTAACACTTATATTGCGAGTGTGCTTGCTATTACTGAAAATAACCTCACGCCTGTATTTGTTGAGCCGGATAGTAAAACGTTCAACCTGTGCCCTAAGAATGTTAAAGCGTCGCTGAGCGCCAAAACACGGGTACTCATGTGCGTTCATTTGTATGGTCAACTCGCAAATATGCCAAATCTCATGGCAATTGCGAAGGAACATGACCTGCTGGTATTAGAAGATTCAGCTCAATCGCACGGTGCCAGTATCGATGGCAAGCGCGCTGGTAACTGGGGCGACGCCTCTGGTTTCAGTTTCTACCCTGGTAAGAACCTTGGCGCTTTAGGTGATGCGGGGGCTATAACTACAAATGACTCCGAACTAGACAGCACCCTTCGGGCTATTCGTAACTATGGTTCGCATGAGAAATACAAAAGCTTGTATCAGGGTGTGAACAGTCGCCTGGATGAAATCCAAGCAGCGATTCTGAGTGTAAAGTTGAAGTATCTCGATGAGGCTGTTGCCCACCGAAGAGAAATCGCTCGTATTTACACAAGGGGCATTAATAACGACCTGATACTCTTGCCAGTCAGTAAAGATTCAGACGTTATTAATATGCATCAGCATGTCTGGCACTTATACGTTATTAGAACCGAGCATCGTCAAAAACTACAAAGTCATTTGTCGGAACTGGGTATTCAAACGCTGATTCACTACCCGATCCCGCCACATAAACAAGAAGCCTATTCCGAGTTTAACGGACTGGATTTGCCGGTTACTGAGCAAATTCACAATGAAGTTATTAGCTTGCCAATGGGGCCAACTTTGAGCCTGGAGCAGGCTGAGGAAGTGGTAAAAGCCTGCAATTCATTCAAATTAGCCAACTGACTTTATTCTCAGAGGCCCGTCAGATTAAGTAAGTCCTGACGGGCTGAATGGAGTTATTTGGTGTTTGTGCGATCCCAGGAAAATACAATGTACTCCAGCAGTGCCGGGCCGCTCGTTAGCGTTTGCATCCCTGTGTTTAATCACTCGAATTTCGTCGCTGAGTGTATCGAAAGTGTGATTGCGCAATCCTATCCGAATATTGAGTTGATCATTATCGATGATGGCTCAACTGATTCTTCTTATTCAGTAGTTGAACGTTACATTGATGCTTGTAAAGCACGTTTCCAACGATTCAAAGTTGTCTCACGCCCTAATGTCGGTGTTTCCGAAACGCTGAATGAAGGTTTACGATGGGCTGAAGGTAAGTACTTCTGCGGCTTGGCTTCTGACGACTTAGTTTTTCCTGATAAAACCAGCACCTTGGTTAGTTATCTTGAAAATAATCCAGATGCTGTGGCTGCTTTTGGTTCAGTTTATTTGATTGATGAAAACTCAAAGAAAATCGGTAAGCGAATTGCCAGCGCGATCTATAATTTCGAAGACGTTTTTTTACTTCGGGCCGAGCTACCAGCACCCGCTGCGCTGATAAGGCTTGAAGCATTGAACAGTGTTGGAGGCTTCGACAGGAATACCAAAGTCGAAGATTGGGATATGTGGTTGAAGCTTTCGAAAGGAAGACGTTCTGCTATAGCGGTAGTCTCCGATTTGTTGGCAGGTTATCGTGTTCATTCATCCAATACATGGAAGCAGCTTGATGCCATGCATTCAGCCAAAGTGAAAATAATTGAGCAGTACTCAGGGCATAAAAAATATGCCCACGCTCGTGCCGTTGTGGAGTGTGCTCGATTTAGGGATTTGTCAGTAGCAAGGAAAAGAGAGTCACTGAAAGTTTTTTTTAGTATTTTGCATAACCCGAAAGTTTATAAAGAAATTCGTTTTTATCAGGGTTTGTTTTATCTTTTTTTTCGGTGGTAGTGATGCTCGGTAATGGTCTTTTACATGGAAGTCGAATGGTGTATCACCGAACTTGTAGTAAAGGAGGAGTATGAAATTCTTTGTTACGGGAGGTAGTGGTTTTATCGGTAGAGCATTGTGCCGTGCGCTGGTAGCTCGCGGGGATGAAGTAGTTGTCTTAAGCAGAAAGGAGGGGCTGTATATTCCCGGAGTCGAGGTGTTTTTCGGCGACGTTTTTGATTGGGGGAGCGAGTTCGAGTTACCCTTCCGGCTTCAAAATGTTGATGTGATTGTTAATTGCATGGGAGAAATCCGAGCAGAAAAAAACATGTACGAATTGCATGTCAATGGCACGAGAAAGCTCCTCAATAGTTTTTTGAATCATTCAAAGAAAAGTAGAAGGCCGATACATTTTATCCAGCTGAGTAGTGTCGGCGCCTATGGCATGGCCTCGAGATCTAACGGACGTGAAATAACGATTAACGAGAAATGCACTCCGTATCCGGTAGGACAGTATGAAGTCTCAAAGACTATCGCAGATGAGCTGATTGTTAGCTATTGCGCAGCAGATCCAACGATGAGTTTTACAGTTGTCCGACCTACAAATGTTGTCGGGCAAGATATGTCGAATCAGTCTTTTCATCAGTTAGGCAATATGGTGCGCAAAGGCATGTTTTTTTACATTGGTAACTCTGCATCTGTCGCGAATTACATACATGTTGAAGACGTTGTTCGCGCACTGGTGCTTTGTGCGACCGACGAGCGCGCAAAAAATAAAACATATATTGTCTCTAATGACTGCACGTTGCGTGAAGTCGTTTGCTCAATGGCGAAGCTCTACAAAGTTGGATTTCCAAGCCTGACTTTCCCTGAGTGGTTGGTGCGTTTATCTGCTACTTTATTTTCGCCGATACCAAAGTTCCCGTTGACCAAAGGTAGGGTTGATGCTTTGGTTTCAAAAGTCAGTTACTCTAGCGAGTTGATTAAGGTCGAGTTGGGATTTACCGCTGTTTTTGATATTCCGAGTTCTGTTCCTTCCATTCTGGCGCATCAATAATGATGGAAAGAAAAAGGATTTGTATCGTTTCGACTGTGCCAGTTGTTCTGCATGTATTTATGCGCGCACATATATTAAAACTCTCGGAATGTTTTGATGTGACATTGGTAACATCTGGCACCGTAAGTGGTGTCGATAAATTGCTGTCTGCCCATGTTGATTTTGTGCGTTTGGATATCGAGAGAAAAATCTCCCTAGGAAAAGACCTCCGAGCACTCTTTTTACTGTCCAAGCATTTCAGAACTGCCAAGTATGATTGTGTATTCTCCCTGATGCCAAAGTCAGGTCTGATAGGCATGTTGGCGGGATTTATAGCCAGGGTTCCCGTTAGACTGCACATTTTTACTGGGCAAGTTTGGGCGACTCAATCTGGGTTATTCCGTGTACTCTTATCGACACTGGATAGGCTGTTGGCTTTATGCGCGAATCATCTTTTGGCGGATAGTCACTCACAAAAGCGCTTCCTGGAAGCTAATCGGGTGGCACCTGTTGGTAAGATAAAGGTACTCGGTAACGGGTCAATCAGTGGCGTTGATACGTTCAGGTTTTCTGCAAACCCGTTAATTAGAAGCAAACTCAGGTCAGCGTTAGGCGTCAAGAACTCCGATGTTGTTTACCTTTTCCTCGGACGCGTTTCGCGGGCAAAGGGTATCGTTGATCTTGCAAGCGCATTCAAAAAGCTGTCTGAACAGTATGACAATGTACACCTTCTTTTAGTCGGTCCCGACGATGACGGTGTGGATGAAGAGTTAAGCTCCATTCTTTTTGGGCAACAAGCACGCTATCATCGCAGGGAATTTACAGATGTCCCGGAAGAGTGGATGGCTGCTGCTGATATTTTTTGTCTGCCCAGCTATCGTGAAGGCTTTGGGACTGCAGTTGTTGAGGCGGCGAGTGTTGGATTGCCGGCAATAGTTTCAAGAGTCTATGGGCTCACTGATGCGGTTGAAGAAGGGAAAACGGGGATTTTTCACTCACCAGGAAATAGAGATGAAATATTCAGCTGTATGAAGAAGCTATATGAGGATCCGGTAACCAGGAACCAATTGGCGCAGCAGGCCCAACAGCGCGCGCTAGCTTTTTTTTCGCAAGACTATGTGACTACTGAAATGAAGTGTTATTTAAAGTTGATTCTTGAGTAATGGTATTTTTATATAAGTTGGAATCGCGTCAGTGAATATATTAATAACGGGTGCCACAGGTTTTGTCGGCAATGCATTGTTACACCGGCTTGGTGAAACATCCGATGACAGCATCGTAGCGCTGGCGCGGCGGCCTATTGAGGATGCACCGCTTAATTCAAAGGTCATTATTTCAAATGATTTTTCCGTTCCGGAAGCAGACCTTTCATTATTGAATGATATTGATGTTGTTGTTCATTGTGGTGCTCGAGCTCATCAAATGCACGATGATCCTGAAACGTGTTTGGATGAGTATCGTCGCGTCAATGTGGCCGGAACCATAAAATTGGCAAGGCAAGCGGCGGCGGCCAATGTTAAGCGATTTGTATATATTAGCTCTATCAAGGTTAATGGGGAGCTGACTGAAGGGGGGAGGTTATTCACGGCGGAGGACCCCCCCGAACCTGTTGATCCTTATGGTGTTTCGAAAATGGAAGCAGAGCTTGAGCTACGACGCTTTGCGACTTCGACTCAAATGGAGTTGGTGATAATAAGGCCGGTACTGGTTTATGGACCGGGCGTGAAGGCCAATTTTCTAACACTCATGCATTTGATCAGCAAGAGGATCCCGCTACCTTTTGCCATGGTCCATAACAAGCGTAGCTTTGTTTATATTAATAACCTGCTGGAGTTTATCCGGGTGTGCATGGTGCATCGTGCCGCCGCAGATAATGTATTTTTGATAAGTGATGGGGAGGATCTTTCAACACCTTGCCTGGTTTCAAAAATAACGGCGGCATTTGGTCGAACAGTCATCTTGATACCAGTTCCTGTTAGCATCATGAGTTTTTTAGCGGTCGTCGTGGGTAAGCGCGCTTTGACGACCCGCCTTTTTTCATCCTTGCAAGTCGATGTGAGAAAAAATTCAATGCTACTGGATTGGAAGGCCCCTTACAGCGTGGACCAAGGAATAGAAAATACGGTTAAAGCTTTTATAGAGAACAACAAAACATGATTTATTACCTATTCGTGGCTTTTATTGTTCTGCTGTCGCTGTTGTTGACTTTTGGATTGCGTCGCTACGCGATCGTACGCAATCTTATTGACGTACCTAATTCAAGAAGCTCTCACGTTACTCCAACACCAAGAGGTGGAGGGGTCGCAATAGTATTTTCTTTTTTGCTGGCCAATGTGCTGTTTTTTATGCTGAATATGATTTCAATGCCGTTTTTTTTGGCGATTTTTTTTCCAGGACTACTGGTAGCAACATTAGGTTTTGTTGATGACCATGGTCATGTTTCTGCGCGCTGGCGATTACTCGGGCACTTTGTCGCGGCAATAGGGGTTTTATTTTGTTTTGGCGCTACTCCTGCAATCTCTATAGTGGGATTTGTTGTTGACTCTTGGTATGTCTGTGGATTGCTCGCTGTTTTCTATTTGGTCTGGATGATCAATTTATATAACTTCATGGATGGCATCGATGGTTTGGCAAGTATAGAGGCACTAACCGTTACGCTTTCTGCAGCTTTTTTATATTGGCTGATGGGACTGGATAATTTGATTTGGGCGCCATTGATCATGGCGGCCGCGGTTTTAGGTTTTCTATTTTTCAATTTCCCTCCTGCTCGAATATTCATGGGGGATGCGGGTAGCGGTTTTATCGGGCTAACGCTGGGGGTTTTGTCACTTTACGGAACGTTGGTGGCTCCTCAGTTCTTGTGGAGTTGGCTGATATTGTTGGGTGTCTTCATTGTTGATGCGACTTATACATTGAGTCGACGTCTCCTGCGCGGAGAAAAAGTCTATGAAGCCCATAGAAGTCATGCCTACCAGTCAGCGTCACGGATTCATGGTAGTCATTTATTCGTTACATTGACTATAAGCTTAATCAATTTGTGTTGGCTTTTACCTATTGCAGCCTTGGTGACTAGTTTGAAGCTTGAGGGTGGGCTTGGGTTGGTTATTGCCTATCTACCTTTGGTTTTTCTTGCGCACTGGTACCGCGCGGGAATGCCGGAGCGAGCCTAAAGGCTTACTGTTGTGCAGAGCCAAGACATTGGAGTCCCGCGGCATTTAGCTGATAAAATGACTTTGTTGCTGGTGGGGCTAAGTAATGTGCGATCCATAACTCGTTTTTAACGGGTTATGGATTGCTATTTACTCGAGTATCTAGCGGGGGGGCTATACCAAAGCAGGTAGCGGCGGGGGGGCTACACGCCCAGCCAGCGAAGTCCATGGTTACTTGCCAAGTGCCCTATCTACACCATGCTTTTATCACTCCAAGGCACATTGAAGCTTACTGTCTAGTCCTGGCTACTGATTGCAGTCGTCGCACCGAAATGGCGTTGAGCATTAGATTTAGAGTTTGCGTTTTCGGTAACTCGCTTTTCCTGAAAGCGCTTGTTAATCCACTTCCTCGCGGGCTCTTCGATAATATAGTGAGCAAGTGCAGAGGCCACGATAAGTACTATAAGCGCGGATGCCATCAAAATTTTAGGATTATTTAAAACACTGAGTTGTTGGGTGACGGTATCATGGTGTTTCATCAAGGGAACAATAATTAAAAATTGTAACGAGTAGAAGCAATAGCTTATTTTCCCTAACCAAACAATTAATTTTGATGAAAGGATTGTTGTCAAGATACCCTTTCCAACAGAGAATGATATTAGTAGGAAGGCAATCGTGGGTACGATGATCCAGTGGTGGCCAACGTAAAGTGGCATTTTGCTTCCGACTACAGACAGATAGACTGCTACAATCAGAATTATAGAAATTTGAATATTGGGAGTGCAGTATTTTTTGTATCCGCGTAGAAAGAATAGGCATGCGCAAATTCCGACGATAAACTCGGGCAGCCTGAAAATTGGAATCGAGTAGAAAACCTTGTTGGCTGAGTCGTCAAAAACAGCTGCGCTTACCCCTATCAATGCGGAAAAGCACACGCAGATTGCACTCAATATAACGAGGCGTTTGTTGTCAAATTTAATCACCACTGGAAGTATAAAGGGAAGAAGTAAGTAACAAAATACCTCTACCGAGATTGACCAACTTGCCCCGTCATTCCAGTAGCTAAACATTTGCGGGAACCAAGCCTGAATAACAAAAGCGTTAGCTATAAGTAGCAGGATTATTTTTATTAATCCCAAAGCCGTATCGAACACAGAGCCGCTACCGAAGTCGACGCCAATCCATGGTAGCGTCGCAATCGCGCTGAATGCGTAAATTGGATATATTCGGGAAAATCTGTTTATAAGGTAAGATCGGTAGCTGGTATTGTTGTTGGAGTATCTGTAAGCAAGTACAAAACCTGAAAGGATGAAAAACAGACTCATCCCAATCGCGCCTTGATCAAGTATATTTTTTATATAGATGTTGTCAGACAACGGCCAGCGGATATGCATGTGAAAAAGAAAAACATAAAGTGCTGCAAAAAATCTTAACCCGGTAAGCGGGAGGATTTCTGATTTTGCAATCATATTGCTGAGTCCGTTTGATATTTTGGCGAATCTTAACATGTGGGAACCTTGGCTTGTGCCTGCTTTTTTCACCGTTTTAATGCAGAGGCTTCTTACTGCGACGCTAGCAAGGATGACCGCGATGATGCTCTAGTCAGGTAGGCTGCGATGTATCAGGGAGCTGGGCTTGGGAGTTGTTGTCCAGATGTGCGGGTCAACGGCAGTTGCGGCCCGGAGGTCTGGTCAGCTTAGCCTGAATCGTCGGTCTTGTTCAGGGTGATCATCAGTGGCCCGTTCTGGGTACGTTCACACGGGGCATCCGCTTTTTGACAGGGCGGTTACAGGATCTTCGAGTCAGCTCACTGCACAGGCATACCCGAAAAATCACTGGTGGCATATGCCCATCGCACATACTAATATGATCTGCTGTTGTGCATTTTTATGGATAATGCCGCTGGTTAGAAGTAAAGCTTCATAGCTGGCTAAAAAAATAGGTGTTCTGTGCAGATTATCATTCCTATGTCTGGGTTCGGCGAACGCTTCCGTCGTGCGGGGTATTCCAAGCCTAAGCCCCTGATCGAAATTGACGGAAAGCCTATCGTAGCTCACGTAATTGATATGTTTCCCGGTGAGCAGGATTTTATTTTTATCTGTAATCAGGACCACTTGGACAATCCTGATTATCGGATGGCAGACATACTCAATCAGTATTGTCCAAACGGGCGTGTAGTAGGTATCCCGTCGCATAAATTGGGCCCTGTTCATGCGGTGTTACAGGTAGCAGACCTGATTGATGCTGGTTCGCCGGTTGTTGTTAACTATTGCGACTTTACCTGCTATTGGGATTGGAGTAGGTTCAAGCAATTCGTCCGTGAAACTGCTTGCGTCGGTGCAATACCCGCTTATAAAGGATTTCACCCTCATACACTAGGCAGTACTAATTACGCCTATTTGCGTGAATCGAATGGCTGGGTAGAGGAAATACAAGAAAAGCAGCCTTACACTAACAATCGGATGGCTGAGTTTGCCTCCAGCGGCACTTATTATTTTGCATCAGGGGCAATCATGAAAGACGCCTTTGCTCGGACTGTCGAGCAAGGGTTAAACGTGGGGGGGGAATTTTATGTTAGCCTGGCGTATCAGCCGCTGCTCAAGAGTAACTTGCCCATTGCAGTATACCCACTTCAGCATTTCATGCAGTGGGGGACTCCTGACGACGTTGTGGAGTATAACGGTTGGTCAACTGCATTCCGTACGATGTTATTGCCAGATTGTACGTCGGTGCCAAGAAGCGGTTCAGTAATTGTTCCGATGGCCGGACTGGGACAGCGTTTTGTCAGTGAAGGTTACAATATCACCAAACCGCTGATTCCAGTATCCGGTAAGGCAATGGTCACTCAGGCGACTGGTGATTTACCGCCGGCACTTCATCATGTTTTTGTGCTTAGAAGTGATATGCCTGAGTATAACAGCATTACGCAGGAGCTTCATAAGCTCTATCCCGACGCGATTGTCAGTGCTATTCCCAGTGTCACAGAAGGGCAAGCGTGTACGGCTTTGCTCGGACTCGATGCGCTCGAGCAATCTATCGGAGAAGTTTCAGGGCCTATAACAATTGGCGCGTGTGATAACGGCGCCCTATTTGACACTGAGGCGTTCCAAAAACTCATTAATAAGCCCGACGTAGATGTCATTGTCTGGGGTGTGCGCGGGCATGCCAATGCCATTCGTCATCCTCAAATGTTTGGTTGGATAGACGCCGAGCATGGGCTCATAAAAACGATTTCAGTGAAGGCTCCTCTTGATACGCCGGCAAACGATCCCATCGTAATAGGATGTTTTACCTTCCGTCGCGCCGAAGACTTTCGCCGCGTTGTCGATCATTTGATTGCACGCGATGGACGCATTAACGGCGAATTCTATATTGATTCCTGTATCAATGACGCAATAGAACTGGGTTTGAAGTGTCAACTCTTTGAGGTTGACAGTTTTATTTCTTGGGGAACTCCTAACGATTTACGGACTTTCGAGTACTGGCAGTCGTGTTTCCACAAATGGCCGGGCCATCCCTATCGTCTGGAGTTGGACAGCCGAGTTGCCATCGAAGCATTGACATCGCTTGAAGAACGTTATAGCGCGCCGCTTATTGATTTACCGGAAGCGCATAAATGCTAGGTCGTGAACTGGTCATCTTTATCATCGTCGGTTCGCTGACTGTAGCGGTTGACTTTTTGACTTATCGTGGTCTGGTGGGCGGGCTTTCGATTCATGTGGATATTGCCAAGGGCTATAGCTTTCTAGTTGGAACTTTTTTTGCGTACTTCGTGAATCGGACCTGGACATTTGGCCGCGTTGAGCACGCCTCGGGTACGGCATGGCGTTTTATAGTGCTGTACGCCATTACCTTGGGAGCTAACGTATGGGTAAATATGTTGGCACTAGAGGCGTTCAGTCAGACTTCGGCGGTTGTTCAGCGTGCTTTCTTGCTGGCAACTAGCGTTTCGGCCGCTTTAAACTTCGTAGGCATGAAGTGGTTTGTATTTAAAAATAAGCCCGTGCTGGAGCATCTATGAAGCTTTCTCTGGTAATTCCTTGTTTCAATGAGTCCGCAAACCTGCCTTTGTTATTGGAGCGATGTAAGTCGTTTGCACGACTTCCTGATATCGAGGTGATCTTAGTTGACAACGGCTCGACAGACGATAGTCCGAGAGTTCTCCAAGAGCTACTACCCCTGTACCCGGGTTGCCGAAGTGTTCGAGTCGAAAAAAATCAAGGCTACGGTTTTGGCATTCTTACTGGACTTAGTGCTGCCGAAGGAGAAATCCTGAGTTGGACTCACGCGGATATGCAAACTGACCCTCAGGATACTTTGCGCGGGTTAGAGTTGTTCGAGCAGCATGGGGCGGATATTTTTGTGAAAGGACGGCGCTACGGTCGCCCGATGAGCGATGTGATTTTCACAGTCTGTATGAGTCTTTTTGAAACGCTGCTATTGCGCAAGCCCCTATGGGATATCAATGCTCAACCTACCATGTTTTCCAAGCAGTTTTATCAAATGTGGCAACAGCCACCTCGTGATTTTTCCCTGGACCTATATGCGTACTATTTAGCGCGTAGTCAGCATCTTGATATCCATCGTTTTCCGGTAAGATTTGGCGATAGGGCACACGGATCGTCGCACTGGAATATCAATTGGGCGGCGAAGCTAAAGTTTATCCGCCGGACAGTGGAGTTCAGTATTCAGTTGAAGAAGAGCCTAAAGCCATGAAGATAATTTCACATCGTCGTAATACAATTGCGGAGCTTGACGCTACCTCGACCAAGTATGGCATCGAGGTCGACATTCGCAGTTGTGGTGAGCAACTGATTATTCATCATGATCCGTTTGTTGTTGGCGAGTCTTTTGACGAATGGCTCGCCGTCTACCGCCATTCGACGCTAATCTTGAATGTTAAAGAGGAAGGGCTTGAAGCACGATTGATTTCGTTAATGAAGTCCAGAGGCGTTGAAGACTATTTCTTTCTTGATCAATCTTTTCCATTCCTAATAAAGTGGTCAAATGCTGGGGAAAGCCGCTGCGCCGCGAGAGTTTCGGAGTTTGAATCGATCGAAAGTGCGCTGACACTTGCCGGTAAAGTGGATTGGATTTGGGTAGATTGCTTCAATCGCTTCCCTTTGAGTACATCCGATGCAATCCGATTGACGGCAGCGGGCTTCAAATTGTGCCTAGTGTCTCCAGAACTTCAAGGGCGTAACGCAGAAATTGAAATTCCGGAGTTAATCCGATTGCTGGATTCGCTCGGTATCGTGGCAGAAGCGGTCTGTACGAAACGACCTGACCTCTGGGAACAAGTAGCTAACCGATCATGAGAGGAAAAGTATTGAATCCTCTGTTCTTGCTCGGGCTTGCCATTCGGCTGTTGTTAATTGCAGCCATTGTCCCAACTCCGGTGGCTGATTGGTATGCTCCTTTTTTACAGGCGAGTGTCAATATATTCAGTCTTGATCCATGGGCCGTATGGCTACAGCAAGGAGGTGCTCCCGCGGCTTTTCCTTACGGTTATGCCATGTGGTTGGCATTTCTGCCACTGACCCTAATCTGTGACGCTATTGGAGTACCTGTTACTTACGCATATGGTGCCACATTATTCTTAGCGGACATTTTTGTCCTGCTTCTACTAAGGAGAATGCTGCCAGGCCGTGACCAACTGCTGTTGGCCGTTTACTGGTTATCGCCGATTGTCATCGTTGCCAGTTATTTTTTTGGATTCAATGATTTGATGCCGGTGCTGTTGCTGGTTATCTCGCTGCACTATGTTCGGCAGGCTCGTTTACTTCTTGCGGGGCTGGCTTGCGTGGCAGCCATCTCTGCAAAGTTAAGCATGATATTAGCGTTGCCGTTTTTCATGATTTATTTATTTCATAATCGTACCCAGCGTCAGTTTTTGCGTTACTTTGTCAAGGGGTTGTTGATCGGTAGCGTGTTCACCTTATTACCGTTTTTCCTGATCACAGATGCCGGTGTAATGATGCTGCTAAGTAATCCGGAGATGGGCAAGGTTTACCAGATGGCTATTGATTTGGGCGGTAATATTAAAATTTACATTGCTCCGTTGGTTTACTTGTTAATACTGTATGTAACTTGGCGGGTGCGGCGTCTGAATTTCGAACTGTTTAATGCGATATTGGGTATTGCATTCTTGCTTGTGGTTTTAATGACGCCAGCTTCTCCCGGTTGGTTTATTTGGGCGCTACCTCTATTAGTAACGTATCAACTGAACAGCGATAACATCGCTGTCTTTCTGGTATCGATTTTTTCGGTGTTGTACGTGCTGAGCAGTCTGTTGATGAGTTTGCAGTCAGGTGTGCTTTTGGCTCAGTTTTATGCCTGGAGTGGCTGGACGATATCCCCTCAGTTGGAAGAACACATACTGTCGGTGCTGCATACCAGTATGGCGGCTACGGGCATTGTGCTAGCCATCCGCATCTGGCGGGAAACGGTAAGTCGGAACGATTTTTTCCGTTTAAGCCGCAAGCCGTTTGTCCTCGGAGTGGCGGGTGATTCGGGCGCTGGTAAAGATACGTTCTCCGATGCGATCAAAGGACTATTTGGTAGCCACTCAGTCGCCACCGTATCCGGCGATGATTACCATCTTTGGGATAGACAAAAGCCCATGTGGCAGGTCATGACACATCTCAATCCCATGGCGAACGACCTTGAAGGGCTCGCACATGATCTGGTATCGCTGACCGACGGTAAAAGCATCCAGTCGCGTCATTACGATCACCAGAGCGGACGGATGAGCCGCCCGCTTCGTGTGAAGAGCAACGACATTATCATCGCCAGCGGCCTGCATGCGCTGTATTTACCGATATTGCGCGACTGTTACAACTTGAGCGTCTATTTAGATATCGATGAAGGATTACGTCAGTATTTCAAGCTCAAGCGTGATGTCCATCAACGAGGGCATACCGTCGAGCGAGTGATGTCGTCCTTTGAAAAACGTGAGCCAGACTCCGCACGCTTTATCAGGCCGCAAGCGTCGTTTGCAGATTTGGTGCTCTCGCTGCAACCGATTCATCCCCGCACCCTTGAGGACACTGCTGGCAATCACCCGTTGCGCTTCAAGCTTGTTGCACGTTCACGTAGCGGATTCAATGAACTGTCTTTGATGAGAGTGCTCATCGGCGTTTGTGGCCTACACGTAGACATGGTGGGAGGTAACGTAACGTCCGAGGTTGAACTGACGATCGAAGGAGAAACATCTGCTGAAGATATTGCGCTCGCCGCACAGATGATCTGTCCTCGCATTTTTGAGTTTTTGGATATCCAGCCGAAATGGCAAGATGGGGTTATGGGCTTGATGCAACTAATCACGCTGTCTCATATCAATCAAGCGCTCACAAAACGGTTTATATGATGAAGATATATTCAAAAGAACGATTCGATCGATTGCCAGACGCGATTCTGTTTGACACTGATAATACATTGTACCCTTATGATCCGGCTCACGCAGCGGCTCAGCAAGCAGTAAGAGACAAGGTAGTTAATACTTTTTCGATTAAACCCGCTGACTTCGATAAAGCGTTCAAAGAAGCGCGATCGCAAGTGAAGTCCCGTCTTAAAGGGACTGCATCATCTCATAGCCGGCTGCTGTATCTTCAGCGCATGCTTGAAATTATGGGCTTGGGGTCTCAAGTATTACTCGCACTTGATTTCGAACAGACTTATTGGAGGACATTCCTCAGTAACGCTATTTTGTTCGGTGAGGTCAAAGAGTTACTGGATGATATTCGACTTCTAGGCATTCCCACCGCTATCGTGACTGATTTGACCGCTCAAATTCAGTTTCGCAAGGTCGTTTATTTCGGTCTCGATCATTACTTTGACTACATTGTAACTAGCGAGGAAGCCGGATTCGATAAACCGCACGAAGCCCCCTTCCAGATTGCCTTGGAAAAAATGCGTCCTAAAGGCGACCGTATTTGGATGATTGGTGACAATCCAGTCAATGATATTCGCGGTGGGCGCGAGAAAATTGGCGCAGTGACGATACAAAAAATCCACGACGGTACACCGCTAGGGGTTGGCGAAAACGCACCAGATGCTTCATTTCAGGAGTTTGCTGCGCTTCGTCGCTGTTTGTCCAGATTGGGAGAGCAGCAATGAGTCTTATTGAGAGTGAACGCGTGACCTCGATCATCAATTATTGCGATCTGCTAGGGCAGGACCCTCTGTTGGTTCAGGGCGCTGGCGGTAATGTCTCCTGGAAGGATGGCGACACACTTTGGGTCAAAGCGTCCGGTACATGGCTCGCTACTGCAAGCAAAGATATCTTCGTCCCAGTGGACTTGAAGCAGCTTCGTGTAGCGATTGAAGGTGGTGACTTTGACGTTAAACCTGAATCATTGGGTGAGGGTACGTTAAAGCCATCGATTGAAACGCTGCTTCATGCGCTGATGCCCCAGAAAGTAGTCGTACACGTGCACGCCGTTGAAGTTTTGGCGTACTTGGTTCGCGAAAATTGCGATGAACTGCTCCAGGCGTTGTTAACAAATTGCCCTCGATGGGTGATGGTTGATTACTACAAGCCAGGCGCTGAATTGGCCAGTGCTGTCAGTTCTGCTACTGCACAGGATCCGGCTATAAAAATTGTTTTCTTGCGTAACCATGGCGTGGTAATTGGAGGCGATGACGTCGAAGAGATCAATCACACATTGACATCGTTAATCAGCCAGCTAAGAAGTCCCATAGGTGAAAACACTGTTGATAAACAGCTGAAAGCGACTAATGCCATTGCTAGTCTAGAAGGGTATGTTCCCGTAGAGGATTCCGTTCTGCATCAACTGGCGCTGAATTCGAAACTTTTTGAGGCGCTTAGCTCCTCTTGGGCGTTGTATCCTGATCATGTTGTTTTTTTAGGCGCACACTCTCACGCGTATCAATCGCTTGAGGTGTTTTCAAAAGCTATCGAGGAGGGAAAGGTTGCCCCGGAGCTTGTATTTGTGCGGGGACACGGTGTTTATGTAAAACCGGATTTTACTCAGGCCAAGTCTGCTCAGTTACGCTGCTATTACGACGTCATCCGGCGGCAACCCGAGCACGCGCGTATTCGTGCACTGACACAGCATCAGGTGTATGAGCTGTTAAATTGGGATGCTGAGCTGTACAGGATTCAGGTGTCTCAATAATGATGGCTATGATTTCGAATTTTTTTAGAGTTAAAAAGAATAAACTTGATGAAGATGTGAATGCTCATGAGATGATGGGGAGTCAAGCCTTTGTAAAAGTTTGTTATTTCTTAATTCTCTTTGTCGTGCTGACGCTTTTTGTTGAGAATTTCTTTTTTTCCGAAAGCTTTATCGTACTTCGATTTAGGGAGATAGATGATGTTGCATTTCAGGAAACGTTAAGGCGAATTCATTTACTAATCGAAAGCGCGCAGTACTCGAAAATATGGGAGATTAACGACTACGCTTACGGTTGGGTTTTTTGGGCGCCGTTATCCTTTCTGACCTATCCTTTGTATTTGTTAAGTACTCACGTCGGTGTTGATTGGCCATTAATCGTTGCGCCAAGACAACTATCTTTATTGTTTGCTGTTTTGAGTCTTCTGTTGCTGCACAAGGTGTTGCGCATCGAGGGCGTTGCTGCAGGGCCGCGAGCCATTGCGTTGTTGGTCTTTACATTTTTTCCGACATTCGGTTTTTTTTCATTGAAGTTTGGAACCGTCACCGCGGTGATGTTTTTTTCCATTTTGAGTGTGTATCTGGCGCTACGTGATAATCCGTCGACGGGACGAGGGCGATCATTAATCGCTCTTTCATTAGCGACAGCGGGTGGGATTAAGTTAAGCGGATTGCTGATCGCTCCACTTGTCTTTCTATTGGTGGTATTTCGCTATAAGCGCAGTTCGATCACTATTGTTACGTGTGATTTGGTTGTTACTGCTGTGTTATTTTTGTTGTTTTTTGTTATGTTTACCGATCCTGCGTTAATGATTGCTTACTTTCGGCCGGATATCGCCGATAGATATTGGCAGATACTTACTCATTTCATGGCTGTTACGCACACTAGCTCTGGTTCTGATAGTGTTGCTTTAAGGTTTTTCGACGCTGTTTTTCTAACCGGAATTAATTTCGTGGTTATGCTGGTGCTCAGCATCGGCATGCTGATGTTTTTCGTGAAAGAGAAAAAGCTTCGACTTGATTTAGCCGCTGTTGCTTTCGTTATTTTGCTGGCAAGTCTGTATCTAGGGTTCGCGGTAAAAAACGGAAATAGTATTGGTGTTTATTTTACATCGGTATCATTTTTGTTCTTGTTAGGTGTCGGGGGGTGGGCACATGCCCGATTGGGTATTTTTGTACTGATATTGCTGCTGTCTTTACTTTTCGTGGATTTGATTGCTCGCGAACAACACGAGCTTAATACCCCGCTTAGTGCAAATGATGAGAAGGCGATTAAGTGGAATCATTTAACTTACTTTGTGAAGAGTTTTAAGCTTAGAGATCAGGTTGAAACCGCCGGCGATATAGCGAAATGTATGGGCGTTTCGGAAAGTAAGGCATGGGCTGGTCATGTGTTTATAGATTTCACCATTCCGACAGGGTTTAACTCTTTGAGTTTTCCGAAGTCCTGCGTTTCTGTCGCGTGGAACAATTTGTCACCTGCCGGTAAATATTGCAACCGTCCGTTGGATTTTATGGTTCTAGATAAAACGGCACCGGGATCGCTGCCTCAGAAAGAGTTTGATAAAAAGCTCGCGACGACAGATGAAAAACTAAAGGACGGGTTAAAAGGCGATCGTGCTTCTCGGTTTGAATTGTCTGAAAAAGGTACGTTCAACAATCAGCAGTTTAAACGGGTTTGCGACTTGCCATCCGTTGAAGTATTTGAGGTGGTTAAGTAAATACAATCGCAGGTCGGGGGCCGATTTGAAGATTTTTCAGTGATAAGCGACTGTGGTACAGACCTTCAATTTGTGCCTGCCCTCCCAAGGAAGGTAAGCGACCCGTAAACCACACATGGCAAAAAACCGATGCGTGCATTTAGCACGAGATAGTTGGGGGAACAGTTCGTAAGTAAGCGCTCCATGAACCCCACATTCAAATCTTTGGTTTGAATGTGGGGTTCATGGAGCGCTTACGTAGTTCCGCACGTACGGATCTGTGCGGGGGGGCAGGTAACTGCCATCCCTACCGCGACCAAATAATTAGCATGCTCGCATTGGCCAGTTTAAATTACTTTCCTTGCGATTACTCGCGCGACTGTTGGATCATCGTCGCCATGTTTAGCTAGACCATTTTTCTCAACACAATAGTCGATAGCAAATCCCACCTGAGTGAGTTGTTCGCAAAAATTATCAAGGTTGATAAAGCGTCTGTAGTGGTCAGTGACGCGCTCGTTTAAGCCTACAGTAATCCCGTCATTCATTAGTCTATCTTTATCTGTCCTGAATTCTAGGTAGATTTTTCCTTCCGGCTTGAGTATTTGGTAAGAGTAATTGAGCGCTTGAGTTGCATTTTCAAGAGGCATCGCATGCATCACAAAGCGGCCGTACACTACATCAACTACTTCGGGCATGCCTGAGGTTTTTTTACCAAACTCGCCATCTATAAAGTTTATGTTTAATATGCTTTCGTCACTCGCTCGCTGTTTGTTGGTATCTATGGCGACTACTGATTGGTCAATTGCTGTTACACGGTGTTTTTTCGAGAAGTAAAATGAGTCCCTGCCGTTTCCGCAGCCAAACTCTAGTACATGGCAATGGTGGCCGAAAAAATTTTCATTGCAGAATATGGCAAATGAAGACGGCGCAATCGGTGCGCCTCGTTTGTTGTAGTAAGAATCCCAATATTTTTCCCGGTCACCATAGGCGGCGGGAGCAGGCGGAGAAGAAACGTTATGTAGCCGCACCTTATTCATAAACTTATCTATGATTTCAGTTGCTGCAATTTGAGGGGTGATTTCACCGTGGTTTTTGACGATAATGTCCGGATTTCTGGGCTCTTCAAAACCAACAGAGGTGGATGAAATATTTCCTGCCGCTTTTGCTGCAAGGTAAATGCCTTTCGGGTCACGCTCTGCTCTTATGTCTAATGGGACGTCGAGATAGGCTTCAAGGTAAAGAAGATTGGATAAACGATTTTCGATTCTAACGGATTCAAACATTGCGACAGTGGCAATGATTACAGTTATGCCGTTGTCACATATCCGCTTGCACAGCCTGGAATAAACATATGCCAGCCGTTTTCGCTCATCCAGGTCGTGCCCGAATTTTTCACCGAAAATACTTCTCAAGTCATCCCCGTCCAAGAAAAGTACAGGTATCCCTTTCGCTTTCAACTCTTGGCTGACGATTCTTGCAACAGCGGTTTTTCCAGATCCTGAATAACCGGTTACCCAAATCAAACCGCCTACTTGCATAATTTCGCTACTCATTTAATAAACCTGCTCGAAGTGGGGTGTAAATTTAAAGTGATTTAAGATATTTGGCGACTCGAGCAGAACCGCCGCCTCTTGTAGATCCAAAATATTTCTCGAAAAGATGATCTATCGATTTTTGATTTTCATCCCAAAATATTTGGGTGCTCAAAAAATTCGGCAAATCATGAATGTTCTCTGGTGTGAATACCGGTAGATGTTTTTTTAATTCCAGAACCGAAGAGCCTACATTCATCGGCATGGAGTCGGCTCCAGGTACATCTAGGAAAATGATATTTTTTCCGAGGAATATTGAAGAGAATGGTGTGCCGCCGTAGTCAGCCATAACCAAGTCAGCCAAGCTAAAGAGCTCATTCATGTTTCGAGTTGAGCTACGGTCAATTTTGAATTTGTTTCTTTCAAGCTCAGTGATAAAATCTTTTTCTTGCACGAACGATAATGGATGTGGCCTCACGATGATGTTAAATTCATCCTGCAGATCGGCCATCACCTTAGCATAAGCTGGAATTGACGAACCGACTCCACCAAGGGTCGGCATCCAAAGGAGGGTCTTTTTTTGAATGGATACATCAAATTCTTTTTTGATGCCGGAACAGTCAATGCTTGAATCAAAATAATCGTCGTAACGCGGATAGCCCATGATGAACGTTTTTCCTGGAAAACGTTCTTTGACTATTCGCTCATCATTTATCCCGTGGCATAGAAATATATCGTATATTTCGTTCCAGTCCATCAGGCTCCAAGCGTCGCTAAGGTCCGCACCATACATGTATCTAATCTGTTTTTTTCCAATTTGTAGAGGAAGAAGGGATTCGTTATCAATATTGTATTGCCATAGTGGCTCGCGCCCAAAGGCTATCATTATGCGATTGAGCAGTTTTTTGGAAATATCTTTTTTTGTGATTTTTTTTAGAGATTTGGATGTCCCGGATATAGGGTGGTTTGTGATTACGTAATCAAAAAATATACCGCTGTTGATGATATTTTGTATGTCGAATACTTGGTATTTTTCTTGCCTGATGTGGTTGAGGAATGATGGAATACCTTCTTTTTCATCCCCATTATCATCGATATAAAAATGCTCGGTCAGCACGATGGCGAATTCGGAATTGCTCAAGGCTTTCCAGACGTTTTGATAATGATTCAACATCATGGGTTCGTGCAGTAAAAAAGCATATTTTTTAGTTGGATAAATATACTTAATATTTGAATATTTTAGACGTAAACTTTTCATAATCTCGTTGTTGACACGATCCTTTGCGGCAGAACTGAATAGCCGTTCAGCGCTCTTATAATGGCTACCTTGTAGGTTACCAGCTCTTTTGGGCAGCGTCGCGTCATCCATAGTCGCTGGTGGGGAATCCTTGTTGGATCCAATAAAACAAGCCATCGGCATACACCTTGATAAGTGTGAGCTTGAGCGTTCCTGAACGAGCCTCATGAAAGACAGGACACCGTTTCCCCCTTACGATAAGGGATAGGCAAACGGTGGTGCCTGCGTGCGAGCTGAGTGATGCGCTCAAGCAACTCAATGAGCTACAACGGATGCTGGGCAAGAAAACGATGGAAGCGGAGACCCCCAAAGAAGCCGTAGATATCGCCCGCTCGCGAAAATGGATTGCACATTCACCCTTGTTGCCGGGGGACGACCAGTGAAGCTGGTCAGCGAATGTCTCGGTGTGGCGCGCTCGCAATTAACGGTTCGAATCAAGCAATCAGCATCACCTAAAGTACGGAGAAGCAGGTCTGTGGACGATGTTGAGCTGGTGGTTGAAATCCAGCAGCACATCAGCGAGCTGCCCAGCTATGGCTACCGTCGTGCCTGGGGATTGCTGCGTCGCGAACGTGAAATCCAGTTGCAGTCCGCTGTCAACGTCAAATGGGTTTATCGGGTCATACCTCGACGCACCGTTCAAGTTTGTTCCAGTTGTTTGCCAGGTAGCCTATTACTTTACCCAGGGTGTTTTGTGCGGCGACTTGTGGTCGGTTTTTCTCCAGCGAGCTTTTCAAATGGGCCAGCACCGGCAAGTTCTGCATCTGGTGGCCTAACAAGCGTTGGCTATCGTCACCGTCCTTGAGGTAGCGTTCGATACCGTACAGCTTGTTGATCAGATTCAGTGCAGTATCGGTGTGCCCGGTTTTGCCCTTGGGTTGGACTCGGTGTTGTATGGACAACAGTACCTTGGCGCAACATCAGATTACAGCCGCCCAGATAGCCGTTGATGACCTGCACAGTCCCCCACCAGTTCATGTTTTTCCAACAGGCGCTGGCCGTTGAGATTCGTGGTTTCATCGGGGAACCGATCTTGGTGCCGCCCCGAAAACCGGCGCAGGATCGTCGTTTCGTAGAGCGCTTCTTTCACCGCCGGATCGCTTCACCTAGGGTGCATCCGTTGAGCTCGGTGTGCCTCATTCCAGCGAACTGTCAATTTCGGTTTCTAACATCATGGTGTGGCTTGCTTTCAATCGTGTTGCGTGGCTATGGTTTCTGATCATTGAAACGCCATCAACCAACTATCCACAGACGACTTTCTGGAGAAAAATGAGTGTGCCTCATGGTCTGACTTCAGTTGGCTGGGATGAAGCATTCGCCCAATCAGAAGGCTGGTTAGCCAAGTGGGTATTAATCAAAGCCTCAAGGAGCAGGCTCACACTAAGTGTCTTTTGCAGGTAAAGTGCTGTCGTCGGGTATGTCTCATTGTGATTTTTCTGTGACGACCCTCCTTACCTACGTACAATGAACTTTACTGATTCACCCAAGGGAGCAGGCCAGATTGGTACAGGGGTATATGGGTAGGTTGCGAGCATTTTTGCTGGCGTTGCCGCGGCGGCAGAAACGGATGATTCAGGTTTTTACAGACATGGTGCTCGTCTGGGTAGCGTTGTGGATGGCATTTGTCGTGCGATTGGGCATAGACGATTTGGTCAATCCATTTCGGGTGCACCTGTGGCTGTTCGTCAGCGCCCCTCTGGTCGCGATTCCCCTGTTCATCCGATTTGGCATGTATCGCGCGGTGATGCGGTACTTCGGTAACGATGCGCTCATCGCGATTATCAAGGCCGTGACATTGTCCTCGTTGATACTGGCTGTCATCGTCTACTGGTACAGCAACCATCAGGCAGTGGTTCCGAGGTCTGTCATTTTCAACTACTGGTGGCTCAGTCTGGTCATCATTGGCGGCCTTCGCCTCGCGATGCGCCAGTATTTTATGGGCGACTGGTTTTCGGCATCCCAACACGTAGTCTCTTCCAACCGCGACGATGGTTTGACGAAAATAGCTATCTATGGAGCCGGGGCGGCAGGCAATCAGTTGGTTGCGGCGCTTCGCATGGGGCGGGTGATGCGTCCGGTGGCCTTTATTGATGACGACGCGGGCATTGCCGATCGCGTCATTTCGGGGTTGCAGGTCTATAAGCCCAAACATATCCAACAGATGATAGATGTGACGGGGGCTCAGGAAATCCTTCTCGCGATACCTTCCTCTAGCCGCACACGGCGTCGTGAGATATTGGGCTATCTTGAAAAATTTCCGTTACATGTTCGCAGTGTCCCAGGATTCATGGACCTGGCGAGTGGCAGGGTCAAGGTCGATGATCTCCAAGAGGTAGACATCGCCGATTTACTCGGACGGGATGCGGTTCCAGCCCAGGAAGTTCTGCTGGAACATTGCATCAAAGCTCAGACTGTCATGGTGACGGGGGCAGGAGGGTCGATCGGTTCAGAGTTGTGTCGGCAGATCATTGGATTGGCTCCCACGACGTTGTTGCTGTTCGATCACAGCGAGTTCAATCTTTACAACATTCTTTCTGAACTTGAACAACGGATCCTGCGTGAGTCGTTGCCAGTCAAGTTGTTGCCGGTTCTTGGATCTATCCGTCATCCGCACAAACTGCTTGATGTGATGAAAACCTGGCACGTTGATACGGTTTACCACGCTGCTGCCTACAAGCACGTTCCTATGGTCGAGCACAATATCGCCGAAGGCGTGTTGAACAACGTGATGGGCACGCTCAATACCGCTCAGGCTGCGCTGCAGGCAGGTGTTGCAAGCTTTGTACTGATCTCCACTGATAAGGCCGTACGTCCGACTAATATCATGGGTAGCACCAAGCGTCTCGCGGAGTTGACTCTTCAAGCCCTCAGTCGTGAAATCGCCCCGGTGCTGTTTGGTGACAAGGCTAACGTCTCACACGTCAATAAAACTCGCTTTACCATGGTGCGCTTTGGCAATGTGCTGGGTTCTTCTGGTTCGGTGATTCCACTGTTCCACCGTCAGATCAAGTCGGGCGGACCATTGACCGTCACTCACCCGAAGATCACGCGTTATTTCATGACCATCCCCGAGGCGGCGCAACTGGTGATTCAGGCCGGCTCGATGGGACAGGGTGGTGACGTGTTCGTACTGGACATGGGGGAGCCGGTGAAGATTGTCGAACTGGCGGAAAAAATGATTCACCTGTCCGGTTTGAGTGTGCGCTCGGACAGGAATCCTCAAGGCGACATCGCCATCGAATTTACGGGCCTGCGCCCTGGCGAGAAGCTTTACGAGGAGTTATTGATCGGTGACAACGTCGCGGCGACTCAGCACCCAATGATCATGAGTGCCAATGAAGATCATCTGCCTTGGGACGTGCTCAAGACGCGGCTGACCGAGCTACTCGGAGCTGTCGAGCGGGATGACTACTCGCGGGTTCGTCAGTTGTTACGCGAAACCGTCAGCGGCTACACCCCCGACGGCGAAATCGTCGACTGGATCTACCAGCAACGCCGCCTCGAGCCCTGATTGTTACACACTCTGTAACGGACACACTTTTGACAGGCTCCAGACATCGCCTAAGTTTGGGAGGCAGCTTCGGAAAAGCTGCTTCTTACTTATCGATGTCATGGAGCGTCACTTATGCGTACAGGCTATTTCTACTCTCTGGTTTTTGCCCTGCTGACCAGCGCCTCTATTGCTGCTATCGCTGCGCCGGCGACCAAGGCTGAGGCTGTAACCGCGCCATTGGCAGTTCAGGTTGCACCGTCTGGGGAGGTTGCAAAAGTCGGTCTCAATACTGCGGATGCAACGACACTACAGCGAGAACTCTCCGGAGTAGGTGAAGCCAAGGCCAAGGCGATTGTTGCGTATCGCGAGAGTAATGGGCCATTTGCATCGGTGGATGAGCTGTTGGAGGTCAAGGGCATCGGCAAGGCGATTCTGGACAAGAACCGCGACAAGCTTGAGGTGAACTGATTCGTAGAAGCTAGCGCCCGAGGCCGGTCATTGACCGGCCTTTTTCATCTCCGGCGATCAATTTCCAGGAGGGCGGAGCAATTTCGCCTTTTGTCCGGAAATAAAAATTACTGTTGTAATATTTTGTTTGGATTATGCCTATAATAAAACCGTCGCCGGTACAGGTTCTCTGGACCTGGGGCATTCAACATCCTTCAGGTATTTCCCAGGAGCGCAGCTATGATTTCCATTCAGTCCAAAGGTACTGCTCTGATCACTGGCGCTTCATCCGGTATCGGTGCAATTTATGCCGAGCGGTTGGCGGCGCGTGGTTTTGACTTGTTGCTGGTGGCTCGCGATGAGCAACGTCTTCAGGCAGCAGCAACCCGGTTGCGAGCCGAGCATGGCGTGCGGGTTGAGGTGCTGAAGGCGGATCTCACGCTCAAGGCTGATTTGTTGGCGGTGGAGCAGCGTCTGCGCAGCGACTCCGGCATCAGCCTGCTGCTGAACAACGCGGGTATCGCGGCGGATGGCTCTTTGGCCAGTGCCGACACCGATCAGCTGGAGCGGATGATTCAGCTCAATGTGGTGGCGGTGACACGTTTGGCTGCTGCGGCAGCCGCGAATTTTTCGGCGGTCGGGCGCGGTTCGATCATCAACCTGGCGTCGGTGGTTGCACTGATTCCCGAGCGCTTCAACGCGACCTATAGCGCGACCAAAGCTTACGTGCTGAGCCTCACGCAGTCGTTGAATGCTGAACTGAGTGGTTCGGGCGTGCAGGTTCAGGCGGTGTTGCCAGGGGTGACACGCACCGAAATCTGGGAACGTTCAGGGATTGATGCCAGCGCTATCCCGGCAGAAATGGTGATGGAGACAGGGGAGATGGTCGATGCGGCATTGTCGGGATTCGATCAGGGTGAGTTGATCACCATTCCTTCGTTACCGGAGGCTGGAGAGTGGGACGCCTTCGTTGCCGCGCGTTATGTGATGGCTCCGAATTTGTCCAGGCGCACCGCCGCCGCACGGTATAAGTGAGGCACCATGAATCGGCTTGAGGTAGTTGCGGCATGAGTGATCGTCGAGTGGTTGTAACAGGGATGGGGCTGGTGTCACCGCTGGGTAGTGGCGTCGAGGTGGTCTGGGCGCGCCTGTTGTCCGGACGCTCCGGGCTGCGGGCTTTACCGGACGAGGTGATCGCCGATCTACCGACCAGGGTTGGTGGCGTCGTGCCGACCCTGGCAGAAGATGCTGAAGCGGGTTTTGATCCGGATCTGGCGACACCACCCAAAGAACAGAAGAAGATGGACCGCTTCATTCTGTATGCCATGGAGGCTGCGCGTCAGGCACTGGAACAGGCTGGTTGGCAGGCGCGGGACGTCAATGCCCAGGAGCGGACTGCAACTATCATCGGTTCGGGGGTGGGAGGTTTCGGCGCGATAGCCGATGCAGTGCGCACCACGGACAGTCGAGGGCCGCGGCGTTTGTCGCCGTTCACCATTCCTTCGTTTCTGGTCAACCTTGCTGCCGGCCACGTGTCGATCCAGCATGGTTTCAAAGGCCCGTTGGGCGCGCCGGTCACGGCCTGCGCGGCCGGGGTTCAGGCGATCGGTGATGCGGCGCGGTTGATCCGCTGTGGTGAGGCGGATATTGCTGTGTGCGGTGGAGCGGAGGCGGCGATCGATCGCGTCAGTCTTGCCGGGTTTGCCGCTGCCCGGGCCTTGTCCAGCGGCTACAACGAAACTCCCGAGCGTGCTTCGCGGCCGTTCGACAGTGGCCGCGACGGCTTCGTGATGGGGGAGGGCGCCGGTCTCTTGGTGATCGAATCCCTGGAGCATGCCTTGGCCCGTGGTGCTCAACCGATAGCCGAGCTTGTCGGCTACGGCACCAGCGCCGATGCCTATCACCTGACGGCGGGTCCCGAAGATGGCAACGGTGCGCGCCGGGCAATGTCGCTGGCGTTGGCCCAGGCGGGCATTTCAGCGGCACAGGTCCAGCATCTCAACGCTCACGCAACCTCGACGCCAGTGGGTGATCTGGGGGAGCTGGCGGCCATCAAGTCATTGTTCGGAACGACCAATGAGGTGGCGGTGACGTCGACCAAGTCGGCCACCGGACATTTGCTCGGCGCCGCCGGTGGAATCGAGGCGATCTTCACATTGCTGGCGATCCGCGATCAGATCGTGCCCGCCACCCTCAATTTTGAAAACCCGGACCCCGCCGCTCAAGGCGTGGACATCGTCCACGGTCAGGCGCGACCGATGGCTATCGAGTACGCATTGTCCAACGGCTTCGGTTTTGGTGGGGTCAATGCCAGCGTGCTGTTCAAGCGCTGGCAGGGCTAGTTCCGGGGTTGTTTGAGAAAGGTGCGAGTGACGTCGAGAATCCTCTGAGCCAGCTCGGGATTCTCGACACTGCGTGACAACAGCAATGAGCATGAATAGCGCCCTGGCTCGAGCGCGACCGACTCATTCACGATCTGCTGGTCGAGGGTAACAAGCCCGGTGCATGCGAAGCCCTGAGCGATTATCTCGACGATTGCGAACAGCAACTGCTAGAGATGTTCAACCATCCTTCCCGTCACTGATCGAGGACTCATGCCATGTACAAAGACTATCCCGCGGCTTATCAGGTCAGTAAGGGCTCGGCGTTACAGGTCGATAAAGCCTTCTACGAGCGGATCCGCGATACCGCGTCCGGGCGCACGCTGATCGAACAATTCGAAGTGCCGATCCGCACCGGACGCGCCTGGCACGTTCCGGCGGGACATGTGTTCCGCGTGACCACGCCGGTGGGCCCGCAAGTGGGGGACTTCAATGTCTGGAATGCCAACGACCCGCGCGAGCGGCTGTGGGCGGCACGAACCCGGCAATTGCAGGGCGCCCATGTCAGCACCCATGACCGGCTCTGGTCGAACCTGCCCTTTCTGCGACCGTTGGTGACCATCACCGACGATAGCCTGGCCCACTATGGCATCGACGAACACGGTGGACGTTTGCACGATCTGCTGGGCACGCGCTGCGATCCTTATGTGAACAAGATGCTCACCGGCGAGGACTTCCATCACCACTGCCATTCGAACCTGACCCGCGCCGTTTTACCTCACGGTTTGACCGAGTTCGATGTGCATGACGTGCTGAACATCTTTCAGTGCACGGGGCTCAATCACGACGATATGTACTTCATGAAGGCTTGCCCGGCGCAGAAGGGCGACTATCTGGAGTTCTTCGCCGAGATCGACTTGCTCTGTGCCTTGTCGACCTGTCCGGGCGGCGATTTGTCGCTGCCGATGTGGGGGCCGGATGCGCAGGATCCGTTAAGTGTCTGCCGACCGTTGGGCGTGGAAATCTATCGCTTGGAGGACGCCTTACTCAAAGGCTGGAGCCAGCCTGAGCGGGCAGCGTACAAAGGGCTGCACGGCTTGCATATCGCCAAGGCGGATTGGGAGGTGTAGGCGCTGGCGAAGCCTGCGATCTTTTGATTTTCAGCACATTCGAAAACGACAAAAGATCGCAGCCTGCGGCAGCTCCTACGGATTGTTCAACGATCCTGAGCGTCCTTGGCGTCCATTTCCGCGTTGCGCTCAGCGACGCGTTTACGTTGCTCATCGGTCAGTTCCACCTTGTTCGCGGTGTCGCGCAGCATCATCAAGCCACCGACGATCGATCCGATAGCAACCACCAGAATCAACCAGGCATACCAGGGCATAGGGCTCTCCTTAAGGGCAGGTTTCGACGCGAATGGTTTCGCGTCAACGCCGTGCCTGTCCACTTTGAGTCACGACGTTTCTCAGTGGTTCCATTCTAGGCCTGTTCTGCCTGGGTCACCTCATCAAAGACCGGTCAACATCGCATCGGCCGGGGCGTCGGCCCGCAGCTGCGCGGTGAACAGGAAGTAGACAAAACCGACGGCCATGAAACCGAGGAAGATCGCCCCGATCAGCGCGTTGAACCAGGCCATCGCCACCAGGCAGACCACCGCCAGGAACAGCGCAATGCCTGGCACGATCGGATAACCCGGGGCGCGAAAGGTGCGCTCCAGTAGCGGCTCGGTGTTGCGCAGTTTGAACAGGCTGAGCATGCTCATGATGTACATCACGATGGCGCCGAATACCGCCATGGTGATCATTGCCGCGGTCAGGGTCATGCCGCCGAGGTTGATCAAGCCGTCGCTGTAGATTGCCGCGATACCGATCAGGCCGCCGGCGATGATTGCCCGGTGTGGTGTCTGGAAGCGTGACAGCTTGGCCAGATACGTCGGCAGGTAACCTGCGCGGGCCAGGGCGAAGAACTGGCGCGAGTAACCAAGGATGATCCCGTGGAAGCTCGCCACCAGCCCGAACAGGCCAATCCACACCAGCATGTGCAGCCAGCCGGAGCTTTCACCGACCACGACTTTCATCGCTTGCGGCAACGGATCGTTGATGTTCGCCAGGGTCCGCCAGTCACCCACGCCACCGGCAAAGAACATCACACCCATGGCCAGCAACACCAGGGTCAGAATGCCGCTGATGTAGGCCTTGGGAATCGTCCGTTTCGGGTCCTTGGCTTCTTCGGCGGCCATGGCCGCGCCTTCAATGGCGAGGAAGAACCAGATCGCAAAGGGAATCGCCGCGAACATCCCGGCGATTGCCGGTGCACTGAACACATCGGAGCCGGCCCAGCCATTGAGGGCGAAATTGCTGAAGCTGAACGCCGGGGCGACCACGCCCATGAACACCAGCAACTCGACGACGGCCAGCACACAGACCACCAGTTCGAAGGTCGCCGCCAGTTTCACGCCGAGGATGTTCAGGCCCATGAACACGATATAGGCGCCGACCGCCGCGTGTTTCGGGTCGAGGGCGGGGAACTGCACGTTCAGGTAGGCGCCAATGGCCAGGGCAATGGCCGGTGGCGCGAAGACGAACTCGATCAGCGTCGCCAGGCCGGCGATCAGTCCGCCTTTTTCACCGAAGGCGCGGCGGCTGTAGGCAAAAGGCCCGCCTGCGTGAGGGATGGCCGTGGTCAGTTCGGTGAAGCTGAAAATGAAGCAGGTGTACATGGTCGCGACCATGAACGAGGTCACCAGAAAGCCGAGAGTCCCGGCCACGCCCCAGCCGTAGCTCCAGCCAAAGTACTCGCCGGAAATCACCAGCCCGACCGCGATACCCCATAAATGCAGGGTGCCCAGCGTGGGTTTGAGTTGTGTGTTCATGCGTTTCTCCCGCAGAGGTGTGGAAAAGCTCGGGGGAGGGCGTGTGCAGTGGGCGTGCCATGTCGGCTTTGGGCGTCGTAAAGCGCAGAAAGCTGTCGTATCGAGGATGTTCGGTAATGGATGCACGCATTTTAGTGCGCCAGTTGGGAGCCGCGGTACCTGTTCTGCCGCCTTCGCGAGCAAGCTCGCTCCCACATGAGCATCCGATTGTCGATGCACCGCGGACCCCCTGTGGGAGCGGGCTTGCCCGCGATGAGGTCAGTCGGCACACCGCTGTAACTCCCGCGTAAAGCCAGTCTTTACGCTTTCTTTATGCCGCGCCCAACCCCTCGCTCTCGTTCCTTTACAGCCTTCCTGCGGACAATTGCTGCACACGCGGCAATCGCCGTACGACGGAGAAATTCCATGAGCGTTCTGGACGGGGTGTCCCTGCTGTTGGCGGTGGGACTGTTCATTTATCTACTGGTTGCGCTGTTGCGCGCGGATCAGAACTAGGAGCAGCTATGCACAGTTATGACTATTGGCTGATCCTCGCCTTCTTCGCCGTGGTGCTGATTCCGGCACCGTTCCTGGGGCGTTTTTACTACAAGGTGATGGAAGGCCAGCGCACCTGGTTGACGCCGATCCTCGGGCCCGTGGAGCGCGGTTGTTATCGTGTAGCCGGGGTCGACCCGCAGAGCGAACAGAGCTGGCAGAAATACACCCTGGCGTTGCTCGCGTTCAACCTCGCGGGCTTTTTGCTGTTGTTCGCGATCCTGTTGTTCCAGGACTACTTGCCACTCAACCCGCAAAACCTGCCGGGGCAGGAGTGGACGCAGGCGTTCAACACTGCCGTGAGCTTCATGACCAACACCAACTGGCAGTCCTACAGCGGTGAAGCGTCCCTGAGCTACCTGAGCCAGATGGTCGGCCTTACCGTGCAAAACTTCGTCAGCGCCGCCACTGGCCTGGCCGTGTTGGTCGCCTTGTGCCGTGGTATTGGGCGCAAATCGGCACAAACCCTGGGTAACTTCTGGGTCGACATGACCCGCGCCACCCTCTACGGTCTGGTGCCGCTGTGCCTGCTGCTGGCGCTGTTCCTGGTCTGGCAGGGTGTGCCACAAACCTTCGCGCACTATGTGAATGCGCTGACGATGCAGGGCGTGGATCAAGTCATTCCACTGGGTCCTGCGGCCAGCCAGATTGCGATCAAGCAACTGGGCACCAACGGCGGCGGCTTCTTCGGCGTCAACTCGGCACATCCGTTCGAGAACCCGACAGCCTGGAGCAACCTGTTCGAAGTCACATCGATCATCCTGATCCCGGTGGCGCTGGTGTTCACCTTCGGCCATTACGTCAAGGACCTGCGTCAGAGCCGGGCGATCATCGCCTGCATGCTCGCGCTGTTCCTGATCGGTGGTGCGGTGTCGCTGTGGGCTGAATACCAGCCGAACCCGACCCTGAACAACGTTGCTGTCGAACAGACTGCACCGCTGGAAGGCAAGGAAGCACGTTTCGGCACGACCGCCACGGTGCTGTGGTCGGTAACGACCACTGCGGCCTCCAACGGTTCGGTCAACGGCATGCACGACAGCCTCAACCCGCTGAGCGGCATGGTCGCGCTGATCAACATGATGGTCGGCGAAGTGATCTTCGGCGGCGTCGGCGCCGGCCTCTACGGCATGTTGCTCAACGTGCTGATCGCGGTGTTCCTCGCCGGTCTGATGATCGGGCGTACACCGGAATACCTCGGCAAGAAGCTGCAAGCCAAGGAAGTCCAGTTGCTGGTCGTAACCTTGCTGGTGATGCCGGTCGGTGTGCTGGTGCTAGGCGCGATTGCGGCGAGCCTGCCTGGCCCTGCGGGAACCATCAGTAACCCCGGCCCCCACGGTTTCAGCCAACTGCTATATGCCTACACCTCGGCCAGCGCCAACAACGGTTCGGCATTCGGCGGCCTGAACGCCAACACGCCATTCCACAACCTGATGCTGGGTCTGGGCATGTTGATCGGGCGCTTCGGTTACATCCTCCCGGTACTGGCCCTGGCTGGCAGCCTGGCAATGAAGAAAACCGCACCGATTGGCCAGAACAGCTTCCCGACCCATGGCCCGCTGTTCGTCACTTTGCTGACCGTGACCATTTTGCTGGTGGGTGGCCTGACCTTCCTGCCGACCCTGGCGTTGGGCCCTATCGCTGAACATTTGAGCATGGCTGCTTTTGGGCTGAAGAGCTGAGGGATTTGATGATGAATATGCCCGTTCGTGTATCGAAAAAAACCGCACCGCACGCTGTGCCGGCTCAACCAGTCGAGCAACCGAAAACCGCGATCTCGGCCCTGTGGCGGCCGGCGCTGGTGCAAGCCTTCGTCAAGCTCGACCCACGGCAATTGAAGCGTTCGCCGGTGATGCTGGTGGTCGAACTGACCGCGATCCTCACCACCGTGTTGTGCGTGATGCCAGACCCGGCAGTGCCGACCTTTGTGGCGGCACAAATCGCCCTGTGGCTGTGGTTCACCGTGTTGTTCGCGAACTTCGCTGAAGCCTTGGCCGAAGGTCGCGGCAAGGCCCGCGCCGATAGCCTCAAGGCCGGTAGCGAAGGCTTGAGCGCTCGGCGTAAAAAAGCCGATGGCAGCTTTCAGGTAGTGCCCGCGGTCAGCCTGCGCAAAGGTGATGTGGTCCGTGTCGTAGCCGGGGAGATGATTCCTGGTGACGGTGAGGTCATCGAAGGTATCGCCGCGGTCAACGAAGCGGCGATTACCGGTGAGTCCGCACCGGTGATTCGAGAGTCGGGTGGTGATCGTTCGGCGGTCACCGGCAACACTCGATTGGTGTCTGACTGGTTGCTGGTGCGCATCACCGCCAACCCCGGCGAGTCGACGCTGGATCGCATGATTGCACTGGTCGAAGGTGCCAAGCGTCAGAAAACCCCGAACGAAGTGGCGCTGGATATTCTGCTGATCGGCCTGACCATGATCTTCCTGGTGGTGGTCGTGACCCTGCAGCCATTCGCCCACTTCGCCAACGGCAACCTGCCGCTGGTGTTCCTGGTGGCGCTGCTGGTGACGCTGATTCCAACCACCATTGGCGGCTTGCTGTCGGCCATCGGTATCGCCGGCATGGACCGTCTGGTGCGGTTGAACGTGATCGCCAAATCTGGCCGTGCAGTAGAAGCGGCGGGCGACGTGCACGTGTTGCTGCTGGACAAGACCGGCACCATCACTTTCGGTAACCGTCGTTGCACCGCGATCTACGCAGCGCCTGGTGTCAGCGCCAAGGAGCTGGCTGAAGGTGCGCTGTTCGCTTCACTGGCCGACGACACGGCCGAAGGCAAGTCGATCGTCGAGTACTTGCGCGGACTTTATCCACAGGCTGAACCGTCCGCTGAAGTACTGACCGTTGTGCCGTTCAGCGCCGAAACCCGCTTGTCCGGCGTTGACTACCAGGGTCGTGTTTATCGCAAGGGTGCGGTGGATTCGGTACTGGCTTTCGTCGGTCAAAAGCGCGCCGACATGCTGCCGGCGATGTCCCGGGAAATCGACAAGATCGCCCAGAGCGGTGGTACGCCGTTGCTGGTGTGTGCCGAGGGCAAGTTGCTCGGTGCGATCCACCTCAAGGACGTGGTCAAACCGGGCATTCGCGAGCGTTTCGCCGAGCTGCGCAAGTTGGGGATTCGCACCGTCATGGTGACTGGCGACAACCCGCTGACCGCTGCGGCGATTGCCGCTGAAGCGGGTGTCGATGACGTGTTGGCTGAAGCGACACCGGAGAAGAAACTCGCGCGCATTCGTCATGAGCAGAACGACGGTCGTCTGGTCGCCATGTGCGGTGATGGCGCCAACGACGCACCGGCGCTGGCTCAGGCTGACGTCGGCATGGCGATGAACGACGGGACGCAGGCGGCTCGTGAAGCGGCAAACATGGTCGACCTCGACAGTGATCCGACCAAGCTGCTGGACGTGGTGCAGATCGGTAAAGAATTGCTGGTGACCCGTGGCGCGCTGACGACGTTTTCCATCGCCAACGACGTGGCCAAGTACTTCGCGATTCTGCCGGCGCTGTTTGCTTCGATCTACCCGCAACTGGGTGTGCTGAACATCATGCACCTGACCAGTCCGCAGAGCGCGATTCTCTCGGCCATCGTCTTCAACGCCTTGATCATCGTCGCGCTGATCCCGCTGGCGTTGCGCGGTGTACGCGTCCAGGCCGCGAGCGCTGCACACCTGCTGCGCCGCAACCTGCTGATCTACGGCGTGGGCGGCATCGTGGTGCCGTTCGTGGGTATCAAGCTGATCGACATGCTGCTGACTGCGTTGCACTTGGTGTAACCGCTGCACGCCGCGCCTAGGGCGCGGCGTTCACCTGAATTGAGGGTTTTGAAATGTCCACTATGATCCGTCCGGCCTTGAGTCTGCTTGTTCTGATGACCCTGATCACCGGCGTCGCTTATCCCCTGGTGGTAACCGGTGTCGCTCAGCTTGCGTTCCCTGATCAGGCCAATGGCAGCCTGGTGCGTGACGCCGATGGCAAGGTACGCGGCTCGTCCCTGATCGCCCAGGATTTTGTCGGTGACGCATGGTTCCATCCACGGCCATCGGCCGGCGCGTTTGCGACTGTTTCGAGCAGTGCGAGCAACCTGGCGCCGAGCAATCCGGCACTCGCGACCCGGGTGATCGACGACGCCAACAAACTGTTGGTGCCAGGCCAGGGGCCAGTGCCCTTGGCGTTGCTGACCACTTCCGCCAGCGGCCTCGATCCACACTTGCCACCGGCGGCAATTGCCTATCAACTGGCGCGGGTTGCTGCGGCGCGTAACCTGCCGGTGTCTACTCTGCAGCAGTTGCTGGATGCGCATATCGAGCAACCCTTAGTGGGACCTCCGGTGGTGAATGTGCTGGAACTGAACATCGCGCTGGAGAAGTTGTAAGACCGTGCTGCCGCCAATCGCGAGCAGGCTCGCTCCCACAAGGACGGTGATGAACCTGTGGGAGCGAGCTTGCTCGCGATGACGGTTTTGCAATCACCACTTGAACAACAGACAAACAGAGACTTTCAAGCATGAGCGACTCCGGCCGAGCCGATGCACTGTTAGCTGATTTACCCCGCGATGGTCGTGGCCGGCTCAAGGTTTTTCTCGGTGCCGCCCCCGGAGTTGGCAAGACCTACGCCATGCTGCAAGCCGCCCACACCCAGCTGCGCCAGGGCGTGAAAATCATCGCCGGGGTGGTGGAAACCCACGGTCGGGCGGAGACCGAAGCATTGCTCGGCGGTTTGCCGCAGCAGCCATTGGTGCGCTCGGAATACCGTGGCGTGATGCTTGAGGAAATGGACCTCGATGGCCTGCTCAAGGCCAAGCCGAAACTGGTGCTGGTCGATGAACTGGCCCACAGCAATGCGCCGGGCAGCCGCCATGCCAAGCGCTGGCAGGACATTCAGGAGTTGTTGGCGGCGGGTATCGACGTGTTTACCACGGTCAACGTCCAGCACCTGGAAAGTCTTAACGATCAGGTGCGCGGAATCACTGGCGTACAGGTGCGCGAAACCCTGCCCGACTGGGTGCTGCAAGAAGCCTACGAACTGCTGCTGATCGACCTGCCGCCGCGCGAGCTGCTCGAGCGACTGCGTGACGGCAAGGTCTATGTGCCCGAGCAGGCGCGAGCGGCGATCGATGCGTTCTTTACCCAAACCAACCTCACGGCATTGCGCGAACTGGCAATGCAAACCGCAGCGGCGCAAGTCGATGATGATCTGAGTCGCGGTTATCGACAGTTGGGCCAGGCGGCGCCGGCCGTGCGCGGTCGCTTGCTGGTGGGGGTCGATGGCGACGCCCAGGCCGAGCGTCTGGTGCGTCACGCCAGTCGGGTCGCGCAACGTCGGCATTTGCCGTGGAGTCTGGTGCATGTGGACAACGGCAGTGTGCGCGACGAGCAATCGCGTTTGCGTCTGCAAAGTGCTCAGCAACTGGCTGAACGGCTGGGCGGCGAGGTGGTATTGCTGCGTGCTGGCGAGGTCGCGAAAACCCTGATTCAACACGCCGCCGAACGCCGTGCCAGTCTGGTGCTGGTCGGGCAGTCGCGTCAGCGTTTGCGTCGTCGACTGTTCGGTGGCGGGTTGGCCTCACGCTTGTTGCGCAATGCCCGGGGACTGGAAATCAACGTCCTCGACAGCGATGAGCAACAGCATCAACCGCGTCAGCGTTTGGCGCATTCGTTGGTCTGGTTCGACTATGCGCTGGCGCTGTTGGCGACAATATTGGCCAGCGGTCTGGCCTGGGCGGTGTCGAGTATCTTGCCTTTGCCGAACATCTCGCTGGTGTTTCTCGCGGCGGTATTGCTGGTGGCGGTACGCAGTAGCCTGGGGCCGGCATTGGCGTGTGCCGCGTTGTCGTTCCTGACTTACGATTTTCTGTTCATCCCGCCGACCTTTTCTTTTGCAATTCAGCGTGAAGAAGATGTGCTGACGCTGCTGTTTTTCCTGTTGATGGCAGCGCTCACCGGTAACCTCGCTGCGCGTCAGCGGCGACAGTTGGAAGCCTTGCGCGACACTCAGGAAGAAACCAGCGAACTGCTCGACCTGTCGCGCAAACTTACCGCCGCCACCGACCGGCAGGCAGTGATCAGCGCGGCGGCGCAGCACCTGGTCGGCTGGAACGATCTGCAGTTGTGTCTGGTTAACCGTGACGGGCAGGGCGGTTGGAAGGTCGAAACCGGTGGCCCGTTGCAGTTGTCCGAAGCCGAGCGCGCTGCCGCCGACTGGGCCTGGCAGCATGACCAACCGGCCGGCATGGGCACCGGCACCTTACCGTTCGGTCGCTGGTGGTGGTGGCCGTTGTCGGTCGAAGACGGGCCGCTGGGCTTGCTCGGCGTTTGCCCGAAAGAGGGTCAGCAGCTCAGTGGTCAGCGTCGGCGATTGCTGACGGCGTTGAGTCAGCCACTGGCTCAAGCGCTGGCCCGTGCGCAGTTGGCCGATGACCTTGAGGCGGCGCGTTTGCACGGTGAAACCGAACAGCTGCGCAGCGCTTTGCTGGCCTCGGTGTCCCACGATTTGCGTACACCATTGACGTCCATGCGCGGCAGTATCGACAGCTTGCTGGCGTTGGGTGAGGCGATCCCGCTGGAGGATCGTCGTGAGTTGCTTGAAGGCACCCGCGATGAAGCTGAACGGCTCGATCGCTACATCCAGAACTTGCTGGACATGACGCGCCTGGGCCATGGCGCGTTGAAGCTGGCGCGGGACTGGGTGTCGCCGGCAGATATCGTCGGCAGTTCGCTCAACCGTTTGCGCGCGGTGCTGGCGCCGTTGCAGGTGAGCGCGAATGTGCCGGGCGAGTTGCCATTGCTGTATGTGCACGCGGCGCTGATCGAGCAGGCGCTGGTCAATGTGCTGGAAAACGCCGCACGCTTTTCGCCGGCCCATGGCCGTTTGCAACTGAGCGCCGGAGCCACTGACAGCGAGCTGTTTTTTTCCGTGAGCGACGAGGGCCCGGGCATTCCCGAGGACGAACGGGCGAAGATCTTTGACATGTTTTACACCGCGGCCCGTGGTGATCGGGGCGGGCAGGGCACCGGGCTCGGTCTGGCGATCTGTCAGGGCATGGTCGGTGCCCATGGCGGTCGGATCAGCGTCGCTGATGGCATCGAAGGGCGCGGCACCTGTATCACCATCCACTTGCCATTGCAGGAACAGCCGGGGTTTGAAAGTGAAGCCTGACGTTGCCTGCGCTACTCTTCTGCCACCTCTTTTGCCTGATTTGAAACCATGAGCCAGACCGCGACCATTTTGGTCATCGACGATGAACCGCAGATCCGCAAATTCCTGCGCATCAGCCTGGCCTCCCAGGGCTACAAAGTGCTTGAAGCCGGCACCGGCACCGAAGGCCTGGCCCAGGCCGCGCTGAACAAGCCGGACTTGTTGGTGCTTGACCTCGGCCTGCCCGACATGGACGGCCAGCAGGTGCTGCGCGAATTCCGTGAATGGTCGACGGTACCGGTACTGGTGCTGTCGGTGCGCGCCAGTGAAGGGCAGAAAGTCGAAGCGCTCGATGGTGGCGCCAACGACTACGTGACCAAGCCGTTCGGCATTCAGGAGTTTCTGGCACGGATCCGCGCCTTGTTGCGGCAGGCTCCGGCGGGTGAAGCCCCGGAAGCGGCGCTCAAGTTCGGCCCGTTGACGGTCGATCTGGCGTACCGACGGGTGTTGCTGGACGGTGCCGAAGTGGCACTGACCCGCAAGGAGTACTCGGTACTGGCGCAACTGGCGCGCCACGCCGGGCGGGTCATCACCCAACAGCAACTGCTCAAGGACATCTGGGGCCCGACCCACACCGAAGACAGTCACTACCTGCGGATTGTGGTCGGGCATCTGCGCCAGAAACTGGCGGACGATCCGACCCGGCCGAGGTTTATCCTGACCGAGGCGGGGGTGGGGTATCGGCTGTTGAGTGAAGACAGATTTTAGTTCTGTATTGATTGATCCGGCGCCTTCGCGAGCAAGCTCGCTCCCACAGTGAATCTTCAGTGTTCACACAATTTATGCTCGGCACCGAACCAATGTGGGAGCGAGCTTGCTCGCGAAGAGGCCCGGACAGTCACTCGAGAATCTCCAGATCCTCAATCCCGCTCATTCTCATATCGATCCAGCGTATCCCGGGCAATCTCCCGTCCCAGCGCGATCAGTTCCGGCGCCTTGTAGAACTCGAAAAACCGGCAAACCCGCTTTGGCACGTTGATCACGATGTCCGGTGGATAACCGGCGATCTTGTACTGCGCCAATGACGTTTGCATCACCTCGAAACTCTGGTTGATCAAGTCCAACAACGAGGCCGGGCCAACGTTGTCGATGATAAATGAGCCAGTGGCGGATTTTGGCGTGCCGTCGGTTTCCGGCGCTGCGGCGGGTTGCTGCGCTTCGGGGTCGGCGGATTCGATCCAGGGGTTGATTTCGGCGGCTTCGCTGCGCAGCAGCGCTTCCTGTTCCAGAAGCAGCAATTGTTCGGCCTGTTTGCGGCGGAACGGCAGGCGTGAACCGAGGGAGTTGATCAAGCTGTTAAAACGGCTCTTGAACGCGGCGGGGCGCTGGATCACCGGCATCTGATAATGCTTTTGGTTGGTCGAGTTGAGGTTGACCGCAATAATCAGGTCGCAATGGCTCGATACCACCGGGACGATCGGCAAAGGGTTGAGCAAGCCGCCGTCGACCAGCATGCGATTGCCTTGCATTACCGGGGTGAACAGGCTTGGAATCGCCGCCGAGGCGCGCATCGCCTGGTGCAGGCAGCCTTCCTGGAACCAGATTTCCTGCTGGTTGGTCAGGTCGGTGGCCACGGCCGTGTAGGGAATTCGCAGGTCTTCGATGTTGATCTCGCCAACGATCTTGCGGATCTGCCCGAAAACTTTCTCGCCGCGTATCGCCCCGAGACGAAAGCTCACGTCCACCAAGCGTAGTACATCAAGGTAGTCCAGGCTCTCGATCCAGTCGCGGTAGTCGTTGAGTTTGCCGGCGGCGTAGATGCCACCGACCACGGCACCCATGGAGCAACCGGCGATACAGGCGATGTCATAACCGCGCCGTTCGATTTCTTCGATAACCCCGATATGGGCATAGCCCCGGGCTCCGCCTGAGCCCAGCACCAACGCGACACGCTTTTTCATGACTCGCCCCTTCATCAAACAGGCTTCAACAATGCGCCCAATCAGGGGCGTGCTTCAATCATGCTGACTCAGAGTCGGGTCGTCAGCGTCGTTTTTTCAATACTCAATGGCGGCACATGGGTATTCTTGCGGGCGCTATAGTTTCCATGGCTGGGCCAAGGCACTTTTTGTGGTGTTGGCCGTCTTACGTGCATGATTGTTTTTATACCCTGAGGAGTTATTGATGAAAGCCTGGATCTGTCTGCCATTGATCGTGTTAGTACTAGCCGGTTGCGCGGGTAAAACCGCTTACCGCGACAGTTGCGGTAGTCAACTGGACGCCGCCTGGCATGAGCTGGACATCGCCAAGGCTGAAGGCTTTGCCGGCACCGTGAGTTACTCCAAGGCGCTTTCGCTGTTGACCGGGGCCAAGACCCAGCAGCAGTTCGAAGCCTACGAGGGTTGCTCCAAAAAAGCCGAGAAGGCACGTTTCTATATTCGCGAATCCCGCGCGGGGCGTTGAACCAGCACTGACGTAGCGCAATGCGGGTCCCCGGTTTAATGGCCAGCATAGGCTAAAGTTTGCTATCTAATGTTGCTCGTCACGTTGGAGAAAGCGATGTCTGTGTTGGTCGACCGGTTGGTAGCTCAGGTGTTGGGGCTGGAAGTGCGTTTGCTGGCCTGTCAAGCGCGCCTGAACGCCAGCACAGACGCAGAAGCGTTGCATGACTTGCGCACGACGGTTCGCCGTCTGCGCAGCCTGTTGCGGCCATTGCGTGGTTTGCCGGGTGTCGAGCAACTCGAAGCGGCAGCGGCGGGCGTCGGAAACCTGACGACGCCGTTGCGCGACCGTGAGGTTTTGGCGGCGTACTTGCTGGCGCACGGTCAAGCGGACGCGGCCAAGCGTCGAATGGTGAAGATGGCCCAAGCCTATCCGGCCGTGGCCGGTAGCCCGGAACTGGCGCAGCTGTTGATGATACTCGACGCTTTTCCGCGCTTTCTGCGCGCCTCCCAGCGTCAAGACTTGCTCAAAGGCTTGCGTGCACGCATCGAAAAGCGCCTGGCCAAGCAATGGAACGCGCTGGATGTAACACTGCACGATCCCGCACATGACCGCCATCGCCTGCGTCTGCTGATCAAGCGCGTGCGCTATGCGATTGAAGCCTACCCCGAACTGGATCGCCTGCCCACAGCGGCCATGCCACGCCTCAAGTCGGCACAAGAAGCGCTCGGTGACTGGCACGATTGCTGGCAATGGTTGGCCCGTGCCGAGCATGAGCCCGATTTGCTGCCTTGCATGGCAGTCTGGCGGGTGACCATGGCCAAGGCTGAAGGCCGCGCCGATCGCGTTCTCGACAAGCTCAGCGCTGCTTGTTTCAAACCTTGAGCTCACCCGTGCTCGTCAAAGGCTGCCGAAGTATCCGGCCTATCTGTCAGCCTCTTTGGCCGGAATAGGCGCTGTACAGGCGCCGCTGGCTGGTTAACATCCTTCAATCCTTTCCCTGCCTTGAGGTTTCCATGCGCTTTTCAGATTTGCTCGACGCCGTGCGCAGTTCGCCGCATGAGCTGTCTATTCCGGCGGAGTGGGCCCAGGGCCGCGCCAGTTTCGGTGGTCTGGTCGCTGCTTTGCAGTACGAAGTCATGCGCGCGAAAGTCCCGGCAGATCGCCCGGTGCGTTCGTTGGCGATCACCTTTGTCGGCCCGGCCGAACCCGGTGTACCGATCAGTTTTGAAGTGGATGTGTTGCGCGAAGGCAAAGCGGTCAGCCAGGTGCTGGGGCGAGCCGTGCAGAATGGCCAGGTGGTGACCCTCGTTCAGGGCAGCTTTGGTGCTTCCCGTCCTTCTGAGGTCGAGGTGGTGGCCGAGCCGGCACCCGAGATGAAGCACTGGGATGACTGCCAGGAACTGCCTTACATCAAAGGCGTGACCCCCGAGTTCATGCGCCATCTGGCGATGCGTTGGAGTGTCGGCGGTTTGCCCTTCACCGGTAATAAATCCCGGGAGATGGGCGGCTGGGTTCGCTTGCGTGGCGACGTCAAGGAAGAGCCGGTCACTGAGGCGCACATTCTGGCGCTGGTGGATGCCTGGCCCCCGGCGTTGTTGCCGCACCTGAAGAAACCGGCGGCGGGCAGCACCCTGACCTGGACCATCGAATTCGTTCAGCCGTTGCAAGCGTTGAGCACGCTGGACTGGTGCAAATATCTCGTGGAAATCGAACATGCCCGTGATGGATACGGCCACGCCGCTGCAGCGCTGTGGAGCGCTGAAGGGCAGTTGATTGCGCTGAGCCGGCAGACGGTGACTATTTTCGCCTAAGACCTTTAGCGGTGATGGCGTTTGCGCCAGGCGCGCCACCAGCCGCCGCTGAGAAAAAAGCGCGGGAACGTCAGGAATTGCTCGACCAGCAAGCGCGATACGGCATCTTTGCGGTCACTGAACGGCTCGGAAGCTTGCGCCTCCAGGCTGTGACCGTGGCGTTGTAAAGCGAGCGCGGCGAGTAAGCCCACGGCGCCGATGGCCACGTTCAGAAAACTCAGGCTGAACACCCCGGAAACGATCAACAGAAAGGCCACGATAAACAGCGGCACGGCAATCAGGTGCAACACCAGATTGGTCGGGTGCTGGTGGTTTTGCGGGTAGGCGCGCCATTGCCAGGCGGGAAGGTTGGGGTGACGTTTGCCCATGTTGGTAATCCTCGATCCGTGTTGAACACATGATTGAAGGATAGGTGGGGCAATTGCAGGCGGCGAATCAAGGTTGGCTATCGAAGTGATAGGGGGTCATGGTCAATATGGATGTTGACGGGTCTGACCTCATCGCGAGCAAGCTCGCTCCCACATTGGAATGCGATCAAATGTGGGAGCGAGCTTGCTCGCGATGGGGCCCTCAAAGCTTCAATTGCCCGATCGCCTTGCTCAACTCACCGGCCAGCGTCGCCAGTTGATTGCTGGTGGTAGCCGAATCCACCGTCTGCTGCACGGTGTTCACGGTGACGTCACGGATGCTCACCACCGCACGGTTCATCTCTTCTGCGACCTGGCTCTGCTGCTGCGCCGCCACGGCAATCTGTGTATTGCTTTCACGCATCTGCGCCACCGCACCGGTGATTTCTGCCAGCGCGGCGCCAGCTTCTTGAGCCTGTTGCACACAGTCGTCGGCCTTGAACGAACTTTCCTGCATAAAGTCCACCGCATCCCGTGTACCGGCTTGCAGCGCCGAGATCATGCTGGTGATTTCGTCAGTGGAGGTCTGCACCCGCTTGGCCAGATTGCGCACTTCATCGGCGACCACCGCAAAGCCTCGGCCCATTTCCCCGGCGCGCGCGGCTTCGATGGCGGCGTTCAGGGCCAGCAGGTTGGTTTGCTCGGCGATGCTGTGAATCACGCTGACTACGCCGTTGATTTTCTGGCTGTCTTCGGCAAGACGCTGAATCATCTCGGCGGTTTGCTGCACCCCGGTGGAAAGCCCGGCGATGGACTTTTGTACCCGGCTGACGACTGCCTGACCACTGCCGGCGAGGGTGTCGGCGGTTTGCGAGAGGTCGCGAGTGGCGCCGGCATGTTGAGCGATGTGATAGACCGTGGCCGACATCTCATTGATCGCAGTGGCGGCCTGATCGGTTTCGCTTTGCTGACCGAGCATGCCGTGGCGTACGTCGTTCATGCTGGCGGCCAGACGCGCCGCGCCGACGTCCAGTTGGCGGGCAGTATTGGCCACGGTGTTGACCACGCGCTGGTAGCCTGCCTGCATGGCATTGAACGCGCTGGCCATCTGGCCAACCTCATCGGTGCAAGACAGCGGCACGCGAGCGGACAGGTCGCCGGTTTTTTCGACGTGGAGCATCACATCCTTGAGGGTGTTGAGCTGGGCGAGCAGAAAACGAATCAACAGTTGCGAGGCGCCGAGCATCGCCAGCATCAGGATGAATACGGCCGCCGCGTAGTTGGCGAATCGTTCGCCGAACACCTGGCTCAGGCTCGGGCCATAGGCCAGAACGGCAATCTGCTCGCCGTTGGCACGCGATAGCACCTCGGCACCCATCAACGGGTTCTCACCAAACAGCGGCATGTCATTGATTTCGACCCAGCCATTGGCATCGTGCAATTCGGGCAGTGGCTGTTGGTTCAGAGTGGGTGTCTGGCCTTTGCTGAAGCTCAGAAAATGCCCGGCTTCAGGCAAGGTCTGGCCGACCGGCCAGTTGCTGATCAGCCGCGCTTGAGCGACGGCCGACTGCTGTGAAGCCTGGCTGCGCGCTTGTTGCTCCAGTTGCACGGCATACAGCACCAGCAGCAGGGTGGTGACGAAGGCGACCGCGTTGACCGCCCAGAATTTGTATTTTAGCGAAATGTTGCTAAGCCAGGCACCCATGGAGGTCTTCTCTGATAGCGGAAACAGTTTTGGCAAGGTGCCAGCATTGTGCCGCTATTCAGCGAAGGGACTTTTGATGTGGGTCAATAAGCCCCGCCATTTCAATGTGGGAGCGAGCTTGCTCGCGATGACTGTGGAGCATTCAGCGCAGCGCTGACTGTCAGATCGCAATCGCGAGCAAGCTCGCTCCCACAAGGGAACTGTGTTTATCGGGTGATCGACGGCAAGCCAAAAAACGCTCGCGCACAAGCGGTGCTGTGAGTGGCTACGTCTTCCAGGCTTTCGCCGCGATGTAACGCCACTTCACGCAGCACTTCGGTCAGATACGCCGGTTCATTGCGACCGTTCTTTGGCTTGGGCCGCAGGCTGCGGGGCAACAGATAGGGGGCGTCGCTTTCGAGCATCAAGCGCCCACGCGGGATCTCGCGGACCAGCGGGTGCAGGTGAGTGCCGCGGCGTTCGTCACAGATCCAGCCCGTGATGCCGATATGCAGGTCGAGGTCGAGGTAGCTGAACAGCGCCCGCTGCTCACCCGTGAAGCAATGCACCACGGCGGCCGGCAACTGGTCGCGGAAGTCACGCAGGATTTCCAGCAGGCGCTGGCTGGCGTCGCGCTCATGGAGGAATACCGGCAGTTGCAACTCGACCGCCATTGCCAAATGCTCTTCGAGCACCTTTTCCTGTTGCGGACGGGGCGAGAAATCGCGATTGAAATCCAGTCCGCATTCGCCGACTGCACGCACGTTGGATTCTTTAAGCAAACTGCGCAAGCGCTGAGCGCTATCGGCATTCCAGTCACTGGCCGAATGCGGGTGAATACCAGCGGTGGAGAACAATCGCTGCCCGGTTTCGTCCAGTTGCTGGCACAGTTCCAGGGCCTGTTCGCTGCCCTCGACACTGGTACCGGTCAACACCAATTGGCAGACGCCAGCGGCATAGGCACGGTCAAGTACCGCCTGATGTTTGTCAGCGAAACTGGGGTTGGTCAGGTTGACGCCGATGTCGATGAGTTGCATGGTGTGACCCTAGCCTTTGGCCGGAAAGCATACCAGAGCTGTAGATTTATAATAAAAATCAAGAACTACAAAGAGTTAAAGCTGTCTTTTGATGCCGGAAGAGAGCTTCGACAAGCCCGTTGGCTGTCGTGGCTACAATCTTTCGCACTATGCCAGCGCTCCAGGCGCTCTGTTTCTGTCGACCCACTGCTCGAAATATCGAGACGTTGGACAGTATTCTTTCCGGAGAACGGATGACGCGACTCCAGGTTTTGCTAGTGCTGTGTTTGTCGATGCTGCTGCCGATGCCGGCGGTTGCGCGGTTGGCGGGGCCCGTGGAAGCCGTCCAGTCGGGCAAGGTCCGCGATCTGGCGGAAATTCGCGGCAGCCGCGTGCTGCGGGTGCTGGTCAATCAGAGCCGCAACAGCTCCGGTGAGGTCCAGGGCCAGACCATTGGCGTCGAATACCATCGCCTGCGAGCCTTCGAGCAGTACCTCAATGGCCATGCCCGTGACGGCCAGGAAATCTCCCTCAAGATCATTCCCAAAGCCAAGGATCAATTGCTCGGCGCGTTACAGCGCGGAGAGGGTGACCTGGTGGCGCCGGGGGAGTTGCTGGATGCGCAGTCCGCTTACGCCGTCAGTACCAGTGAGCCGATTGTCAGTAACGTGCCGTTGCTGTTGGTGGGAATCAAGGGCGAGCGCCGCTACACCCGTCTCGAACAACTCTCCGGCAAAACCCTGGCGCTGCCCACCGGTAGCGCAGCCGGTGAAGCGATCAACCAGATCAATCAGAAGCTCGCATTGCACAAACTGCCACCGGTCAAGGTCGAGTGGGTCGACCCGAGCCTGGCGGTCGAAGATGTGCTGGAGATGGTGCAGGGCGGGATTTTTCACCTGACCATCGTCGAGCAACCGATCGCCGAGCGTTGGGGCAAGATCCTGCCCAAGCTGCGCTTCGACCGGCAGGTGGTCATCAGCGAGCCGGGCAAGGAGTACTGGTTCGTGCGTCGCGACGCATCGATGTTGCGAGCGAGCATTGATCGCTTCCTGCAAGCCTATAAAACCCCATCCGATCAGGATGTAGCCTTCTTGCGTATTTACCGACGCTTGTACCAGGTTCACTACCCGCTGGCCCGGGCCGACCGTCAGCGTCTGGAAAAGCTGCGTCCGGTCCTGCAAAAGCACGCCCGCGAGCAGGGCATGGATTGGTTGAATCTGGCGGCACTGGCGTTCAAGGAATCGGCGCTTGAGCCAAGCACCCGCAGCGGCAGTGGCCCGACCGGGTTGATGCAAATTACCCCGTCGGCGGCGCAGCGGGTCGGGGTCAATAACATTCAATCCGTGGACAGCAATGTGCAGGCCGGGGCCAAGTACCTGGCGCTGATCCGTCGCAAGTTTTTCGCCAGCCCCAAGCTTAATGAGCGTGAGCGCATGGCTTTCGTTCTGGCGGCCTACAACATCGGGCCGGAACGTGTTCAGGGGATGCGTGCCGAGGCCAAGCGTCGTGGCCTGAACCCCAATCAGTGGTTTTTCCAGGTCGAGCGCATTGCCATGGAGCAGGTGGGAATGGGTCCTGTCAGCTATGTTAATAGTGTGAACAAATACTTTTTGGCATATGACCGGGAACGGGAGTCGTTGGAGCCGCAGGGGCAGAAAGTTGCCTCTCGTAAATGATCGACTAAACTGATTGTTATGGCGGGTTTTTTGCGCTTTTAACATGAAGTTTACTGATTAATATAGCGACCAACCCATACGCACTCCCTCACAATGGATGACACAGCATGAGCACTCTGATCAACAAGGTACTGTCCACCCGCGCAGGCTACGGCTTGACCGTTCTACGGATCTTCGTCGGCGTCATCTTCGCTGCCCACGGCTCACAGAAACTCTTCGGCATGTTCGGCGGTTACGGTATTGCCGGTACTGCGCAGTACATGGAAAGCATCGGCCTGGCGCCGGGTCACCTGATGGCGATTCTGGCCGGTGGTACCGAGTTCTTCTGTGGTCTGGCCCTGATCATCGGTTTGCTGGTACGCCCGGCAGCGCTGGGGCTGACCTTCCTCTCGCTGGTCGCTATTTTCTCGGTGCACATTCACAACGGTCTGTTCCTGGCCAACAACGGTTATGAGTTCGCCTTGGCCTTGCTCGGCGGTAGCATCGCCGTATTGATCGAAGGCGCCGGCAAGCTGTCGGCAGACCGCGCCATCACCGGCTGACCGTTCAGGCTCAACGAAAAGGCCCGCATTGCGCACAATGCGGGCTTTTTTTTGTTGCGCGAGATTCTTGACACTGTCCTGTCGGCTTCTCTAGGATGTTTGCCATGCGCCGATTTAAACAGCTACTTGCGGGGCGCCAGGTGACTTATTCAGTTGCCGATAGAAGCTTGAAACAGGCTTCGAAATACCGCTAAAGCGCTGGTTCGGTGTTGCCTCTCACCTGCCATGCAGACTTTTGAGGCAGAGACACGACACAATGAATGCACTACGCCCCCCAGTACGTCCCGCGCCGATCACGGCACACCTCACCCAGCGCAATCCAAAAATCCTCCTTGGCGGTAATCATCAGCCGTCGCTGCTGCGTTATCTGGACGGCTGGCCACGTCGTACCGGCGGCCCGGCAGCGTTCCTGATCCAGTTTGTCGAGGACGGAGAATCGCTGGCGCGTTTTGCCAGCGACAGTTTTGATCTGGCCGTGATCCAGTCGCCCAGCGCCGAAGACGCGGCCGAAGTGATCAAGCAACTGACGCGCGTTGCTCGCCAAGGGTTGATTACCCGTCGCTGAGGCTCTGCCGAGGTTCAGGGATAGTCGATTGCGACGATATACACGAACTGCTCGCCAGTAGGCGTCTGGACCCGGACTTCGGCGTCCAGCGCTTTGCCGATCAAGGCCCGTGCCAACGGTGAGTCGATGCTGATCAGGCCTTGTTTGAGGTCAAGCTCATCCGGGCCGACGATGCGGTAGCGCGCTTCTTTGCCGTGTTCATCTTCGATGGTTACCCAGGCCCCAAAATAGACCTTGTTGGGATCACTGGGTTTTTCGCTGACCACCTTGAGCGCTTCCAGCCGTTTGGTAAGAAACCGCACGCGGCTGTCGATCTCGCGCAGCATCTTTTTGCCATAGGTGTACTCGGCGTTTTCGGAGCGGTCGCCCTGCGCAGCAGCCTCGCTGACGGATTGGGTCACCTGGGGGCGGCGTACATGCCAGAGTTCATGGAACTCGGCACGCATCCGTGCTTCGCCCTCGGGAGTGATGAGGGCGGTGCCGGCGGTGCGAGGAGGGCGATAGCGGCTCATTGCAGTTTCTTTTGGTTAGGAAGTGTCGAGTCTATCAACCCTCGCGCAAGACTGTCAGTGGGCTGGCATTCAGCGCCCGACGAGTGCCGAACACGCCCGCACCGCCGATCAGCAACGCACCAATCACCGGGAGCCACAGCAGCCACGGATGCGGATGCCAGGCCAGATCGAACGCATAGCGGTAAAGCACCAGGCTCACCAGTTCCGAGCCAAGTGCGGCGAGCAAACCGCTGACCGCGCCGAGCAAGCCGAACTCGATCCGCCGGGCCTTGACCAACAACTGCCGTTCGGCGCCCAGTGCACGCAGCAGCGCACCTTGGCGAATGCGCTCATCGAGCGTCGCCTGCAAGCCGGAAAACAGCACCGCCATGCCGGCCGCCAGCACGAACAACAACACGTACTCGACTGCCAGGGTGACCTGCTCAAGGATACTGCGCAGCTGCGCGAGCAAGGCTTCGACCTGCAGAATGGTCACCGCCGGGAAGGCTCGCGACAGATCGATGATCTGTTGGTCGTGACCGGCCGCCAGGTAAAAACTGGTCAGGTACGTGGCTGGCAGGTCTTTCAAGGTGCCGGGTTGGAAGATCATGAAGAAGTTCGGCTGGAAGTTGTCCCAGTTGATCTTGCGCAGGCTGGTGACCTGCGCCTCGCGGTTGATCCCGCCGACGGTGAAGACCAGATGGTCGCCGAGCTTGAGTTTCAGGCTCTCGGCCACTTTGCCTTCCACCGAAACGCCGGGTACGTCGCCAGTCGGTTGTGTCGACCACCAGCTGCCGGCCGTGATGCTGTTGCCCGCGGGCAGGTCGGCAGCCCAGGTCAGGCTCAGATCGCGCTGGATGGCCCGATCGCCTTCAGTGTCCTTGCTGACGATACCCTGAACCGGTTCGCCGTTGATGCTGATCAGCCGCCCCGGCACCACCGGGTACAGCGGCGCGGATTGAGCGGACAGTTCAATCAGGCGATCGGTGAAGGCCTGTTTGTCAGCGGGCAAAATATTCAGTGCGAAGTAATTGGGGGCGTTTTTTGGCAACTGGTTCTGCCAGGTGTCCAGCAACTCACCGCGCAGCAGGGCGATCAGCGCCATCGACAATAGAATCAAACCGAAGGCCAGCGATTGTCCCGCCGCCGCCAATGGGTGACGCAGCAATTGGCCCAGACCCAGGCGCCAGGGCAAGGACGCACGGGCCAAAAGGCGCCGCAGGCTGTTGAGTACCAGCAGCAACAGGCCGCCGAGGACCAGTGCCGCGATGACACCGCCACCGAGCAGGGCGAAGGTCAGCAGCAGGTCCAGGCTCAAGCGCCACATGATCAGCCCCAAGGCTGCCAGTGCGGTGCCATAAACCATCCAGGTGCTTGAAGGGATCGGCAGTATGTCGCGGCGCAGCACCCGCAGCGGTGGCACGCGACCCAGTGCGGCCAGTGGCGGCAGGGCGAATCCGGCGAGGGCGACCAGTCCGGTGCCAATCCCGGCGACTGCCGGCAGCAGTCCTCCCGGCGGTACATCGGAGGGCAGCAACTCACCGAGTAAAGCGAACAACCCCAACTGCGCGAGCCAGCCGAGCAGGGCGCCGCTGAGGCTGGCCAGCAGGCCGAGCACCGTCAGTTGCACGCTGAACAACAGCAGAGTTTCCCGGCGCGACAAACCGAGGCAGCGCAGCAGCGCACTGGCGTCGAAGCGGCGGGTGGCGAAACGGGTTGCCGAGAGCGCCACGGCGACGCCGGACAGTAGAACGGCGACCAGACTGGCCATGTTCAAGTAGCGCTCGGCTTTGCCCAGGGCTCCGCCGATTTGCCGGTTGCCGTCACGGGCGTCCTGTAGCCGCTGGTTGGCAGCCAGCCCCGGCTTGATCAGTTGCCGATAGGTTTCCAGGGCCGCCGCGTTGCCGCGCCAGAGTTCGTGGTAACTGACCCGGCTGCCGGGCTGGACTACGCCGGTGGCCGTCAGGTCGGCGAGATTGATCATCACCCGGGGCGTGAGGCTGTAGAAATTGCCGGCGCGATCCGGTTCATAGGTCAGTACGCGCGTCAGGTGCAGGGTTTTCATGCCGACGTCGATGCTGTCACCGACCTTCAGGTTCAGTGCCGTCAGCAAGCGCGCCTCGGCCCAGGCTTCGCCCGGTTTCGGACTTCCTCCGGTCACTTCGGGGGCGAACGGAGCGGGCGCGCTTTTAAGCTGGCCGCGCAGCGGATAGACCCCATCGACGGCTTTGATGCTCGACAGCTGAATGCCGCTGTCGGTGGCGATGACACTGGAAAACTCCACCACTTGAGCGTGTTGCAGCCCCAGCTCCTTGCCGGATTGTATTTGTTCCGGGCGGGCGGGCGAGCTGCCTTCCAGCAATACGTCAGCCCCGAGGAATTCGGTGGCGCGCAGCAGCATGGCACCGTTCAGGCGAGCACCGAAGTAGCCGATGGCGGTGCTCGCCGCCACGGCCACCAGCAGGGCGAAGAACAACACCCGCAGCTCTCCGGCGCGGGCATCGCGCAGCAATTGGCGAATGGCGAGGCTGAACAGGCGAAACAGCGGCAAACGTGCCATCAAGGCTCCAGAGGGGCGACGACCAACAGGCCGGCTTCAAGGCGGATCAAGCGGTGGCAGCGGTGTGCCAGGCGTTCGTCGTGGGTGACCAGGACGAGGGTCGTGCCGCTTTCCTTATTGAGTTCGAAGAGCAAATCGCTGATGTGCTCACCGGTGTGCGTGTCGAGGTTGCCGGTGGGCTCATCGGCAAACAGCACATCGGGTTCGGCGGCAAATGCCCGGGCGATGGCTACGCGCTGCTGCTCGCCGCCAGAGAGCTGACGGGGTGAATGGCTCAGGCGCTGGCCCAGGCCAACGCGGCGCAGCAATTCGGTGGCGCGTTCGCGGGCGTCTTTGCGACCGTCCAGTTCGAGCGGCAACATGACATTTTCCAGGGCGTTGAGACTGTCGAGCAGTTGGAACGACTGGAATACAAAGCCGACATGTTCGGCGCGGATTCGCGCGCGCTGGTCCTCATCCAGATGACTCAGGGCTTGCCCGGCAAGGGTGACTTCGCCGCTGCTGGGCAGGTCGAGCCCGGCCAGCAAACCGAGCAGGGTGGATTTGCCGGAGCCGGAACTGCCGACGATGGCCAGGCTGTCGCCCTTGTTCAGTTCCAGGCTGAGTTCGTGCAGGATGGTCAGTTCACCTTCCGCGCTGGGAACCACTTTGCTAAGGTTCCGCGCAGTGAGAATGCTTGCGCCCATGGAGAGTCCGATGCGTGTGTGGTTTTTGAGTGCTGGCCTGGCCTTGATGTGCATGGCCCAGAACGCAGCGGCGGGTACAGTCCTGATCGTTGGCGATAGTATCAGCGCAGCTTTCGGCCTGGATACCCGGCAAGGGTGGGTGTCGTTGCTTGAGCAGCGCCTCAAGCACGAAGGTTTCACCGAGACCGTGGTTAACGCGTCCATCAGTGGCGATACCAGTGCAGGCGGTCAGGCACGCCTGCCGGCGCTGCTTGCAGAGCATAAGCCTGAGCTGGTGATCCTCGAGCTGGGAGGCAATGACGGGCTGCGTGGATTGCTGCCAACGCAATTGCAACAAAATCTTGCGTCGATGATCGACAACGCCAGGGCCAGCGGTGCCAAGGTGCTGCTGCTGGGTATGCAACTGCCACCCAATTATGGGGTGCGCTATACCGAGGCGTTTGCGAAGGTTTACAGCGATCTGGCCGACGAGAAAAAAATCCCGCTGGTGCCGTTTTTTCTGCAGGGAATCGGCGGAAATCCCGAGCTGATGCAGGCCGATGGCATTCACCCGGCCGTCACGGCCCAGGGCAAGTTGCTGGAAAATGTCTGGCCTACGCTAAAACCGCTGCTATGACGCTTTTCTAGCGGCAGTCTTTCGGCTAATGTGGCGCCCCCTGATTTGGAGCCCCCGATGCCGCGTCCTGCCTGGTCCCTGTTCGCCTACCAACTGATCGAGCCTGACGAACAGCTGGATCTGTTCGCCTGCCAGGAAGTCCGGGTGCATCTGGTGACGCGTCAACTGGAATTGGGCGGCTCGGCCGACCGTACCTTGTGCGGCACCTTGCTGCCGGCGCAACCGCGCTGGTCGAGCGTCGACCGGAGGGTGTTCCAGGACCAGCGACTGTGCTCGCTGTGCCGGGCGATTCTCGAGTCGCAGAAGCGCGGTACATCGCCGATCTGGCCTGAGTTGCGTTTCGAGCTGTAAAGCCCCAAAGGGCAGTCCATCGACCCGGCTCCCCGAATCCGGGGGCGTCGGTGTACAATCTCGCTCCCAAACCCTCTGTTGATCATACGAAGGATGTTCCGGATGTTGCCGCGTTTTCCTGCCGTCACCCGCTGCTTGTCTCTTGCCGCCTTGTGTGTGGCGGGTCCCGTTGCAGCGTTGGAGTTGCCTTTACCGCCGCCGGGCGAAGATATCGTCGGCCAGGTGCAAACAGTCAAAGCCAAGTACGAAGACACCTTTGCCGATCTGGGCACCACCTACGATCTGGGCTACCTGGAAATGGTCGCCGCCAACCCGGGTGTCGATCCGTGGTTGCCAGGTGCAGGCACCGAAATCGTATTGCCAACGCGCTTCATCCTGCCGCCTGGCCCGCGTGAAGGCATCGTGATCAACCTGGCCGAGTATCGCCTCTACTACTACCCCAAAGGCCGGAACGTGGTGTACACCTTCCCGCTGGGTATCGGTCGTGAAGGCTGGGGCTCGCCAATCGCTCACACCAGCATCACTGCCAAAACACCGAACCCGACCTGGACCCCTCCAGCTTCGATCAAGGCCGAACACGCCGCCGATGGCGATCCATTGCCAAACGTCGTGCCAGCCGGTCCAGACAACCCTCTGGGGCCATTCAAGTTCACGTTGGGCACTCCGGGCTACCTGATTCACGGTTCGAACAAGAAGTTCGGCATTGGTATGCGTACCAGCCATGGCTGCTTCCGCATGTTCAACAACAATGTGCTGGAAATGGCCGGCATGGTGCCGGTGGGAACGTCGGTGCGGATCCTCAACGACCCGTACAAGTTCGGCATGAGTGGCGGCAAGGTTTACCTGGAAGCGCATACGCCGCTGGATGACAACGGCAGCCCGTCGGTGGTCGACAAGCACACTGCGGTGATCAACGCGATGCTCAAGCGTGAGGACATCACCAACAACCTGCGCATGAACTGGGATGTGGTGCGCGACGTGGTCGCCGCTGAAGATGGTCTGCCGGTGGAAATCGCCGTGCCGAATACCTCCGTACCCGTGGCGTCGAACATGCCGATCGACCTGCAGTAATCGCTTCAAAAAACCCGCCGAGGCTTCGCAGCATCGGCGGGTTTTTTATTGCCTTCAGCAAAGCCTGGGCAATAAAAAGCCGACCCAAAAATGGGTCGGCTTGATAACAATCCCGAAGGACTATTACTTGCGGCTAGCTTTGTCCAGCATGCGCAGAGCACGCTCGTTAGCTTCGTCAGCAGTCTGTTGTGCTTTTTGAGCAGCAGCCAGAGCTTCATCAGCTTTACGATAGGCTTCGTCTGCACGAGCCTGGGAGCGAGCTGCTGCGTCTTCAGTAGCAGTCAGACGTGCTTCGGTTTCTTTCGATACGCTGCTGCAACCGGTAGCCAGAACTGCGGCCAGGGCCAGAGCAGAGAATTTCAGAACGTTATTCATCGTGTTCCCCTTCAAGGACTTTCTATTAAGTAGCTGTCTCCTCAGAGTGAGGAAATAGCCGGCGTACATACTACCCATTACTTGTAGTAAGTAAACTGACGTAGCGCAAGAAGCAAAAAAATTGTAGGCGCGGAATCTTTTTCGAGCAACTTTTAATCGCACTGTATAGAAAGTATGCAGCTGGGAAGCCCGTCCTGAGCGATCCTCTTGTAAAGCTGGCTGACGCTTGGGGCTGTTTCACGCTCTAGAGCTAAAGTCGCTCTATATCGATTCGTCTACACTTTTGTTCAGAATTTGCGGAGCGGCTCACGCCTCTTTGCGCATGTAGAGGTGACTTTAACAAGCCGTGCTCGTCTTAAGTCTCAACATCCGGCAATGTTCAGGCTATCGACCAGGGGAGATGTTTGGTCGAGCCGCCGCTACGTGCCCTGCGCTGAACCACCGCAATCGACGTGATGACGAGCGCGCCTTGAGCATTTCCGCCTTTGGTGCCTACTATTTGATACGTGTCCGGTTGCGCGAGATCGGTGCAGTTCTTCTCGGTGTCCAAGCAGGCACGGGGTGGCGTAGAGGTTCCTTCGCCGGGAAAACATCGGTAAGGTAGGGGTCAATTCAAGACCCGCGAGGAGTTGTGATGAGCGAGGCGTTGTCCATCCACCATGACCAGGCTGGTCATCAGTTCGAGACCAATGTGGACGGTCATCGTGCCTACCTGACCTATATGGATCTGGGGAAACAGACCCTGGATATCTATCGTACCTTCGTGCCCAATGCGCTGCGTGGTCGCGGCATTGCTGCGGCATTGACCGAGCAGGCGCTGCAGTACGCTGAGGAAATGGGCTACACAGTCATTCCGTCGTGTTCCTACGTGGAGCGTTACATGGAGCGCCACCAACGGCACGCCGCGAAGCTCTGATCAGGGTCACCGAATAAAAAAACGCCGGGCTTAGCCCGGCGTTTTTGTGTGCGCTGAATGCGCTCAGGTGCGCTGACGTTTCGGCAGCACATCCTTGAGCTTGGCATGCATGCTGCGCAAGGTGTTTTCGGTGGCTGTCCAATCGATGCAGGCGTCGGTGATCGACACGCCGTATTGCAGCTCGGCGAGGTCTTTCGGAATCGCCTGGCAACCCCAGTTCAAATGGCTTTCGACCATCAGACCGATGATCGACTGGTTGCCTTCGAGGATCTGGTTGGCCACGTTCTCCATCACCAGCGGTTGCAGCGCCGGGTCTTTGTTGGAGTTGGCGTGGCTGCAGTCGACCATGATGTTCGGCTTGATCTTCGCCTTGTTCAGCGCTTGCTCGCAGAGCGCGACGCTGACCGAGTCATAGTTCGGTTTGCCGTTGCCGCCGCGCAGTACCACGTGACCGTAGGCATTGCCTTTGGTGGTGACGATCGACACGCCACCTTCCTGGTTGATCCCCAGGAAGCGGTGCGGGCTGGAAACCGATTGCAGGGCGTTGATGGCAACCGTCAGGCCACCGTCGGTGCCGTTCTTGAAGCCGACTGCCGAGGAAAGGCCCGAAGCCATTTCGCGGTGAGTCTGGGATTCGGTGGTACGCGCGCCAATCGCCGACCAGCTGATCAGGTCTTGCAGGTACTGCGGCGAGATCGGGTCAAGCGCTTCGGTCGCCGTCGGCAGGCCCATCTCGGCCAGGTCCAGCAGCAACTGACGACCAATGTGCAAGCCGTCCTGAATCTTGAACGAGTCATCCAGGTACGGGTCGTTGATCAGGCCTTTCCAGCCGACGGTGGTACGTGGCTTCTCGAAATAGACCCGCATGACCAGATACAGGGTATCGGACACCTCAGCGGCGAGTACCTTGAGGCGCTCGGCATATTCGTGTGCTGCCTTGATGTCGTGGATCGAGCAAGGCCCGATAACGACGAACAGGCGGTGGTCGGTGCCATCCAGGATGTTGCGAATCACTTCGCGGCCCTTGGTCACGGTGTGCAGGGCAGCATCGCTCAAAGGGATATCACGCTTGAGCTGGTCAGGAGTGATCAGCGTCTCGTTGGAGGCGACGTTTAAGTCATTGATCGGTAAATCAGCCATCGTGTTACTCGTCAGGTCACGGGTGCCGGCCGCCAGCGATCCCCGCGCGGCGGAGCACAGCATGATTTAAGCGCAGCGGGGAGCCGAACCTTAGCGCGTTACGCGGTTGCTCGACAATGGGCAGGCGCGGGTTTAATCCAGTGCTGATTGCACAAAGGCCTGGTGAACGGTCTCGTTGGAGTACTCGGTCGCATGCTGGTCGACCCATTTGAGGGCCACCGCCTCGACACCTTGTTGCTCGACCTGAGGCTTTTGCTGACGGCAGTAGCGTTCAATCTGGCAGACCTGCTCGCCCATCCGCGCTTCAAACAGGGTCTGCTCGTCGATGAAAGCGATGCCGACCAGATAACCGTGCTTTCGTCGCAGACACCAGGCTACATAGCCCAGATAACAGACATTTTCGCTCAGGGTCGGCATTCGCACTTCCAGTGCCGTTCCCTTGCGCCAGGCACGGTGGTAATTGCAAGCCATGCCTCCGAGACTGATAGTGTGCAGCTCTTGCCGAGAAATACACTGATGCTTGCGCAACGTTAACTCGACAGGCACATCGTCAGGATGAGGAATAAAGCGCCCCATGAACACAGACTCCAAGTGTCGGTCATTCGACAGTGTTTCACCCAGTATAGTGGTCGAATGCGAGCTGACCGATTTCGATGCCGACCAGCGGCTGTTGGCGATGAGTGGTGTGTCGCTGGTGATTTTCACCAGCGTCGGCTGTTCCAGTTGCCGCTGGGCCCGCCAGCAGTTACCGGAGCTTGACCTTGATGTCGATCAGCTGTGCTGGATCGACGCGGGGAACAACGGTGGCGTGGTGGAGCGTTATCAGGTCTTTCATTTGCCCGCGCTGTTTATTGTGCGCGATGGCGAGTTTTATGGGGCGCTACAGTCGCGCCTGGCCCGCACCGAACTGAATGTTGCGGTGGGGCAGGCGCTGAGTCGACATCCAGAGGAGTTGCCATGACGGATACAGCGGTTAAAAAGCCGAGAATCGGCATTATCGGCACCGGGGCGATCGGTGGCTTTTACGGCGTGATGCTGGCGCGGGCCGGGTTCGATGTGCACTTTCTGTTGCGCAGCGAGTTTGCAGCGGTCGCCGAGCGTGGCCTGCAACTCAACAGCGCGCCTTATGGCGCGTTGACCTTGAATCCGGTTCAGGCGTATTCGTCGGCCGACGATATGCCGGCCTGTGACTGGTTGCTGGTCGGCGCGAAAACCACCAGTAACGCCGAGCTTGCACCGGCGATCATCAAGGCTGCGGCGCCGGGTGCGAAGGTCCTGCTGCTGCAAAATGGCCTGGATGTCGAAGACAGCCTGCGTGATCTTTTGCCCGACTCCCTGCACTTGCTGGGCGGGTTGTGCTTTATCTGTGTGCATCGCGCGGGTCCCGGAGTGATCGAGCATCAGGCGCTTGGTGCGGTGAACGTGGGTTATCACAGTGGGCCGGCGCTCGATGACGAGGTTGCGCGTCAGGTAATTGTCGAGCAGGGCGCGGGGCTGTTTCGTACCGCCGGTCTTGATTCACAGGCAATGGCCAACCTTCAGCAGGCGCGTTGGCAAAAACTGGTCTGGAATGTTCCGTACAACGGTTTGTCGGTATTGCTTGGCGCGAGCACGACGCCGCTGATGGCTGATGACAGCAGTCGTGAACTGATTCAGGCATTAATGGCAGAAGTGCTGCAAGGCGCGCTGGCGTGTGGGCACAGCATGCCGCCGGGGTATGCCGAGCATCTGTTCAAGGTCACCGAAAAAATGCCCGACTACTGGCCGAGCATGTACCACGACTACCAGCATAAACGGCCGCTGGAACTGGCAGCGATCTACGCAAGGCCATTGGCAGCCGCCAAGGCTGCCGGTTGCCAGTTGCCGAAAATCGAGGCTTTGTATCAGGCCCTGAGTTATGTCGATCGGCATAACGGTTAAGTCGTGACACCTGGGGGGAGCAGCATGGCAAAAGGGATAAGCGACAAACTGGTGCTGGCGATTTCTTCGCGGGCGCTGTTCGACCTGAGCGAGAGCCACAAGGTGTATCTGGCGAGCGGCGTCGAGGCTTATCGGCAGTATCAGATCGAGCACGAAGACGAGGTCCTCGAGCCGGGTGATGCGTTCCCTCTGGTGCAAAAACTGTTGAACCTCAATACCAGCCTCGGCCGGGCGCGGGTCGAGGTGGTGCTGGTGTCGCGCAATAGCGCGGACACCGGCTTGCGCGTCTTCAACTCGATTCATCATTACGGTCTGACGATTTCCCGCGCAGCGTTTGTCGGTGGACGCAGTCCGTATCCATACCTGAAGGCATTCGGCTGCGATCTGTTTCTCTCCACTCATGCCGATGACGTGCGCAGTGCGCTCGACGCCGGCTTCGCGGCGGCGACCATTTTGTCGGGTGGCGCGAGCCGTGCCGCCAGCGACGAACTGCGCATCGCCTTCGATGGTGACGCCGTACTGTTTTCCGATGAGTCGGAGCGGGTGTATCAGTCGGGCGGCCTCGAAGCTTTTCAGGCCAACGAACGCGAAGCCGCTCGCGAGCCGTTGCGCGGTGGTCCCTTCAAAGGCTTTCTGGCGGCGCTCAATCTGTTGCAGCGCGAGTTTCCCGACGACAGCTGCCCGATCCGCACCGCACTGGTGACGGCGCGTTCGGCACCGGCTCACGAACGGGTCATTCGTACCTTGCGCGAGTGGGATATCCGGCTCGACGAATCACTGTTTCTCGGTGGGCTGGCCAAGTCTGCATTTCTCGAAGCCTTCGCCGCCGACGTGTTTTTCGACGACCAGGCGGGCCATTGCGAGTTGGCCCGCGAGGTGGTCGCTACCGGTCACGTCCCTCATGGAATCAGCAATGAACTGAAGGTTTGAGCGCCAACGGCGCAAGACGCCGTACTCGCTGCGGCACTGCTAAGCTGAATCAATCTCCGCCATTCTGGCATTCGAGGAGGTCACATGATTCATTCGATGCTGTATGCCACCGACCTCGGCCTTTACGCTCCTTTTGTGATGCAGCATGCACTGTCGCTGGCACGAACATTCAAAGCTGATCTGTATGTAGTGCACGCGGTTGAACCTATGGGCCTGTTTGCCGAATCGGTGTTGCAGAGCTATCTCGACGAGCAAGCCTTGAATGAGTTTCACAGCCAGGGCTTGAACACGGTGATGGCCAATATCGAGCAGCGCGTACTTGACAGTTTTCGCGAAGAATTGGGGGAGGGGCAGCAGGATCTGGCGCTGATTAAATCGGTGAGAGTATTTCAGGGCGATCCGTCGCAGGTCATTCTCGACCAGGCGCAGAAACTCTCGGTGGATTTGTTGATCGTAGGTAGTCACAGCCATGGGGCCGGTGGGGAAACACAGTTGGGACGGACCGCTGCGCGCGTGTTGCAGCTGTCGCAGGTGCCGGTTTATCTGGTGCCGTTGTCGCAGCGTCGGCGTCACGGAGACATTTAAGGCGAGAACGCTGGCCTTTTGATAAAAAAGTTCTAGATTTATTCTTCAAACCATTAATATAGTTATATACCGTCGCTGATGCCCGTGGCGTCTAACTGCTTTGAGGGATTGATATGAAGCTTCAACAATTGCGCTACATCTGGGAAGTGGCGCACCACGACCTCAACGTTTCCGCTACTGCCCAAAGCCTGTATACCTCGCAGCCGGGCATCAGCAAGCAGATCCGTCTGCTGGAAGACGAGTTGGGGGTCGAGGTTTTCGCGCGCAGCGGCAAACACCTGACACGAGTCACCCCGGCCGGTGAGCGAATCATCACCACCGCCGGCGAAATTCTGCGCAAGGTCGAAAGCATCAAGCAGATCGCTCAGGAGTTCTCCAACGAGAAGAAAGGCACCCTGTCGATTGCGACCACTCACACCCAGGCACGTTATGCACTGCCACCGGTGATCAGCAATTTCATCAAGCAATACCCGGACGTTGCGCTGCACATGCACCAGGGCTCGCCAATGCAGATCGCAGAAATGGCCGCTGACGGCACCGTGGATTTTGCCATTGCCACCGAAGCGCTGGAGCTGTTCGGCGACCTGGTGATGATGCCGTGCTACCGCTGGAACCGTTGTGTTGTCGTGCCGCAAGGTCACCCGCTGACCAAGTTGCCGAAGCTGACCCTCGAAGCCTTGGCTGAATACCCAATCGTGACGTACGTGTTCGGTTTCACCGGTCGCTCGAAACTTGACGAAGCCTTCAGCCATCGCGGCCTGACCCCGAAAGTGGTGTTCACCGCCGCCGACGCCGACGTGATCAAGACCTACGTTCGCTTGGGGCTGGGTGTCGGTATCGTGGCGAAAATGGCGGTCGACACCAAGCTCGACAACGACCTGGTGGTGCTCGACGCCAGCGAGCTGTTCGAATCCAGCGTGACTAAAATCGGTTTCCGTCGCGGGACTTTCCTGCGTGGCTTCATGTGCGACTTCATCGAGAAATTCGCCCCGCACCTGACTCGCGAAGTGATGGCCAAAGCCATCCAGTGCCACAACAAGCAGGAACTGGAAGAACTGTTCGACGGCGTTGAACTACCGGTTCATTGAGCCCGTACAGGCCACTAGATAACCTCGGTGACAGCGAATTGTTGCCGAGTGCCCGCCACCACGATCTCCACCTCATCCCCCTCGAACTTGCCCAGCAGGCTTTTGCCCAGCGGTGAGCGCGGGGTGATGACGGTAATCAGTTGCCCCACCAGATCAACCTTCAATCCGGCCGCATCAGGGGCCAGGAACAGCCATTGCTCGCGGCCCTTTTCGTCTTCCAGACCCAGCAGCGCACCGACTTCAATTCCGCGCTGCTCGTCATAAGGCCGCAGACTCAGGTTCTGGCACAGCGTCAGTGACTGCCTGATTTCCTCCACCCGCTTGGCCTGTCCGGCCGCCAGATAAGACGCCTCCAGTCCCAACGTGTCGTACTTGTTCTCGGCGATGTTTTCTTCGTGGGTCGCGGTTTCGTACGCGGTTTGCGCCGCGCGCTCAGCGATGTCGAGATCGATCGCAAGCTTTTCCAGAATCAGGTTGTGGACCGTGTATTTGTTCATGATCAATCGCAGAATTGCAGGACGTTGGCGCGGCTTTTTTCGCTGGGCGCGGTTTGGTCTTGCTGTAGCCAGAACTGGCATTTCGGGTTGGACAGGTTGCGGGTATTGCTGCGTGCCTGATCGAGGGTTTGCTGTTGCGCCTGTTTGCGCAGGTTTTCCTTGTACTGCTCAAACATCGGATTCTCGGGCGCCGGGTAGACTGCCGCTGGCTTGGGCTGAGTCATTTGGTGCGCGGCTTCTGCAAGCGGGGCGAGTTGTTCGTTGGGCAGCAGTTTCGACAGCAGCCAGCAGGTCAGCGCGATGGCCAGAAATCCTAGCCACAATCCCACGGCGATGCTGGCAATCAGTTGCAACGGACTGAGTGTGATGGACATCGTGCGGCGAGTGGGTGGGCGGTAGGGCATGGCTGCCTCCTGGCGAGAGTGATGGGCGGCTGCGATTGTCGCATGAAGATTAATCGGCGTCGGCTCTTCTGCATGCAACGATTTATGCGGACAATTGAGGTCTTTGCCCTACGGAGCCCGGAATGAAAGTCGACTGGGATATTTTCTGCACGGTCGTCGACAACTACGGCGACATCGGCGTGACCTGGCGCCTGGCCAGGCAGTTAGTGGCCGAGCATCACTGCGCGGTACGGCTATGGGTCGATGACCTGCGGGCGTTCGAACGCTTGTGCCCTGAACTCGATATCAGTGCTGCCCGGCAGTGGCAGCAGGGCGTCGAAGTCTGCCATTGGCCGACTGACTGGCAACCGGCAGATGCCGCCGATGTGGTGATCGCTGCTTTTGCCTGTCAGTTGCCACATGCCTATATGGAGGCAATGACGGCCCGCGAAAAGGCTCCGCTGTGGATGAACCTCGATTATTTGAGCGCCGAAGACTGGATCATCGGCTGTCATGGCTTGCCGTCGGTAAAGTACAAGCAGGTGCAGAAGTACTTCTTCTTCCCGGGATTTCAGGCCGGCACTGGCGGCTTGCTGCGTGAGCGCGGATTGCTGGAACGGCGTGAGCAGTTTCAACGCAGTACCGAGGCGCAGCGCGAATTCCTGCAAGGGCTGGGCGTTGATCGCGCCGACGGTGCACGGCTGATTTCGTTATTTGCCTACGAGAATGCCGGGTTGGCCGATTGGCTGGACGTCATGGCCGGCGACGCTCATGCCACTCATCTGCTGGTGCCCGAGGGGCGGATTCTGGGCGATGTCGAGCGTTGGCTGGGCGTTGAAGGGCTTTGTGTTGGCGCGATACAAGTGCGCGGTGCGTTGACCGTGCAGGTGCTGCCGTTCGTCCGACAGGATCAATACGACTTGCTGTTGTGGAGCTGTGATTTCAACGCAGTACGTGGGGAGGACTCGTTCGTCCGCGCGCAATGGGCGGCTCGGCCAATGCTGTGGCATATTTATCAACAGGAAGAAGATGTCCACCTGGATAAACTCGAAGCTTTTCTGACGCTGTACACCGCAGGCCTTTCACCGGCGGCAAAAACGGCGCTCGTCGGGTTATGGCGAGCCTGGAACACCGGCGCAGGAATGGCTGAGGCATGGGGCGCGACGCAGGAACACTGGCCAGAACTGCAAAAACACGCCCAGGCGTGGTGTCTGGAACAAGCTTTGCAGGCGGATCTTGCTGCGGCGCTGGTGCAGTTTTACCTAAATTGGATATGATACGCGGCCTAGATTTTTGTAAATCCCATCCAAATTCGGATATTCGCAATGAAAACTGGTAAAGAACTGAAACCCGGTACGGTGATCCGTCTCGAAAACGACCCTTGGCTGGTTCAGAAAGCTGAATTCACCAAGTCCGGTCGTAACAGCGCGATCATGAAGACCAAGCTGAAAAACCTGCTGACCGGTTACAAGACCGAGATCGTTTACAGCGCCGACGACAAACTGGACGACGTAATCCTCGACCGCAAAGAAGCGACCCTGTCCTTCATCAGCGGCGACACCTACACGTTCATGGACACCACTGACTACACCATGTACGAGCTGAACGCTGAAGACATCGAAGCCGTTCTGCCTTTCGTTGAAGAAGGCATGACCGATGTTTGCGAAGCGATCTTCTTCGAAGAGCGTCTGGTTTCCGTAGAGCTGCCGACCACCATCGTGCGTCAGGTTGACTACACCGAAGGTTCCGCTCGCGGTGACACTTCCGGCAAGGTGATGAAGCCTGCCAAACTGAAGAACGGTACCGAGCTGTCGGTTGCTGACTTCATCGAAATCGGCGACATGATCGAGATCGATACCCGCGAAGGCGGTTCTTACAAAGGCCGCGCTAAATAAGCGCAGTTTTTGCAGGAAAGAAAAAGCCCGACCATTGAGTCGGGCTTTTTTGTGCGCGTCTGTTGGGTGCGGGCACTCAGACAGTGACGTGCAGGCGAACGTCTACATTGCCGCGAGTGGCGTTGGAGTACGGGCAGACCTGGTGCGCAGCGTCGACCAGCGCTTGCGCGTCAGCGTGTTCCAGACCTGGCAGGCTGACGTTCAGGTCGATGTCCAGACCGAAACCGCCAGGGATCTGACCAATGCCAACATGGGCAGTGATCGAGGCGTCATCGGGGATTTTGCGCTTGGTCTGGCTGGCGACGAATTTCAGAGCACCGATGAAGCAAGCGGAGTAACCGGCCGCGAACAGTTGCTCAGGGTTGGTCGCTGCACCGCCGGCACCGCCGAGTTCTTTTGGCGTGGCGAGTTTGACGTCGAGGATGTTGTCGCTGGAAACGGCGCGACCATCACGGCCACCGGTAGCGGTCGCAACTGCGGTATAGAGAGTTTGCATGGTATAGGCCTCATTCAGGTTGGCTTGATCGCGCTAAAGGTTTGCGCGCTAAGTAAGTTCGAAATAAATGTATCCCGCTAATGTTTTGCGCGCAAGATAAATTTTGAAAAATTTTGCCGCACAAAAAAATGTGGGAGCGAGCTTGCTCGCGATTACGGTCCGTCAGCCAACATCGATGTTGAATGTGAGTCCGCTTTCGCGAGCAAGCTCGCTCCCACAGGGGATGTTTGATGGTTTGATGGTTTGATGGTTTGAGGATTAGAGGCTGTCTTGCAAATGACTGCGCAGGTTCTGCAGATCGGCTTGCAGCTTGCGCATCTGCTCCAGGGTCTGGCCGCTGGCGCCAAGGATGCACGGTGGAACCTCCCGGGCTTTTTCCCGAAGGGCACGACCTTGTTCGGTCAGCTCGACAATCACCACGCGTTCATCTTCGCGGCTGCGGGTACGGCTCAGCAGGCCTTCGGCTTCCAGGCGTTTGAGCAACGGGGTCAGGGAGCCGGGGTCGGTCAGCAGGCGTGTGCTGATTTCTCCGACGGTCAGCCCGTCGCGCTCCCACAGCACCATCATTGCCAGGTACTGCGGATAGGTCAGGCCGAGGGCTTGCAGCAAGGGTTTGTAAACCTTGGTCATCAACAGTGAAGTGGAGTGCAGGGCAAAGCACAGCTGGTTATCCAGCAGCAGGTTGTCGCAGTTGTCCGGGGTGTTGCTGTGGGTGGTCATGTTCAAGCCTTGATCATTGATCTTCATGAATCTAGCGGGCGAGTCTTTAATGCGCCAGATAATTTTCGCCTGCAGCCGACCAAAGTCTCTTTGCTGTGCATTTCCCTGTCAGAGTCGACTGCGTAGGATGCGAGGCTTGATGTGAGGGGAAACGTCTGTGATTGAGTTAGTGATGTATCTGGTGCTCGGCGCTGCCCTCGGCACTGTAGGCGGTGTGTTCGGGATTGGTGGTGGCTTGATCGCGATTCCCGCGCTTGGCGTACTGTTTGGCCTGGATCAGCAGATTGCTCAAGGCACGGCGCTGGTGATGGTGGTGCCGAACGTGATGCTGGCGCTGTGGCGCTATCACCAACGTAATCGCATCGAACTGCGCCACGCGTTGCCGTTGGCCTCGATGGGCTTCTGCTTTGCCTGGATCGGTTCGATCTGGGCGGTGGGCGTTGACGCACAGGTGATGCGCGTTGGTTTCGTGGCGTTCCTGATTGCCTTGTCGGCCTACAACCTGCTGCGGATGTTCATCGCCACTGCGCCGGCCGCGTCGCAGATGCGTTACTCATGGCCGTGGCTAGGCGTGTTGGGCGCCGCGTCGGGGACCATGGGCGGGTTGTTCGGCGTGGGCGGTGCGGTGGTGGCGACGCCGGTGCTCACCAGCCTGTTCGGCACCACGCAAGTGGTGGCTCAAGGATTGTCACTGGCGCTGGCCTTGCCTAGCACCGGCGTCACGCTGGTGACTTACGCGGTCCATCATCAAGTGAACTGGAGCATCGCACTGCCGATGGCGGCAGGCGGGTTGCTGAGCATCAGCTGGGGCGTGAAGATTGCCCACTCGATGCCGGAGCGTATGTTGCGCGGGTTATTCTGCGGCTTTCTGGTGCTCTGCGCGGTGATGCTCGCCTTTAAAGTTTGAAGCCTTCGACAATGTGCTCCGCCAGGCATTCAGTGATGGGCGAAGGGTTGTTCAGGTTGCGCACCAGCATGATGCTGGCCTCGGGCAACAGGGGCAGGCCTTCAGCCTCGCCGAGGATGCGCATGTCCTGGGTAATCAGGCTTTCCAGTTGCGCGGTGACCGCCAACCCGGCGCTGACCACCGCCATGATCGCCGACAAGCTTGAGCTGTTGTAGGCGATCCGATACTCACGCCCGGAAGCGTCCAGCGCATTGCAGGCCCAGATCCTGCAAAAACAATCGCTGTTGAACATCGCCAGGGGTAACGGTGTTTGCTCGTTGGGGCTGAAGCATTGCGCCTGCGCCCAGACAAATCGTTCCTTGCGCAGCAACTGGCCGATCTCGCTGCCGGGTTCGCGGGTGACGATCGACAAGTCCAGATCCTGACGCAGCAGTAGCTGCTTGGATGACTCGCAATGGACTTCGATCTGAATCAGCGGATAGGCCTGGGCAAAGCGCGAGAGGATGCCCGGCAAGAACCGCATGACATAGTCATCCGGGGTGCCGATGCGCACCGTGCCGACCATGTGCGGCTCACGCAGGGTGTTGAACACTTCGCTGTGGAGTTTCAGGATTCGCCGCGCATAACCCAGTAGCACCTGACCCTCGGCGGTCAGCTTCACCTGACGGCCATCGCGCTGAAACAACTGGCGTTGCAACACATCCTCTTCCAGCCGTTTCATTTGCATGCTCACCGCCGATTGCGTGCGATTGACCAACTCGCCAGCGCGGGTGAAGCCACCCTGATCGGCAATCGCGACGAAGGTGCGCAGGACTTCCGTATCGATACTCGGGTAGTTGCTCAATTCATCAATCTCCGAGATGTGTTGCATAAGAAACATTCGTTGGATTGATCTTAGCTCCGGCGCGAGACTTGAGCCATCCACAACGGAGGGCAAGACGATGAAAGGTCAAAAAGGTTATGTACTGGCGCACAGGTTTTCATTCCACGGTTTCTCACTGCGTCACTTGTGGGAGAAAGTCAGCGGCTGGTACGAGGTCCGCCGCGAACGTGAGCTGTTGGCCAGCATGAGCGACGAGGCACTCAAGGACATGGGGCTCAGCCGCGCTGATGTAGAGCACGAAGTCGCCCGGCCATTCTGGGATGACCCAATGCACAAATGAGTACCGAACCGCTACACAAGAAGCTTCACACTGAGGTAGTTTGCGAGCAGACAAGGAGATGTACATGCCCGCAGAACTGTCCTTATCCCTCAAACAGGCTCGGCGTCTGGCGCTGGCCGCCCAGGGTTTCTCCGGGCGCCAGCCGCCAGCGGCGATCAAAGCCAGTCAGCTCAACCGCCTGATCGAACGCCTGGGCATTCTGCAAATCGATTCGGTCAACGCACTGGTGCGCTCGCACTATCTTCCGCTGTTCTCTCGTCTTGGCAACTACTCCGTCGACTTGCTCGACCAGGCCGCCTGGAGCCAGGGTCGACGGCGCACGTTGTTCGAATACTGGGGGCATGAAGCGTCGTTGTTGCCGCTGTCGATGTATCCCTTGATGCGTTGGCGCATGCAGCGCGCGGCGCAAGGCGAGGGGATTTATCAGCAACTGGCGCGTTTCGGTCGCGAACAGCAAGAGACCATTCGCCGCGTCCTGGCCTCGGTTGAGGAGTTGGGTGCGCTCGGAGCCGGCAGTTTGTCGACGCGTCAGGAACGGGCCGGTCCATGGTGGGACTGGAGCGCTGAAAAGCATGCGCTGGAATGGTTGTTCGCGGCCGGCGAAGTGACGGTGGCGGGACGTCGCGGCTTCGAGCGTCTTTACGATTTGCCGGAGCGGGTGATTCCCGAGTCGATTCTCAAGCAACCGCAGCTCGGCGAACCGGAGGCGCAACGCGGTTTGCTGCTGCACGCCGCGAATGCGCTGGGTGTCGGCACCGAAAAGGATCTGCGCGACTATTTTCGTTTGAGCCTGACTGAATGCCGTAGCGGTCTGGCCGAGCTGGTTGAAAATGGTGAGTTGCTGGTGTGCCGGGTGCAGGGTTGGAAGCAACCGGCGTACTGCCTGGCGAACCCAAAAGTACCGCGCAAGGTCGAAGCGAGCGCGTTGCTTTCGCCGTTTGATTCATTGATCTGGGAGCGCAGTCGAACCGAGCGATTGTTCGATTTTCGCTATCGGCTGGAAATTTACACGCCACCCGACAAACGGGTTTACGGCTATTACGTGCTGCCGTTTTTGCACAACGAACGAATTGCTGCACGGGTCGATCTGCGGGCTGAGCGGGCGTTGGGCCGGTTGGCGGTGCATGCGGTACACGAAGAAGAGCCGGGCCTGGATGGCGAGGGGATGCAGGCGTTAGCGGCGAATCTGCGGCAGATGGCCGATTGGCTGGGGTTGGAACAGATTCAGTTGAATTGCCCAAGGGCCAGTGCGGCGCGGTTGCGGGTGGCGTTGGCGCAGATTGGCGGTGACTGATCTGACGCTATCGCGAGCAGGCTCGCTCCCACAGTTGACCGAGTTAAATCGCAAATTTGCGACCAGCATAGATCTAGTGTGGGAGCGAGCTTGCTCGCGATAGCGGTGTATCAGGCAACACAAGGTTTACCGATTTAGCGCCGAACCTGCTTCAGGGTCTCGGCAATCAAAAACGCCAACTCCAGCGATTGATCGGCATTCATCCGAGGGTCGCAGTGAGTGTGGTAACGATCCGATAAGCCATCTTCAGTAATCGGCCGCGCGCCGCCGATGCATTCGGTGACGTTCTGCCCGGTCATCTCGATATGAATGCCGCCGGCATAGGTGCCTTCAGCTTCATGGACCTGGAAGAACTGCTTCACCTCGCCGAGGATCTGCGCGAAATCCCGGGTCTTGTAGCCGCTGCTGGCCTTGATGGTGTTGCCGTGCATCGGGTCGGAACTCCAGAGCACTTTCTTGCCTTCGCGTTCCACTGCACGAATCAGTTGCGGCAGATGGTCGCCGACCTTGTTCGCGCCCATGCGCGCGATCAGGTTCAGGCGGCCCGGGTCGTTTTCCGGGTTGAGCACATCGATCAACCGAATCAGGTCTTCGGTGTTCATGGTCGGGCCGACCTTGACCCCGATCGGGTTGTTCACCCCGCGCAGGAACTCGACATGCGCGCCGTCGAGCTGACGCGTGCGGTCGCCGATCCACAGCATGTGCGCCGAGCAGTCGTAGTAATCGTTGGTCAGGCTGTCGCGACGTACGAAGGCTTCTTCGTAGTTCAACAGCAGCGCTTCGTGGGCAGTGAAGAAACTGGTCTCGCGCAATTGCGGCGAAGTGTCCATGCCGCAGGCGCGCATGAACGCCAGGGTTTCATCGATGCGGTCAGCCAGGTGGCTATACTTTTCGGCCAGCGCCGAATTGGCGATGAAGTCCAGGTTCCACTTGTGCACTTGATGCAGGTCGGCAAAACCGCCCTGGGCAAAGGCCCGCAGCAGGTTCAGGGTCGCGGTGGACTGGTGATAGGACTGCAACAGGCGATCCGGGTCCGGCACGCGGCTTTTTTCGTCGAAACCGATCCCGTTGACGATGTCGCCACGGTAGGCCGGCAAGGTGACACCGTTGATGGTTTCATCATTGGCCGAACGCGGCTTGGCGAATTGCCCGGCCATGCGCCCGACTTTTACCACCGGACAGCCGGCGGCGAAGGTCATGACGATCGCCATTTGCAACAGGACTTTGAAGGTGTCGCGGATTTTCGCCGCCGAGAATTCGGCGAAACTTTCCGCACAGTCGCCACCTTGCAGCAGAAACGCCCGGCCCTGAGTCACCTCGGCAAACTGACGGCGCAACTCCCGGGCCTCACCGGCAAACACCAATGGCGGATAACTGGCCAGGCTTTGCTCGACCTGTCGCAAATGCGCAGCGTCAGGGTAGTGGGGTTGTTGCTGGATCGGCAGGGCGCGCCAGCTGTCAGGGCTCCAGGGTTGGCTCATTATGGACTCTAGTGTTTTACGATCGGACCTTCATGTTATCAGCAATTAGTGCGTGACCTGTTCCCGAAGCTTGGCGGACAATCGCGCCTTTGCCGCGCCATGCGGAACGAATGATTGCGTTGCCGGGGATCAGCCCGATAACGACCAGGAGATGAAATGACTGAGGAGCGCGTCGAGCATTTGCTCGCCGAGGTGCACGATGAATTCGGCATGATCCGGGTGCTGGAAGTGGCGGATTATCGCTTTCTCGAATTTGGCGACGCCATCGAGCAGAGCTGTGTGTTCACCGCCGACCCGAGTTGGCTCGAGTACGATTACACCCGTGCAATGCTGATTGGCGCGCTGTGCCATGAGCAGCCGGACAGCGCGCTGTTTCTGGGTCTGGGCGCCGGCACCCTGACTCAAGCGTGCCTGAAGTTCCTGCCGCTGGAAGACGTCGAAGCGATCGAGTTGCGCCCGGACGTACCGCGTCTGGCCATCGAATACCTGGGGCTGGACGACGATCCTCGTCTGTATATCCGCATCGGCGACGCTCTCGAGCTGCTTGAGACGGCTGAATCGGCGGATCTGATATTCGTCGACCTTTATACCGATGTCGGTCCGGGTGTCGGTCATTTGGCCTGGGGGTTTCTGGAAAACTGTCAGAAACGCCTGAATCCGGGCGGCTGGCTGGTGATCAATCAATGGGCGACCGATGACGGCAAACCGTTAGGTGCGGCATTACTGCGCGGGCTATATCACCGGCATTATTGGGAGCTGCCGGTGAAGGAGGGCAACGTGATCCTGATCGTGCCATCCGACCTCGATCAGGAGTTGGATATGCAAGGCCTGACCGCCCGCGCCGAAGCGCTGGCGCCTCGCTTGGGTTATTCGTTGCAGTCGCTGATCAAGGCGATTCGCCCCGCCACTTGAGTTGTCTGTGAGGGCCTCATCGCGAGCAAGCTCGCTCCCACAGGGTCTTGTGAACACCGAAAGTCCAATGTGGGAGCGAGCTTGCTCGCGATAGCTTTCTTGCTACCAACACACTTTTAAAGCCCTTTGAAGACTCCGGGGCGTTTCTCGATCAACGACCGCACGCCTTCCTTGGCGTCTTCGCTGTTGAGCAGTTTTTTGACCAGCGGTGGCAAACCCAATGCCGCTGCTGTTTCTCCCTCCAGATGGGCTTGACGTGCGGACTGCAAGGTCGCCTGAACCCCCAGCGGTGCCTGCCGGGCAATGCGTTCTGCCAATTCAATCGCACGAGGTAACAGGTCTTCGCTGGCCATCACCTCCTGCACCAGCCCCAGACGCAACGCTTCGTGGGCATCGAACTCATCGCCGGTCAGCAGCCAGCGCATGGCATTGCCCCAACCGGCAATCTGATGCAGGCGCAAGGTTGCACCGCCAAAGGGGAAGATGCCGCGCTGCACTTCCATCTGCGCAAAACGGGTGTTGCTGGCGCAGAGGTTGATATCGGCGGCCAGCATCAGCTCGATGCCGATGGTCAGGCAATAGCCCTGAGCCGCAACAATCACCGGTTTGCTGACCCTGGGCCCGACGAACACTCCCCACGGATCGCAACCGCCGGCCGGCGCCTGCCAGCCTTCGGCCAACGCAGCGCTGACACTCGCCAGGTCCAGCCCGGCGGTAAAGTGCTCGCCATGACCGAACACCACCGCAACGCGAGCCTCGCTGTCGGCTTCGAACTCGCCATAGGCCAGGCTCAGCGCGTTGAGCAGATCGAGGTCAAACGCATTGCGTTTAGCCACCCGGTCCAGCCCGATCAACAGCACATGACCGCGCCGTTCACGGGTGACACGACTGCAATCAGGTTGATTCATGGGGTATTTCCTCGGGCGGGCAGGGGGAGTCAGACCGAAGGTCAGGGCCTGAAAGATGAACCGTTTAAGCGTCATGACCAACAGGGCCGGGCCTTTGAAAAATAGACCGTTGCACGATTATCCGCAAAGCCTGTGACACAACGGTGTATGCGGGGATTTTCCGACAAATAAAGCTCCCTTTTTCGGCGAATTCCGGTATAGTGCGCGCCGGTCTTTAGCCAGGCCGCGTTTAGGTAGCGCAATTCCCCGAAGTCAGCTTCGGCTGCACGTCCGCACAGCGGACTCTTCCTTGACGAATCTTTTTCATTCATTCGTTTTCGCAAATCCCCGCCGACAAAGCAGCCAGGGCGACTCTTGAGTCTTACACGGCATGCGCAGCTTTGGAGCATGGGTCTTTGCGGATGCACTTAGAGGCAGACCCATGACCCAGGAAACCGGCGGCTTCGCCGCTTTTAATCTTAATCCGAATATTCTTGCAGCCGTCATTGCGACTGGCTACGAAGAGCCTTCGGCTATTCAGCAGCAATCGATCCCGATCATCATGGCCGGTCACGACATGATTGGTCAGGCGCAAACCGGTACGGGTAAAACCGCTGCGTTCGCCCTGCCGATCCTGCATCGCATCGATCCTGCCAAGCGCGAGCCGCAAGCCCTGATCCTGGCGCCAACCCGTGAGTTGGCGCTGCAAGTAGCAACCGCTTTCGAAACCTACGCCAAGCAAATGCCGGGCGTTACCGTTGTGGCCGTTTACGGCGGCGCGCCGATGGGCCCGCAACTGAAAGCAATCCGTAATGGCGCACAGATCGTTGTCGCCACTCCGGGCCGTCTGTGCGACCACTTGCGTCGTGACGAAAAAGTGCTGGCGACCGTGAACCACCTGGTTCTCGACGAAGCTGACGAAATGCTCAAACTGGGCTTCATGGACGACCTGGAAGTTATCTTCAAGGCCTTGCCGGCAACCCGTCAGACCGTATTGTTCTCGGCTACCCTGCCGCAGTCGATCCGTGCCATCGCCGAGCGTCACCTGCGCGATCCGCAGCACGTGAAGATCCAGACCAAGACTCAGACCGTTACCGCGATCGAACAGGCTCACCTGTTGGTTCACGCTGACCAGAAGACCTCGGCTGTATTGAGCCTGCTGGAAGTTGAAGACTTCGACGCCCTGATCATGTTCGTGCGCACCAAGCAAGCGACCCTGGACCTGGCCAGTGCCCTGGAAGCCAAAGGCTACAAAGCCGCTGCGCTGAACGGTGACATTGCTCAGAACCAGCGTGAGCGCGTGATCGAATCCCTCAAGGATGGCCGTCTGGACATCGTTGTGGCGACCGACGTTGCTGCTCGTGGTCTGGACGTTCCGCGTATCACTCACGTTTTCAACGTTGATATGCCGTACGACCCAGAGTCCTACGTTCACCGTATCGGCCGTACCGGCCGTGCCGGTCGCGAAGGTCGTGCACTGCTGCTGGTGACTCCACGTGAGCGCCGCATGCTGCAAGTGATCGAGCGTGTAACCGGTCAAAAGGTTGCTGAAGTTCGCCTGCCAGACGCTCAAGCTGTTCTCGATGCACGCATCAAGAAACTGACCAACAGCCTGTCGCCGCTGGTTGCCGATGCCGAATCGACTCACGGTGATCTGCTGGATCGCCTGACTGCCGACATCGGTTGCACCCCGCGTGCACTGGCCGCTGCGCTGCTGCGCAAAGCTACCAACGCTCAGGCGCTGACCCTGGCTGCGATCGAGAAAGAACGTCCACTGGTGCCGAACAATGCACCGCGTGGCGATCGTCCAGAGCGTTCCGGTGATCGTCCGGACCGTGGTGACCGTGAGCGTCGTGCTCCGATCCCATTGGCCGAAGGCCGTGCTCGTTGCCGTACCGCGCTGGGTGCGCGTGATGGTATCGCTGCCAAGAACCTGCTGGGCGCCATCCTTAACGAAGGTGGTCTGGCTCGTGAAGCAATCGGTCGTATCCAGGTGCGTGACAGCTTCAGCCTGGTCGAGTTGCCGGAAGATGGTCTGGAGCGTCTGCTGACCAAACTGAAGGACACTCGCGTTGCCGGTAAGCAGCTGAAACTGCGTCGCTATCGCGAAGATTAATCCGCTCTCGGGCTGATTGATCGCACATAAAAAATCCCCGACTGGTTCGGGGATTTTTTTTGCCTTCTATTTTTTGTGTCTGGCCTCTTGAGCGGAGTCGCTCCCATCGCGAGCAGGCTCGCTCCCACAGATGCCGCAGATCCAATGTGGGAGCGAGCCTGCTCGCGATGGGGGCGACGTGGTGTATCGGTCAGCCAAAACGATAAATGTCCATCCCCAAGGCACCCATGGTGAATCCTTGGTGGGCGATGCTGAAATCACCACCGGCGCCGCGGGCAAAGTACAGCGGCAGCAAGTGTTCGTCGCTGGGATGACTGCGCACGGCATTCGGGGCTTGCTGGCGATAATCGTGCAGGGCAGCTTCATCGTTTGCGGCGAGCTTTTCAATGATCCAGTCACGAAAGGCCTTGGCCCAGGGTTCGACGCTTTCCGGACCGGCATGCCAGTCCAGTTCGCGCAGGTTGTGCGTGATGCTGCCGGAACCAATCAGCAGCACGCCTTGCTCGCGCAGACTGGACAAGGCACGACCGACGCGGGTTTGCAGGGCAGGGCCGAGACGACTTGGTAGCGACACTTGCACCACCGGAATGTCGGCCAGGGGATACATCAGTGACAGCGGCACCCAAACACCATGATCGAACGGGCGCTGGCTATCGAGCTGTGCCGGCAAGCCATCCGCCTTGAGTAACTCGGCGACCTGCGCCGCGAGCTCCGGCTGGCCGGGTGCGGGGTATTGCACCGCGAACAGTGCTGCGGGGAAACCGCCGAAGTCGTGCCAGGTTTCCGGTTGCTCAGCGCTGCCGACGCGCAGGTCCTGGCTTTCCCAGTGTGCGGAAACGATCACGATGGCCTTGGGTTTCGGCAATTCGCTGGCCAGACGGGCCAGCGCCGGGCCACTGGCGCCGGGCTCCAGTGCAAGCATGGGGGAACCGTGAGAGATAAACAGGCTGGGGAACATGAATAAGGTCCTGAGCGTTAAGATGGGAACATCTTCAGTCAGATCATTGATCTAAATCTAATATAAGTTTTAGGGCATATTGATCGAATTTTCAGGGGGGATTTATGCAGCCAGAGTTTTGGCAAAAGCGTTGGGAGCTCAATCAGATCGGCTTCCATCAGTCAGAGGTCAATCCTTATTTGCAGCCGTACTGGCCGCAGTTGAATCTGAAGAAGGGCTCTCGGGTGCTGGTGCCACTCTGCGGGAAAAGCCTGGATCTCGTATGGCTGGCAGCGCAAGGGCACCAGGTGTTGGGCGTCGAGTTGTCGGAAAAGGCCGTGGAAGATTTTTTCCGTGAGCAGCAACTTACGCCGCAGATCACCGAGCAAGGTGCCTTCAAGGTCTACCAGGCGGGAGCCCTCGCGTTGTGGTGCGGAGATATTTTCGGCCTGACCGCAGACGATGTGGCCGATTGTGCGGCTGTCTATGATCGAGCAGCGTTGATTGCCTTGCCGCCGCCCATGCGCGATCAATACGCTGCGCACCTGAACCGGATTTTGCCGTCAGCCTGTGAAGGCTTGTTGATTACGATGGATTACGATCAGGCGCAGATGGCCGGGCCACCCTTTGCTGTGCCGGATGAAGACGTGCAGGCGTTGCTGGGTGGTCGCTGGCAGCTTGATTTCTGTGAGGTGCGGGACATTCTGGGTGAGAGCTGGAAGTTCCTCCAGGCTGGCGTTACGCGGCTTGAAGAGCGGGTATATAGATTGATGGCTCGCTAAACAGCAAAAGATCGCACGCCAGCTCCTACAGAGGAATGTGATCTCCCGTAGGAGCTGGCGAAGCCTGCGATCTTCTGATCTTCAAGACATAAAAAAGGGGCGATCAGATCGCCCCTTTCGTATTACCGCAGAACCTCTCAGCCGCGACGACGCAAGGCGTCGATACGCTCTTCCAGTGGCGGGTGGCTCATGAACATGCGAGCGAACCCTTGCTTGATGCCACCGTTGATGCCGAAGGCATTCAGGGTGTCCGGCATGTGCACCGGCAGGCCTTGTTCCGAGCGCAGGCGCTGCAGAGCGCCAATCATTGCGCTGGTGCCGGCCAGGCGGGCACCGGCTTCGTCTGCACGGAATTCGCGTTTGCGCGAGAACCACATGACGATCGAGCTGGCCAGGAAGCCCAGTACCAGTTCAGCGAAGATGGTCGCGACATAGTAGGCAATGCCTTGGCCTTCTTCGTTCTTGAAGATCACCTTGTCGACGAAATTACCGATGATCCGCGCGAAGAACATCACGAAGGTGTTCACCACGCCCTGGATCAGCGCCAGCGTCACCATGTCGCCATTGGCCACGTGGCCGATTTCGTGGGCCAGAACGGCTTTCACTTCGTCGGGCGAGAAACGCTCGAGAAGGCCCTGACTGACCGCGACCAGCGCGTCGTTCTTGTTCCAGCCGGTGGCGAAGGCGTTGGCCTCGTAGGCCGGGAAAATCCCGACTTCAGGCATTTTGATTCCGGCTTCGCGAGACAGCTGCTCAACAGTTTGCAGCAGCCATTGTTCATGGCGAGTGCGCGGCTGGCTGATGATTTGGGTGCTGGTGCTCATCTTCGCCATCCACTTGGAGATGAACAGCGAGAACAGCGAGCCGGCGAAACCAAAGACCGCACAGAAAATCAGCAGCTGATTGAGGTTGAGATCAACCCCATTGGCCGCCATGAACCCGTTGAAGCCGAAAAGGCTCAGGGTGATGCTGGCAATCAGCACGACCGCCAGGTTAGTGGCCAAAAACAGCAGGATGCGCATCATGGTTGTAGAAATCTCCTCATGCTAAATATGTAGCGTACTGCGGGGTATATAAGGTGCCGCATCGGGCTATTCAACCGGGTGACTATTTCAAACTGTGTCCTACAGCTGGATTCTAAACGCTTGCAGGGCAATTCCGACGTCGCCTGAAGAGATATTTGGCTGGATTTTGTTTTCACAAGTCCCGCCGCTGTTAGGCGTAACCGCCAGCCGCGTAAATCCGCCAGCACTCAAGGTGCTGTCGCAGTCGGAGGATGGAAATGTGTTGCTGAATTAATCGCCGAGGGCCTTTCAGAGGCCCTCGGCGTTATCGAGCTTACTGGCGATAGGACTTGAGGAAATTGCCGATCCGACCGATAGCCATGTCCAGATCGTCGACCCGTGGCAGGGTCACGACGCGGAAGTGGTCCGGCCATGGCCAGTTGAAGGCCGTGCCCTGGACCACCAGCAGTTTTTCCGAGAGCAGCAGGTCGAGCACGAACTTTTCATCGTTGTGGATCGGGCAGACTTTAGGGTCGATCCGCGGGAAGGCGTAGAGCGCGCCCATCGGTTTGACACAGCTGACGCCCGGGATGTCGTTGAGCAGTTCCCAGGTACGGTTGCGCTGTTCAAGCAGGCGCCCTTGCGGCAGCACCAGATCATTGATGCTCTGATAACCGCCCAGCGCGGTCTGGATCGCGTGCTGGCTTGGCACGTTGGCACACAGGCGCATGTTGGCCAGCATGTCGATGCCTTCGATGTAGCTTTGGGCGTGATGCTTGGGGCCGGAAATGGCGATCCAGCCGGAGCGGAAACCGGCAACCCGATAGGACTTGGACAGACCGTTGAAGGTCAGGCACAGCAGGTCCGGTGCCAGGGAAGCCGTGCAGATGTGCACGGCGTCGTCGTACAGAATCTTGTCGTAGATCTCGTCGGAGAACACCACCAGATTGTGCTGACGAGCCAGTTCCAGCATGCCCAGCAGGACTTCTTTGGAATACACCGCGCCGGTCGGGTTGTTCGGGTTGATGATCACCAGAGCCTTGGTGTTCGGGGTGATCTTGGCCTTGATGTCGGCCAGGTCAGGCCACCAGTTGGCTTGTTCGTCGCACAGGTAATGCACCGGATTGCCGCCAGCCAGGCTGACTGCGGCAGTCCACAGCGGGTAGTCGGGGGCCGGGACCAGCACTTCGTCGCCATTGTTGAGCAGGGCCTGCATCGACATCACGATCAGCTCGGAAACGCCGTTGCCCAGGTAGATGTCTTCGATGCCGACACCTTCTACCTGTTTCTGCTGGTAGTACTGCATGACGGCCTTGCGCGCACTGAACAGGCCTTTGGAATCGCTGTAGCCCTGGGCGGTCGGCAGATTGCGGATCACGTCCTGGAGAATTTCATCGGGCGCTTCGAAACCAAAAGGCGCCGGGTTGCCAATGTTCAGCTTGAGGATGCGATGGCCTTCCTCTTCCAGGCGTTTGGCGTGCTTGAGCACTGGGCCGCGAATGTCGTAGCAGACGTTGGCGAGCTTGTTCGATTTGCTGACCTGCATGGCGATGTGTTCCCGAAAATGAACGATCCAGACGCTGTATGAACTACCGTACTGGGAATCCTGCGTTTTCACACACGCCTGGCGCCTGGGGTCATCGCACCAAAATCCGTTTGAATGCGGGTAACGCGGCTGCCAGACTGGCGATTAACGAGGCGCAATCATACGTGCCGCCTGATCCGTGGAAAAGGTACAGATCAGGCTTTTTCAGATGCAGAGGTATGACAATGGAAAAGTTGGAAAAAACCCTGGAAGAATGGCGGGAGATGCTCGACCCGGAGCAGTACAACGTTTGTCGTCTGAAGGGCACCGAGCGACCGTTCTCGGGCAAGTACAACGGCACCAGAACCGACGGTGTCTATCACTGCATCTGCTGCAACGAGCCGTTGTTCGATTCAAAAGCCAAGTTCGATTCAGGCTGTGGCTGGCCGAGTTTCTATGAGCCGATCGGCGAGAGCGCGATGGTCGAGATCCGCGATATCAGCCACGGAATGATCCGCACTGAAGTGGTCTGCGCCAAGTGCGACGCGCACCTGGGCCATGTGTTCCCGGATGGTCCGCCACCGACCGGTTTGCGTTACTGCATCAACTCGGTGTGTCTGGACCTGGTGCCCCGCGAATAACCCGAGCCATGTAGGAGCTGCCGAAGGCTGCGATCTTTTGATCTTTCGCTTTGGACTCAATTGGCTCAAGTACAAAGATCGCAGCCTGCGGCAGCTCCTACGGTCGGTGAGTTATTGATTTATTAAATTGCACGCAATCTAATTGCTCGCTATGTTTAAGTTTCCTCGTCCTCCACCGGAGCATGCGCCATGACCGACAACCTGCTGAGTATTCCCTGCACCACCATCAAAGGTGAGCAAAAGACCCTGGCCGATTACGCCGGCAAAGCGGTTTTGGTGGTCAACACCGCCAGCAAATGCGGTTTCACCCCGCAGTACAAAGGTCTCGAAGAGCTGTGGCGAACCTACAAGGATCAAGGTCTGGTGGTGCTCGGTTTTCCGTGCAATCAGTTCGGTAAACAGGAGCCGGGCAACGAAGGGGCGATTTCCGAGTTCTGCGAACTGAACTTCGGTGTGAGTTTTCCACTGTTCAAAAAGATCGACGTCAACGGCAGTGACGCTCACCCGCTCTTTGTTCAACTGAAAAAACGTGCCCCGGGTGTACTGGGCTCTCAAGGCATCAAGTGGAATTTCACCAAGTTCCTGATCGGTCGGGATGGCAAGCTGGTCAAGCGTTTCGCACCGGCGACCAAGCCGCAGGACCTGACCCGCGAGATTGAAGCCCTGCTCAAATGAACGATTTGTCCGCCGATTCACTGCAGCTCGACAGCCAGCTCTGTTTCAAGTTGTATGCCGCGTCCCGGGCGGTGATCCGCGGCTATAAGCCGATGCTCGATCAACTGGGCCTGACCTATCCGCAATATCTGGTGATGCTGGTGTTGTGGGAGTGGCAGCAGAGTGCGCCTGAGCAGCCAACGGTCAAAGCCCTTGGCGAGCGACTGTCGCTGGACTCCGGGACACTCACGCCGTTGCTCAAGCGTCTTGAGCAGTTGCAACTGGTCCAGCGTCAACGTTCGCTGCGTGATGAACGTGAAGTGCACTTGAGCCTGTCGCCGGCCGGGGTTGCCCTGCGCGAACAGGTCGGGCCGCTCAAGGCGCGTCTGTTGTGCGACAGCGGTGTCGATCTTGAACGCCTGAACGAACTGCGCAGCGGTCTTGACCAGCTGTTGGGGCAGATCAAGACACTGTCGTAACCGGCACCCACAGCTCAAGCAGGGCGGCCAGTTCCTCGCGACGGAACGGTTTCGCCAGATAATCGCTCATGCCCGCCGCGCGGCAGCGTTCGCGCTCCTCGGGCATGGCGTTGGCGGTCAGGGCAACGATCGGCAGATCCGGCCAGCGCCCACTGTGACGGATTTGCCGGCTGGCCTCGTAGCCGTCCATGACCGGCATGTTGCAGTCCATCAGCACCATATCGAACTGCTTGAGTTCCAGCTGGTCGAGTGCTTCGGCGCCGTGGGCGGCGACAACCACGTTGCAGCCTAGCTTGCTGAGCATGCCTTTGGCCACGAGCTGATTGACCGGGTTGTCTTCCACCAGAAGGATTCGCGCCCGCCGCTGGGGCATGAGGCTTGACTCGTGAGTATCGGTGACAAGAGCGACTTCGTCGGCCTGCAAGGTGCGTCGCAGCGTCTGGTAGAGCGCGTTGCGGGCCAGCGGACGCGCTTGTTGTTGCAGTGGGGCGAGGGCAGTGGCTTCTTCGCTGGGCATGAAACTGCCATAGGCGGTCACCAGCAAAATCGGCGCGGTCATGGCCGGACGCAAACCGAACAGACATTCCGGGCAGTCGGTGATCAGCACATCGGGTGACAGTCCGATCAAGGAGTCATCGATGGTGCACTGTTGATACTCCAGACCCCAACCGGGCAACAGCTTGCCTAACAGTTCGGCCAGACCGCTGCTGGCGGCAGTGATCGCCAGGACCTTGCCGTGCAGGAGCGCGGGGGCGATTGCCGGAGTGTGCCCGGGTAGCGGCAGATCAGCGCAGAACTGGCTGCCGAAACCCGGCTCCGAGCTGATGGTGAGACGGCCCTGCATGGCTTCGCACAGGTTGTAGGTCAGCGCCAGGCCCAATCCGGTGCCGCCAAACTGGCGGGAAATACCGGCACCCGCCTGGGTAAACGGCTGGAATATTTTGACCTGGGCATCCTGCGCAATGCCGATACCGGTGTCGCAGACTTCGATTCTGACGCCGTCTTCATGGGGGCTCAGGCGCACGTCCACCCGTCCAAAACGGGTAAATTTAAGGGCGTTGGAGAGCAGGTTGCTGACAATCTGCCGAACCCGCATCGGGTCGCCGAGTACCAGGGACGGGAACTGCGGATCAATCAGGCACGTCAATTCGACACCGGGCGCCGCGTTCTGTGACAGCAGGTTGGCGGTGTCTTCGATCAGAGAGCCGAGGTCGAATGGAATGCTCTCCAGCTCAAGCTGGCCGGCGTCGAACTTCGACAGGTCGAGAATATCGTTAAGCAGTTCCACCAGTACTTTGCCGGAGTCGTGGGCAATCGACAGTTGCTGGCGTTGTTCGGCGTTCAGCGGGCTGTCCAGCGAGAGGGCGATCATGCCCAACAAGCCATTGAGCGGTGTACGGATTTCATGACTCATGTTGGCCAGAAATACCGAGCGCGCCTGGGCCATGTCGAGAGCAGTCTGGCGCGCAACTTCCAATTCTTCGTTCGATACGGTCAAGCGGCTATTGATCGCTTTCAGTTCACCGGTACGTGCCGAGACGATGTTTTCCAGTTGCCCGAGGTAGTCGGTCAGGCGGTTTTCGGCATTACGACGTTGCTGGATTTCGGTGGTCATGTTTTCGAATTGCTGGTTGGCCACCGTGACCAGGACGCCGATTTCATCGTTTTCGTGTGCCACCGGACACTCCAGCAGTGCCTGTTCGGGACTGCGTGGGTCGCGTCTGCTGAGTTCGCGGATGACCCGCACCAGCGGTTTGGTGAGCATCACGTAGAACAGCGCCAGGAGAATCCCGGTCAGTATCAGGCTGCGGACAAAACCGTTGATCAGAGTGACTTCGGCCCGGCGCAGAAAGCGGCTGCCAAAGGTGTAGGTGTCGACATCCAGTTGCAAGGTGCCGAGGGATTCTTCGGGCAGGTGGTCGAGGAACAGGCGGTCCTTGAACTGTCGATTGGCGCCAAACAGAAAGTCGCTGATCACTCGGTAGCCACCGTTTTGCAGGTCCGGGCGCTTTACGCTGGCGAGGATCGTATTGTTGTTATCGGTCAGTTGCGCACTGATGACCGCGGGCGAGCGCAGCAGGCCAAGGGTCAGTTCCTGGGCGAGTTCGGCATCGATGTTGTAGGCGATCCGCGAAGCCGGGTTATGGCTGATTTCCAGCAGCGACATTATTTCCCGGTTGATGGAGGCGTCTTCGCTGGCATAATCGATGCCTATTTGGACCAGACTGAGCAGGGTCCCCAGAATGAAACCGACCAGCACTGTGAGCCTGGCTTGCTTGTAAGACAGGCGGTTGGTGAACTTGATATCCATGGTGTGCTGAACCACTTTCGTTTCCCTTCTGGGCGAAGCATAGCCGATCATCCATGGATTACGGCATGACTGGCGGGTGAGCGATTATCGCGATAATTGCGGCATTGCGCGCTGCTTTTGGTTTTCTGTCCCCATCATTACTGTGAACGTGCCCGAGGAGAAGTCGTGGATTCCCGATTGAATGCATTTCTTGAACGCGCCGATGCGGTTCTGGCTCGTATCGAGCCATTGCTGCCCGCACCGCGTAGCGCCATCGACTGGACGCAGTGCCTGGCTGCGCGCTGGCAGCGTGAGGGTCGCAGTGGTTTTCTGTTGCCGCTTGAGGTCAGCCTGGACATGCGTTTGTCCGACCTGATCGGGGTCGACAAGCAGTTGGAACAGTTGGGGCGAAATACCCGGCAGTTTCTCGACGGCATGCCTGCCAACCACGCGTTGCTCTGGGGTTCGCGTGGCACCGGCAAATCGTCGCTGGTGCGGGCCTTGCTGGCTGAGCACGCCAAGGGTGGTTTGCGCCTGATCGAGATCGAGCGCGATCACCTGGCAGACCTGCCGCGCGTCGTTGAGCAAGTCGCCAAGTTGCCTCAGCGCTTTGTGCTGTTTTGCGATGATTTGTCCTTCGAGGCGGGTGAGGGCGACTACCGGGTGCTCAAAAGCGTGCTTGATGGCTCGCTGGAGCAGGCACCGGATAACGTGCTGCTGTACGCCACCTCTAACCGTCGCCATCTGGTCCCGGAAAAAGAGAGCGATAACGAAAACTGGAAAATGGTCGACGGCGAGCTTCACCCCAACGAGGCGGTTGAAGACAAGATCGCGCTGTCGGATCGATTTGGCCTGTGGCTGTCGTTTTATCCTTTTACCCAGGAGCACTTCCTCAATGTGGTCGAGCATTGGGTGGGAGCGTTGGCAGGCAAGGCCGGCCTTGAGTGGAAACGTGATGAGGAACTCGAGATTCTCGCGGTTCGCTGGGCTACCGGACGCGGCAATCGCAACGGCCGTTGCGCGTATCAATTTGCCCGGTATTGGGTCGGACTGAAGTTGTTGGAGCACAAGGCATGATCGATTTGCAAAAGAGCGGCGCGGGTCTTGAGGGCTATGGTCTGCTTTGCGCGCAACTGGAGTCGTTGCTGGCGGATGAGCGCGACTTTATCGCCAATGCCGCGCAGTTTTCGGCGTTTTTGTTCAACCAGCTCGATGACTTGAATTGGGCCGGGTTTTACCTCAATCGCAACGAGGAACTGGTGCTCGGGCCTTTCCAGGGGCAGATCGCCTGTGTGCGGATTCCGTTCGGCCGGGGCGTGTGCGGTGCGGCGGCAGCGACTTTGCAGACCCAGTTGGTCGAGGACGTGCACGCGTTCCCCGGACATATCGCTTGTGACAGCGCATCGAACAGCGAGCTGGTGGTGCCGCTGGTCAAGGACGGTCGGTTGATCGGTGTGCTGGACCTCGACAGTCCTTTGTTGGCGCGTTTCACCGTTGAAGATCAGGCCGGCATCGAGCAGTTGGCGGCGATTTTCTTGCGTTTGACCGAGTGCTGATCCAGCCCGTAGCAGCTGTCGAAGGCGGCTGCCACGAGTTGTTTCAGCGTGGTTTTTACACATTGGCGTGATGACGGATCTGTCGTTGCAGCGCCAATTCCAACTCAAGCATGGCGTGTTCTATGCCTTTGCTGCGGACCTTGAGCTGGTCCAGGCAGAAGCCTTCATGGCACATGCGTTCAAGCGCTTCGCAGCCGTCGATCAGCCTTGAGGCCTGGACGATACGGGCCGCTCCTTTGATTTTGTGCGCCACATCGATGAAGGCTTGCGGCCCGCTCGCAGGTGGCAGAGCGAGGAGCTCCTGGCGGTCGAGGCGATTGCTGTTGAGCAATTCGGCAAGCAAGCGCTGAACCCGTTCTGGATCGCCGCCGGTGAGCAGCTGCAAGCTGTCCAGGTTAAAAACCTGAACTTCGCTGACCGCCTTGAGGGCTTCCAGTTGCTGGCTCAGTGCTGTCAGCCCGATGGGTTTGAACAGGCAATCGTTCATGCCTGCTTGCCGGCATCGCTGTTTTTCTTCCGGTTGAGCATTGGCCGTGAAGCCAAGCACGGTGCAGGGCGGGCGCTGCTCATCGTGCTCGGTCTGGCGGATGGCACGGGTGAGTTCGTAGCCATTCATCAGTGGCATGTTGCAGTCCGCAATCACCAGGTCGAAATGGCCTTCTTTCCATGCCTGGAAACCAGCCTCGCCGTTGTCGGCCGTGACGGATTGATGCCCCAGAAAACCGAGTTGCTGGCACATCAGCAATCGATTGGCGGGATGATCATCAACCACCAGCACATTCAAGGTGACCGAGGTATGCGCAATCACCGGTTGCGGGTTGTCGGGCACCACTGCGTCCGGCAGTGCAGTCATCTGCAATGAAATCCGGACCTGAGTGCCGACCCCGGGGGTACTGGTCAACTGCACGCAACCGCCCATCATTTCACACAGGTTGCGGCTGATCACCAGACCCAAACCCGCGCCGCTTCTGGCCAAGTGTCCGGTGTTGTCTGCCTGGGTGAAGGGTTCGAACAACCGTCGCTGATCGTCCTCGCTGATACCGACACCGGTGTCATTGACCGATAACTCCATTGCCATCCAGTCGGGCTCCGAGGTCGGTTGCAGCGTGACCTTGATCTTGACCTGGCCGTGCTCGGTGAACTTGATGGCATTGCTGATCAGGTTGGACAGTATCTGTTTGAAGCGCAGGGGGTCCAGCAGCACATCGGGTTGTTCAGCGCTGGTGGGGAACTCCAGCACCAGGCTGAGGTTTTTTTGCCGGGCCAATCCGTCGAAGACCCGCACGACCGCTTCCACGGTTTCGCCGAGGTTCACCCGTTCTGGCGCCAGGCTCAAATGGCCGGACTCGATTCGGGCGATATCGAGGATGTCGCCAATCAGCTCCAGCAAGTCCTCGGCCGAGCTATAGGCCACCTCAATGGCCGGCCGATCCAGGTGACCCTGATCGGCCCGTTTCAAGGTCAGCTCGAGCATGCCGATCACCGCATTCATCGGGGTGCGGATTTCATGACTCATGGTGGCGAGGAAGGTGCTCTTGGCGCGATTCGCCTTGTCCGCCTGCTCTTTGGCGGACCTGAGCTCATCAAAAAGCTGTCGTCGTTCGCTGATGTCGATCCAGCCACCTATGATCCCCTGGACCTCGCCCGTCGAATCTCGATAGGGAAGAATCCAGTGATAGATCGTCAGCATTTGCCGGCCAATGTGCAGGGGGCGGTCGAGAATCAGCGGGACGCCTTCGGCCACCACTCGCTGGTAATCCGCCTGATATTCCCTGGCCTCGAACTCGTTGCTCATGGCGCCCTGCATGAGGCTTTTTCCAATCACGTCCTCGCGTTTGGCACAAAAGGCCTCCAGATAGCTGTCGTTACAACTTTGCAGCAGTCCTTCACGGTCCCGTACGTAAATGGGATGAGGTGTTCCGTTGACCAGCGTGCGCATGAATTCGAACTGGTCATTGAGTGCGCGCTCCGTTTTCTGGCGTTGCTTGATCTGCCTGCGCATGTGGGCATTCCAGGCCAGTGAAATCAGCAACAACAAACCGCTGCCAATGACCAACTGATAGAACAGGCGATGGTAGTTACGCCAGGTGCTACTGGAGGTGCCCGTGTAGCCACGCCAGCGACTGTTGATTATTCCCAGTTCGTCCGGCGCAATGCTTAAAAGGGCTTTTTCGAGGATGGAGTTCAGTTCGGTAGCGTTGCGCGCGGTCGCCAGTGAAAACGCTGCTTGCTGTGTCCCGATAGTCGCACTGATTTGCAACGCGTCCTCGAACACTTGCGATGAAATGAAGTGGTTGGCAATCACCAATGAGTTGACTGCGCCCTCTACCTGACCTTTGGCGAGTAACTCTACCGCGCTGAACGTGTCTGGCGTTTCAATCAGCTGGATCGTCGGGTGCTCGCGACGCAGGTAGTCGAGGAGTGGATTACCTTGAGTGATTGCAAGGCTCTTGCCACTTAGTTGCTCAAGACTGATTGGGCCGCTGGTGCTCTTTCGGGTCAGTAGTACAAATGAGTTTTCCAGGTAGGGACGGGTGAAGCTCAGCTGCGCCTCGCGTTCGGTGCTGGGAAGAATCGCGGCAATCAGGTCAGCCTGGTTGTCTTTGACCTGTCTGATCATCTCGCTGTCACTTCGGCTGCGGTGAATCTCGAACTGTAAACCGGTTCGGAGCCTGATCAGTTCGAGCAAGTCAGCGGCAATGCCCCGAAAGGTCTCGTCGGTGTCAAAGAACGTCAACGGGGCGAAGGCGTCGTTGACGACCACGCGAACAACCGGGTGCTGCGCAAGCCAGCGCTCCTCACGATGGGTCAATTGCAGTTTGTGGTCAGTCAGAAGGATATCGCTGCCCGCGCTCCAGCGTTTGGCAATGTTTTCCCGCTCACCCGCAGGCACCCCTTTGAGTACGGCATCAATGATTTCCAGCAGGTTCTGATCGTCCTTGCGCACAGCGAAGCTGAACCCATAGGCCTCATGTTTGCCGAAGTTGGCCATCCGTATATTTTTCAGATAACCCTTGTTGATCGTGAAGTGGGTTGAAATGGTGTCGCCGAGGAACACATCTGCCTGGTCAAAGGCGACGGCACTGATCGCATTCTGGTAGGACGGATAAGAGGTAATGATGGCCTTGGGGTATAGCGCTTTTACCTCATCCAGCGGCAGATAGTGATAGACCATGCTTAATCGCATGTCGGCCAGGCCTTCAGTTAATGATCGTTTTTCAGCCTCCCGAGTGACCAGAACCGACTGATCAATGGCGTAAGGTGCAGAAAGCGCGATGTTCGGGTGCCTCGCTTCAAAACCATTGGCTGTTCCGAGCAGATCGATTTCGCCGCTTTCGAGTGCCTGGATGGCAGCATCTCGGTCGAGATAGCGACGGACCTTGATCGGCAAGCCCAGGGACTTTGCAAGAATCCCCGCATAATCAGCCGTGAACCCCTCGTAGTCGTGGCCGCTGATCGTTAAATCGAAAGGGGGGTAGTCGGGAGCGGAGGTCCCCAGGATCAGTTCGCGTTTATTGTGTATCCACAGCCGTTGTGATTTATCCAGCTGAACGTCCATATGACCTGCGGTTGAGCGGCTAAGCAGTGTGTAGTTGCCGATTCCGGTGTCTGCCACGGACGCGGAGGTGCTCAGGCATAAACCTGCGCTCAAATACAATAAATAGTCCTTTAAACACCTGGGCATCCTGTCCCTCACACTAGCGCGTTACGTTTTGCCATCTCGATAAGCTCAACCAAGGATTTGGCCTTGAGTTTCTGCATGAGTCTTTTCTTGTAGGTGCTGACGGTCTTGTTACTGAGGAACATGCCTTTGGCGATTTCCTTGTTGGTACGACCTTGAGCGAACAGCTGCAGAACCATCAGTTCGCGATCATTGACCGTCTTGAACAAGTCCAGCTCCGCACAGACGCTTTCATCCCCGCGAACCGGGTTCAAGGCCTGGCTGGGGAAGTAGTTGTAACCGGACAGCACGGCCTTGATGGCACTCAGCAGTTCGCTGAGGTCTTCCTGTTTGCAGACGTAACCGGAGGCTCCGGACTGCATGCAGCGGATGGCGAAAAGTGTTGGGCACTGGGCCGTCAAAACCAGGGTCTTCAGCGGAGTACTCATTGCATTGAAGCGCGAGAGCACCTCCAGTCCATCGAGTTTCGGGATGCTGATGTCAAGGATGATCAGGTCGGGCATGCATTCGCGAACCATCTGCATCGCATCGACTCCGTTGTCGGATTCACCGACTACTTTGTAACCTTCATGTTCTAGCAACATGCGAACTGCAAGGCGAATGACGGGGTGATCGTCGACAATAAAAACTGAGTTCATAATCATGTCCCATACGTGTGCAAATAAAGCGAGCACCTTAGCTCAGATAAGGGAGTTGACGCATGAAGTGACGGGCCTGTAGGTGCAATATAGGACATGTCCTACATTAAAAGAGGCAACGGATTACGTGTTAACTAGGTTTGTAAGGAAGAGTGAGAGTATTAGGTCGGTATGTAGGTGGTCATTAGTCCTGGTTGATATGAGTTTCACAGTTAGTGCTGAATCACTATTTTTGGGGTGTGGTGGTATTGAGGGCTTTCTGTTTGTCGTGAGGTGTCCGAGGACACTCCGTTAATTGTGTTTGTGGGGATCAACAAGTTTATAAATTCAGATTGTTTCAGTGGTTTTGCCAAATACCCAAGCAATGGCAGTTGCCGTTCGTGTGCGTTCTTTTTCAATATGTCCAGTTCGCTTGAGTCAAGGCTGCTCAGGATGATTGCCTGCTGTATCAGGCCCTGGTGGCTGGCAATGCCGATCAAGTCGAGGCCGCAAAGGTCAGGCAGGCATTGATCGCACAGCAAGATGTCGTATGGTCGCTGAACCTGAGTCATCGCCTGCAGTGCATTTTCAGCATTGTTTACGGCGGTGACCTGAGTGAAGCCGTAACTTTCAAGCAGGCATCGGGTCGCTTTCAGCTGGAAGGGATGATCCTCCACCAGCATGATGTACAGATCGTATTTGAACATATGGCTTTCCATGCAAAATGGCTGACCTGCGGTGGCGTCAGAAATATTTTTATAGTTTTAATCAGCACTGTCTTCTTTGCCGTTAATGGATGCCTGTCAGATTTACGGCTCTCGGTCATATTGAACAGGATAGAGTGATTATTTCGCGTGTATATAGAGCAAACGATAAGTTTACTCTGCACAGGGTGTAGGGAAAATCTCTCAGTACTACAAAGTGTTGGAGGATGATCAGTCGCCACTGAATATTCCGGGGCGACTGATCGATTGATTTTACGAGTGGCTGGAGCGTCCGGTCATTTCCAGGGCCATTTCGCTTGCATAACTGTCGGTCATGCCGGCAATGAAGTCGATCATGCGTAAAAACGAGGTATGCAAAGGCCCGTGCGGGTCAGGTGCATTATTGCCAAGCAGATCGAGTATGCGCCGGTTCTTGAATGATGCCGTACCACCGCCGTGCTGCTCCAGCGCCGCGCCACAAAAGCCGTTCAGCAGAATTTCCAGCGTGGTGTACGCACCGATTTCATGCAGGGTTTTGCGCTTGTCCTGGAAGATTTTTTTGCGCGCCATGTCCTTGGCATTCAGCACGCAACGCTTCGCCGGCCCGTGCATGTGTTCCACCAGATCGCCGTGAAGGGTGCCCGCCAACAGCGCGTCCTGTTGCTCGACGAATGCACGTGCCGCAGCGTTGGTCAGGTGCTCGATGGCTTTGCCACGCAGAATCGCCAGTTTGCGGCGGCGCGAGTCATTGGGGCCGAGTTGACGGTAGGTTTCCGGCAGATCATCCCCAACCAGACCGAGTAACAGAGACTCCACCTCGGCGTATTCCAGAAGCTCCATCTCCAGACCATCTTCAAGGTCGATCAAGGCATAGCAGATGTCATCGGCAGCCTCCATCAAATAGACCAGAGGATGCCGGGCCCAGCGCTGTTCCTCGAGTTGCGGCAGGCCCAGTTTCTGGGCGATCTGCTCCAGCAGGGGCAGTTCGCTCTGATAGCAACCGAACTTGTGTTTTTTGTAACCCAGCGAATCGGCATGGCGCGCGGTCCATGGATACTTCAGGTACGTACCCAGTGTTGCGTAGGTCAGCCGTGTACCGCCGTCGAACTGGTGGTATTCCAGTTGGGTCAGCACCCGGAAGCCTTGGGCATTACCCTCGAAGTTGAGGAAGTCGTCGCGTTCGACTTTGCTCATGGCATCCAGCCAGCCCTTGCCCGCGGCTTGTTGAAACCAGTAGCGAATGGCGTCTTCACCCGAGTGGCCAAAAGGCGGATTGCCGATGTCATGGGCCAGGCAAGCTGATTGCACCACCATGCCCAGGTCGCTCGGCTCGCACCAGTCGGGCAGGGCGCTGCGGATGGTTTCACCGACGCGCATACCCAATGAGCGGCCCACGCAACTGACTTCCAGTGAGTGGGTCAGGCGCGTGTGGATATGGTCATTGCTGGACACCGGGTGGACCTGGGTCTTGCGGCCAAGACGGCGAAAGGCGCCGGAGAAAATGACCCGGTCGTGGTCTTTATGGAAGGGACTGCGACCGAGTTCTTCCGGGCTGTGCACCGGCTTTCCGAGGCGTTCACGATTAAGCAGGGTATGCCAATCCAAGGCAGGTTCTCCGTCAGGTGACTGATGCCCTAGCTTCCCGGTTCGTGCAACGCCCTGCAAGCGGAACTACAGGCCCACCGCGTCGATATCGATCAGCAGCAAGCGTTGACCATTATCGAAGAACTGTCCGGCGGTGAGGCAATACTGGTTGCTGGTGGCATCGCGGTACGTGTTCGACAGGGTCAAGCGCCGCTCGTCCCAGCCCTCGGCCAGCAGATGATAGAAGTACGGTCGCCAGGACCAGTTGTGACCCAGGTAGCGGTTATCGGCTTCCCAGCCGCCATTGCGCCATTCCAGGTTGGGGGTGAGCTGGGTACCCTGCCGGTCGCATTGGTAAAAGCGCAGTAGCCAGGGGAAAGCATTCAATTGCGGCAAATGGCTGATGGGCGCATGGGCCTGAGCCCAGGCTTGCAGAATACCCATCAGTTCGCCGAGCTGTTGGCGCATGACCATCAGCCGTCCGCGCTCGGCCAGTTTCTGTTGCACATAGCGCTCTCGCAGCCTTGCGAAGTGTTCGACGAATGCATCGCTGGCGAAGAAATCGACCTGCGCCCTGGCAAACAGAAAGCCCTGAACGTAACGCGAGCCGCACTCCAGAGCGAAATTCAACTGAGCTTCTGTTTCCACGCCTTCGGCGATGATCCAGCAGCCGGTTTTCTCTGCCATTTGTGCCAGTGCCTTGACCACATCGCTGCTTGGACCGCCCCGTGCGGCCGCCTGGAACAGGCGCATGTCGAGTTTGAGAATGTCGGGTTGCAGCGCCAGAACGCGATCGAGCTGGGAATACCCGGCGCCGAAATCATCGATGGCAATTCGCGCACCTGCCTGTCGATAGCGAGTCACCACCTCGCTCAGACGCTGGCTGTCGCCACCCAGTTCGGTAATCTCGAAAACAATGCGTCGCGGGTCGACAGCGTGCCGGATCAGTTGTTTGAGGCTGGGTAATGCCTGATCCGCACGCAATCGACTGATCCAGCGCGGTGACATGTTCAGGCTCAGAAACCAGTCGGCGGGTGCTTCATGCAGCCGGCTCAAGGCGTCATCACGGATTTGCCGATCGAGGCGGCGTAACGCGATGGCGGGGGTTCGTTGATCGGCAAACAGCGGGCCGACCGAGGTGAGTTGGCCATCGGCCTGGCGCAGGCGACCCAGCGCTTCGACGCCAGCAATACGTCCTGTAGCAGTATCGATGAACGGCTGAAAGCAGGCGAGCGGTTGCCCGTCGATCACGTGGCCTCCTTAGTAAGGTCTGGTTTGGAGTCGAGCCTGGTTGCCGGGTAGGCAGGCAGAATCGAACCTCTCGATAAAGAGGTTCGTTCCTTGAAGCTTTGCAAGAATGCAGCCAGATGTTGGCTTACTGGTTTTTGCGCGAGGAGCCTTGCAGAACCAACTTGATCAGCGGCAACAGGCTGGTGCCCAGCTGGACTAGCCGAGTGACGCTGCTGATGCCACCGCTCTTGGCGCCCTTGCCGCTGAGAAAGCCCAGCAAGGTCACGGCGGCGATGCCCCAGAGCGGCGCGTGCTTGATGCCCAGACCCTCCTGAACGCTTTGCGTCATCGCGCGTACGCGCTGCAAGGGCTGCAACAGCTGCCGGGACTCGTGGCGAATTTCCTGGCGATGCATTTCCATGCGCAAGCGTATCAACGCCTTGCGCATCTCTTGCCGCGAACAGTTTTTGGGGATTTCAGGCAGGCTCATGGCAGCAGGCGCTCCCTGTCGTTCGCCAACTCTTCAAGGGTGGCATTGAAAGGCGATGATTCATCGAAGATCGCCGCTTTCAAGCGCATGCCACAGAAGAGTGCCGCGAGCGTATAGAAGACGCACAGACCGATGATCCCCGCCAGGCGATAAGTGTCCCACAGCAGAATCAACACCAGCGTCGAAAGCCCGATCAGCAGCAGCAAGGTGAAAACCAGCGCCAGGCCCGCGAACAGCAACAGGCTTACGGTACGGGCTTTCTGCTCTTGTAATTCGATGCCGAACAACTCGACATGGCTGTGCAGCAATCCGAGAAAAGCGGCGCCCAAGCGTCGCGATGAAGCGCCGGGGCCAGTTTCGGACGAGCCGGATTCACCGATAGCCATATCAGCGCCGCGTCGCCAACAGACCAATCAAAAAGCCTACGCCGGCCGCGATACCAACAGCCTGCCATGGGTTGGCCTGAACATAGTCTTCAGTGGCGGTGACGGCTGCCTTGCCGCGTTCGCGCATGGAGTCTTCGGTCAGTTGCAGGGTCTCGCGAGCCCGCAGCAAGCTTTCGTGAATCTGGTTGCGCAGCTCATCGGCTTGATCACCGGCCAGTGTGGCGGTGTGTTCCAGCAACCGTTCAGTGTCGCTGACCAGTGTCTGAAAATCTTCCATCAGGATTTCTTGAGCAGTCTTTGCCGTTTTTCTGGCCATGGTGATCTCCATAATTGGCGTATGAAATATTCGAGTACGAGCCTTGCACGAAGGTTCAGTGCCAGGGGGCGTTCTCAATTAGTTTCCCCACCGCGGTGGGTAAACTATTTGAGAACGCCCCCTAATGCCTGGTACAGCTTTTGCTATGTCGTGGTGCGTCAGACAGTGCTGCTGTGCTGAAACTGGGCATGCTTCGCGAAAACCTTAACCTAAATAATAGAAACTCGCGCAAACACCCGAGCAATGATTGACCTCAATGAGCTTTTTGCGCCAAAACGGTTCGCCGGAATAACGGTTGACGCCAAGGCTGGTGTCAACTTGGTGCGTGAATTGGCTCGGTGAACTGCTTTGGTGCTTTTGCGACTTTAAGGTCTGCCAACTTCATGGAAAATTTGCAAAGTGCTGTGGACAGCCTGGTCCATAGCTCCAATACGCTGTTCATTCTGATCGGCGCTGTCATGGTTCTGGCCATGCATGCCGGTTTCGCTTTTCTGGAAGTCGGCACGGTTCGGCAAAAAAACCAAGTCAACGCTTTATCGAAGATCCTCAGCGACTTTGCCATCTCAACGCTGGCCTATTTCTTTATAGGCTACTGGATTTCCTACGGCGTCACTTTCATGCAACCGGCCGCGGTGATCAGCGCTGATCACGGTTATGGACTGGTGAAGTTTTTCTTCCTGCTGACCTTTGCCGCAGCCATCCCGGCGATCATCTCCGGGGGGATTGCCGAGCGCGCCCGATTCGTTCCGCAGTTGTGCGCGACGGCGTTGATCGTCGCCTTCATTTATCCGTTTTTTGAAGGTGTGGCCTGGAACGGAAACTTTGGTCTGCAGGCCTGGTTGTTGGCGCGCTTCGGTGCCGGCTTCCATGATTTCGCAGGTTCTGTGGTAGTCCACGCCATGGGCGGTTGGCTGGCGCTGGCGGCGGTCTTGTTGCTCGGTCCGCGCAATGGTCGGTATCGCGATGGGCGTCTGGTGGCGTTTGCGCCGTCGAGCATTCCGTTTCTGGCATTGGGTTCGTGGATTCTCATCGTCGGATGGTTCGGCTTTAACGTGATGAGCGCGCAAACCCTGCAAGGCGTCAGTGGTCTGGTGGCGGTCAACTCGTTGATGGCGATGGTCGGCGGCACGGTTGCCGCATTGATTGTCGGCCGTAACGACCCGGGGTTCCTGCACAACGGCCCACTGGCCGGGTTGGTAGCGATCTGCGCCGGCTCTGACCTGATGCACCCGGTTGGCGCACTGGTGACCGGCGCCATCGCCGGAGCCTTGTTTGTCTGGTGTTTCATCGCGGCGCAAAGCCAATGGAAGATCGACGATGTACTCGGCGTCTGGCCGTTGCACGGTCTGTGTGGCGTTTGGGGCGGGATTGCCTGCGGGATTTTCGGTCAGAGCGCCTTGGGTGGTCTCGGCGGGGTAAGCTTGATCAGTCAGTTGATCGGCACCGCGTTCGGTGTGGCCGTGGCATTGATCGGAGGCTTTGCGGTGTATGGCACGATCAAGCTGTTGCATGGGCTGCGCCTGAGTCAGGAAGAGGAGTATTACGGGGCGGATCTGTCGATCCACAAGATCGGCGCGGTCAGCCAGGATTGATTGCCTTCAGTTGATTGGCCTGGCTCGCGCGAGGTGGCTGCCGATTCTGCGCGAGCCGGGCTTACAACCCTTGATTACCCAGCCAGAAGCCTGGCTTCACAGGCCTCGATGGCAGACAAGGTGCCAGACATCAATACCCGATCGCCTGCCAGCAATCGCGTGGCGCCCTCAACCGCCAAATCAGTGCCATTGCGCTGAACGGCTTGAACATCGACCCCCAACTCTTCCAGCGCCAGCTCATTCAAGGGCCGGCCGCATGCGTGGGCGTCCGTCGCCAGGTTAACCGCATGCATCAACACTTTCGGCTGCCCCCGACGGTCCAGCAGATTGCTTTGCGCTCCGTGGTAGAAACCTTGCAGCAGTCGATAGCGGCTACGTCGCACTTCATCGACACGCTCCTGGACCTGCTGTTGGGGCAAACCCAACATGATCAGCGCGTGGGACGCGAGCATCAGGCTCGATTCCAGCAGTTCCGGGACGACCTCATTGGCTCCGGCTGCCTTCAACTCGGTCAACTGACTATCGTCGCGGGTTCGCACCAGTATCGGAACCTTGGTGTTTATCCGTCGTGCTGCATTGAGTACGGCCAGGGCGATATCGGTCTTGTCCACGGCAATCACCAGCAGTCGCGCGCGCTCAAGTCCTACGGCCCCGAGCAATTCTCCACGACGGGAATCCCCATAGTGCACGCAGCTTTCACCAGCCGCGGCTTCATGAACACGCACCGGGTCATCGTCCAGCGCAACGAAGGGCTGCTCTTCGCGGCGCAGAAAACGTCCGATGGATTGACCGACTCGACCGTAGCCGCAAATGACCACGTGCCCGTGCCGCTCGGCGTTCAACGCAGCAATTTGATCGAGTTGCGCTTCGTCACCGGGTTTGCGGTGCAAGCGTGCGGCAATACCTGGCGCCGCGCGCAGCAATAGTGGCGTCAGCAACATCGAACAGAAGGTCGCAGCCAGCAGCAGGTCGCTCAGCTCGGCTGGCAACAGTTTGTTCTGCTGCATCTGGGCCATTAGCGCAAAGCAGAATTCGCCGCCTTGCGCCAATGCCAGACCGCTGCGCCAGGCGGTTTCGCCGTCACTGCCGCGCCATTTGACCAGCGCCGCGACCACGCTGCCCTTGATCAGCAGCAGTCCCAATGTCAGGCCGAGAATCAACAGGCCATGGCTGGCGAACAACTGCAGGTCGATCAGCATGCCAATGCTGACGAAAAACAGTCCAAGCAGAATGTCGCGGAACGGGCGGATATCGGCTTCGATCTGATGCCGGTAATGGCTCTCGCCCAGCAACATGCCGGCAAGGAAGGCACCGAGGGCAGGGGAGAGTCCGAGCAGATGAGTCAGCCACGCGGTCAGCAACACGATGACCAGTGCCAGCAAGACGAACAGTTCAGCGGAGTGCGAGGCGGCGACTTCGTGGAACAGGCGTGGCAGGAGCCAGCGACTGGCCAGCAACAGACCGACAAACAGCACCAGGGTTTTGCCAAGTGTGATCGGCAGCGCCCAGTACCAGGTTTGATCGCTGCTGCCAGCGAACACCGGGACCAGCGTCAGCAACAGCACCGCAACTACATCCTGAAACAACAGCACGCCAATCGCATTCTGGCCGTGGCGGCTGAAGATCTCGCCGAGGCTGCTCAACTCTTTGCTGACAATCGCCGTGGACGATAGTGCGAGACCGGCGCCGAGCAACATGGCCGGGGTGACTGGCATGCCGAGCAGCATCAGCAGTCCGCCCAGCAGCACGCCCGAGCACAGTACTTGCAGGCTGCCGAGACCAAATACCACACGCCGCAGCGCGAGCATTTTCGACAGAGAAAACTCCAGACCCAGGGAGAACAGCAGAAAAACCACGCCCAACTCGGCGAGGTCCGGCAAATCCTGGTTGTCATTCACCCAGCCGAATGCGCTTGGTCCCACGAGCAGTCCGACGCACAGGTAGCCCAGCACGGGCGGAAGTTGAAGGCGCCGAAACAGCGCAATCACCACCAATGATGAGGCGAGGATGATCAACAAATTGGCAAACACAACATTCTCCGTTTCACCGCCAGGACGTACCAAGCGTAGAGGCAAAAAAGCCGCGAGCATCGCGCAACTGGAACTGAGGCCGAGTGATTTGCATCAGGGTTTTACCAGACAGCTAAAATTGGCTGTCGTCACGGGCATCCCCGTCGCTCGACGACTTTTCGTCCCGGGCCTAGAATAGTCACCCAATCCTCGTTGGTCTGTTTGTCATGCCTCCTGAATGCCAGTTGTTCAGCACCCTTGGTTGCCATCTCTGTGAACTCGCAGAAGCGGAATTGATGCCGCTGGTCGAGCACGGTTTGTTGGTGGAACTGGTCGACATTGCAGACAGCGAAACCTTGTTTGAAGCCTATGGCTTACGTATTCCGGTTCTGCGCCGCGTTGATACGGGGGCCGAATTGGGTTGGCCCTTCGACGCCGAACAGGTCGTGGCATTCCTGCGTTAACCCCATCTCGCCTTCAGCGACAGTCGTTCCGTCTGTCGCGATCCTCAGGTAATCCGTTGGCGTAACCCCGATTATTCGTTTACTGTATGGACGTACAGCTATTCGCGTTAGAGGGATGCAGCATGGTCAATGTCGAACAATTGAAAGCCAGCGTGAACCGCATGTCGGCTGATGTCGTACAGGAGGCGGTGCTGGAGTTGCGCCTGGATGGTTTGGTCACGGAAGGAAAAACGCCATTCAACAAATTGCACTTCAACACCTGTTTCGCTGAAATCGAAGCCTTGTTTCAGCGCGCGGGTTATCACCGCCAACTGGATGTTGTGGGTTATCAAGGGCTGCTGTATGCGCTTTATGATCCAGGCCGTTGGGAGGCTGTCGATGTATTGCGCTGGCTGAAGGAGTTTACTGAAGCGGCGGCGCAGCGAGAGTCGCTGACAGCGTGATAGTCATGAGGGCGGCTCGCACAGAATCTGCCCTAGGATCGGCCGGGTCCTTGCTGGATAATGGGCGCCTGCATTAACGGCCAGAGCTTTCGTATGTCCACCTCATCTTTTTCCGCCGCACAGAATCAGGCCAGCACGCTGTACCTGCCGCCTGGCGCCTGGCTGACCGTACTCGATTGTCTGTGCGAACACTTCAGCGCCATTGGTCGCGAGCAATGGCTGGACAGGATTGCCCGTGGTCGTGTCCTGGATGGTCACGGTCATGCGATTGCCATGGACCTGCCTTACAAGGAAGGTTTGCGGATTCACTATTTTCGGGAAGTTCCCGACGAAAAAACAATCCCGGTGCTTGAGACGATTCTGTATGCCGACGAGCATCTGGTGGTTGCGGACAAACCACACTTTCTGCCGGTTACCCCGGCGGGCGAGTACGTTGAACAGACGTTGCTGCGGCGCTTGATTCGTCGTCTGGATAACCCGCATTTGGTGCCTTTGCACCGTATAGACCGACACACGGCAGGGCTTGTGCTGTTCTCTGCCGACCCTAGGAGTCGCTCGGCCTATCAATCGTTGTTCCCAACACGGCAAATCGAAAAACGCTACGAGGCAATTGCCCGTGCCTTGCCGGAGGTGTCGTTTCCGCTGGTGCATAAAAGCCGTCTGGTCGATGGCGAGCCCTTCTTTCGCATGCAAGAGGGCCCCGGTGTGAGCAATACCGAGACTGCGATTGAGGTCATCGAGAAAAACGCCGATCTCTGGCGTTATGCGCTGTATCCGGTGACCGGCAAAAAGCACCAGTTAAGGGTCCACATGACTGCGTTGGGGGCGAGTATCTGTAATGACCCGTTTTATCCTGATGCGTTGAAAGACGTTGAAGATGATTACGCCAACCCATTGAAGCTGTTGGCCAAGGGGTTGTGTTTTATCGATCCGGTGACCGGGCTGGAGCGAAGCTTTGAAAGTGAAATCACCCTGCAGTGGTGATTCCGTAGTTCAAGCAATATGCCCATTGCTCCGCGACAGGCAGGATTTTCTACTACCAGAAACGATAAAGCCCGCACGCGGCGGGCTTTATGTGTAGCTGGCTGTCGCCGTAAGGCTTACAGGTCTTTAACGGTACGAATCTGATCTTTGTTGATGCGGGTTTGTTTGCCATCCAGTTGCTCGAATTGGTAAAAGCCCGACTTGGAATCGAATTGAGGTGTGTCGACCGACTGGATTTCACGACCGTCATTCAAGGTGATCACCGCGGGCGATGAGCAACCGGCGAGGGTAGCGAGGCCCAATGCGAGCATGAAGGTGGCGAGGGTCCGATGAGTCATGTGATTTCTCCGAATATGAATTCTTTTGAGTACTGGGCTTGAGACGTATGCCTGGCGTGCAAGTTCCTTGGTTGGCGTCATTCTGGCACGTCGCTGTGCAGGCTTAACAGCTCAGGTGTATTCAGGTTGGCCAGGCGTCGATCGTTTTCGGGGCATTGCAGTGCGATGGCACCGAGGTTTCGCATGATGCGTCCGGGGCTGCGTTCACCCTCGTTCCAGGCGTTTTCAAAGTCGCCTGCCAGCGCCACTGGGATGATGCACAGCAACGGTTCCCAATGCTCGCCCTGGCGTAGCATCAAGGGTTTGTCCGGCTGTTGGCGGGCGGCTTCGCGCATAGCCGTGAGTAGTTCGGCATCAATGCGCGGCACGTCGCAGGGCAGTATCATCAGATGGGGATGGCGCGCGACCGCCAATCCGGCGCGGATACCGGCCAATGGGCCCGGAAAGTCACTGTTGTCGTCATGGACCAACTGGTCGGCGTAAGGTGCGTATTTTTCCAGATTGCGGTTGCAGGAAATGATCAGGTCATCGCTTAAACCGCGAGTCTGGCGGTGCAGATGAGCAATCAAAGGCAAGCCTTGCCACACCAGCAACCCCTTGTCCTGACCGCCCATACGCTGGCCACGTCCTCCTGCGAGAAGCAGGATAGAGCAGGGCGGCAACGGGGTGTTCGAGGTCATGGCGTATCTCCACAGGTGCGGTGAAAAAATGAGGCGCTGTGATATAACACCGGGCTGTTTCTCCTACAACTGGACGAGCCTATGAAAGCCAAGGCTGATGTACCTTTCGCCCCACTGAACATTGCGGTGTTGACTGTCAGTGATACCCGCACGCTGGAAACCGATACCTCGGGGCAAGTCTTCGTTGACCGCCTGAGTGCCGCCGGACATAACCTGGCCGCGCGTATTCTGCTTAAAGATGATCTCTACAAAATCCGTGCGCAAGTCGCGACCTGGATCGCTGACGATGTTGTGCAGGTGGTACTGATTACCGGCGGTACGGGTTTTACCGGCCGTGACAGTACACCGGAAGCGGTCAGTTGCCTGCTGGATAAGCAGGTTGATGGATTTGGTGAGTTGTTTCGGCAGATATCGGTTGCGGATATTGGCACCTCGACAGTGCAATCGCGTGCATTGGCAGGGTTGGCCAATGGCACGCTGGTCTGCTGTCTGCCTGGCTCCACCAACGCGGTGCGAACCGGTTGGGACGGGATTCTCGCGGAGCAACTGGATTCGCGGCACCGCCCTTGCAACTTCGTTGCTCACTTGAAACAGGCGGCACTCTGTGAATCCCGCGGGTAAGCCAGGCAAGACGGGCAGTTTGATGCCCGTCGAAGTGGCGCTGGCACGCTTGCTGGAAATGGCTGAAGCGTCGCCAATCCTTGAGCGCGAGCGATTGCCGTTGGCTGCGACCCAGGGCCGTGTTCTCGCCGAGGATCTGCTGTCGACCCTCGATCTGCCGCCATGGCCCAACAGTGCCATGGACGGTTATGCCTTGTGCCTTGCCGATTGGACTGGCGAGCCACTGGTGGTCAGCCAGAAGATCTTTGCCGGGCAAGCCCCGGAGCCATTAGCACCGGGTACCTGTGCACGGATCTTCACCGGCGCACCGGTACCGGCCGGTGCAGACTGCGTTGAAATGCAGGAAAACGCCGAGGTTCAGGCGGACCTACGGGTATGTTTTACCGAGCCGATGCGCGCAGGGCAGAACATTCGCCCGCAAGGTCAGGAAACCACGGTGGGTGAGCAGGTGTTGACCGCCGGTACGCGTTTGGGTCCTATCGAACTAGGTTTGGCGGCCTCGCTGGGGTGCGCAGAGCTTGAAGTCGTGCGCAAGATCCGGGTCGCGGTGCTCTCCACCGGAGACGAATTGGTCGAGCCTGGGCAGGCCCTTGGCCCAGGGCAGATCTACAACAGCAATCGGGTATTGCTGTGCAGTTGGTTGCAGCGTTTAGGCTGCGAAGTGATCGATGCGGGGATTCTACCGGACGACTTGCAGGCAACGCGCAATCGTCTCGCCGAATTGGGGAATGTCGACCTGATCCTTTCTACCGGCGGTGTATCGGTAGGCGAGGCGGATTTTCTGGGTATTGCGCTGCGTGAAGAGGGTGAGCTGGCGTTATGGAAGCTGGCCATCAAACCAGGGAAACCACTGACGTTTGGGCACTTTCGAGGTGTGCCGGTGATTGGATTACCTGGTAATCCTGCGTCGACACTGGTGACCTTCGCTTTGTTGGCACGTCCCTATCTGTTGCGTCGTCAGGGCGTAAGAGAAGTTCGGCCCTTGCAGTTTCAGGTTCCGGCAGGATTCGTCTGGTCCAAGGCCGGCAATCGCCGGGAATACCTGCGCGGTCGTCTCGAGCATGGGCGGGCAATCATCTATAAAAACCAGAGCTCGGGTGTTTTGCGCAGTGCAGCCTGGGCTGAGGGGTTGGTTGAAGTGCTGGAAGAGCGCACCTTGGCCGAAGGTGATTGGGTGAATTTCATCCCGCTGAGTGAAGTGCTGGGCTAAGCCCGTGCTGCAGGCTCGCCAGGCCCGGTATGGATCACCTTGGGCCTGGCGTTTCATGGTGCCGGTTATGAGTTAAGCAGCATCACGAGTTGATCGAAGCGGCTGTTGGCGATCCAGCCGAGCAGACTGATGATCACCGCCGAGGCGCCTACCGAGTAAGCAAGCCTGTGCTTGATGGATTTGACGTCATTTCGGACCTCTTCCATATCTCTGCGAATGTACTTGAGGTGGGTCTCCAGCTCTACAACGCGCGGCTCCATGTCATTCCCTCCAGGTGTGTTGACGGTGCAATTGCATTCAGTCGGTTGAGCAGGGTGATCGCCCTTGAGTGGCGTGCCCCGGTTCGCTGGAAATCGGAAGTCATGGCTTTGCATTAAGTGCATGGCTCCCTGCCCGATAGTCTCTGGTCATGATACGTGCACATCCCTGTGGGTTTTTTTGCTGTTGCCTGATAACCGCAGTCACAAGGTGTACCAATACGAAATGACCGTCAATTGGGCTAATTCATCACGACTTGTAAGAAAAAAGTCGGCGCGTAGGACTCTTCTGATGCCCGAGGGATCGGCGCTACTGGGGCGTTGAATCTGGTCTAGTCGTCGAGACTGATGATTTGCTCGCGCACGGCAAACAGCACCAGGCCCGCGACATCGAAGATCTGCAAGCGCTTCATGATCTGAGAGCGATGGGTTTCCACCGTTTTGATGCTCAGGCCCAAACCATTGGCAATCTCGCGAGTGGATTTGCCACGCACGATCAAGCGCAGAATCTCTAGCTGACGTGCCGTCAGATTATGCGTGTCGACCGGTTCTGGCTGGTTCTTCTGGGCACGCACCAGTGCCTGGTTGATTACGGTGTGAGCGATGGCCGGGCTCAGGTAGCGTTCGTTGTTGCGCAAGGCTTCAAGCGCGTGTTCCAGCTCCGTGGCGGTGGTGTCTTTGAGCAGGTAGCCGTGCGCGCCTGACTCCAGGGCTTGCATGATCAGCGCGGGATCGGTGTGCATCGACAGTATCAGCACCTTGCTCTGCGGGCGTACGGCCTTGAGTCGTTGCAGGGCCTCAAGCCCACCGGTTTCCTTCATGGATATATCCAGCAGGATGATGTCAGGGCTTAGCTGTTCGACTATTTCGAGCAGCTGCGCACCATCACTGGCTTCACCAATGACGGCGTAACCAGGAATATCCAGAACCAGCGCGCGTACGCCGGCCCTGATCAGCGAGTGGTCATCCACCAGGAGCAAGTTACAAGTCAATGTTGAACCTTATTCGTACTGGCTCGTTCGAGCGCGCGGGGTGCCCAGGGGAAAAGTGCTTCGATCTGCGTACCCTTGCCGGGCTCACTGATGACACTCAGAGTGCCGCCCAGTTGTTCGATCCGCTCTGACATTCCGGCCATTCCGCGCTGTCCTTCACGGCCAGGATGGGTGGCTGGAGAAAAGCCCAGTCCGTCATCACTGATAAACAGCGCAAGCCCTTGGGGCAGGCGTTGCAAGCGGATCAACAGATTTTTGGCTTGGGCATGGCGCAGCATGTTAGTGACGGCTTCCTGGGTAATTCGAAACGCCGCCACCGCCATTTCTTCCGGAATACCGGTGAGGCGCTGCTGGCACTCAAGGCTCCAGTTCACGGCAGTGTTTGCCAGTGTTTTGAGCAGATGCGCACGCAAACTGGCTTCCAGGCCAAGGCTGGTCAGTTGTCTTGGATTGAGAATGGCCGACACATCGCGAACTTTGGTCAGGGTTTCTTCCAGTGTGTCGCAGAGCAGGGTGCAATGGCTTTGCAGTTCTTCGGGTAGACGTCGCTTGAGCCATTCACTTTGAAGCTTTGCCGCCGTCAGTAATTGGCCAATATCGTCGTGGAGTTCACGACTGAGCCGATGGCGTTCATTTTCCTGTACTTCCAGCAAACGGTCGGCAAGTTCCTGAGGCTGGAACTTGATCGATTTGCGCGAGTTGCGATGCTGCACCCAGACACCGGTGGCTGCCGCCAGATTCAGTACCAGCAGCGCAACTGGAAGGTGGCAGGACAGGCAGTAAACCAGCAAGCTGCCCACTGCCGAGCACAGACACATCAACAGCGTGAACCGGCGAACGTTTTTTCGGGAGGGTGGCCAAGAGGCGACTGACTTGAGGCTGGCGTACATAGCGGATGGAGCCAATGAATGTTCGCTGCGGGCAGACCGGTCAGGGTGGCTGACGGGTCTCTGTCTGGAAAACGCTGGTGATTGGATAGCGGGTTTCAAGTTAGCGCAGTCTGATTGTCAAAATCGAGTTTTGCAGTTTCCAGGGGATAGGCCCGGCCTGGAGTCAGACTGCCATAAAGTAGAGCCAACTAATTGGGCCGCATAATACCACTTAACATACCGTTGGTCGCGTTCGCTATATATGTCCAGTGAGTCAGGAATTTTTTCGTTGTTGGACGGCTGTTCCACGTTTGGCGGGAATGGGCTGGCGCCGCAGTGTCCAGCTTGACTCATTGTGTTACTAAACGGTTCGCAGCGCTCTAAACGGGTAGTCTGGGAGGTCAGAAGTCCACAACTAAATAGTTGGGTTATTACTTTGATTCTGTCGTTAAAAGATATGAAGTGTTCAATTACGACACGAAAGACTGTTGCTGAAAGTGCTGAATATTATCAGGCGATCTCACGCATTACTTGATGACGCTCAGGCATGTCTTGCCGAAAGCGGAGCACATGCGAACGGCCTGGCAGGTGGTGCCAGGCGTGTCGGGGCACGACCAATTTCCATGGCGAACGCTTCGATCAACGACATCTGTTCCGCGTCATCGAGGCTGAGCTGGCCGGTAGTCAGGTCGACCAGTTCAAGTTGCCAGGCCATCAGTGTGAAGCACTCTTTGAGCGCACAAAGTGCCTGGTCATTCAGATCGATTTGAGTGCGGGCATGGCTGAGCAGGCTGTGGATGCACATCGAGAATTCCGATACGGCCTGCAACGCCAATGCATCGGCCCGGTTGGCCAGAGTGAACAGTGTGTTCAGCATGCAATCGATGGCGTCCTGATCATTGTTGATCAGTTGCAGGTGGCTCAGGCACTCCTCGGATTTGGCCAGCAGTGTTTCCGCCTCGATCAAAAATTCGGGCAGTCGCGGATTCCGGTTTTTGCGATCGTTCAGCATGCTTCTCTCCACGACATCAAGTCAGGTGATGCAATTGGGCGTGTGGCGAACGAACGTAAGGTACTGTCGGACGACGACCGGAATCTGTAAGGCGTTTCTGATTTTTTGTGGCTGGCGATGAACGGTCTGTTTGCATACGACGCGAATGCTCCGATGGAACCCTGATTTACAGCGTAACGAGGTGCCGAAATCATTAGCCGTGAGGCATGAGCGGCGTAACCTGGCGGGCTGAAAAACGAGCTCGGCAACGGTTCTTCGATCACAAACAAAAGCCTGACTCCATTCATGCAGTGAGAATGGCGTCACATTAATGGCTATTGGATATCGCGAATATCAGGCTGGTCCCGATTGTGGCTAGGGGATTCCCTTATGCCATGGAACAAAGCGCGCAAGGTGGGGTCGCGCAGAGGGGTGTGCAGTTGATGAATTGACCGCCTCAGTAGAGCATGATGTTAATGTGACATCAATTCCTTCGCGTGGCATTTTGTTTGTGGGTCAAGATTCGGTGCCAACCGCCGATAAGTTTCTTTAGTGAATTCATCAGAAAAGCCCAGGAGTCATTAATGGCCGGCATTCTCGACACAGTAGATCAACGCACACAGCTGGTGGGTGAGAATCGCCTGGAAATTCTCATGTTTCGCCTGGCCGGTCGGCAGCTGTTTGCGATCAACGTTTTCAAGGTGCAAGAAGTCCTGCAGTTGCCAAAACTGACCCTGATGCCGCAGCGCCACCCGTTCGTCTGTGGTGTGGTCAATCTGCGTGGCCAGACGTTGCCGGTGATCGACCTGTCCCAGGCCATCGGTATGCGGCCGCTGGTGCCGGGGCCCAACAGCACCATCATCGTGACCGAGTACAACCGCTCGGTGCAGGCATTCCTGGTGGGTGGCGTCGATCGCATCGTCAACATGAACTGGGAAGCCATTCTGCCGCCGCCAACCAGTGCCGGCCGCCAGCATTACCTCACCGCCATCAGCAAGGTCGATGACCAGTTGGTGGAGATCATCGACGTCGAAAAAGTACTGGCCGAGATCGTGCCTTACAACGCCAAGGTTTCGCGTGACAAGCTCGAAGACCCGGTGCTGGAGCGTGCCCGCGGTCGTGAAGTACTGCTGGTGGACGACTCCAACGTGGCCCTGTCCCAGTTGCGCGATACCCTGGGTCAGCTCGGGGTGAAAATGCACATCGCCAGCGACGGCCTGAAGGCCCTGAACATGCTCAAGGCCTGGGCCGATACCGGCGTGGTCATGACCGATAAACTGCTGATGATCTTCACCGATGCGGAAATGCCCGAAATGGACGGCTACCGCCTGACCACCGAGATCCGCAACGATCCACGCCTGCGTCGCCTGTACGTAGTCCTGCACACCTCGCTGTCCGGCAGTTTCAACGACTCGATGGTGAAGAAGGTCGGTTGTGACAACTTCCTCTCGAAATTCCAGCCAGACAAACTGGTCGACGTGGTGCGCCAGCGCCTGATGCTCGACGCAGTCCCGGCCTGACGGAGCATCACGGGCAGGCTTGGCGTCTGCCCGTGATGTGCTTCTTTGATTCGTCAGCCGGCTCGTATATCGTGGCGCTTTTGCCCCCCAGGGAGCTGGCCATGTTGCGTCTGAGCGCGCTTTACCGTTATCCACTCAAGTCTGGCAAGGGCGAAACCCTGCAACAGGCCAGTCTGGACAAACTTGGGCTGGAAGGGGATCGGCGCTGGATGTTGGTGGATGAGTCCAGCGGACGCTTCCTGACGCAACGCGCGGTATCGGACATGAGCCAGTTGTCGGCGTTGTGGAATACCGCTGGTGGCCTGACGCTCAGTGCGCCCGGTCGCTCGCCGATCGATATTGCCCTGCCTGCCAGCGATGCTGAACTGCGTGGCGTGACCATCTGGCGCGATACCTTGCGGGTTCCTGATGCCGGTGATGCGGCCGGTGCCTGGGTCAGTGAGTTTATTGGCAAGCCGACCCGGTTGGTGCAAGTGCCCGAGACGCTGGCCCGTACTACTCAGGCCGGCTATGGCAAGGATGACGATAAAGTCGCCTTTGCCGACGGTTTTCCGCTGCTGTTGATTGGCCAGGCTTCGCTTGAGGACTTGTCGCAACGCGTTGGCCGACCACTGGAGATGCTGCGTTTTCGACCGAATCTGGTGATCGAGGGCAGTGAGGCGTTTGCCGAAGATGGCTGGAAGCGCATTCGGATTGGCGATGTCGAGTTCCGCGTGGTCAAGCCGTGTTCACGCTGCATCCTCACCACCATTGACCCGAAGACCGGTGAGCGCAGCGATGACCGCGAACCCCTGGCAACGCTGCAAAAATACCGTGCTCAGGAGGATGGTGCGATGTTCGGTCAGAACCTGGTCAATGACGGCAATGGCCGGCTTGAAGTCGGCATGCCGGTAACGATCCTCGAATAACGCTCCAGCGTCTGAACGAAAAATGCCCGTGTCCAAGGACACGGGCATTTTTTTTATCGTGGTGAAACGCTTAGCCGCGGTATTCACACAGGTAAGCGGTGTCGACGGCGACTTTCAGTTGGAACTTGCTGTTGGCCGGTACGTTGAACTGGCTGCCGGCGGCGAAGGTTTCCCAGTCGCTGCTGTCAGGCAGTTTGACGGTCAGGGCGCCGGAAACCACGTGCATGATTTCACGCTGGCTGGTGCCGAATTCGTATTCGCCCGGTGCCATGACGCCAATAGTGGCCGGACCTTCAGCAGTGCCGAAGGCAATCGACTTGACGGTGCCGTCGAAGTACTCGTTGACTTTAAACATGGGCGATTCCTCGAAATGGGCTAAAAAGGCCGGCCAGTATGCACAAGGCCTTTTCGCCCGTCACCTGTTGCACTCAAGGAAGAACCAGCGGTAACAGGCGCGCGGTATTACGTGCATCTTCCAGGGCCCGGTGCTGTTGACCGGTAAATTGCATCCCGGCCAGTTGCAGCGCGCCATTGAGCCCAAGCGGCCGCTCCAGTCGGCGGGCCTTGGCGAAGCGCTGTTTCAGATTCATGTGCGGGACTCGGCTCAGGGCGCTGTCGAGTTGCAGGTGCTGCCACTCCTGAAGCAGTTGTTTGCGGTCGTAATCGCCCCAACTGGCCCAGCCTTCGAGGCGTGTGTGATGCTGGCCGAGCCAACGCTCGAACAGCGGCCAAACCTCGGTCAGCGGCTGGGCCGCGTCGATATTGGCTTGTGTGATGTGGGTCAGCTCGCGACAGAAGGGCGTCAGCAGCGGCCGTCGCAGGGGCCGGACGAAGCGCTGGAAGGAGTCCAGCTCGCGGCCTTCGCGACTGACCAGAGTGGCGCCGATTTCGATGATTTCCATCTCGGTGACTGGCCAGCCGCCGTCATCAGTTGTCGCTTCGAGATCAATTACCAGCCAATGAGGCATCGCAGGTTTCCTGGTTTCCGCGTCCTGATGAGGCTGAGCGTAGCCAAACGCGGTGGATCCGCCTAGCGGCTTATTCAACCTCCAACAAAATCTGACGATTTTTGACCTGATCGCCGGGGCTGACCTGCAACCGTTTGATCACACCGTCGATGCCGGCCTTGAGCGGATGCTCCATTTTCATCGCCTCCAGCACCAGCAACAGTTGCCCTTTGCTTACCGGTGAGCCTTCGCTGACCAGCACTTCGACGATCGCACCATCCATCGGCGCTTTCAGCGTGCCGGTGCTGGCGCTGACCTGGCCGCTGACGGGCGCCAGCGTCCGGTCTTGCAGCAGCAGGCTGCCGGGGCGGGTGAACAACCACAGTTGTCCGGCGGCCAGTTGATAGGCGTAGCGTCGGCGAATGCCGTTGATTTCCAGGTTGGCCCAGCGTTCGTTGATATCGAATAGTTTCAGTTGCAGCGTTTCTCCGGCCACCTGAATGCGTAATTGCCTGTCGGGCAGGACGCTCACTTCGGTTGACCAGCGACCGTCGTTGAGACCGATTTGTTGCTGCAGCGGCGCGTTGGCGTTGTTGCGCCAACCGGCGAGTCCTGGCGGGTGGACACCAGCGGACTGCTGATAGAACAGCGCCGCGGCGATGGCCAGCTCTTCGGCCGTGGGCGCGTGCGGGTGAAGGCTCGGGTGATCGACGAAGTGTTGCGCGATGAACCCGGTATTGAAGTCCCCGGCGATAAACCGTGGATGCTCCAGCAAGCCGCCGAGCAAACGCTGATTGGTCTGCAGGCCCAACAAGGCGCTGTCTTCGACGGCCCGCAGCAATTTGCGCCGAGCCTCTTCGCGGGTAGCGCCGTAGGCGATGATTTTGCCGAGCATCGGGTCATAAAACGGACTGACATACTGACCTTCCAGCAAGCCGTGGTCGATGCGTACCCCGTCCGCCAGGGCCGGTTCCCAGCGCGTGATCTGCCCGGTCTGGGGCAGGAAACCCTGAGCCGGATCTTCGGCGTAAAGGCGCACTTCCATCGCGTGGCCCTTGAGTTCGACCTGTTGCTGGCGCAACGGCAGCGGCAACCCCGCGGCGACATCCAGTTGCCAGGCCACCAGGTCCAGACCGGTGATCAGCTCGGTCACCGGGTGCTCGACCTGCAAGCGGGTGTTCATCTCCAGAAAGTAAAACTGGCCCCGCGCATCGAGCAAGAACTCCACGGTACCGGCGCCGACGTAATTCACGGCGCGCCCGGCCTGCAGCGCGGCCTCGCCCATGGCCTGGCGCAATTCAGCGGTCATCACCGGGCAAGGCGCTTCCTCGATGACTTTTTGATGGCGCCGCTGGATCGAACAGTCGCGCTCGCCAAGGTAAATCAGGTTGCCGTGCTGGTCGCCGAATAGCTGGATTTCAACATGACGCGGATCGATCAGCGCTTGTTCAAGAATCAGCTCGTCGCTGCCAAACGCGTGCAGGGCTTCGGAGCGTGCGGTGCGGATCTGCGCAAGCAATTCACCCGCGCTGTGCACCAGGCGCATGCCACGTCCACCACCACCGGCGCTGGCCTTGATCATCAGCGGATAGCCGATGCGTTCGGCTTCGCGGCAGAGGGTGGCGTCGTCCTGCTCAGCCCCTTGGTAACCGGCGATGCACGGCACGCCAGCGGCGAGCATGGCGATTTTCGACAAACGTTTGCTGCCCATCAGTTCGATGGCCGCAGGGCTTGGGCCGATAAAGGTGATGCCGGCCCGGGCGCAGGCGGTGGCGAAGTCAGCGTTTTCCGAGAGAAAACCGTAACCGGGATGGATCGCGTCTGCACCGCTGCGCTGTGCCGCGTCGATGATCGCCGCGCCGTTCAGGTAGGACTGCGTAACGGCAGCGGGACCGATGTTGACCGCCTCATCGGCCATGCGCACATGCGGGGCGTCGGCGTCGGCATCGCTGAACACCGCCACCGTGCGATAACCCAGCGCTTGAGCGGTGCGCAGGATGCGGCAGGCGATTTCACCGCGGTTGGCGATGAGGATTTTGCGCAGGGTGGGCATGTTTAGGTTCCCTTGGTGTATGCGGTGTGTTTGAGGGCCTCATCGCGAGCAAGCTCGCTCCCACATTGGATCTGGGGCGTTTGCACTATCTCATGCACGCCGAAGATCAACTGTGGGAGCGAGCCTGCTCGCGATGCTCTTAGGGCGCCCACCCCGGTTTGCGCTTTTGTACGAATGCCATCGTCCCTTCGACGCCTTCCGCCCCGGTCACGGCTTCGCTGAACCACTCGGCCGCCTGGTCGAGCAACGGCCCCAGCGGCTGCTCGGTGCTGGCCAGCAACAAGGCTTTGGTCGCGGCATTGGCGCCGGGAGCGCAACACAAAACATGCGCGAGCACCGCATCCAGGCGTTCGGCCAGGGCTTGTGCATCGTGTTCGACAAAGTGCACCAGCCCCAGACGCCGCGCCTCATGCCCGTCAAAACGCGCGGCGGTCAGCGCCAGGCGTCGCGCCTGGGTCAGACCGATACGCTGGACCACAAATGGAGCGATTTGCGCCGGCAGCAGGCCGAGGCTGGTTTCCGGCAAGCCGAACTGGGCATTGTGGTCGGTCATGGCAATATCGCTGACACAGGCCAGACCGAACCCGCCGCCGAGCACTGCGCCTTGCAACACCGTGATCAGCACTTGCGGCGCGTGCTGGGCTTCTTCAAGTAGGGCGCCAAACGCGCGGTTCAATTCGCGGTAAGCCTCCTGACCTTGAGCACGGGCGTTGGCCATGTCTTTCAAATCGCCACCGGCACAAAAATGGCCGCCGGCACCGCCGAGCACTAATGCGCGGATGTCCCGGTCGTCGCGTACCGCCGCGAATACCGCACGCAATTCGGCGACCATCTGCAAGCTCATGGCGTTGCGGCAGTCCGGCCGGTTCAAGGTGATATGCAGGACGCCATTGTGCGGTTCCAGCAGCAGAGTCTGGCAAACGGGCAGGGTGTTCATTTTTTCTTCCCGGGCAGGATGCCCATCAATTTGCAGATGATCCCCAACATGATTTCGTCGGCGCCGCCGCCGATCGACACCAGCCGCACATCGCGGTAAGCGCGGGCCACCGGGTTGTCCCACATGTAGCCCATGCCACCCCAGTATTGCAGGCAACTGTCGCTGACTTCCCGGCCCAGCCGCCCGGCCTTGAGCTTGGCCATGGACGCCAGACGCGTGACGTCCTGGCCTTTGACGTATTGCTCGGTGGCCTGGTAGACCAGCGCCCGCAGGCACTCGATTTCGGTTGAAAGCTCGGCGAGGCGAAAGTGAATCACCTGGTTGTCGATCAGTGCAGTGCCGAAGGTCTGGCGGTCCTTGCAGTACTCAATGGTGCTGTCGATGCAATATTCCAGGCCCTTGATCATATTGGCCGCGCCGAACAGGCGTTCTTCCTGAAACTGCAGCATTTGCATCATGAAGCCTGCGCCTTCGTGGCCGATGCGGTTGCGTTGCGGCACGCGCACATTGTCGAAAAACACCTGGGCGGTTTCCGAACTGCGCATACCGAGTTTGTCCAGGTGCGAGCTGAGGCTGATGCCAGGGCTGTTCATCGGCACCATGATCAGCGACTTGTTGATGTGCGCCTTGTCGTCCGAGGTGTTGGCCAGCAGGCAGATGAAGTCGGCGCTTGGGGAGTTGGTGATCCACATCTTGCTGCCGTTGATCACGTAGTCGTCGCCGTCCTTGCGTGCGGTGGTTTTCAGTCCGGCGACGTCAGAGCCGGCACCCACTTCCGAGACGCCAATGCAGCCGACCTGTTCACCGGTGATCGCCGGACGAAGGAACTCTTCACGCAATTCATCCGAGCCGAAACGGGCGAGGGCCGGGGTGCACATGTCGGTCTGCACGCCAATCGACATCGGAATTCCGCCGCAATGAATGGTCCCGAACTCTTCAGCGGCGACAATCGAATAGCTGTAGTCCAGGCCCATGCCACCGAATTTTTCCGGTTTGGAAATCCCCAGCAGACCGAGCGCACCGGCCTTGCGGAAAATCTCGTGGATCGGAAAACGTCCGGCTTTTTCCCACTCATCGACGTGCGGATTGATTTCGCGCTCGACAAAATGACGGACGGTACGGCGCAGTTCTTCGTGTTCCTGGGTGAAGATCATTTTTATTGTTCTCCCTAAACCTGAAGGTGATCAGAGTTTCAAAAACGTGCGATACCAAAACTGTTCGGTTGCAGCTGACGAACCTCGGCTTCATGGCAGATATCCAGCAGGTAGCCGAGCAAGGTGCGGGTATCCCGAGGATCGATCAGCCCGTCGTCCCACAGGTTGGCGCTGCCATAAAGTGCGGTGGACTGGCTGTCGAGTTTTTGCGCGGTGACCTGTTCGAGCATGTCGAGCATCTTCGGGTCCGGAACCAAACCGTCCTTGGCCTGCTTGGCTTCCGTGACAATGCGCAGCACCTTGCCGGCCTGGGCGCCGCCCATGACGGCGGTGCGGCTGTTGGGCCAGGCAAAGATGAAACGCGGGTCAAGCCCACGGCCGCACATCGCATAGTTACCGGCACCGTAAGAGCCGCCGACCACAATCGTCAGCTTCGGCACCCGAGCGTTGGCCACCGCCTGAATCATCTTCGCGCCGTGTTTGATCACCCCTTGCTGTTCCGACTCGGTGCCGACCATGAAACCGGTGGTGTTATGGAAAAACAGCAGCGGTGTCTGGCTTTGATCGCAGAGCTGGATGAACTGCGCAGCCTTGCTCGCACCTTGCGGAGTGATCGGACCGTTGTTGCCGATAACGCCGCAGGGCCGTCCCTGGATCTTTAAATGACCGCAAATCGTCTGCTGATCGAACTCGCCCTTGAACTCGAGGAAGCACGAGCCATCGGCGATACGGGCAATGATCTCGCGCACGTCGTAGGGCTTTTTCGGATCGTCGGGAATCAATCCCAGCAGTTCGTCGATGGGATAAAGCGGCTCGTCCCAGTGTTCGGCGCTGTGCCGCGCCAGTCGCGCATTCCACGGCAACAGGCTGACGATTTCACGTACCAGGCGCACGCCATCGGCATCGTTTTCGGCCAGGTATTCGGCGGTGCCGGCGGTTTGTGCGTGCATCTCGGCACCGCCGAGAGCTTCATCGGTGGCGACTTCGCCAGTGGCGGCCTTGAGCAGCGGGGGGCCGGCGAGAAACAGCTTGGCCTTGCCACGCACCACCACCACGTAGTCCGAGAGCCCCGGCTGATAAGCGCCGCCGGCGGTGGCCGAACCGTGCACCACAGTGATTTGCGGCAAGCCCATGGCCGACATCCGCGCCTGATTGGCGAAACAGCGCGCGCCCTCGACGAAAATCTCCGCGGCGTAATTGAGGTTGGCGCCGCCGCTCTCGGCGAGGGTGATCACCGGCAGTTTGTTTTCCATGGCGATCTGTTGCAGGCGCAAGCACTTCTTCAGGCCGCTGGGGGAAATGGTTCCGCCCTTGATCGCGCTGTTGTTGGCGACCACCAGCACGCGCACGCCGGATACATAACCAATCCCGGCGATCAACCCGCCACCGGCCTGGCTGCCGTCCTTGTCGTCATGCAGTTTGTAGCCGGCCAGGCTGGCCAGTTCGAGAAACGGCGCGCCGGGGTCGAGCAGCAGGTTCAGTCGTTCGCGTGGCAAGAGCTGCCCGCGCTTGTCGAATTTCGATTTGGCTTCGGCCGCTTTACTCAGCAGGTTGCGCTCCAGCTGACGGAACTGCTCGATGCTGCTCAGCATTGCCTCGCGGTTCTGTGCAAACTGCGGGCTGTGGGGGGCGAGTTGCGATTCAATCAGCGGCATCGATCAGTCCTCGTCCTTCAGCACGTCTGGTAAGCCCGCGCGGTGAAAGCCATTGAACGACTCACTGTGCTGCGCCTTGTGCAGCGGCCAGGCGCGACCGCCGAGGCTCGCCGCACCGTCGATCCGCAGCGTGCTGCCGCTGATAAAGGACGCCGCCGGGCTGAGCAGGAAAACGATCGCTGCGCTGACTTCCGATTCGGTGCCGATACGTTTGAGCGGTACGTGTTCGCGCAGGGTCGGGATCACTGCCTTGAACGCACCTTCGTAGGTGTCCATGCCGCTGGAGGCGATCCACCCCGGCGCCACCGCGTTGACCCGCACCCCGGCGTAACCCCATTCGAACGCGGCGGTCTTGGTGAAGTTGTCCATACCCGAACGCGCCGCGCCCGAGTGACCCATGCCGGGCATGCCGCCCCACATGTCGGCGAGCATGTTGACGATGCTTCCGCCGTGCTTGCTCATCGACTGATTGAACACCTCCCGAGCCATCAGAAAGCCGCCCACCAGATTGGTCCGCAGCACGGTTTCGAAACCTTTCTGATTGATCGAGGCCAAGGGCGCCGGGTATTGGCCGCCGGCGTTGTTGACCAGACCGTGAATCGGCCCGTGGTCCTTGATCAGTTGCCCGACCCGTTGCGTGACCGCTTCTTCATCGCGAATGTCGCAGGCCTGCCAACTCGCCTGACCGCCGTCCTCGATGATTTCCCCCGCGACTTTTTGCAGCTTCTCGGGTTTGCGTCCGACCAACAGCACGTGGGCGCCAAGGGCTGCCAGCTCGTGGGCGGTGCAACGACCGATGCCGCTGCCGCCACCCGTGACAATAATCGTCTGGCCAGCAAACAGATCGGGTTTGAATATCGAATCAAAGGTCACGGCGACCGTCCTCTAGTTGACTTGGTCAGCGATGCCTTGCGGCACCGGGATCTGGATTTCCAATAGCTGCTGGGCGAACGCCTTGCCTTGCGGGTCGATCCGCAGGCTGGCCACGCCACCGCCACCGAGGGCGTTTTCCAGGAGAAAGTTCAAGCTGTGAGTACCGGGCAGATACCAGCGCTCGACACGTCCGTGGATCGGGTCGAGAACGTGACTCATCCAGTCGACGATAACCTCTGGCGTCAGCGCTTCGGCGATCCACGGCAGGTACTCGGGGGCGCGGGCCATGACGCCGATGTTGCTGTGATTGCCCTTGTCACCGGAGCGCGCTACTGCGAGTTTCACCAGCGCCACACTGGCGTCGGCCCGACCATGGGGTTTGGGCGGATCAAAGGGCACCGGCAGGGTGGCAGTGTCGAGGTGAGCGAGGGCGGGCAGGGCGCAGGGGTGACGTTGGCCTTGCAGGTCGATTTCCAGCGCGCAGGTATTTTTGTCGATCAGGAACGAGAACAGACGAATCAATGGATACACCGTCGGCCGACCGCCGACGATTCCGGTCAGCCCTGGCGCCATGCCGGTGGCGGCCTGGGCGATCTCGCGGGAGAACAGGATCAGCGCCTGCTTGTTCGGATGCCGCACGGCCAGTTTGATCACTACTTCGCGGCTGTCTTGACGCTGGCCGTGAGGACCATAAGTCGCTTCGCTGCCGAGCAGTTCGATATTCACTTCGCTGTAGGGCGCCCAGCCGCGTTGGCTGAACATCTCCGAGGTCTTGGCGATGATCGCCTGACTCACCCGGCGCGCCTTGGCCACTGCGTCGATCCCGGCTATCAGGCAACTGGCGGTGCAGCGAAACCCGTCTGGATAAGTCGCGCTGACCTTGTACTGATGGGTCGGCGGCAAGCCTTTGGCACCGTGAACGTGCACGATGTTTTGGCCTTGTTGCTGGAGTTTGACCTGGCTGAAATCGCAGACCACATCGGGCAGCAGGTAAGCGCGAGGGTTGCCGATTTCATACAGCAACTGCTCGCCGACGCTGAGCGGGGTGACTAACCCGCCGGAGCCCTCAGGTTTGCTGACAATGAACTGGCCGTCGGCGCTGACCTCGACGATCGGAAAGCCGATGTGTTCGTAGTCCGGTACTTCTTGCCAATCGGTGAAGTTGCCGCCGGTGCATTGCGCGCCGCATTCGATGATGTGCCCGGCCAGCGCGGCCTGGGCCAGTTTGTCGTAGTCCTGCCACGACCAGCCGAACTCATGCATTAACGCGGCGCTGACCACCGCGCTGTCGACCACTCTGCCGGTGATGACGATGTCCGCGCCCAGGCGCAGCGCTTCGACGATGCCGGGGGCGCCGAGGTAGGCGTTGGTCGACACGCACATCGCTGGCAGGGGCGCGCCGCTGAACATTTCCTTCACGCCGCAGGCAGCCAGTTGCTTGAACTGCGGTTGCAGGTCATCGCCCAGCAGCACGGCGATCTTCAGCGACACGCCGGCCTTATCGCACGCCGCTTGCAGCGCTGCTGCGCAGGCCAGTGGATTGATCCCGCCGGCGTTGCTGATCACGCGGATTTTCTGTTCGCGGATTTGTTTGAGGAGCGGGCTGAGGACGTCGACGAAGTCGGTCGCGTAACCGGCCTGGGGATCTTTCATTCGCGCGCCAGCCAGCAGCGACATGGTGATTTCTGCCAGATAGTCGAACACCAGATAGTCCAGCTGAGCGCCTTCAACCAACTGCGCGGCGGCGGTCGAGGTATCGCCCCAGAAGGCACTGGCGCAGCCGATACGAACGGATTTGTTCATTGCAAGCCTCCGACAGAAGTGAGTCGAGACTACCAAGCAAGCGCTTGGTTTGTAAATGCTGGTTACATCTTCTGCCCAAGCGCTTGCTTGGTCGCCCCGGTCAGCTTAAATTGCCCGCGCAACCCACTGTTTTAGTGGTCTGATCGCACATTCGATTGAGCGACTGTAGGAGAGAACGGGTGGATGAGCAAAAAGCCCTGCTGGTAATGCGCGAGTTGGTCGACAACGGGCAACTGACCGATCCTGACAGCGCTCGCGGCAAACTGCTGCAAATGGCCGCTCACCTGTTTCGCAACAAGGGTTACGAGCGCACGACGGTGCGTGACCTGGCCAGTGCGGTGGGGATTCAGTCGGGGAGTATTTTTCATCACTTCAAAAGCAAGGATGAAATCCTGCGGGCGGTGATGGAGGAAACCATTCGCTACAACACCGCGTTGATGCGCGCGTCGCTGGCTCAAGCGACCAATGTGCGTGAGCGGGTGCTGGCGCTGATCCGTTGCGAATTGCAGTCGATCATGGGCGGTAGCGGTGAAGCGATGGCGGTGCTGGTCTACGAATGGCGCTCGCTGTCCGAAGAAGGTCAGGTCCAGGTGCTGGCGCTGCGCGACATCTATGAACAGATCTGGCTGCAAGTGCTGGGTGAGGCGAAAGACGCCGGTTTTATTCGCGGCGACGTGTTCATAACCCGACGTTTTCTAACCGGTGCGCTGTCCTGGACCACCACCTGGTTTCGTGCGGACGGCAGCATGAGCCTCGATCAATTGGCCGACGAAGCCTTGATTCTGGTGCTGGAGGAAAAGTGACGGTTTCGCTAAAACTTATTAAATAGCCATCACCAAGTTGTCTAAGCGGGGGAAACCGCCTAGCTTTGTAGTGAATATATTTTTAAAGGTGGGCTTGTTTTGATGTCTTCGCCAGTTCGGAAGGCTTTACGGATTTCGCTGATGGCGCTGGGCGCACTGTTCGTGCTGCCGGCTTCGGCCGTGCAAGTGGTACAGGTGGGCGCTGCGCATTTTCCTCCCTATACCGTTCGACCGGAGAATGGCGACGATACCGGACTGCTGCCGCAGTTGGTCGAGGCACTGAACAAGTTGCAAACCGACTATCAGTTCAAACTCGTGCCGACCTCATTACAGCGTCGTTTTGGTGATTTCGAGGACGCCCGGGTTGACATGGCGATCTTCGAAAACCCGGAGTGGGGCTGGAAGGATATCCCGCACAGCACTGTCGACATGGGGCTGGAAGATGCTGAAATCTTTGTCGCACAGAGCAAACCGGACCGCCAGCAGAGCTACTTCGCCGATTTGAAAGGTAAGCGTCTGGCGTTGTACAAGGATTATCACTACGAATTTGCCGGGTTCAATGCTGATCCGCAATTTCTCAAGAACACTTACAACGCGACGCTCACGACTTCCCACGACAGCAATATTTTAATGATCCTTCGCGACCGTGCCGACATCGCACTGGTCACACGTTCGTATCTTTACGATTACCTGCTGCGCAATGAAAAGGTCGGGGCACAGTTGCTGGTATCCCAGCGTATCGATCAGGTTTATCACCATTACGCGCTGTTACGTCCGCAAGCGCCGATCAGCGCAGAAACCTTCGGCAAGTTGCTGCAAGGCCTGCGGGACAACGGGCAGATGCTGAAGATTTTCGATCCGTACAAGATCGCCATCGTGCCGGTACCCAAAAGCTGAAACGTCCGTAGGCTGCGATCTTTTTTGTCGAGACAACAAAGTCTCAGCGGCGGGCGAAGGTATCGCTGCGTTTGCCCGAAACCTTGCGGCAATGCACCAGGGCATCACGGATCATGAAGTTCACCAGGGTCGGCGACACACCGAGTTCCTTGGCGATGTCCTTTTGCGGGACGCCGTGCAGGCGATACATCTCGAAGGCATAGCGGGTGCGACTTGGCAATTCGCCGAGGGCGTCGGCGATGTTTTCCAGCGTCGAGAAGTTGATGTGTGAGGTTTCTGGCGAGGCGCCGTGAATGACCACATTCAAGCCTTCTTCTTCGGTGCCCGAATACTTTTGCTCCAGCGCCTGTTTGCGGTAGTGATCAATCGCCAGGTTGCGCACGATCTGAAACAGGTAGCTGAGCCGGGCCTTGAACGAGGAGGTGATTTGCGGTGCTGATTGCAGCCTGAAAAACGCATCCTGAACGACATCTTCGGCACGGGATCGGCAGCCGGTAATGCGGGCCGCGATCTTGACCAGAATCAATCGATTATCAACGAACGCCTGGAGTAAGGGTGAGTCGCACCTGCTTGTGGTTACTGGTTCCGTCATGGAAATCACCTTGCTGCAAAAAGTAAGTGGGACGACCAGGGGTTCGGAACCGTCCTACGCATCGAGCGACAAGCTAGGCGTAATGATAATTAATGTCAATTGGAGGGGTGTAGTTCTCGAGCGTCAGTGCAGTCATCGCATTTTGCGCATTGACTGAAGAAACTGACCGGCTCAGGCTGCCTGGGCTTTTTTTGATGGGCCCCATTCAGAAAGGAGACAGTTGATGCCCTTCGCTACGATTGATGGACAATCGCTTCATTACGTTGATCAGGGCTGCGGTCCAGCGGTGTTGTTGGCCGGCAGTTACTTGTGGGACCAGGCCATGTGGGCGCCGCAGATTGCGGCGTTGTCGCAACACTATCGGGTGATTGCCCTGGACCTTTGGGGGCACGGGGAGTCCGGGCCGTTGCCCCAGGGTATGACTTCGCTGGATGATCAGGCGCGCCAGGTACTGGCACTGCTTGATCATCTGGGTATTGACCGCGTCACGCTGGTCGGCCTTTCGGTCGGAGGCATGTGGGGCGTGCGTCTGGCGCTGTCGGCCCCGCAGCGTCTCAACGGTCTGGTGCTGATGGACACCTATGTCGGTGTCGAACCCGAGCCGACTCGCCAGTACTATTTCTCGCTGTTCAAGCAGATCGAAGACAGCGGTGTGATTGCGCCGCAGCTACTCGATATCGTGGTGCCGATTTTCTTCCGTCCGGGTATCGATCCTCAGTCCGCGCTGTATCAGGATTTCCGTGCCAAACTGGCCGCGCTGCCGCCTGAGCGTTTGCGTGAAAGCATCGTGCCGATGGGCCGAATTACGTTTGGTCGTGATGATCTGTTGCCGCGTCTGGGCGAGTTGAACCCTGAAACCACCTTGCTGATGTGCGGTGATCAGGACAAGCCGCGGCCACCGTCGGAAACCAGGGAAATGGCCGAATTGATCGGTTGTCCGTATCTGTTGGTGCCGGAGGCTGGGCACATTTCGAACCTGGAGAATCCTGAGTTCGTCACCGAGGCGCTGCTGAAGTTTCTGGCTGAGAGAACTTAGTCGATCATCCGGACGCCATCGCGAGCAGGCTCGCTCCCACAGTTGATCGCATATCCCTGTGGGAGCGAGCTTGCTCGCGATGGCGTCGGTGAGGGCACCAACACGCTGACGGCAGAACTACTTCGGCCCGAGAATCTTCATCAGCTTGTCCGGCGACGGCGCGCCTTGCTGTTGTTGCAACTCGCCCTTGTCGTCCATGTAGAAGATTGCCGGAGTGGCGGACAGTTCGAGCTCTTCCATCAACTTCATGTTGGCGTCGAGTTTGGCCTGGATGGCGGCGGGAATGGTCGTCAGCGCTTTCAGCGAGCTTTGCTTGCCAGCCTTTTCGTGGTCTTCCAGGGCCTTGCTCGGGTCTTTGCTGGCCAACAGGGCAGCGGATTTGCCCGGGCTGTCTTCGCGAATGATCCCGACCATGATGTGCCGCAGCTGCACCTTGCCGGCCTTCACCCATGGCCGGGCCTGTTCCCAGAACATATTGCAGTAAGGGCAGTTCGGGTCGCTGAACAGGTAGACGGTGCGTGGTGCGTCCTTGCTGCCGTCGGCGATCCAGTTGCTGGCGTCCATCTTCGCCCAGACTTCCTTGGCCATCGGCGCGTAGACCAGTTTTTGCAACGGTTCGGCGCTCAGGTCCTTGCCGTCGGCGTCGTACAGGTTACCGACCAGCACATGCTGGCCGTCGGGCGTCAGGTACAGGGTCATGCCGCGGTTCTGATACTGCGCCGCATAGCCGCGCAACCCATCGGGGGCATCGAAACTGCCGATGATTTTCGCGCCTTTCGCTTCGATCTTACGGATCGCCGCGGGCAGTTCTTCGGCGTGCAGCAACGGGATTTGCAGCAGCGCTGCGCCCAGGGACAGCGTCAGCAGGTGGCGGAGGCGGGACATGGCAGTTTCCTTGAGGGTGTGGCCTGTATGGCCGAATTCGGGGAGTCGAAGCTTTCCAGGGCGCGGGCGAGGCTGGCTTCTGATAGTTCACCCAGGTGACTACCGAGCATTCGGCCCTCGGCGGTGTAGAACAGCGTAGTCGGCAATGCCATTGATCCGACGGCCTGGCTCAGTCGGCCGCCGCCATCGAACAGCACGTTGGAAAGGCTCAGGCCTTGGGTGGCGAGGAAGGTGCTGACGCTTTGCATGCTTTCGGCCTGATTGACGAACAGAAAGGTCAGGTCGGGCCGATGTTGCTGGGCGTTCTCCAGCACCGGCATTTCGCGCCGGCAGGGCGGGCACCAGGTGGCCCAAAGATTGATCACCAAGGGGCCGCCCTGATAATCGGCCAATTGCACGGTTTCGCCGGCGGCATTGCGCAAGACGATATCTGGCAGGCGCGTGCCTTGTTCGTAAAGACTCAGGGACAAACTCGCCAGCAACCAGAACAACAGACCGCTGCCGACACCGAAGCCCAACGGTTTGCGCAGTGCCGGCCGACGCCAGCCCCGCAGCAGTGTTGCCAGCAGCAGGGCAATCACCCCGGGCCAGGCGAGGAAACCGCCATCGCGCAAATCGATGATCTGCCACGGGTCATCGCGGTAGTGGGCCCAGTAGGCGAGCACAAAACCGATCCTGGCAGCGAGCAGCCCCAGCAGGAACAAGCTGAACAGCACTGACTCGGGGTTCTCGCCACCGCGCTTGGCCACCCGCCAGCCGACAAAGGTTGCCAGTGCCAAGGCACTGATCAGCAGCAGGTGGTTGAGCGCAATGGCAAAGGTGCCGAGGGTAAAGGTCAGCATCAACGAGCGTCCCGGGTGATGTTCCAGCGTTGGAGGAAACCGGCGGCATCCACCTCTCCGGTGATGCGCTGGCTGCGGCGCTCGGTGCCGTCGGCGCCGATCCACAACAGGCTTGGCGGCCCCGGCACTTTATAACGGCCGAGCAGTTCACGGCTGGCGGCATTGTCGGCGGTCACGTCCAGACGCAGCAAGCGGACTTCTTTCAACGCGTCCAGTACCTGGGGTTTGCCGAACACCTGTTTCTCCATGATCTTGCACGACACACACCAGTCGGCGTAGTAGTCCAGCAACACCCACTGGCCTTGGGCGCGGGCAGCGTCGAGTTCGCGTTGCAGCGCGGCGGGATCCTTGATGGTGATGAAGGCGTCGTGGGCCGAGGGGCTGGCGACGCTGTTCGACGCCTGCGCGCGGTAAACCTGCAATGGATTGAACAGGTCATCACTGCCACCCGCGGCACCGATCAGCAGCAGGCTGCCCCACAACCCGGAAAGCAGCGCCATGCCACCAAACACATGGGCAGCGCGGCCGAATCCGCCGGTCTGGCGCCAGGCGCTGTAGGCGATGATCAACAACAGCGCGCCCCACAGACCGATCCACAGCGACTCATCAAGCACTGGCCGCACCATCACCAGCGCGGTACCGAGGAACAGAAAACCGAAGATACCTTTGAGCAGGTTCATCCAGGTGCCGGGTTTGGGCAGGAAACGGTTACCGACAGTCACCAGCAACAACAGCGGCAAACCGATGCCGATGCCCATGGCGAACAGGATCAGCCCACCGTGCAGTGCGTTGCCGCTCTGGGCGATGTACAGCAAGGCCCCGGCCAGCGGCGCGGTCATGCATGGGCCGACCAGCAACCCGGACAAAGCCCCGAGCACACCGGCCCCGATCAGGCTGCCGCCGCCTTGTTTGCGGCTGGCGTTTTCCAGGCGATCACGCAGCGCGACCGGCAGTTGTAGTTCGAAAAAGCCGAACATCGGCAACGACAACAGCACAAACACCACGGCGAAACTGCCGAGCAACCAGACGTTCTGCAGCAATGCCTGCAAGTTCGCACCGAGCAACGCGGCGACTACGCCCAGCGCCGCATACACCAGCGCCATGCTGACTACATAACTGCCAGCCAGGGCGAAGCCGCGCTTAGGGCTGGCACCGCTGCCGACGATCAAACCGGCGAGAATCGGCAACATCGGCAGCGAGCAGGGGGCGAAGGCCAGCAGCAATCCGAGGCCAAAGAACACCAGCAAACTCCAGCCCAGCGCCCGCTGTTGCAGATCGCTGGCCAAGGCTTGATCCGGCGCTTCACTGGCGCTGACCGCCGCGGTGCTGCCACCGAGGTCGATCACCTGAGTTTGCGGCGGGTAACACAAACCGGCATCGGCACAGCCCTGGAAACCCACTTTGATCTGGCCACTGGCACCGGCCGGAATCTTCAACTCCAGGCCCTGGCGATAAACCTGCTGATCACCAAAAAACTCGTCGCTGTGGGCTTCGCCCATGGGCAGCGGCGGTTTATGCGCGTCGGGCAAACCGTCGAACTTCATCCGTTGCTGATACAGGTAGTAGCCGTCGGCAATTTGCCAGAAGAGCTGGGTTTCGCCTGATTCAAGGCGTTCGGAGGTAAAAACAAAGGCTTTGCCGACCGGCAGGAAATCAGCTTTGGTCTCGAACGGATTCGATGCCGCCTGGGCCAGCCCTGTGATGAAAAGAAAAAAAAGTAGAAACAGACGACGCATGGGTAAGCCTTATCGCGGTGCAAGTAGGGTGCACGATGATGGGTGGCGATTAACCGATGATTAACCGCGCTATCCTTGTGGCAATGACGCGTCGGGCATAATGTCCGCTTAATCCGGCGCCTTCTTAATCAATGCTTTTCTACAGGTCTCACCATGCACGTACTTGTCTGTGAAGATGATGAGCTGATCGCCAGCGGCATCGTTGCCGGCCTCACGGCCCAAGGCCTGACGGTGGAACATGTCGCCACGGCCTCGGCTGCCCGGGCGATGCTCAAGGTCGCCGAGTTCGACGTTATGGTGCTCGACCTGGGGCTGCCGGACGAAGACGGTTTGAAGCTGCTTCAGCAGTTGCGCCATCACGGCCTGGAGATTCCGGTGCTGATTCTTACCGCGCGCGACTCGGTGACCGACCGCGTCGATGGCCTGCAAGCCGGTGCCGACGACTACCTGCTCAAGCCCTTTGACCTGCGTGAACTGGCCGCGCGCCTGCACACCTTGTTGCGCCGTGTGGCGGGGCGCAGCGTCAATCTGATCGAACATGGCGCCCTGACTTACGACCCGAGCAGTCGCGAAACCCTGCTTGCCGGTCAACCGGTGGACCTGTCGCGCCGCGAGCAATCGCTGTTACAGGCCTTGTTGCACAACCGTGGCCGGGTGCTGTCGACCGAGCAACTCAAGGACAGCGTCTACGGCTTCAATGATGAACTGGAAAGCAACGCCCTCAACGTTCATATCCATCACCTGCGGCGCAAGCTCGGCAACGGCATTGTCGAGACCGTGCGCGGTTTGGGCTATCGCTTGGGGCCGGCTGACGGCGGAGAGCAATCGAAGTGATGAGTTTGCGTTTGCGCCTGAGTCTGACCCTCGGCGCGGCCTTCGCGCTGATCTGGGCCTTGGCCGCGGCCTGGATGCTCAGCGACTTGCGCAATCAGATGATGTTTTCCCTCGACCAGCGACTGGTGGCCTCGGCGCGGATGGTCGCCGGGCTGCTGGAGCAGTTGCCGGCCCTGCCGAGCAAAGGCGATGGCACGCATTTCAGTGCTGAACAATTGAATATTCCGGGGGGCATGGCCTGTCAGGTCAGCTCCTTGCGCGGCGAGATTCTTGCTCGCAGCCACAGCACTCCCGAACAAACTCTGGAAGCCGAAAAGATGGGCTTCCATGACCAGATGATCGACGGTGCGCGCTGGCGCAGTTTCACCCTGGCTCGCGGAGATGTGCGCATCACCACGGCCGACCGGCAAGTCGAGCGCGAGGCGCTGAACATGTCGGTATTGCTGGCCGCGTCGGTGCCGGTGGGCGTGGCGTTGCTCGGTTGTCTGTGCCTGCTTTGGCTGGGGATCGGCCAAGGCCTGGCGCCGCTTAATCGCATGCGCGATGCCTTGATGCGTCGTAGCGCCGATTCCCTTGAACCGTTGCAGATCCAGCCGCTGCCGAGCGAACTGCAACCGTTGCTGGAAACCCAGAATCAGCTGCTCCAGCGGATCGGCAAGACCATCGAGCGCGAGCGGCGGCTGACTGGCGACGCCGCCCATGAGCTGCGCAGTCCGCTGACGGCGATCAAGACGCACCTGCAAGTGGCGCGCATGACCGAAGGCACCGCCCGTGATCAGTCCCTGGCCCGTGCCGAGGAAGGCGCCGACCGCTTGCACCGGACGCTTGAGCAACTGCTGTTGCTGGCTCGGGTCGAAGGTAGTCTGTCGTTCGACGATGGTGTGCAGTGCAGCGCCGAGCAGGTAGCCCGTTTGGCGATTCAGGACGCGGCCAGCGGTGATCGTCAGCGGATCAAACTGCACTTGCCGGCGAGTTATTCTCAGGCGCCGGTGCAAATGCCTGCGGTGCTGTCGATTGCCGCCTTGCGCAACCTGCTGGACAACGCCTTGCGCCACACTCCAGCCGAGGCGGCGGTGGAGCTGAGTCTGGAAACCACCGGCAACCGTGTGCGTTTTCAGGTGCGTGACCACGGTCCGGGAATCGCCACCGAGGATTTGCAACACCTGACCCAACGCTTCTGGCGCAACGGCGCGAGCACCGGTTGCGGGCTTGGTCTGGCGATTGTCCAGGCAATCGTCCAGCGCTGCGGCTGCGTGCTGCATTTCGACAGCCGCGCCGACGGCTTACGGGTTGAACTGACGATGCCGTTGCAGTCAGCCTGACAAACACACACAACCCCTGTGGGAGCGAGCTTGCTCGCGATGGCGGTCTCTCAGTCACATCAATGCTGGATGTGCCACCGCTTTCGCGAGCAGGCTCGCTCCCACATGAGTTCCATGTCGTACATCAAATGTAACTTCTCTCTATTAGCCACCTGACCCTTGCGGCGCTATCGTCCCTCGCAGCTTTGACTCAATGGATTGAGGTGATAGCGCTATGGATGCCTGCATACACATCTGCAAAGCCGTGCCCGCGGACGCCGGGATCATCAGCCGGATCGTCGAGCGCTCGATCAAGGTCGGGTGCGCTGCGGATCACCGCAATGACCCGAAAGTCGTCGCGGCCTGGACCCACAACAAAACCGTAGAACATGTGCAGCCCTGGTTGGCCGACCCACACCTGTACCTGAACCTTGCGCTGTTGGATGACAAACCGATTGGCGTGGCCATGGCTGCTGTCAGCGGCAAAGTCGGGTTTTGTTACGTCCTGCCGGAATGGTTTCGGCGCGGTGCCGGACAGGCGTTGATGCAGGGCCTCGAAACCTGGTTGATCGAACGGGGTTTCAGTCAGACGCGACTCAACAGCACCTGCACCAGCGAAGATTTTTTCCAGCACCTCGGCTACCGACGCTGTGCAGAAACCTTCAGTGTTGCAGGGCTCACGGCGGTCCCCATGGACAAATCACTGACAGCTCGGTAAAGACCTGTTCCTCGTCTGTCCGTAGGGTGCGATGAGGATGGCCAGTCGGTTGATCTGCAACAGCCTCGGCAGTTGCAGAAAATCCGTGCGCCGTGACGGATCCGCAGGAGCGCCCGGGTGGCGCTCCTGCGGTGTGTGGGTTATTGCGGCTTGAACATCTCTTTTGCCCGCTCTTCGATCTGCGCTTGAGTCAGGTTTTCCTTGCGGGTCGACAGGAACCACACATGGCCGAAGGGGTCCTTCAAGGTGCCCGAGCGGTCGCCGTAGAACTGATCTTTCACTTCCGAAACTACCGTGCCGCCCGCCTTGATCGCTTGGGCGTAGCTTTTGTCCACATCCACGACATACAGATGCAGGCCCACGGACGGCGATTTGTCGGGGTTGCTCAGCGGACCTTGATCGCAGGGTGTACCGAGCATGATGGCGCAGTCGCCAATGCGCAGTTCTGCATGGCCGATGCTGCCGTCGGGCATCGCCAGGCGCATGACTTCCGTGGCGCCGAAGGCTTTTTTGTAAAAGTCGATTGCCTCGGCAGATTTCTGGATTCCCAAGTAGGGCGTGACGCTGTGATAACCCTCGGGAATGGGTTTAACGCTCATGACCGTTCTCCATTTTTTATTGGGGGGATGTCGCAAATCCTTCGCCGATTTCCGGCCGATTGACTATAGGCCAGCCCCATCCAGGCAACCGAGTGGCCGACGGGTTGCAGCATCGCCACTGTTGCGCCATCAACGATAAACCGGCAGTTCGTTTCGATGGTCCGTACAAAACGGCAGCAAGCAACGTATCGATCGATAGCAACTATCAATAGCGACTATCGAGAGCGGTGATTTTTGTCGCTCAAGGGGCGGGAGTAGCCTGTGTCCATTGCTCAAGACCCGCTCGCAGGAAGCCTCCCCATGAACCATTTACTCCTCACCTCATTGATATTGGTCGCGTCGGTGCTCGCCGGTTGCGCCACTCATCAGTCACCGGAGTTGCGCCCGTACACCGCCGAAGAAACCAAAGAGCTGGCGCTGGAAGCCTTGAATCGGCGTGGTTTGTCGTTTGATGAATATCAGGCGAAAAAAGCTGAATTGCTCGGCCAGCCGCAGAAAACTTTCGGTTTTGACCAGCGTGGCGAGATGAACGCCGAGCGCGCTGTGCCGCTTCACGGCCACGCCAGCTAAGCGACTGTACTGCTCGAAGTTTCACCTAACTGTCCGTGGGTTTCACGCGTGGGCTGCGATAGGGTCAATACCTGACCGACCCTGATGGAATCACCCCATGACACTCTCGCTGGATTTACTGCTGGGTTTTGCTCTGTTCGCCCTGGTGACCTCGATCACCCCGGGCCCGAACAACACGATGTTGCTGGCCTCGGGCGTCAATTTCGGTTTCAACCGCTCCATCCCACACATGCTCGGCATCACCTGCGGCTTCTTCATCCTTGTGCTCGCCGTCGGTTTTGGCCTGGGCGCGGTGTTTCAAACCTATCCTGTGCTTTACAGCGTGCTGCGTTATGTCGGCGCGGGCTATTTGCTGTATCTGGCGTGGAAAATCGCCCATTCGGGTCCCGTCTCCGAAGCCGAACAAGGTCACGCCAAGCCCATCAGCTATTGGGGTGCGGCGGCGTTTCAGTGGGTCAACCCCAAGGCGTGGATCATGGCGATTGGCGCCATCAGCACCTACACACCGCTGCAGGGCTATTTCACCAATGTGATCGTCATCGCTGCGGTGTTCGCCATCATCAACCTGCCAAGCGTCAGCGTCTGGGTGGCTTGCGGCAGCCTGTTGCGCAATGTCCTGCGTGATCGGCGCTGGTTGCGGATCTTCAACTGGGGCATGGCCTTGCTGTTGGTGGCTTCGCTGTATCCGATGCTGCACGAGAGCTTTAGCTGACTTGCGCTTCAACCCGGTGTCCGATGCCTGTTAAGCTCGACTTCAGGAGCGTTCCTACGCACTTTGAAATGAAGTCGTACTTCTTTAACGGCATCCGATCAGGTATTGCTGATTCCCCGCAGTTTTTACACCACCTCCAATGTGGCGTTTTCAGCGAATGCACCTGATCCCGGAACAAGCTCTGCGAGTCTTTTTTATGAATAAGCGTCCTTTGTATTTTGATTACGCCGCCACCACGCCGGTGGATGAGCGGGTCATTCAGGTCATGGTCGACTGTCTGGGGTTCAGCGGTAACTTCGGCAATCCGGCTTCCAGCTCCCACGCCTTCGGCCAGCAAGCCAGGCGTTCAGTCGAGCAGGCACGCCAGCAAGTCGCCGATCTGGTGGGCGCGCAAGCGCAGCAGATCGTCTGGACATCCGGCGCCACCGAGTCCAACAACCTCGCGCTCAAAGGCGTGGCCCAGGCCCGCGGTCAGTCCGGCGGCCACATCATCACCAGCCAGATCGAGCACAAGGCGATCCTCGACACCGCCAGGCAATTGCAGGATGCCGGGGTCGCCGTCACGTATCTGCTGCCGGACGCCGACGGTCTGATCACTGCGCAAGCGGTCAGCGAGGCACTGCGCGAAGACACTTTTCTGGTGTCGCTGATGCTGGTCAACAACGAGCTCGGTACCGTCAACGACATCCCGGCCATCGGTCAGCGGGTGCGTGAGCACGGCGCGTTGTTTCACGTTGACGCCGCGCAGGGCGCGGGCAAGGTAGCGATTGATCTGGCCCAATGGCCGGTGGATTTGATGTCGTTTTCCGCGCACAAGATTTACGGTCCCAAGGGGATCGGCGCGCTCTACGTCGGCCCGCGTGCCCAGCAACGCTTGCAGGCGCAGATCCATGGCGGCGGGCACGAAGGCGGTTTACGCTCCGGGACTCTGGCCACGCATCAGATCGCAGCCATGGGCGCAGCCTTTGCGCTGGCAGCGGAACACTTTGCAGAAGAGGCGACCACTATCGCCCGCTTGCGCGAGCGCTTGCTTGAGCAACTCAACGGCATTACCGGTCTACGCTTGAACGGCAGCCCGACCCAGCGCATTCCTCATACCCTGAGCCTGACCTTCAGTGAAGGCGAGTTCAACTCCCAGGCCTTGAGTGCTTCGATCGCCTTTTCGGCGACGTCGGCCTGCAACTCCGCGAGTAATGCGCCGTCCCATGTGCTGCTAGCCTTGGGGCATGATGCGCGGATGGCGGGGCGGACCATTCGCTTGAGTCTCGGGCGTTTCACCACCGAGCAGGACATCGATCAGGCCGCACAACTGATTAAAGCAGCAACCGCCAGTGCACCGGCGTTCTGGGCTACCGCCCAATCCTGATGCGCAGACCAAAAGTCAGCGCCCTATAACAAAATTAAAGTGGTTAGCAGGAGACATGATGAGTACGCAGCCTTTGACCCATGGAACGGTTCCCCAGCGCCTGGCGCACACCCGCGAGCTGATGAGCCGGGAAGGTATCCACGCCCTGCTGGTGCCGTCAGCCGACCCGCATTTGTCGGAATACCTGCCGGGTTACTGGCAGGGGCGTCAGTGGTTGTCGGGTTTTCATGGCTCGGTCGGCACGCTGATCGTCACCCAGGACTTCGCTGGCGTTTGGGCCGACAGTCGCTACTGGGAACAGGCGACCAAGGAGCTCAAGGGCAGCGGCATCGAGTTGGTAAAACTTCAGCCTGGCCAACCCGGCCCGCTGGACTGGCTGGCCGAACAAACTCCGGAAGGTGGTGTGGTTGCGGTCGACGGCGCGGTCATGGCCGTGGCGTCGGCGCGTTCACTGAGCAGCAAGCTCGAGGAGCGTGGCGCACGGCTGCGCACTGATATCGATCTGTTGAACGAAGTCTGGAGCGATCGCCCGAACCTGCCGAATCAACCGATCTATCAGCACTTGCCGCCGCAGGCCACTGTCAGCCGTGGGGAGAAACTCGCCAAGCTACGTGAAAGCCTGAAAGCGCGCGGGGCCGATTGGCACTTCATCGCCACCCTTGATGACATCGCCTGGTTGTTCAACCTGCGCGGCGGCGACGTGTCGTTCAACCCAGTGTTCGTGTCCTTCGCCCTGATCGGCCAGCAACAGGCAACCTTGTTTGTCGCGCTGAGCAAGGTCGATGCGCCATTGCGCGCGATCCTCGAACAGGATGGCGTCACTCTGCGCGACTACAGCGAAGTGGCCTCGGCGCTGGCTGCCGTGCCAAATGGCGCCAGCCTGCAAGTCGATCCGGCACGGGTGACAGTCGGTCTGCTGGATAACCTCGGCAGTGGCGTAAAGCTGATTGAAGGCCTGAACCCGACTACGTTGGCCAAGTCGCAGAAAAGTCTCGCCGATGCCGAACACATCCGTCAGGCCATGGAGCAGGACGGTGCGGCGCTGTGCGAGTTTTTCACCTGGCTGGACAGCGCTCTCGGTCGTGAACGCGTCACCGAATTGACCATCGACGAACACCTGACCGCTGCCCGTACCCGTCGTCCGGGGTATGTGTCGCTGAGCTTCAACACCATTGCCGCATTCAACGCCAACGGTGCGATGCCGCACTACCACGCCACCGAAGAAGAGCACGCGGTGATCGAAGGTGATGGCCTGTTGCTGATCGATTCCGGCGGTCAGTACCTGGGCGGCACCACTGATATTACGCGGATGGTGCCGGTGGGCACGCCGACCGCCGAGCAGAAACGCGACTGCACGCGCGTGCTCAAGGGCGTGATTGCCTTGTCCCGTGCGCAGTTCCCGCGGGGCATTCTCTCGCCATTGCTCGACTCCATCGCGCGAGCGCCGATCTGGGCTGAAAGCGTCGACTATGGCCACGGCACCGGGCATGGCGTCGGTTACTTCCTGAACGTTCACGAAGGCCCGCAAGTCATCGCCTACCAAGCCGCACCTGCGCCGCAAACTGCGATGCAGCCGGGGATGATCACCTCGATCGAGCCAGGTACTTATCGTCCGGGGCGCTGGGGCGTGCGGATCGAGAACCTGGTGTTGAACCGCGAAGCGGGCAGCGGCGAGTTTGGCGAGTTCCTCAAGTTCGAGACCCTGACCCTGTGCCCGATCGACACCCGTTGCCTGGAGCCTTCATTGCTCACCCAGGATGAGCGCGAGTGGTTCAACGCTTATCATGCGCAGGTGCGTGAACGTTTGAGTCCGTTGCTCGATGGTTCTGCACTGGCGTGGCTGAACACCCGAACCGCGGCGATCTGAGACGGTGTTGCGCCGTCAGTCTTCGGACGGCGGCGTAAGCTCCGGGGCGTGGGCGAGTGCTTCGCTCATGTAGTCGACGAATGCCTTGACCCTGGCTGACTGGCGACGATTGGCCGGGGACACCGCATGGATCGGCAGCGCTTGTGCGCGGTAATCCTGCAAGATCGCGGTCACCCGACCGGCCTTCAAATCCTCGCTGAACAACCACACCGGCGACAGCGCAATCCCTAGCCCGCCCAACACCATCTCGCGTATGGCCTCCGAACTGTTGCTCTGGGCATTGCCTTTGATCCGCACGCTGTGGCGCTGAGCGTTTTTTTCGTAGATCCACTGATTCTGGCTGCTCAGCAGGTTGAACAGCAGGCAGTTATGCTGGCTCAGCTCTTCCGGTGTTTGCGGTTGGCCATGGCGAGCCAGGTAGCCGGGACTGGCGACCGTCACTCGATGGGTGGTGCCAATCTGTCGGGCTATCAAGCCGCTATCGCTCAACTCGCCGATGCGTAACGTGACGTCCAGGCCTTCGCTGACCAGGTCCTGATTCTGATCGCTGAGCTGTAAATCGATGTCTACATGTGGATAGCGCTCAAGGAAGTCCGGCAGCCGTGCGGCAATCTGCAAGCGCCCGAAGCTGACGGAGGAGCCAACCCGCAAAGGCCCGGCGACAGCTTCCCGTCCGGACTGGAAGCTGTGTTCGGCCGCGTCGACCGCCGCAAGAATCTGTCGGCATTCGTTGTAGTAACGCTGACCTTCGTCGGTCAGTGAAAGCTGGCGGGTGCTGCGAGCAATCAACTTGCCGCCGAGTTCTGTTTCCAGTGCCCGGAGGATTTTACTGATGGTCGGTTGGCTAGTCTGAAGTTCCCGAGCAACGGCGGAGAAGCTGCCGCGCTCGACTACTCTTACGAAAACCGCCATTGCATTGAGTTTGTCCAAGGGTTTTCTCATTGATGCCAAATGGGCATGGTCACTATAGCTATATAGCGTCTTATCGGCATGAGTTGGCGGGCGGATGATCAACGCAACTCTCCACTGACATGAGATTGCGAAATGACTGACTCACTTGAAATGCTCGCCCTGATCGTCGATTCGGCCAATGCACCGTTTCGTTTGGCCTCTATCCCAAGGCCTGTGCCTGAAGCCGGGCAGGTGTTGGTCAGAATCATCGCCAGTGGGGTGAATCCATTGGATGGGAAAATTCGCGCCGGGCAGGCGGCTCACGCGCGTCAGCCATTGCCGGCGGTACTGGGTATGGATCTGGCAGGGATTGTCGAAGCGCTCGGCGCCGGGGTCAGCGATTGGCAGGTCGGCGATCAGGTGTATGGCATGGCGACCGGAATTGGTGGTCAGCAGGGTTCATTGGCGCAGTTCGCCGCCGTTGATGCGCGGCTGCTGGCGCGCAAACCGGTGAATTTGAGCATGGCTGAAACAGCGGCGTTGCCGTTGGTGCTGATTACCGCGTGGGAAGGCTTGCTGGATCGCGCCCGGGTTCAGACTGACCACAAGGTATTGATTCACGGTGGCGCTGGTGGCGTCGGGCATATGGCGGTGCAGTTGGCTCGGGCATTCGGTGCCGAGGTATTTGCCACGGGGTCGGCCAGGCAGCAGGCAATTATCGAAAGCTTCGGTGCAACCTTTATCGACTACCGCCAGCAGTCGGTTGAACAGTATGTAGAGCAACATACGGCGGGGGAGGGTTTCGATATCGTTTATGACACGGTCGGAGGCGAGACTCTGGATGCGTCGTTCAGGGCTGTGCGCACTTATCAGGGGCACGTGTTGAGCTGTCTCGGCTGGGGGCAACACAGTCTGGCGCCATTGTCGTTCCGGGCGGCGAGTTACTCCGGAGTCTTCACGTTGCTGCCTTTGCTGACCGGCAGAGGTCGCGAGCGGCACGGGCAGATTCTTGGCGAGGCCGCGAAGTTGATTGAAGCCGGGTTGTTGAAGCCTTTGCTCGATCCCCGGCGGTTCACGCTGCAAACCGCCGAGGCAGCCTATGACCTGCAAGCCTCGGGTGAGGCGCAGGGCCGACTGGTTACCGAGATCTAGCCCAAGGCCTCGAGGACAAAGTCCAGGCGATCCTGGCCGAAGAACAATTCGTTGTCGACAAACATGCTTGGCGCACCGAACACACCGCGTTGGATCGCTTGCTCGGTTTTGTCCTTGAGTGCGGCTTTGACTTCCTCATCGGCGGTCAAGGCCAGCACTTCGTCGGGATCGAAGCCGTGTTCGGCCAGCACCGCGGCGACGATCGCCGGGTCGTTGAGGTTGCGGCCATCAACCCAGAGCGCGCGGAACAGGCAGTCGATAAAATCGAGGAAGCGTTCAGGGTGCCGCAACTGGATGCCGGTAACGGCGCGCATCAACAGCAGGGTGTTGATCGGAAAGTACGGATTGAGCTGGAATGGCACGCCGTAGCGCTTGGCGTAACGATCCAGGTCCACAAACATGTAATGACCCTTGGCCGGGATCTCCGCAGGTGAGGCGTTGCCGGTGGCTTTGAATACGCCACCCAGCAACATTGGTTGGTAGATCAGTTGGCTCCCGCTTTGCTCACAGATATTCGGCAGCTGGGTATAGGCCAGGTAAGTGGCAGGGCTGCCGAGGTCGAAGAAGAACTCTACGCGTTTGCTCATGTTCGATGCGCTCTGATTATTGTTATAGGGGGAGGGCTTACCAGCGTTCGCTCCAGGGTCGCAGATCCAGCTCGAAGGTCCAGGCGTCGCGTGGCTGGCTGTGCAGATACCAGTAGTTCTCGGCGATGTGTTCTGGGTTGAGAATCCCGTCCTGGTCCTTGAGAGCATACTTTTCCGGGAAGCTGTCGCGAATGAAGTCGGTATCGATCGCGCCATCGACCACGATATGGGCGACATGGATGTTCATCGGGCCCAGCTCTCGCGCCATGCTTTGGGCCAGGGCGCGAATACCATGCTTGGCGCCGGCGAACGCCGCAAAACCAGCCGCCCCGCGCATACCGGCGGTAGCCCCGGTGAACAGGATAGTGCCGCGTTGTCGGGTGGCCATGCGCTTGGCCACTTCACGAGCGTTGAGAAATCCAGAGAAACAGGCCATTTCCCAGATCTTGAAATACTTGCGTGCGGTTTCTTCAAGAATGCTGCAAGGCACATTGGCGCCGATGTTGAAGACGAAGGTTTCGATCGGACCTATCTGGCTTTCGATCTGTTCAACCAGCGCGATTACATCCTCTTCCTTGCGCGCATCACACGCAAAGCCATGAGCTTCACCACCACTGGTCTGAATGGCATCGACCAATGGCTGCAATTTGTCTGCGCTGCGACGAGTGACGCAGGCAACAAATCCTTCTTGTGCGAAACGCTTGGCAATAGCTCCGCCGGTGGCATCGCCAGCACCGACAACCAGTACGACTTTCTTGTTATTGATAGCTGAGGTCATAGTTATCGCTCTTTGGTAAACGGTCGTTAGCTAAACGAACGTTATGCTACAATCCTGCATACGTCAAGGCGATGGATTCTCGGGGGAAGCGATGCGTTACTCAGCCAGTCACAAGCTGGAAACCAGGCAGAAACTGCTTGAAAGCAGTTCAGTGTCAGCCAAGAAAGAGGGCTTTTCCACGGTGGGTGTCGACGGCTTGATGAAAGCCATCGGGCTCAGTGGCGGTGCGTTTTACAGCCACTTTTCCTCGAAAGATGAACTCTTCAGTTCGATCGTCGAGCGTGAGCTGTGTCAGAGCCTTGAGCGATTGAGCGGTAATGGCGAGCTGAGTCGAACCAGATTGGAGCGTTGTCTCAAGCATTACCTGAGTATGGCGCACGTCGAGCATCCCGAATCCGGGTGTGCTCTGCCGGCACTCGGTGCCGAGATCGCTCGCTCCGACATTGCGGTACGTCAGCAAGCTGAGCAGTGGATTTGTCGGCTGCAGGAGAGTTGGGCGCGCATCCTGGAGAGCGACAGCCTGGCTTGGGCCATTCTGTCTCAATGCGTTGGTGCGTTGGTGGTTGCGCGAATGCTGGTGAATCCGGATATCCAGCGCAGCGTATTGCAATCCAGCCATGAAGAAATCGGACGCCAGATTGCCAGTCAAGGCGCTGACTAAGGTAGCGTCAGGCTATTTGCAGATAACGATCATGCTCCGGCTGGTATAGCCGGCGGGGTTGATGCCAAACGGATAGTCACCCGGGTCTTCCACCGCGTCTCCGGATTTGGCAAGCACCTTGTAGCCATTTGGGCCACATGAGTCGGCTGCACTCGTGTAGCACTTGTCCCAGGATGACGAGAGGCCTGAGCAGTTGATGTGCAGGCCTTTTTTTCCGCGCTTGACCTCTGTCTTGGAGGTCGCAGCGCAACCGGCGACGGCCAGTACAACAAGCAATACCAAAAATCGTTTCATTCCCGTCCTTATTGCGGTCTCGGGTCTGGTGCCCGAGTCTGGCAGCATGCGTTTCGTTTTTATCGCTAGTGATATCCCTATCCGAAAAAATCCATGTCTGACACTGAGTTGCGGCTAAACATGGCTCAATTGAGCGGCAAATACCAGACCTTCGTAAAAACGTGTATCAATCTACTGCCACCAGTGGCTTGGACTCACTGCGCATCGTCATGGTCGCGCCTACCGATGCCAGAATGATGCAAATGATGGCCATCCACTGTGCCAGGGACAAGTATTCGTGCAAAAACAGCAGCCCGGATAATGCGCCGAACGCGGGCTCAATGCTCATCAGTGTGCCGAAGGTGCGTGCTGGCATCCGGGTGAGAGCGATCATCTCAAGGGTGTACGGAAGGGCAGTGGACAGAATGGCAACGCCGATCGCGATGGGAATCAGCGATGGTGTGAGCAACGCTGCTCCGGCGTGGACGATGCCAATAGGTGCAACGAAGAGTGCAGCAATCATCACGCCTAGCGCGGCTGTCTGGACGCCGTTGTCTGCGCCGGCCTTCTGACCAAACAAAATGTACAGTGCCCAACATACTCCGGCGCCGAGCGCATAACCGGCACCTGTCAGGTCAATGCTCGCGTTTGTTGCGTCTGTAGGTATAAGCAGCAACAGACCGACGATGGCCAGACCGATCCACAGAAAGTCGATCGCCTTGCGTGAGGCATAGATTGCCACTGCCAACGGGCCCGTGAACTCCAGAGCGACGGCAATTCCGAGCGGGACGCTTCTTAGTGACATATAGAAGAGGAAGTTCATGCCGCCCAGCGCCATGCCGTAGACGACGACGGTGCGCAACGACTTGGTGGTGAGCTTGGCTTTCCAGGGACGCAACAGCAGTAACATGATCACGCTGGCGAACATCAGTCGCAGGGTCGTCGTCCCTTGCGCACCCACTATCGGGAACATGCTTTTTGCCAGGGAGGCTCCAGACTGGATCGACGCCATGGCTATTAATAGCAGGCCAACCGGGAACAGAGTCGATGCAAGGCTGCGGGGTTGGTCATTCATTGCGTGGCGTCGTCCGAAGTGAGAGGCGAGAGAGTGTACTGTGGCATATCATGCTTAACTAATAGGTGTTGAGCAATATACTGCGCATCCTTTGTAAGTGCTTCTATATATAGGCCGTATCGAGTGCTGTTTTTCGATTTCTGATAGAAAAACTGAATTAGGTGTTGACGGCAGATTCTGGAAGTCTATAATTCGCCCCACTTCCGGCGCAGTCGAAACGGAAAACTCCTTGGTAAAC
>NZ_JBXALR010000010.1:0-246052 GCF_058799675.1 Pseudomonas sp. GW822-FHT06B12
GTGGGTGATGACGGGATCGAACCGCCGACATTCTGCTTGTAAGGCAGACGCTCTCCCAGCTGAGCTAATCACCCTTTACCTTCGTTGCGGGGCGCATTGTGCCACAAAAATTCATAACGTGCTGATTTAATTAAGAAAATTATTAAAAAAGCTGAATCTCAATGAAACAGTGCACTTCGCATGGAACTCTTACAGCAAAAAGCCCGCGTTAGCGGGCTTTCTGTGGTGACCTGGCGTTCAGCGTTCCAGGTTACCGAATATGGCGCAGCGGACGGGACTCGAACCCGCGACCCCCGGCGTGACAGGCCGGTATTCTAACCGACTGAACTACCGCTGCGCGTAACACTGAATGCGAATGGTGGGTGATGACGGGATCGAACCGCCGACATTCTGCTTGTAAGGCAGACGCTCTCCCAGCTGAGCTAATCACCCTTCACGTTCGGTGTGGCGCGCATTCTACGGAGCAGCCCCACCTCTGGCAAGCACTTTTTAAAATAATTTTTTCAGGCCTTCCAAAGGCTTAGCTGAGGGTTGGCCTATGACGCTGCGCGGAGAATAATGCCCCCCTTTGTATAAAGGAGAGACTCACCCCATGTGGTTCAAAAACCTGCTTATCTATCGCCTGACCCAAGATCTGCCTTTTGATGCTGAGGCGTTGGAAACTGCACTGGCCACCAAACTGGCGCGTCCATGTGCAAGCCAGGAGTTGACCACCTACGGTTTCGTCGCGCCGTTTGGCAAGGGCGAAGATGCACCTCTGGTGCATGTCAGCGGAGACTTCCTGCTGATTGCCGCGCGCAAGGAAGAGCGCATTCTGCCGGGCAGCGTCGTGCGCGACGCGGTCAAGGAAAAGGTCGAAGAGATCGAAGCCGAACAGATGCGCAAGGTCTATAAGAAGGAGCGTGATCAGATCAAGGATGAAATCATCCAGGCTTTTCTGCCGCGGGCCTTTATCCGTCGCTCGTCGACCTTTGCCGCTATCGCACCGAAACAGGGGCTGATCCTGGTCAACTCCGCCAGCCCGAAACGCGCCGAAGACCTGCTTTCCACTCTGCGTGAAGTGATCGGCACGCTGCCGGTACGTCCGCTGACTGTAAAAATGTCCCCGACCGCCACCATGACTGAGTGGGTCACCACCCAGAAAGCCGCCGACGACTTCTTCGTCCTCGACGAATGCGAACTGCGCGACACCCACGAAGACGGCGGTATCGTCCGTTGCAAGCGTCAGGACCTGACCAGCGAAGAAATCCAGTTGCACCTGAGCACGGGCAAAGTGGTCACTCAGTTGTCCCTGGCCTGGCAAGACAAACTGTCTTTCGTCCTCGACGACAAGATGGTGGTCAAGCGCCTGAAGTTCGAAGACCTGCTGCAGGATCAGGCAGAACAGGACGGTGGCGACGAAGCACTCGGCCAACTGGATGCCAGCTTCACACTGATGATGCTGACCTTCGGCGAATTCCTCCCGGCGCTGGTTGAGGCACTGGGCGGCGAAGAGACTCCGCAAGGCATCTAAGCCGTCGGTTTCCAATGTGGGAGCGGGCTTGCTCGCGAAGGGGGACTGACATTCAACGATGATGTTGACTGACACTCCGCTTTCGCGAGCAAGCCCGCTCCCACAGTTGTTTTGTGGTGTTACTTAATAATAAGGAACAGGTCATGCGTGCACTGGCAGCACTGAGTCGCTTTGTCGGCAACACCTTCGCTTACTGGGTCTTGATCTTCGCCGTGGCGGCCTTCCTGCAACCTGCGTGGTTCATCGGCTTGAAAGGTGCGATCGTGCCGTTGCTGGGCCTGGTGATGTTCGGCATGGGCCTGACCCTCAAACTTGAAGACTTCGCTGAAGTTGCCCGCCATCCGTGGCGCGTGGCGTTGGGCGTAGTCGCACATTTCGTGATCATGCCCGGTGTGGCATGGTTGCTCTGCCAGGCGTTTCATCTGCCGCCAGAAATCGCCGTCGGGGTGATTCTGGTCGGTTGCTGCCCGAGCGGCACCTCGTCGAACGTAATGACCTGGCTGGCCCGCGGTGACCTGGCACTGTCAGTGGCGATTGCCGCCGTGACCACCCTGCTCGCCCCGTTGCTGACACCGGCCCTGATCTGGTTGCTGGCCTCGGCCTGGTTGCCGGTGTCGTTCATGGAGTTGTTCTGGTCGATCCTGCAAGTGGTGTTGTTGCCAATCGTGCTCGGCGTGGTCGCCCAGCGCCTGCTGGGAGATCGGGTTCGCCATGCGGTGGACGTGCTGCCACTGGTATCGGTTGTGAGTATCGTGATCATCGTCGCTGCCGTTGTCGCGGCGAGTCAGGCCAAGATTGCCGAGTCCGGCCTGCTGATCATGGCCGTAGTGATGCTGCATAACAGTTTCGGTTTCCTGCTGGGTTACTTCACCGGACGTGTGTTCAAGCTGCCGTTGGCACAACGTAAATCCCTGGCGCTGGAAGTCGGCATGCAGAACTCCGGTCTGGGCGCAGCACTGGCCAGCGCGCATTTCTCACCGCTGGCGGCCGTGCCGAGTGCACTGTTCAGCGTCTGGCACAACATTTCCGGGGCGCTGCTCTCGACGTACTTCCGCCGGATGAGCGAGAAACAGGACCGCGAACTGGCCGCCCAACAAGCAACCGACTGACCCTGGAACTTGATCCCCAGGTTATTAATGGGCACTATAGTGCGCATCGCGAGGACGACCTTGCGGCTCGATCGAGTTATTAATCTGGGGACGACCCCGTCAATCGATGGAGGTCTTCATGCCTTGGATCATTCTGTTTTTCGCGGGTCTGTTTGAAGTCGGCTGGGCCGTTGGCCTGAAATACACCGACGGCTTCAGCCGCCCTCTTCCCACCGTCCTGACTGTCGGCGCCATGGTGATCAGCCTGGGCCTGCTGGGACTGGCCATGAAGGATCTGCCGCTGGGCACTGCCTACGCGATCTGGACGGGCGTTGGCGCGGTGGGTACGGTCATCGCCGGGATCATCCTGTTTGGTGAATCCATGGCGCTGTTCCGGCTGGCCAGTGTCGCGCTGATCATTGCCGGATTGGTTGGGCTCAAAGTCAGCGCTTAGGCCTCTACCGCCATCGCGAGCAGGCTCGCTCCCACATTGGTTCTGTGTCGTTCACAGATCAAGTGTGGGAGCGAGCCTGCTCGCGATGAGGCCCGCCAAAACACCAACTACCTAACGGTGCCACGCAACTCGCCGACCAGCGCTTGCAACTGCGCCGGCTGCGCGACTTCAACCGCCACCGCCGGTCCGGCCACCACAGTCACTCGCGACCAGAGGCGGTGGAACAATCCCTTGTCCGGATCGCGACTGAAGAAGCTGCCCCATAACCCCTGCAAGGCCAATGGAATCACCGGCACCGGTGTTTCTTCCAATATCCGCGTCAGCCCGCCCTTGAACTCATTGATCTCGCCATCGGCGGTCAACTTGCCTTCCGGGAAGATGCACACCAGTTCGCCATCCTTCAGGTACTGGGCGATTCGCTTGAAGGCCCTTTCGTAGATCTGGATGTCTTCCTGGCGTCCGGCAATCGGAATGGTCCCGGCGGTACGGAAGATGAAGTTCAGCACCGGCAGGTTGTAGATCTTGTAATACATCACAAAGCGAATCGGCCGACGTACTGCGCCACCAATCAGCAAGGCGTCGACGAACGACACGTGATTGCAGACCAACAGTGCCGCGCCTTCATCGGGAATCAGCTCCAGGTTACGGTGCTGCACGCGGTACATGGAATGGCTGAGCAGCCAGATCATGAAGCGCATGCTGAACTCGGGCACGATGCTGAAGATGTAGGCGTTTACGCCGATGTTCAGCAGCGACACCACCAGGAACAGCTGGGGAATCGACAACTTGACGATGCTCAGCAGCACAATCGAGACAATCGCCGAGACCACCATGAACAGTGCGTTGAGAATGTTGTTGGCTGCGATTACCCGCGCCCGCTCGTTTTCGGCGGTGCGCGACTGAATCAATGCGTACAGCGGCACGATGTAGAAGCCGCCGAAAATCCCCAACCCGAGAATATCGAACAGCACCCACCACGTATGACCAAAGCCAAGCACTTCGATCCAGCCATGGCCTTCAAGACTTTCCGGGATACCGCCGGAGTGCCACCAGAGCAGCAAGCCGAACACCGTCAGGCCAAAGGAGCCAAACGGCACCAGGCCGATCTCGACTTTGCGTCCGGAGAGTTTCTCGCAGAGCATCGAACCCAGCGCGATACCGACCGAGAACACCGTCAGAATCAGCGTCACCACCGTCTCGTCGCCATGCATCCACTCTTTGGCATAGGCCGGGATCTGCGTCAGGTAAATCGCCCCGACGAACCAGAACCACGAGTTGCCGACAATCGAACGTGAGACTGCGGGCGTTTGCCCAAGGCCCAGACGCAAGGTCGCCCAGGACTGACTGAAGATGTTCCAGTTCAGCCGCAGCTCGGGGGTCGATGCCGCCGCTCGCGGAATGCCGCGACTGGCCAGATAACCGAGCACCGCGACACCGATGATCGCCGTGGAGACAATCGGTGCGTAGTGACTGGACGACATCATGATCCCGGCGCCAATGGTCCCCGCCAGAATCGCCAGGAAGGTGCCCATTTCCACCAGACCGTTACCGCCCACCAGCTCTTCTTCGTGCAGCGCCTGGGGCAGGATCGAGTACTTCACCGGGCCGAACAGCGCCGAGTGAGTACCCATGGCGAACAGCGCCACCAGCATCAGCGACAGGTGATCGAACAGGAAGCCGACGGAGCCGACGGCCATGATCGCTATTTCACCGAGCTTGATCAGACGGATCAGCGCGTCCTTGGCGAACTTTTCGCCGAACTGACCGGCCAGCGCCGAGAACAGAAAAAACGGCAGGATGAACAGCAACGCACACAGGTTGACCCAGATCGAACGGTCACCCTCGATGGTCAGCTTGTACAAAATGGCAAGGATCAACGACTGCTTGAAGATGTTGTCGTTGAACGCCCCGAGGGACTGCGTAACAAAAAACGGCAGAAACCGCCGCTTGCGAAGCAAGGTGAACTGCGAAGGGTGACTCATCTTCCATGTCCCTGTGTGGCTTGAATGCTCTTATTGGAATGTCGTACAGCGATCCAGGCCACAACCTTACCTAAACTTTGCGAATTATTTCGCTAATCCGGCAATGCATGGCGAAACAAATAGCTCACCGCGCCAGGCGCCCTGCACAGTGCGCTTGGAAACGATCAACCACATGATCGCCAGCGCGACGACCAACACGCTGCCAAAGAGGCTGAAAAAGGCCAGGTTCAAGGTACTCGCCAGCTTCAATGTGGCCAGCGAGTAGACACCCAGCGGGAAGGTAAACCCCCACCAGCCGAGGTTGAAAGGAATCCCGCCGCGCAGGTAACGCAGGGTGATCAGCACCGCCATCAACATCCACCACAAGCCGAAGCCCCACAACGTGATCCCGGCGACCAGACCCAGCCCGGCGGCAATTTCACCGATACCCGGCAAGCCGTTGGCGGCGAAAATCGCTGGTGCGTCGCTACCCAGCAACAACATGCCCAGCGCCCCGGTGCCGATCGGTCCCAGCGCCAGCCAGCTCGACGCGGCCATGTTTTCGTGGGGCAGTTTGTGCAGGGCCATACGCAACAGCAGGATGGTCAGGATGCTGAACGCCACCGGCAACGAGAATGCCCACAGCACATAGCTGGTTACCAACATCACCAGTTGCGAGTGGACGTCAGCCAGATGCGGTGCAAGCAAACCGCCACTGGCCGCCGCGACTTCCGCGGCCACTACTGGCAGCAGCCAGACAGCGGTCATCTGGTCGATGCTGTGTTCCTGACGGGTAAACATCATGTACGGAATCAACACGCCGCAGGCCAGCGACATGGCGACATCCAGCCACCACAGCACCTCGGCCACGTGCACAACGCCCTCCCCCCAGCGCGGCAGACCGAACAGCAGGAAGCCATTGATGATGGTCGCCAGGCCCATGGGAATGGTGCCGAAAAACATCGAAACCGTGGAGTGGCCAAAAATCCGTCGTGCTTCATCAAAGAAAAACGCCCAGCGTGCGGCATACAACCCGCTGAACAACAGAAACAGGAAAATGTTGAACATCCACAGGCCTTCGGCGAAGGCATGCAAACCTGGGATCGACACCGGCAATTGGGCGAGCGCCAGGGCCAGGACCCCGGTGCCCATGGTCGCGGCGAACCAGTTCGGGGTGAACTGACGAATTGCTTCGCGCGGGTGCTGCAAATGGCTCAAAGGCCGATTAACAGTTTTGTTGCTGTTGGGGCATTGCATCGTGAACTCCTGTCCTCGGGTGAGGTAGAGCTCATGGTAGAACCAAATCGAATATCTATATAACGGGTAATTTCTCTAACTGTTATCTGTTTTGTAGATATAGCCACTAAACACTGCCTTGCGTTTCAATCACCAACACCCGCGCCGCGCCTTGCGGATGGGCGACGTGTTCGGTGCCGACCGCCGCATAAAAGATGTCACCGACCTCCAACAGCGTAGCCTGCTCGACACCGTTCTCCCGATAGCGCATCTGCACCTGACCATCGAGCACGACAAACACTTCCTGGCCGTCGTTGACGTGCCATTTGTAGGGCTGATCCGTCCAGTGCAAACGGGTGGTGATACCGTTCATGTTGGCGATATCCAGCGCCGCCCAGGCGCGGTCACCGGTGAAAGATTTGCTGCGAATGATCTTCATCGGATTGCTCTGTTCCAGAGGACGGGACGCGCAACCTTGCACGAACCAGACTTCAAGGCTACCCCAAACCGGCGAACAACTGCGTCAACCAATCGATAAACACCCGCACCCGATTGCTCAGGTGCCGATTGGGTGGATACAACACGTGAAACGGGTACGCTGGCGGATGCCAGTCCTCAAGAATCGGTACCAGTTCACCGCGCTCGATGTGTGGCTGCACCGTATAGTTGAAACTCTGGATCACCCCTAGCCCTGCCAACCCCGCCGCCAGGTGTGCGTTGCTCTCATTGACACTGAGCACTCCACGGCCATCGATTTCGATTTTCTGCCCTTCACGCTCGAACCGCGCCGGGATCACCCGCCCACTTCGGGCCGAGTGATAACTGACCATGCGATGCTGCTTCTCCAGCTCCAGCGGATGGCTCGGCAGGCCGAAACGCTCAAGATAGACGGGCGCGACGCAGGTTCTCAAGGTCGATACGCCCAAGGGTCGCGCGGCCATCGACAGCTCGATCAACGGCCCGCCACGAATCACGCAGTCGACGTTCTCCCTGATCAGATCCACCGGTCGATCGCTGACACCCATGTCGACCTGGATATCCGGGTAGCGGGCAAAGAAGTCCGGCAACGCCGGGATGATCACAATCCGCGCCAATGACGCACCGACATCGACCCGAATCCTGCCGCGCGGACGCCCCTGGGCACTGGCAAGACTGCTGTCCAGATCATCCAGTTCGGCCAGCAATTCGCTGGCCCGTTCGTAATAGGCCAGGCCATCCGCCGTCACCGTGAGCCGCCGCGTGGTGCGCTGCAAAAGCCGCACGCCCAGATGCTCTTCGAGGTCGACGATCAGCTTGCTGACCGAGGTTTTCGGCAGTTCCAGGGAGTCCGCAGCCTTGGTGAAAGAACCGGTCTGCACGACCCGGGCGAACACCCGCATGGCGAGTAGCTGATTCATCGCGCGTCCTCGTTCGACAAGCCTTGAGTATTGTCCACAGCCATGCACAAACAAACCCGATTCTGGCGATTTTTCCGCTGAATCTTCCGGCATAAAGTCTGTTCAACGGCGCACAACGGCGCCGGCGACTTCCCACTACGTTCACCGGAGATTCACCCATGAGCCATTCACTTGAAGGCAAAGTTGCACTGATCACTGGCGGCACCACCGGCATCGGCCTGGCCTCGGCACAGGCTTTCGTCGACCAAGGCGCCACCGTCTTCATCACTGGTCGCCGCCAGGCCGAACTCGATGCCGCCGTCGCCTCAATCGGCAAAAACATCACTGGCATTCAAGGTGACGTGTCGAATCTCGGCGATCTGGATCGGATCTTCGACGTGATCAAGACCCAGACCGGCCATCTCGACATCGTGTTCGCCAACGCGGGTGGCGGTGACATGCTGCCGCTGGGAGCAATCACCGAAGAGCACTTCGACCGGATCTTCAGCATCAACGTCAAAGGCCTGCTGTTTACCGTGCAAAAATCCCTGCCGCTGCTCAAGGACGGAGGTTCGGTGATTCTGACCGCATCCACCACGGCGACCCAGGGCACGGAAAACTTCAGTGTCTACAGCGCCAGCAAAGCGGCCGTGCGCAATTTCGCCCGCTCCTGGTTGCTGGACCTCAAGTCACGCAAGATTCGTGTCAACGTCATCAGCCCCGGCCCGATCCGCACGCCGGGTCTGGGCGACATCGTTCCGGCCGACCAGACTGAAGGCCTGTTTGCACACCTCGCCAGCCTGATTCCGCTGGGGCGTTTGGGTGAACCGGCTGAAGTCGGTAAGGCGGCAGTGTTCCTGGCGTCGGACGACAGCAGCTTCATCAACGGAATCGAGTTGTTCGTCGACGGTGGGATCGCGCAAATCTGACGTTTGCAAGCAGCAAAAAAACGCGGTGCCTTGATCAGGCGCCGCGTTTTTTTATCAGTTGCCAGCTGCGGCGCAAACTTTTACTGGTCGCTGACGCATCAACCCCAGCAACGCACCAAGCGAAAGCGCGATCAACACCGCGCCATAACCATCGGTGGTAGCGATCAGGCCAAAGGTCCGGGTCAGGTTCCCTGCCAACAGCGACGGCAGGCAGAACGCCAGGTAGCTCAGCACGTAGAACGCCGACATCAACCCCGCACGCTCATGGGGCAAGGCCAGCGGTACCACGCTGCGCAAGGCACCGAGAAAACCGGCGCCAAAACCACTGCCAGCCACCAGGGTGGCGAAGAAAAAAAGCGGCAGGCTGGCGCTGTGCACAGCCGTCAGAATCAGCGCGATACCGATCGCCAATAAACTCGCACCCAAGCGCAGGACTTTGTCTGCCGGGCGATTGCGTAAGGAGAAGATCATCAGCGCGCCGCTGACCGTCAACACGGCCACCAGAGTTCCGCCGATCAGGTTCGAGGTCGAACCAGTCGCCGCACGAACCAGGGACGGTACCAGCGACAGAAAGAACCCACCCACCGCCCAAACCGCCACATCCACCGGCAGCGCCAACCAAAGCGCCCGTCGCGCCTGAGGCGGCACATGCAAGGTGGGACGCAGCGACGCCCAGGCACCGGGTTGCCGACTGACGCTTTCGGGCAGACGCCAGACATACAGGGCTTGCAACAGAAACAACCCGAACAGAATCCAATAAGCCAACTGCAGTGGTTGCGGCGCATATTCCGCCAGCAATCCGCTGCCCAATGCCCCGCACGCCATGCCCAACAGCGGTGCAACGCTGTTCACCAGCGGTCCTTGCTGCCGGTCAGTATCGAGCAATGCCGCGCCAAGTACGCTGGTGGCCATGCCAGTGGCGAACCCCTGAAGCACACGCGCGGCAATCAGCCAGGCCACACTGTCAGCGTTGATAAACAGCAGCATCGCCAGCATATCCAGCAGTAACGCAGCGAAGATCACCGGTTTGCGCCCCAGATGATCCGACAGCGAGCCAACCGTCAGCAGCGCCGCCAGCAGGCTCAAGGCATACACGCCGAAAATCAACGTCAGGGTCGCCGGAGAAAACTGCAGCGCCTCCTGGTACAGATGATAAAGCGGTGTTGGCGCACTGGAAGCGGCGAGAAAACTCAACAAGGTGATCGCCAGGAACACCAGACTGGAACGGTTTGAGACAGAACTGGACATGGACACACTCCGCAAAAGCTAACTTTTTGCTTTTGCGGAGTGTGCGACTGGCTTCGGCTTAAAGCAAATTCTTTGTGTTAAGGTCCGCTGCATGGCTATTAAAGAAGCGTTACGCCCCGGCGGCCGAAGTGCCCGGGTGCAGGAATCAATTCACACGGCAGTGCGTGAACTCCTCGAAGAGCAGGAGCGTTCAAGCGTGACCGTGCCGCAAATCGCCGCCCGCGCAGGCGTTACACCGTCGACGATCTACCGACGTTGGGGCGATTTGTCGGCACTGCTGGCGGACGTCGCGCTGGCACGCATGCGTCCCGACAGCGAACCGACCAACACTGGCAGCCTGCGTAGCGATTTGCGCGCCTGGGCCGAGCAGTATCTGGACGAGATGAGTTCGGAGCCCGGCCGCAACATGATGCGCGACGTGCAATCGAGCGCCACGCCGGGGTATTGCGTGAGCATTCTCAGCGGTCAACTGCAGACAATTCTGGAGCGTTATCCGGATGAGCCGAAGCCGAGTGTCGACCGACTGATCAACATGCTGGTGGCGCCAACGGTGTTCCGCATCCTGTTCGCGTCCGCGGCGCTTGAAGTGGAAGAGCTGCACCAATTGATCGACATCGCGCTGGCCCCGTAGGAGCTGCCGAAGGCTGCGATCTTTGCAATCGTCGCAACCGCAAGATCAAAAGATCGCAGCCTTCGGCAGCTCCTACGGGGGGAGATTACGATCTACCGCGAAAACACGTGTGTATCCCCCTGCGACACCCCGCCACGCCACGACCTTGGTCGACGCTGACTAACCGTGAAGGTCATGCGAGACTGTCAGACCGGGCTTGCGTCCCGGGTGTCTTTTGCCTGGAGTTCCCATGTCGCTGTCCAGCGGGCTGATTGCCGCCGTCGCCCTGGCCTATATGGCCGTCATGTTCGCCATCGCCTTTTACGGCGACCGCCGCAGCACGCCGCTGCCGCCGCGAATGCGTGCCTGGGTGTACAGCCTGTCGCTGGCGGTCTATTGCACCAGTTGGACATTCTTTGGCGCCGTGGGTCAGGCGGCCGAACAACTCTGGTCGTTTTTGCCGATTTATCTGGGACCGATCCTGCTGCTGGTGTGCGCGCCGTGGGTCCTGCAAAAAATGGTGATGATCAGCAAGCAGGAAAACATCACCTCGATTGCCGACTTCATCGCCGCCCGCTACGGCAAATCACAATCGCTGGCGGTGGTGGTGGCGCTGATCTGTCTGGTGGGGGTATTGCCCTACATCGCCTTGCAGCTTAAAGGCATTGTCCTCGGGGTCAACCTGTTGATCGGCGCAGGCCCCGACGCCATGGGCACCCGTGCCCAGGACACGGCGCTGATTGTGTCGCTGATTCTGGCGCTGTTCACCATTGTCTTCGGCACCCGCAACCTCGATGCCACCGAGCACCACCGTGGCATGGTGCTGGCGATTGCCTTCGAAGCGCTGGTCAAGCTGTTCGCCTTCCTCGCGGTCGGCGCCTTCGTCACATATGGGTTATACGACGGTTTCGACGACCTGTTCGATCAAGCCATGCTCGCACCACGCCTGGAGGAATACTGGAAAGAAACCATCAACTGGCCATCGATGGTGGTGCAGACCGGCGTGGCGATGATGGCGATCATCTGCCTGCCCCGACAGTTCCATGTAACCGTGGTGGAGAACATCGAGCCGCAGGATTTGCGCCTGGCGAAATGGGTGTTCCCGGCTTATCTGGCATTGGCCGCACTGTTCGTGGTGCCGATAGCGCTGGCCGGGCAAATGATGCTGCCAAGCTCGGTACTGCCCGACTCCTTCGTAATCAGCCTGCCACTGGCCCAGGCCCATCCGGCACTGGCGCTGCTGGCGTTTATCGGTGGCGCATCGGCCGCCACCGGGATGGTGATCGTCGCCAGCGTGGCGTTGTCGACCATGGTCTCCAACGACATGCTGTTGCCATGGTTGCTGCGCCGGAAAAACGCCGAGCGGCCGTTCGAAGTGTTCCGCTATTGGATGCTTTCGGTGCGTCGGGTGAGCATCGTGGCGATTCTGCTGCTGGCCTATGTTTCCTATCGCCTGCTCGGCTCGACCGCCAGTCTGGCCACCATCGGGCAGATCGCATTCGCCGCCGTGACCCAATTGGCGCCGGCGATGCTCGGCGCGCTGTACTGGAAACAGGCCAACCGCCGCGGGGTGTTCGCCGGTCTCGCCGCCGGGACTTTTCTCTGGTTCTACACGTTGGTTCTGCCGATCGCCGCCAACAGCCTGGGCTGGTCGCTGCACAGCTTCCCAGGGCTGGGCTGGCTGCACGGCAATCCGCTGAACCTGCCGATTTCTCCACTGACCCAGGGCGTGGTGCTGTCGCTGGCCGGTAACTTCACCTTGTTCGCCTGGGTTTCGGTGCTGTCCCGTACACGGGTCTCGGAACACTGGCAGGCCGGGCGTTTCATTGGTCAGGAGATCAGCCCACGGCCGAGCGCCCGCTCGATGCTGGCGGTGCAAATCGACGATCTGCTGCAACTTGCGGCGCGTTTTGTCGGCGAAGAACGGGCACGCCAGAGCTTCATCCGCTTCGCCTACCGCCAGGGCAAAGGCTTCAACCCGAACCAGAACGCCGACGGTGAATGGATCGCTCACACCGAACGCCTGCTCGCCGGTGTACTGGGCGCTTCTTCGACCCGCGCAGTAGTAAAAGCGGCCATTGAAGGTCGGGAAATGCAGCTTGAGGACGTGGTGCGAATCGCTGACGAAGCCTCGGAAGTGCTGCAATTCAACCGCGCCTTGCTGCAAGGCGCGATCGAGAACATCACCCAGGGCATCAGCGTGGTCGACCAGTCGCTGAAACTGGTGGCCTGGAACCGTCGTTACCTTGAACTGTTCAACTACCCGGACGGTTTGATCAGCGTCGGCCGGCCGATTGCCGACATCATTCGCTACAACGCCGAACGTGGCCTGTGCGGCCCCGGCGAAGCGGAAGTCCACGTTGCCCGGCGTCTGCACTGGATGCGTCAGGGACGCGCCCACACCTCGGAGCGCTTGTTCCCCAACGGCCGGGTGATCGAGCTGATCGGCAATCCGATGCCGGGTGGCGGGTTTGTCATGAGTTTCACCGACATCACCGCGTTCCGCGAGGCAGAGCAGGCGCTGACCGAGGCCAACGAGGGCCTGGAGCGACGCGTCACCGAACGTACCCATGAACTGTCGCAGTTGAACGTCGCGCTGACCGAAGCCAAAGGCACCGCCGAGTCGGCCAACCAGTCGAAAACCCGTTTCCTCGCGGCAGTCAGTCACGACCTGATGCAGCCGTTGAACGCTGCACGCCTGTTCTCCGCTGCCCTCTCCCACCGCGACGACGATCTCTCCAGCGAGACCCGGCAACTGGTGCAGCATCTGGACAGTTCATTGCGCTCGGCCGAGGACTTGATCAGCGACCTGCTCGACATCTCGCGCCTGGAAAACGGCAAGATCAACCCGGATCGCAAGCCGTTTGCGCTCAACGATCTGTTCGACGCCCTCGGCGCCGAATTCAAGGCTTTGGCGCAGGAGCAAGGGCTGAAATTTCGCCTTCGCGGCAGTCGCTTGCGGGTCGACAGCGATATCAAACTGCTGCGACGGATACTGCAAAACTTCCTGACCAACGCCTTTCGATATGCCAAAGGCCCGGTGTTGCTGGGTGCCCGGCGCAGGGGCGATCACCTGTGCCTGGAGGTCTGGGACCGTGGCCCGGGGATTGCGGAAGACAAACGCCAGGTTATTTTCGAAGAGTTCAAGCGCCTCGACAGCCACCAGACCCGTGCCGAAAAAGGCCTGGGTCTGGGCTTGGCGATTGCCGACGGCTTGTGCCGGGTGCTCGGGCATCAACTGCAAGTGCGTTCCTGGCCTGGCAAAGGCAGCGTGTTCAGCGTCAGCGTGCCACTGGCCCACGCTCAAACCAGCGCACCGAGTAAAATTGCCAAGCTCAATGGCCGACTACCGACTGGCGCGCAGGTGCTGTGTATCGATAACGAAGACAGCATTCTGATTGGCATGAACAGCCTGCTCTCGCGCTGGGGGTGTCAGGTGTATACCGCACGCAATCGCGATGAGTGTGCGGCGCTGCTCAGCGACGGCATGCGCCCGCAACTGGCGCTGGTCGATTACCACCTCGACAATGGCGAAACCGGCACCGAGTTGATGGCCTGGCTACGCACCCAACTGGGTAAGCCGGTACCCGGTGTAGTGATCAGCGCTGACGGGCGACCGGAGATGGTTGCCCAAGTGCATGCGGCGGGTCTGGAATACCTGCCGAAACCGGTGAAACCGGCGGCGTTGCGGGCGTTGTTGAGTCGGCATTTGCCGTTGTAAAGATCGCAGCCTTCGGCAGCTCCTACAAATCTGGCTGCGATCTTTTAATTTATTCCGGCAGCTCGGCCAACCCGTCGACATCGGTCATCGCCCGCTCCAGCAGATCCGCCGGCAAGCTCTTGCTGGCCCGTGCGCCGAGCAATTTGAGCTGTTCGCTGCGGCTGACCAGATTACCGCGACCTTCCGTCAGCTTGTTGCGTGCGGCGCTGTAGGCTTTATCCAGTTGCTGCAAGCGATTACCGACCTCGTCCAGATCCTGAATAAACAGCACGAACTTGTCGTACAGCCAACCTGCGCGCTCGGCGATTTCCCGGGCGTTCTGGCTCTGACGCTCTTGCTTCCACAGGCTGTCGATGACGCGCAACGTGGCCAGCAAGGTGGTCGGGCTGACGATGACGATATGTCGGTCAAAGGCTTCCTGAAACAGATTCGGCTCGGCCTGCAATGCAGCGGAAAAAGCCGCCTCGATGGGCACGAAGAGCAAAACGAAATCCAGGCTGTGCAGACCGTCCAGCCGCTTATAGTCCTTATCGGACAGGCCTTTGACGTGATTGCGCAGCGACAGCACATGCTGTTTGAGCGCCGCCTGACCAATCGCGTCATCGTCAGCCGCCACGTATTGCTGATAGGCCGTCAGGCTGACCTTGGAGTCGACCACCACCTGCTTGTCGCCCGGCAGATAAATCAGCACGTCGGGCTGGAAGCGCTCGCCGTCCGGCCCCTTGAGGCTGACTTGAGTCTGGTACTCACGGCCCTTCTCCAGGCCCGCGTGCTCCAGCACTCGCTCGAGAATCAACTCGCCCCAGTTGCCCTGGGTTTTCTGTCCCTTGAGCGCTCGCGTGAGGTTGGTCGCCTCGTCGCTCAGGCGCAGGTTCAGTTGTTGCAGACGCTCCAGCTCCTTTGCCAGCGAGAAGCGCTCGCGGGCTTCGGCCTGATAGCTTTCCTCGACGCGTTTCTCGAAGGATTGAATGCGTTCTTTCAACGGGTCGAGCAACTGCCCCAAACGCTGTTGACTGGTTTCGGCAAAGCGCTGCTCGCGCTCATCGAAAATTTTCCCGGCCAACTCGGCGAACTGCGCCCGCAGCTCATCCCGCGAGCCTTGCAGGTCGCTCAGGCGTTGCTGATGGCTTTCCTGTTGCTCACGCAGCTCGGCATTCAGTGACGCGGCCTGAGCGTCCAGCCGTCGTAACTCGGCTTCTTTACCGCTGCGTTCGAGGTTCCAGGCATGGGCCGCGTCACGAGCGTTGTCGCGCTCGATCTGCAACAGCTCGACCTCACGGCGCACGGCAGCCAGATCGGCTTGCTTGGCGGCGTTGGCCTGGCTCAGGTCACTGATTTCATCGCGGCAGGCATCGAGCTGCGCATTCAGACCGTCCTGTGCCAATTGCGCAGTACTCAAGCGCTCTTCAAGCAGCGCCAACTCGGACTGCCCGGTGCCATGGCGTCGCTGCAGTTGCCACGCCAGCACCAACAACGGCAGCGCAGCACCCGCCAGGCCGAGCAATACACTGGTCAAGTCCATAGCCATGACGACTCCTGCCGATGAATTAAAGCGCGAAGGTTAACCAAGCCGTTGGGGGTTGGACAGCTCAGTCTTCGATCTGACCGAGTTCGCGCTGGGCACGCCGGTCGCCGGCACGTGCGGCCTGGCGCAGCAGGTCCTGGCCAATACGACGATCGCGGGCATTACCGCATTCGCGACACATCAATTGCCCCAGACGACTTTGCGCAGCCACTACCCCTTCACGGGCCGGAGCCTTGAGCAAACGTCCGGCGAAATGTTTGACGTTGGGGTTATTGCCCAGGCGAGGACTGTCGAGAAGCCATTCGGCGACTCGCATCGAAAAACGCTTGGGAGGAGTAACACCCGAGGGTGCAGAGGTAACGGAGGTTGATACTGAGCGAAACTTCATAAAGCACTGTGGGACAGATCGGAAGGCGCGCCACTCTACTCTTTTTTTCGTACGGGTAAAGTCGAAAAAAAGCCGGTACGCCCGTCCTAGAGCAAGCGCTCGGGACAATCCACAGAAGCTGTGGATAACTCAGTGGACAACCCGCCCTGAACTCGCCAGAAGCCCTGTGGAATGGGGCCCGCAGTCAAACTGACGATTTTTTCACCAGTAAAAAAAAGCGATGTTTTTCATTGACTTAAATTTCCACTACAGGCACCAACTGCGCTTGAAGGTGAAATGACAGGCGGGTGACAGTCCGCGCAACTAATGTGCACAAGTACCTTTGGGGTGGTTATATCACCGCCCTTTTTTCGTGCGCTTTGTAGGAATTCAATAGCAACCAGCCTCACTGCACCTGCGTTTCAAGGGAGATGATGGCTAATGCCGCCGGGCACTTAGCGACCCAATTGTGTGCTTTACTGTTGCCGCGTCGTTTTCCCCTCGACTGCGAATGCGCCAGGTACGGCAAATTCCCGCCTGCGAGCAGAGCGGTTCAAGCCCCCACAGAAGTTTTTTTGCCTAACACACTTCCTTTCTTGAATTCAATCCGTTAGTATCCGCGGCGTTAGTACCAAGCTGAAAGTCAATTCTGGTCGAACAACTCCTGCGGTATACCTTCTCTAAAGAGAAGCCTTTACCGACATCACGGGACCGACCACCTCGATGGTTTCCAGGTAACGCTTGCGACGACACTGCCTTTGAATCGAATGCAAAGGGTGTTGCGAAGCTCACTTACTCTGACCGAACCAACCTGCAAATTGATCAGGATCTTCACCCCGGGCCCAGAACCTTTGCCCTTGATGTGTTGCCTGCCCTCCTAAGTACCTACCTGCCGGCCCAAGCGCGCAAAAATCATAGCGCTTCAACTGGCTGCTTTGTTCCAGTCGGGTTCTTCGTTCGATCAATGGTGATCGACGTTACTGGAACGTTTTAACGTTGCACGGTTCTTATCCGTGTCATTTGTAGGAACACCCAATAACCATGTCTACTCAAATCCATACTCAGGATGCCATTCGCACCCTAACCAACGCTTTTGCACCAATGAACTGCCTGATCATGGCTGCTCGCAAAGGCTGCTTCAGCTTCACTCTGGTCAATGAACACGGCATCGCTCGTCACAGCGAACGCCTGTACCCCGATCAATACTCCAGCGCCGAGCCGCTGCAGGCCGTGATCGAGCGTACCCGTCAGGCACTGGTTGCCTGATACGCCAGAAAAGCTGAAAACTTCGAAAGCCCTGCCCAAAAAGCAGGGCTTTTTATTGCCTGATATTTCTCCATTCGTTGTACCGGCTTAAGCACCAAGCGATATAACGGTTATAACTCGAAGCCAGAAATATTTTAAAAACAGAACTTTACAGCACGAATATGACACTACACTTCAACTCAAGCGGCTTGATCCGCTTCCGGCGATCCTGAACCGATCCACCGCTGCCAAGCCCCTGTCAGGAATCGCCGCTCACTTCACGTTTCGAGGGCCTTATGGGTATCGCCGCCAGCGAACTGTGCCGTTATGTGATCCGCCCGACATTGATTTACCTCGGACGCCACAGCACAACAGCCGAATCCCTGCTACTGGGTGTTGCCGCCAGTCAGTCTGCTCTCGGTTCCGCCCTGCATGACCGCCGCGGGCATGGCCTGTACCGGATTGCCGAACCTCGCCACCAGGCGCTTTGGGATCACTACCTGGCGCTGGACCCGGAACGCGCCAGCCTGGTTCGCGGCCTCGCCAGCCAGCATGCATTTCTCAGCGGCCCGCACCTCGAACTGACCGTCAACCTGCGTTATGCCACCGCCATCGCTTGGCTATTAATAGAAGAACAAAACACCCCGCTTCCCGAAGCCGATGACCTGCTGGGCATGGCCCGAATCTGGCGCCAGACGTTCCAGCCGCAAGGTCGCCTGCGCGACTTCACCTGCGCCTGGCAAACCTGTGTATCACCGCTGAATCAGATCGCCTGTTAACCGGGCAATTTGCAAGATCGCGCATATAGACGCGAATTTGGTCTGATTGTCCTACAAAAGCGCTCTATCTCAAGCCATACAGCCTATAGCGCCGGAACGAAAATGTTGGTAATTTTCGCTCCGGTGATCACCAGGAGTTCTAATAATGAAAAAAGTAATACTCAAAACCACCCTTAGCCTCGCCGTTACCTTGGCATCCACCCAGATCTTTGCGAGTGGCTTCGCCCTCAACGAACAGAGCATCAGTGGGATGGGGACTGGTTTTGCGGGACGCTCTTCATCTGCCGATGATGCAAGTACTGTATTTGGCAACCCTGCCGGCATGTCGCGAATCAAGCGCCAGGAAGTCACTGGCGGACTGGCAACTATCAATGCCTCGACTGATATCAAAGACGCCCAAGGCGCCCATCCGGGTACCAACAAAGGCGACATGGTGCCATTCACAGCCGTTCCGATGGGCTATTACGTCAAGCCGATAGATGATCACTGGGCATTCGGCCTCGGTGTCTACGCACCTTTTGGTCTGATTACCAACTATGAAAGTGGCTTCCAGGGCGGCGGCTTCGGCAGCAAGAGTGAAGTCAAGGTTGTGACCTTCCAACCTACCGTCAGCTATGCCTTCAACGACAGAGTATCGATCGGCTTCGGTCCGACCATTAACCGCATTGGCGGCACTCTCGAGTCGGATGTACCTCTTTTTGGCGATACACACGTCAAGATCAAAGGCGACGATACCGCTCTGGGCTACAACTTCGGCGTACTGGTACAAGCAACCGACACGACTCGCGTCGGCCTGACCTATCACTCGAAAGTAAAATACAATCTCGAAGGTCATACCGATATCACCGCAGGCGCAAATGCTCCTTCCGCCTTCCTGAAAAGCAACCGATACGATGCCTCGCTGAAAATCGAAACACCCGAATCGGTCGACTTCTCCGTAACACAACAGCTGACGGATGCCTGGACCCTGTATGCAGGTTCTACCTGGACCCGCTGGAGCCGCCTGAAAGACATTACCGTCAATAACGAAGGTGTCACTGCGGCACAAGGCGGCGTATTGTCCCCAGCCCTGTTCGGCACCATCAAGGAAGAGCAGAACTGGCACAATACCTGGGCCTACGCCATCGGTACTTCCTACCAGTTGAACAAGCAGTGGGTATTGCGTACCGGCCTGACCTTTGACCAGTCGCCTACCAACAATACTGACCGTTCGCCACGTATTCCTACCGGTGACCGCACGATCTTCAGCCTTGGCGCTGGCTACAACGTCACCGATGATCTGACCATCGACGTCGCCTACTCCTACCTCAAGGAAGAAGCTGTCACGGTGAATCGTTCCAACGCAGTCGACAGTTACAGCGCCAAGTACGAAAACAGCGCCAATGGTTTTGGTGTCGGCGCGACCTACCGCTTCTGATTCACGGCGAGCCTGAACAGCTCACCCGTTGAATTGAAAAAGCCCCGCACTCTTGTACAGAGGCGGGGCTTTTTAGTGGGCGCTCAACAGGTCCCCATACCCAGTTGCATCAATGCCAGGCCACCCTGATGCCAGCCCCACCAGACCAACGCCAACAACAGCGCGCCAGCACCGGCTGCGGCGAGCCATGCTCCGACTCTGTTCATGCAGCACTCGCCTGAGCCTGCAACCGCGCTACCGGGCGCTCGCGCACTGGCCAGTTCAAGGCTGCCGCCAACAGACTCAGAAGAATCGCTACTTGCCAGATCAAGTCATAGCTTCCTGTTCGATCGTAAACCACTCCGCCCAACCAGCCGCCGAGGAACGAGCCCAACTGGTGAAAGAGGAAAACAATACCACCCAGCATAGAGAGGTTTCGCACACCGAACAGCGTCGCTACCGTGCCGTTGGTCAAAGGCACCGTCGACAACCAGAGGAATCCCATGGCCATGCCGAACAGATAAGCACTGGTCTGCGTCACGGGAGCCCAGAGGAACAAGCCGATCACCACCGCACGCAGCAGGTAGAGGCCGGTCAGAAGACGCGGTTTGGACATGCGCCCGCCGAGCCAGCCAGCAGTGTAAGTACCGAAGATATTGAACAGGCCGATCAACGCCAGCACCGTGGTGCCGACACTGGCGGGCAGGTGCTGATCGACCAGATAGGCCGGCAAATGCACACCGATAAATACCACTTGAAAACCGCAGACAAAAAACCCGAACGCCAATAGCCAGAACCCCGAGTGCGAACACGCCTCGTGCAGCGCCTCGGACAGGGTTTGCTCATGACCGAGCACGGGTAACGGTTTATCTTTGAGCATGCTCACCAGCGGCACAATCAGCGCCACCAGCATTCCCAGCACCAGCAGTGCGGTCGACCAACCGAGCCAGCCGATCAACCCCAGCGTGCCGGGCAACATGGCGAACTGGCCGAAGGAGCCGGCAGCACTGGCGATCCCCATGCCCATGCTGCGTTTCTCCGGCGGCACGGCGCGCCCCACCACGCCAAGAATCACCGAGAACGAGGTGCCGGACAGGCCAATACCGATCAACAACCCGGCACTCAGCGACAGCGACCAGGCCGAATCTGACAAGCCCATGAACACCAGCCCCACGGCGTACAACACGCCACCGACCAGCACCACTTTCGCCGCACCGAAGCGGTCCGCCAATGCACCGGTGAATGGCTGCGCCAGTCCCCAGATCAGGTTCTGCAAGGCAATAGCGAAGGCGAACACCTCGCGCCCCCAGCCGAACTGCGCGCTCATCGGCGGCAGAAACAACCCGAAGCCATGCCGCACGCCAAGCGACAGCGCAAGAATCAGTGCACTCCCGAGTAGAACCCAACCGCTGGTACGCCACATCGATGTCATTCTTGTTCTCCGGTAGCGGGTATATACCCGCTTAAGTTCGGGCTTAAGTTCGGGCTTAAATTCGGGTTTACGTTTGGAAAGGCCCGCCGCCTCAGGCGAGTTCATCCAGCAAGGCCAGTAGGGTTGCACGTTTCTCTGCGCCCAGACGATCGATCAGCCGCTGTTGCGCCGCTTCCCAGGCCGGTAAGGCCGCTGCCAGGCGTTCACGCCCGGTCTCGGTCAGCTGCACGATGCGATTGCGCTGGTCTTCACCCTCAACCAGCATCACCAGCCCCTCCCCCTCCAGCACCCGCAGATTACGCCCCAAAGTGCTGCGATCCAGACCCATGGCTTCCGCCAGGGTCGAAATGCTCGGTTGATCGAGACGCTGCAAATTGCACAGCAAGGAATACTGCGCAACGTTGATCCCGAAGCCGTCGAGGGCGCCGTCGTAGTGCCTGCTGACGCCACGAGCGGCGCGACGCAGGTTGGTGCATAAACATTGAGAGGCTAGCATGGTGCGTGTATATACCCGCGATTGACAGAAAGCAAGATGTGAATATCGAATGACCGTAGGAGCTGCCGAAGGCTGCGATCTTTTGATTTTCAAAACAAAAAGATCGTCCGAACGCGGCCCCAGCCTTCGGCAGCTCCTACGCAAGCGCTTTAGAGCAGCGCCAAACCTACCAGCACCGCCACTTCCAGCAGCTCCAGCAACGCCCCTGCCGTATCGCCAGTGGTCCCGCCCAAACGCCGCAGCATCACCTGACGCAACCAGAAAAACATCAGCGCCGCCAACGCCAACGCAACCACACCGCTCCAGCCGCCGATCAGCAAGCAGGCCAACGTGCTGAGCAACAACACCTGCAGACCGGCCTTGCGCGGCAGATGGTCGGCCAGCGCCTGCCCCAAGCCGCCAGCGCGCACATACGGCGTGTTCAGAAACAACCCCAGCAACGCACTGCGACCGATCAACGGTGCGAGGATCAATCCGACCATCGAGTGCTGATCGATCAACGCCAGTAACGCCGTGAACTTGAGCAACAGCACCAACACCAGTGTCACCACCGCGATCGGCCCACTGCGCGGGTCTTTCATGATGGTCAATGTGCGCTCGCGATCACCATAACCGCCAAGCCAGGCATCGGCACTGTCAGCCAGACCGTCAAGATGCAAACCGCCGCTGAGCACCACCCAGACACTCAACAACAACGCTGCATGCAGCAACGCTGGCGTACCGAGCAACAGCCAGTTCAGTGCCCACAACAACCCACCAAACAGCAGCCCCACCAACGGATAGAACAGCAGCGAGCGCCCAAGCTCTTGAGGCGCCGGCATGCCCGGCAGACGAATCGGCAAGCTGCTCAAAAATTGCACGGCGATCCAGAATGGCAGCATGTTCAGCCCTCTTCCCTGAGCACGGCATCCGCCTCGACGCGCAACGAAAACAGCGCGCCATGACCGACTTCAACGTTGAGCAATTGCTCACGCGGCAACCCACGCGCCTGGGCCAGCAACAAACGCATGACCCCACCGTGACTGATCAACAGCACTCGCTCGCCTGCGTAGGCCTGATGCAAGCGCTCGACGGCCGCCAGCACCCGCTCGGAAAATGCGATCACCGGTTCACCGTCGGGAGGCGTGAACCCATAGGGATCAGCCCAGAACAGCCCCAGCGCCTCAGCGTCGGTTTCCATCAATGCCGCCGCGTTCTGCCCTTCCCAGACGCCGAAGTGCAGCTCTTGCAGGTTTTTGTCCAGCTCGACCGGTAAGCCCAACCGCTCGGCCAGCTCCTCGGCAAAGCGCGCACAACGTTGCAGCGGTGAGCTGACCAAGCGATCCCACGGACCTTGGTCAATCACCGCCGCGCGCATCTGCTCCCAACCTTTGGCGGTCAGCGCGTCATCCAGGCTACCGCGCAAACCGCCCCCGAGTTCGGTTTCGCCGTGGCGCAGCAGATCCAGACGTAACGTCATGCCGGACGATCGGCTACAGCCGCTTCAGCGAAGGTCGCCATTTGCCCGTGCAGGTCGCAGGCCAGACGCAGCAACGGCACCGCCAGCGCCGCACCACTGCCCTCGCCCAGTCGCAAGCCGAGATCCAGCAAAGGCTCGGCATTCAAGGTTTCCAGGACATGCCGATGACCCGGCTCCGCCCCGCAGTGACCAAACATCAACCACTCGCGGCACGCCGGATTCAGGCGCACCGCGATCAGCGCCGCAACGCTGCAAATAAAGCCATCGACCAGCACCGCCAAACCTTCCTGGGCGCAGGCCAGATAAGCACCGACCAACGCAGCGATTTCAAAACCGCCGAGGTTGAACAACGTCTGCAACACGTCGCCGCGCTGAGCGGCATGCAACGTCAGAGCGCGTTCAATCACCTGGGCTTTATGGCTGACACCTGCCGCGTCCAGACCGGTGCCCGGCCCGGTCAGATGCGCTACCGGGCAATCGAGCAGTGCACAGGCCACAGCACTGGCGGCGGTGGTATTGCCGATGCCCATCTCGCCACCGATAAACAGCTCGGAGCCTTCAGCGATCGCCCGCAGCACGCTGTCACGGCCGGCCTGCAAGGCTTGCTCGCCCTGAGCCTGGGTCATTGCCGGGCCGTGCACGAAGTTTGCGGTGCCCGGTCCGATATGCAAATGACGTACACCCCGCAGACTCAACGAAGGCGTGACAGTACCGAGGTCGATCACTTCCAGTCGTGCCTCAAGTTGCCGCGCCAACACGCTGATCGCCGCGCCACCGCTGACAAAGTTATGCAGCATCTGCCCGGTGACTTCCTGCGGGAACGCCGAAACCCCTTCGGCGACCACCCCGTGATCACCGGCAAAAATCGCAATCCACAGCTGATTCAAGCTCGGTTTGACCCGACCTTGCAGCCCCGCCAATTGCACCGCCACCAACTCCAGCTGCCCGAGGGAGCCCGCCGGTTTGGTCAGTTGCTGCTGCCGAGCTGCCGCCTGCTCATGCGTTTGCGCATTGATCGGTTTGCACGGGTTCAACCACCAGGAATGAGTCATAACACAGTACCTTTCAAAGTCAGGGGCAGGCCGGCGATGGTCAACACGACACGCTGACAGCGCTCAGCCAGGGCTTGATGCAGCCAACCGGCTTCATCGACATAGCGGCGAGTCAATTCGCCCAGCGGCACGACACCCAGACCGGTCTCGTTGCTGACAAAAACAATTTCCCCTGGCAGCGATGCCAGGCACTCCAACAAAGCTTCACGCTCACCTGCCAGACGCTCGGGATCTTCAAGCATCAGCAGATTGGTCAGCCACAGGGTCAGACAATCCACCAGCAGGCAACGCTCGGCGCTCGCGGTTTCGCGCAACACCCGGGCCAGTTCCAGTGGTTCTTCAATGAGCGCCCATTCAGGCGGACGGCGCTCGCGGTGATGAGCCACGCGAGCACTCATTTCGCCGTCCAGTGGCTGACTGGTGGCGATGTACGTCACCGCCAGGCCGCTTTCGCTGGCGAGCTTTTCAGCCAGACGGCTTTTACCGGAACGGGCGCCGCCGAGGATCAGTTGCAACATGGTCATAACCTTTTAATTGGCGGTGTAACGACAGGCCCCATCGCGAGCAGGCTCGCTCCCACAGTTGACCGCGTTCCAATGTGGGAGCGAGCCTGCTCGCGATGAGGCCGGTACAGCGTCCTCAAAACCCGCAGAGCTCACGCAGCAGCCCGGTGTCCAAATGCTTCTCCACCAAATCCGCCAAGCGCTCGATATCGCGCTCGCGCAAGGCGTGGTAATCGACTTCCTGCACGTTCTGCAAACCAGCCCAGCGCAACAGCGCACTGCACGCCGCCGGGGATTCGAACAGACCGTGCAAGTACGTGCCGAGCACCTGTCCATCGGCGCTTTGTGCGCCGTCGCTGCGACCGTCATCCAGCAGCACCGCTGCCTGCTCCAGAGCAACGCCGGTGGTGACCCCGGCGTGAATTTCATAACCGCTGACTTCGGCGTTTTCCAAGGCCAGACGTCCGCGCACATTGCGCAGCTGTTTCTCTTCTTCAAGCACGGTTTCGAACGCCAGCAAACCGAGGCCGGCGCTGGAGCCCGCCGCACCTTCCAGCCCCAGCGGATCATGCAATTGCTCGCCGAGCATTTGCAGACCGCCGCAAATGCCGAGCAGCTTGCCGCCGTAACGCAAGTGACGGGCAATGGCCGTGTCCCAGCCGTTGCTGCGCAGGTAGACCAGATCGCTGCGCACGCTTTTCGAGCCCGGCAGGATGATCAGGTCGGCAGGCGGAATCGGCTGCCCCGGACCGACGAACTGCAGATCGACCTGCGGATGCAGGCGTAGTGGATCGAAGTCGGTGTGGTTGCTGATACGCGGCAGCACCGGCACCACCACTTTGAGCACCTGCTCGGCCTTATCGGTCTGGCGCTGATCGATGCCGTCTTCGGCTTCCAGATGCAGGTCGATGACATACGGCAGCACGCCGATTACCGGTTTGCCGGTACGTTCCTCCAGCCAGTCGAGGCCCGGTTGCAGCAAGGCGATGTCGCCACGAAAACGGTTGATGATGAAGCCTTTGACCCGCGCCTGCTCAGTGGCTGACAGCAGTTCCAGCGTACCCACCAAGTGCGCGAATACCCCGCCGCGATTGATGTCGGCGATCAGCACTACCGGGCAATCCACGGCTTCGGCGAAGCCCATGTTGGCAATGTCACCGGCGCGCAAATTGATCTCGGCGGGTGAACCCGCGCCTTCGACCATCACCACCGGATAGGCGGCACTCAAGCGTTCATGGGAGGCCAACACAGCTTGCATCGCGATGGCTTTGTAGTCGTGATAGGCGACCGCGTTCATGGTGGTCACGGCGCGTCCGTGAATGATCACTTGCGCGCCGGTATCGCTGTTGGGTTTGAGCAGCACCGGGTTCATGTCGGTGTGCGGCTCAAGGTTGGCCGCTTGGGCCTGCACTGCTTGAGCGCGACCGATTTCGCCGCCGTCAGCGGTCACCGCGCTGTTGAGTGCCATGTTCTGCGGCTTGAAAGGAGTCACGCGAACACCCTGGCGCGTCAGCCAGCGGCATAGCGCAGTTACCAGGGTACTTTTGCCGGCGTCCGAGGTGGTGCCTTGCACCATCAGCGTGGTCATGGGGTTTCCTTGGCGTAGGCTTCGAAAGCGTGCTCGAGACGCAGCCAATCGGCTTCATCGGCCGGCAAACCAAAACGCAGGCTGCTGTTGTGGGTGAACAGCCGCAGCAAGATGCCCTGCCGAGCCATGAATTCATGCAGGTGTTCAGCGCGCTCGGTGATCAACCACTGAAACAGGGCACAACCACCTTGTGGCTTGAAGCCGTGGCGCTCGAGGACTTCAGCCAGACGCTGACTTGCTTCTTCACTGCGCAAGCGTTGGCGCGCGTGCCCTTGGGTGTCACGCAAACAGACCTGACCCAATACCCGAGTCGGTCCGCTGACCGCCCAAGGCCCGACCTGTTCGGCAAGCAGCTTGAGCAACTTGCGCTCAGCCAGCACGAAGCCCAATCGCACCCCGGCCAGACCGAAAAATTTGCCGAACGAACGCAAGACGATCAAACCAACCTGATTCGCATACGACGACAGGCTTAACTGCGGGGTGTTGTCCATGAACGCTTCGTCGACCACCAACCAGCCGCCGCGCTGTGCCAGTCGGGCATGCCAATCGAGCAAGCGTTCCGGGGTCAGGCTCAGGCCCGTGGGATTGTTCGGGTTAACCACCACCAGCACGTCGAGGCTATCGAGAAAGAAGTCGACTTCCTGCTCCAGCACTTCACGCACGATATAGCCGTTGCGACGCCAGGCCTCGGCGTGCTCGGCATAACACGGCGAGAGCACGCCGACTTTGCCGGCACGGCGCAGGCGCGGTAGCAGCTGGATAGCCGCCTGCGAGCCGGCGACCGGCAGCACCTGTGTGGCGCCGTAGTACTCGCGTGCGGCCTGTTCCAGGCCATCATCGGTTTCCGGCAAACGCGCCCAGGCCCGCAACGGTATGTCCGGAATAGCCCACGGCCAAGGTGCCAGACCGCTGGACAAGTCGAGCCAATCGGCTTCGGCGATGCCGTACTGCAACGCCGCCTTGCGCAAGCGGCCACCGTGCTCAAGCATAAAACTCAGCCCCCACACAGAGAATCAGCAACCACAACCACACCCCGCGCTGAACCAGTTGCCAGCCGCGATCGATGGAGTTTGCATCTGCCGGCACACCTTCGCCTAACTGTGGACGCTGATGCAGCTCACCATGATAGATCGCCGCACCGCCCAACTCGACCCCAAGGGCGCCGGCGCCAGCGGCCATCACCGGCCCGGCGTTCGGGCTGTCCCAGGTCGGCCCCTGGGTGCGCCAGCATTTGAGTGCCAGGCGGGTCTTGCCCAGCAGCGCGTAGGTCAACGCCACCAGACGCGCCGGGATGTAGTTGAGCACATCGTCGATTTTCGCCGCCGCCCAGCCGAAGCGTTCAAAGCGTTCGTTGCGATACCCCCACATGGCGTCCAGGGTATTGCTCAGACGATAGAGCACCACTCCCGGTGCACCGGCGACGGCAAACCAGAACAGTGCGGCGAACACCGCGTCACTGCCGTTTTCCAACACTGATTCGGTGGCGGCGCGGGCCACTTCGGTAGAGTCCAGCTCACTGGTCTGTCGGCTGACCAGATAGCCGACACGCTGGCGCGCTTCATCCAGATCGTCGCTGCGCAGAGCCTGAGCCACTGGCTCGACATGTTCGCCGAGGCTGCGCAGGCCAAGGGCGCAATACAACGCCAGGATCTCGACGATCCAGCCAACGTAGGGCAGCCAGGAAAACGCCGTCACCAGCAGGGTCAGCGGCAGCACCGCCATCACCCAGGCGGTAACGCCATGACTGCGCCAGCCACGGCCGGCGGAGTTGAAACGTTGCTCGATACGATCGGCAAAACGGCCGAACGCCACCAGCGGATGCCAGCGTTTGGGTTCGCCCAGCAGCGCGTCCAGCGCTACCCCGGCGACACTCAGCAACGCCACACTCATTGACTCACTCCCCAAAAATTTTCGTACAACAGTTCACTTAGCGGACGCGCCTGCGCCCAGCCTTCAAGGACCAACATCGGCGCCGGGTAAAATTCCTTGACCGGTCCCAGGCACAACACCGCCAGCGGTTTGGCTCCCGGCGGCAGGCCGAGCAGATCCGCCAGTGCCTGAGGCTCGAACAACGAGACCCAGCCCATGCCCAGACCTTCGGCACGGGACGCCAGCCAAAGATTCTGGATCGCGCAGGACAACGACGCCATGTCCATTTCCGGCAAGGTCCGACGGCCAAAAATATGCCGCTCGCGATCATCCATCAGCGCGGCGACCAGCACTTCGGCGCAGTCGTTGATGCCTTCGACTTTCAGCTTCATGAACTCGTCGGAGCGTTCGCCCAGCGCCTCGGCGGTGCGTACCCGCTCCTCTTCCACCAGTTGCTGGATCTGGCCACGTAACGCCCGGTCGCTGATGCGGATGAACCGCCAGGGCTGCATCAAGCCGACACTCGGGGCCCGATGCGCCGCTTCTAGCAAACGCCGGAGCAGCTCGGGTTCGACGCTGCCACCGCTGAAGTGACGCATGTCACGACGTTCGGCAATCGCGCGATAAACCGCTTCGCGCTCGGCCTCTGAAAATGCGTTGTCTGTCATGGCCTCTTCGCGGGCAAGCCCGCTCCCACAGGGTTCAGGTCTGGCGCAAACAGCGCGGCGATCGCCGATGGATTGGAAGGGAAATAGAAGTGCACATAAGAAGCCGTCATCCGCCCTTCACGGTAAACCGCTTCGGCGCCGCGCCCACCGTTTGGGCTCAGACCACGGGCGATCGGCTCAAGCTCGGTGCTGGTCAACGAATGGTGGTATGTGTGGCCGCGCAGCGCGCCTTCCGGCAATTCGACCGCTTGCAAGGCCAACGCCGCCAGACGCTTTTGCATCACCGCATCACCCGCCAACAGCCCTACCAACTCAGCACGCGTACCGTCGACATCAGTCAGTGAGTCGAGCAAATACAGCATGCCGCCACATTCCGCCAGCAACGGCTTGCCAGCGGCGTGGTGCGCGCGAATCGCATCGAGCATTGTGCTGTTTTCAGCCAACGCCACGTGGTGCAATTCCGGATAGCCACCGGGCAGATACAGGCTGTCGGCTTCTGGCAGATCACAGTCATGGATCGGCGAGAAGAATCGCAACTCGGCGCCCATCGCCCGCAGCAAGTCGAGGCTCGCGCCATACGTGAAGGCGAACGCTTCGTCACGAGCCACGGCAATTCGCACACCCGCCAGCAACGGCTCGGCAGCGATCACGTCAGGCGCGGCGAACTCGACGGCGGGCGGCAACGCCACTTCGCAACTGCTGGCCAAGGCTTCGGCGGCTGCATCGAGTCGCAGGTCAAGGTCGTTCAACTCACTGGCCTGGACCAAGCCCAGGTGACGGCTCGGCAGTTCGATCGCGGTTTCCCGGGACAAGGCGCCATACCAGCGCAGGCCTTCGGTGAGGCTGCCTTCGAGCAGTTGCGCGTGACGCAAGGTGCCGACGCGGTTGGCCAAGACACCGGCGAACGGCAAGTCCGGCTGATAACGCGCCAGCCCCAACGCCAGCGCGCCGAAGGTCTGGGCCATGGCGGTGCCGTCGATCACGCCCAGCACCGGCACGCCGAAGTGCCGCGCCAGATCGGCGCTGGACGGCGTGCCATCGAACAGGCCCATGACGCCTTCGATCAAGATAAGGTCAGCCTCAGCGGCCGCGTCCCACAACAACCGACGACTTTCCTGTTCGCCGACCATCCACATGTCCAGCTGATACACCGGCGCACCACTGGCGCGCTCGAGAATCATCGGATCAAGAAAGTCCGGGCCGCATTTGAACACTCGAACCTTGCGCCCCTGATTGCGATGCAAACGGGCCAGCGCGGCGGTGACGGTGGTTTTGCCCTGACCGGAAGCCGGTGCGGCAATCAATACCGCCGGGCAGAAACGACTGCTATTCATATAAAGAGGCTCACAGCTCAACGCCTTTCTGCGCTTTGATCCCGGCCTGGAAGGCGTGCTTGATCATGCCCATTTCAGTGACGGTGTCGGCCAGCTCGATCATTTCCGGCTTGGCGCCACGACCGGTGACCACCACATGCTGCATCGGCGGACGCGCCTGCAAATCGCTGAGCACCTGGTCAAGGTCCAGGTAACCGTGCTTGAGGGCAATGTTCAGCTCATCGAGCACCACCAGGCCAATGTCCGGGTCACGTAGAAGTTCACGGGAGACTTCCCACGCGGCCTCGGCGGCGGCGATATCGCGCTGGCGATCCTGGGTTTCCCAGGTGAAACCTTCACCCATCACATGGAAGCGCACTTGTTCCGGGAAGCGGCGGAAGAACAGCTCCTCGCCGGTACTGCTGCGCCCCTTGATGAACTGCACTACGCCGCACTGCATGCCGTGGCCCATCGCCCGGGCAAGCATGCCGAACGCTGAACTGCTTTTGCCCTTGCCGTTGCCGGACAGAACCAGCAGCAAACCGCATTCGTTCGGCGAATTGGCAATGCGCTCATCGATCACGGCTTTCTTGCGCAGCATGCGCGCCAGATGGCGTTCGTCACGATCAGGGGAATCAGTCATGGGGGAGCTCTCCGTTGAGGCTGGATAACGGCGGGCAGGCATAGAAATAGACGGCAAGAAGCCTGGCATCGCCCACCGTGATGCCGCTGGATGGATCAGGCCGGTCTCCGGGCTCATGAGCGGCGGGATGGCCGAACTGCGCGCCTTCCCATGTCGACCTTCGACACAGTGGCTCAAAGCGCAGTTTTTACTCATTTACCGTTGCGGGGGCAGCGCCGGGATCGTCGCCCGCTCTGTCAAAGAACGCGCCCTCACCGGCTTCCCTGTTTCACTCGGTCGACCACTGGGTCACAGAGCACCTGAAACAAGTCGCGAAGGTTAGAGGGTTGGGGGTGGAGCGTCAATTAAAGCCGGGGACTCATCGATAGATAGAAACCGACCTCGATCAATAAACTGGCGCCAATCTTGTGCCACACTGAAAGCAGTGATATCAAAGAGCCACAACCTTACACCACAAGAACAAAGGGTGAGCAGCATGCAAGGCATGATCATCAGTAATCCCAAGCTGGAATTCCTGCGTCCGGTGCTGGAGCGCTGGTTCGAGTGTATCGACCGCTACAACGCGGTACGCGGCGATAATGAAAGTCCTTACTGGTTTGACGAACGCGCCAACCTGAGCCTGCTTTCGGCAGCGGCATGGATGGCAGAAATGGTCACCCTTGAACAGACTCCGACGAAAAAGCAGATCGAGGAAGGCGAGCGTAATGGCCGCGCCGATCTGTTTATCGCAAGCGGAGAAGAGCGCGCCTATCTTCAGGCCACCCAACGCTGGCCACGGGTCAATAACCTGAACCTCACCCAGGCCCTGCTTGATGCCGTGAGCGATGCGAAAAAAATCAGCTATGCCAGCGACCTGAAGCTCGGCTGCCTGTTCGTCGCCCCACAAAAGACCCAACACAGTCCTACCCCGGAAGAACTCCAGGACATGGTCGACGACCTGCAAAAGGAGCACACCTGCGCCGTGGCCTGGTACTTCCCCTACGCCTACCGCAAATTGCACAACGAAGCCGGCAACTACCATCCAGGTATCGCACTGTTGCTCAAAGAGGCACGCGGCTGATAACACGAGGAACAAAACGTCAAAAGATCGCAGCCTGCGGCAGCTCCTACAGGAGCTGCCGCAGGCTGCGATCTTTTCCATCAACCCATTACTTTTTGCGACAAAGCGTCAGACCATCGCCCAAAGGCAACAACGACAGATCGACACGCGAATCATCCTTCAAGGCACGATTAAGTGCCTGGATGGCTCGGGTGTCTTCGCTCGCGGGATTTTCTTCCAGTACTCGCCCACTCCACAGCGTGTTGTCGAATACCGCCAACCCACCGCTTCGCAGCAGCCGCAAAGCGCTTTCCAGATAAGCCGGATAGTTGGCCTTGTCGGCATCGATGAAGATCAGATCGAAGCAACCGCCCTGCCCTTGCTGCTCAAGTTGAGCCAGGGTTTGCAACGCGGGCGCCAAACGCAAATCGATGCGCTCAGCAAGGCCTGCCTCCTGCCAGTAACGGCGCGCCGTGGCGTTGTACTCTCCGGGAATGTCACAGCAGATCAGCGAACCGTCATCCGGCAAGGCGGCCGCCATGCACAAAGCGCTGTAGCCGGTGAAAGTGCCCACTTCAAGCAAACGCCTGGCGCCCGTAAGCTTGACCAGCATAGCGAGAAACTGCCCCTGCTCGGGCGCTACCTGCCAGCGCGCCATCGGCAGCGCCTGGGTTTCATCACGCAAACGGCGCAGCAGCGGCGTTTCGCGCAAGGAAACGTCGAGCAGGTAGTTATAGAGGGAATCGTCGAGATTGAGTGTGCGAGCGGTCATGACAACCTCTGCAGGCTACGGATTATGCGCTAGATGTTCTGGTTGAATAACACGCTTGGCGCTCAGGTAGGCTCTCTGCCAATAGGCCTTGGACAAGCTGTCCAGCTTCACTGTACCGCCGGTGGCTGGCGCATGCACGAAGCGACCTTCACCGACATAGATCCCGGCGTGGCTGACGTGCGAACCGCCATTGGTGGCAAAGAAGATCAGGTCACCGGTTTGCAACGCCTCTTGGCCGATTTCCGGCGCTTGCATGCCGATCATCTCGCTAGTCGAACGCGGCAGGGAAATACCCGCTGCATCACGGTAGACGTAGCCAATCAGGCCGCTGCAATCAAAACCCGAGTCCGGTGTATTGCCGCCCCAACGATAAGGCGTGCCGACCAGACCCAACGCGCGAATCAGTACGTCTTCAGCGGCAGGCGAGAAAGATTGAGCGGGAGCAAAAACCGGAGCGCGAACAACTTTAACAGGCGGCGGAGTACGACTGGCACAGGCGCTGAGCAGCGCTGCGAAGAAGATAAGCGCGAGGCGGGCCGACATCGTCATATACAGAACATCCTGATCTGGCTGCGGCTTTCTCTGCCGAGAGGCTGAAAACAAAACCGCGTAAGCAGGGCTTACGCGGTTAGTTAGTCAACAATAGATCAGGATTCTAGCGGCTACGCGCCAAACTTCAAGTAAGACTTTAAGTTAGCCTTACAAAAAGTCCGCTTACTTGCGTGCCGTGACTGTCGTTGGCGCCATAGCGAGTGCTCGCTTGGCTTCAATGAAGGTCTTGCTCCAGTAGCTGTCGCCCAGGTTATCGACCCGGACACCACCGCTGCGGCGGCTGCTGGAATGGATGAACTGGTCATCACCCAGGTAGATCCCGGCGTGACTGACGCGACCGCGACGACCATTGGTAGCGAAGAACAGCAAGTCGCCAGGCTTAAGGTTGTTGCGAGAAACCAGCGGGGCATCCACGTTGATCATTTCGCGAGTGGAGCGTGGCAAGTTCATGCCAGCCTCTTCACGAAACAGATAACCGATGAAACCGCTGCAATCGAAACCGGCTTCAGAGGTACCGCCCATACGGTAACGGGTACCAACCAGGGACAGACCACGTTCGAGGATGCTGTCGGCCAGAACTGGAAGCTGGTAAGGCTTGCGGCCAGCGAAATCGGCCAGTTCTTTTTCGGTAGCCAGTTCTTCCTGGTAAATAACGGAAGACTGGGCAGTCGCTGAATTTTTAATCTGCTGATCGTTTTGTTGCGAGACCGGGGAATGAACCGCGCAACCAAAAAGCAGGGTGACAAGTGCGAGAGGCACGAGGGGTGCGAAGCGATTTAGCATGGGCACGACCGTGGCTGAAGTTGTAAAGAAGGCGAGACTATGCCTTCTATCGCCCTCATTTGCAAATTCAATCGATCCAAATGTGACTTATCGGTTTCTCGTTAACATCTAAGCGCTTAAGCCCATTTTAAATCTGCACGCGCCGTGAATACCTTTCCGGAAGCGGGTTTTCTGACGTCTGAAACATGCCGAAACGCGCTGCAGGCCGCAGTTTTACCAGCCCAGGGTTTCTTTGAGGAAGGGGATCGTCAGCTTGCGCTGAGCCTGCAAAGAGGCCTGATCGAGGCGTTCAAGCAGCTCGAACAAAGCGCTCATGCTGCGAGTACCGCGAGTCAAAATAAAATGCCCGACTTCGTCGGTCAGGTGCAGACCGCGACGCGACGCGCGCAATTGCAATGCTCGCAACTTGTCTTCATCGGACAGGGGCCGCATCTGAAAAATCAGCGCCAGGGTCAAGCGGGATTTGAGGTCAGCGAGTTTTACCGGCAACTCGCGTGGCGAGGTTGAAGCGGCGATCAGCAGGCGCCGACCACTGTCACGCAGGCGATTGAACAGGTGGAACAACGCCTCTTCCCAATCAGCCCGCCCCGCCACTGCCTGCAAGTCATCCAGGCAGACCAGTTCGTACTGTTCAAGGTTGTCGAGGATCTCGATACCGCGATCCAGCAACTCGGCCAACGGCAGGTACACCGCCGGCTCCCCCAACTGCTCAAAGCGCAAGCACGCGGCTTGCAGCAAATGCGTACGCCCTACGCCGTCCTTGCCCCAGAGATAGATCAGGCTTTCGGTCCAGCCGGCGTCGGCTTCGCACAGCCGCTCGACATAGCCGAGTGCAGCGGCATTGGCGCCGGGGTAGTAGTTGATAAAGGTAGCGTCATCACGCAGACGCACACCTAGGGGCAGCTGAATCGGTTTCATGCTGACTGAACAGTTCCAAACGAACCGTTAGTGGCCTCTGTGTAAAGTTTGCAAAGTTTATACCCGTGACGCCGGCCGCACAATGCAGCAGACCATAAGCAAAATCAAAGGTTTGCGTTAACTTGCGGGTATCGGCGAGGTTCGTTTGACGGCGTATGTGACAGCCAGGAGTGCTCTACAGGCCTGCCCGGCAACGCGCCGGGCAACCTTGAGCGCTTAATCGACGGCGCTGATCAATCAGAATCTTCCGCACCGCTGTACATTCCAGAATCCTTATACAAATCATGCACATGGCGCACCAGCACCATAATCACCGCAGCCACCGGCAATGCCAGCAAGATCCCGGTAAAGCCAAACAACTCACCGCCCGCCAGGATCGCAAAGATCACCGCCACCGGATGCAGACCAATTCGGTCTCCTACCAACAACGGCGTCAGCACCATGCCTTCCAATGCCTGACCGACCATGAACACCGCGACAATCCCGATCATCGGATACAGATCGCCACCAAACTGAAACAACCCGGCGATCAATGCCGCGCCGATCCCGATCACAAACCCCATGTACGGCACGATCGCTGCCAGACCGGCAATCAAGCCAATCAACAGCCCCAGCTCCAACCCGACCAGCATCAGACCGGCCGCGTAGATCACACCCAACGCCAGCATCACCAGCAACTGCCCACGAACAAATGCGCCAAGCACCTCGTGACACTCGTCCGCCAGCGATACCACTTGCTCTTCGCGATTACGTGGCAACAGGCTGCGCAGCTTCGCCATCATCAGGTCCCAGTCGCGCAACAGGTAAAAGCTCACCACCGGGATCAGCACCAGATTGGCCAGCCAGCCGATCAACGCCAGACCCGACGCCGTGGCGTGGCTGAGCACAATACCGACGATGTCCGTGGTCTGCCCCATATGCTCGCTGATCGCGGCCTTGACCTTGTCGAACTTCCAGAAGCCGTCCGCCAACCCGAGTTTCGACTGCGCCCAAGGCATCGCCGTGTGCTGCAACCAGTCGAGCATCTGTGGCGCCAGTTCATACAAGCGAAACAGCTGTTTTGCGAGCATCGGCACCAACACCAGCAGCAGTGTCATGACGACCAAGGTGAACAGCGCGAACACCGCGACCACCCCCCAGGTGCGCGACAGGCCGAGTTTCTCCAGGCGATCCACCAGCGGGTCGAACAGATAGGCCAGCAACAACGCCACCAGGAACGGCGTGAGGATCGGATGCAACAGGTAGACAAACGCGCACAGCAGGGCCACCCCACCAAGCCAAACCCAACGCCGTGTATCGGCCATGAACCACTCCTGCTTCTATATAAGGAAAGAAAAACCTACCAGCGAAAACTCAGCTGCGCTTTTGGCGCGGGCGCCGGGGCGACCGCAGGTGTCGAACCGCCAACCGCAGGCTGAACCGGCGCAGGCGCAGGCGCAGCACCCGCTGACACCTCTTGCAACTTCGCCAGACTCAACTGCGCTCGCAGTTGATCGGCACTGCCGTTGACTCGATACACGATCCGGTCACCCTCGACACTTTGCAGGCGCGCACCAAACGGCTCCAGCAAATGCCCTAGCGCTGCGTAACGCTCCAGGTTCATGCCTTGCACCTCAAGCAGCTGTTCAGTGGACGCCCCCGGCCTGGCAACAAAACGCGGCGCCAGACGCTGACTCACTGCCAGCAATACCGCATCGGCCAAGGCCGCGGTGTCAGCCCCTTGCGCACTGCCTTGCTCACGCTGGTCACCCAGCCACAAATGCCACTTGGCCTGCCACTGACCACCCTCTTCATGCGCATGCACGGCCAGCAAGGCATCCGCACCGTAGCGTTCGGAAATCCCATGCAACGGCGCCGGATCGTTGCCTTCAAGATGCGGCGCGGTGGCGACGATCTGCTCGTTCAGGTCACCCAGCGGCAAACGCAATGGCAGACCGCGATGCTGAGCCGCACGCCGCAACGGCGCGGCACTGGCCTGACCGTCGCCAACCAGACTTGAGCCTTCAGTCGAATCGTTCAGCCACCAACCGAGAATCGACGGTCTATTGGCACCCCACAAGGCGAGCCCGGCCTGACGCAGCGCCCGATCGGTACTCACCGGGTCGAAGTCGACTTGCAGGCTTTCCGGCGGTCCGGCGTCGTAGCCATATCGGCTGATAATCTGCTGCGGGTCCTTGCGAATCGCCGCCAACCCCGGGTTTTGTGCTGCCTTGGCGTCACCGGTCAGGCGCAGTACCAGGGTTTCCAGCGCACGCTGGGTAGCCTGATCGCGCTCTTCCGGGGCCTGACTGCTGACCGGCTCGCGCACTTGATAGAGACCGTTAACGGTTTGGGCATGACCCGCCAGGCTGACCAACGACAAACAGCCTGCAAACAGAAATTTACACAAACGCATAGAGGATTCCCGACGACAAAAAGCGGCTGGAACAGACCGCATGAACAGACTTGAGCAAGGCTGTGACCACCGGCCTGCGCAAAACATTCACGTGATCGATGGAAGTTTTCACCCTGTCATAACGATAGCCGGTTAACGGCTATACCTTATACAGCCACGAGCGACGTCACCAGCATGGGCATTTTCGGTTTTTTTAACGCGATATGCCCCTGCCCGTCGGCCCGAGGATGGCCGCTGCCCCTCAAGCCTGATAAAATCGCGCGCCTTCGTAGACCGGCAACGGCTGGGAACTCTGAAATGCTTGCGCGGCAATTGCGCCACACGTATTTCAGCGTACTCGCCGAACTCGGTCGTTACCCCTGAATCCCCCCTAAAGGCCTGGATCATGAGCAAGCAACCCTCCCTGAGCTACAAGGACGCCGGTGTAGACATCGACGCCGGTGAAGCATTGGTCGAACGCATCAAGAGCGTCGCCAAGCGCACTGCGCGCCCGGAAGTCATGGGCGGCCTGGGCGGTTTCGGCGCCCTCTGCGAAATCCCGGCTGGCTACAAGCAGCCTGTGCTGGTTTCCGGCACCGACGGCGTCGGCACCAAACTGCGCCTGGCTCTGAACCTGAACAAGCACGACAGCATCGGCATCGACCTGGTTGCCATGTGCGTCAACGATCTGGTGGTCTGCGGTGCCGAGCCGTTGTTCTTCCTCGACTACTACGCCACCGGCAAACTGAACGTCGACACCGCAGCCCAAGTGGTTACCGGCATCGGTGCTGGCTGCGAACTGTCCGGCTGCTCGCTGGTTGGCGGCGAAACCGCTGAAATGCCTGGCATGTACGAAGGCGAAGACTACGATCTGGCCGGCTTCTGCGTGGGCGTGGTCGAGAAATCGGAAATCATCGACGGTTCGAAAGTCGCTGCTGGCGATGCCCTGCTCGCCCTGCCGTCTTCCGGCCCGCACTCCAACGGCTACTCGCTGATCCGCAAGATCATCGAAGTGTCCGGTGCAGACATCGAAAACATCCAGCTCGACGGCAAGCCGCTGACCGAACTGCTGATGGCGCCGACCCGTATCTACGTCAAGCCGTTGCTCAAGCTGATCAAAGACACTGGTGCCGTCAAGGCCATGGCCCACATCACCGGTGGCGGCCTGCTCGATAACATTCCGCGCGTTCTGCCAAAAGGCGCTCAGGCCGTGGTTGACGTAGCGAGCTGGACCCGTCCGGCGGTGTTCGACTGGCTGCAAGAGAAAGGCAACGTCGACGAAACCGAAATGCACCGCGTGCTGAACTGCGGCGTCGGCATGGTTATCTGCGTTGGCCAGGAACACGTTGAAGCTGCACTGAACGTACTGCGTGAAGCCGGCGAGCAGCCTTGGGTCATCGGTCAGATCGCTACCGCTGCCGAAGGCGCGGCTCAGGTTGAACTGAAGAACCTCAAGGCTCACTGATGTCCAAGACCTGTGATGTCGTGGTGCTGTTGTCCGGCACCGGCAGTAACTTGCAGGCCCTGATCGACAGCACGCGGACCGGCGACAGCCCGGTCCGCATTGCTGCGGTGATTTCCAACCGCGCCGACGCCTACGGCCTGCAACGCGCCAGAGACGCGGGTATCGACACCCGCACCCTGGATCACAAGACTTTCGAAGGTCGCGAGGCCTTCGATGCCGCCTTGATCGAATTGATCGACGCCTTCCAACCCAAGCTTGTGGTACTGGCCGGATTCATGCGTATTCTCAGCGCTGATTTCGTCCGTCACTATCAGGGTCGCCTGCTCAATATCCATCCTTCGCTGCTACCCAAATACAAAGGGTTACACACTCATCAGCGAGCGCTGGAAGCTGGCGACACTGAACATGGCTGCAGCGTGCACTTCGTCACCGAGGAACTCGATGGCGGACCACTGGTCGTACAGGCAGTAATACCGGTAGAGTTGCACGATACGCCGCAGAGTCTGGCGCAACGGGTTCACACCCGCGAACACCAGATTTACCCGATGGCCGTACGCTGGTTTGCCGAGGGCCGACTGAGCCTTGGCGAGCAGGGTGCTTTACTGGATGGTCAGTTACTCGCGGCCAGCGGTCACTTGATTCGAAACTAGGAGATTTTATGCGTCGCGCCCTGCTCTTCGCTTGTGCTCTGTTCGCCCTGCCCCTCGCGCAGGCGGCAGATCTTCAACCGTTCTCCGCCAGCTACACCGCCGACTGGAAGCAGCTTCCGATGAGCGGCTCGGCCGAACGCAGCCTGTCGAAAAATGCCAACGGCTCCTGGACCTTGAATTTCAAGGCCTCCATGCTGGTTGCCAGCCTGACCGAGGAAAGCACCCTGAAGCTGGACAAGGACGCCTTGCTGCCCCAGTCCTATCGCTTCGAACGCGGCGGCCTGGGTAAAGCCAAGAAGGTCAATCTGGACTTCGACTGGACCACCAAGATGGTCACCGGTACCGATCGCGGTGATCCGGTCAAGGTACCGCTCAACACCGGCATGCTGGACAAGTCCACTTACCAACTGGCCTTGCAGCGCGATGTAGCAGCCGGCAAAAAAAGCATGAGCTATCAAGTGGTCGAAGGTGAAGACACAGACACCTACGATTTCCGCGTGATCGGCCCAGAGAAAGTCCAGACCAAGGCCGGCTCGGTCGATGCGATCAAGGTCGAACGTGTCCGCGACCCGACACAGAACAAGCGCATCACCGAAATGTGGTTCGCCAAGGATTGGGGCTACATCCTGGTAGCCCTGCGTCAGGTCGAGACCGACGGCAAGGAGTACAACATCATGCTCCAGGACGGTACGGTCGACGGCAAGGCTGTCAAAGGCAGCTAAGCAGATCGAAATGAAGAAGCCTCGCGAATGCGGGGCTTTTTTTCGCCTTGAAATTGGTCGTGACCCACAAAGATCGCAGCCTTCGGCAGCTCCTACGTGAGCGATCCCTTGATCTCAAAACATGAATCTTTTGTCATGAAACTCAACACCCTGCGACCGAATGTCACGGCCTGCTAGGGCTGCGGGATTTTTTCAATTTCTGCAAAAGATCATTACCGACCGCAGGCATTTACTTAGCAAGCTATCAAAATATATAACAAAGGCCTGCACACGCCTTGCTGCAGATCAATTGAGATTGGAGCCAGCAGATGACTGTAAAAGTAACTGAACGCGACGATTCACATAAATCCCACGAAGGCGTAGCCGCCGGTATCCGGATCTGGGACGTACATCAACAAGACATGCTGGTGGGAATGTTCCACTCCGAGAGTGATGCCCACAGCTATAAGGCCGAACTGGAAAATCTGGAACAGCAACGAGACGCCCGTTCCGTGTAATGACAGCATTGAAAACAACAAACCCCGCCAATGAGCGGGGTTTGTCGTTGTTGCAACCTCTAAAGGCTTACCACATCAGATCGTCAGGGATCTGATAGGCCGCGTACGGATCGTCCGCATCGACTTCTTCGGTCTGGGTGTTCAGTTGCACAATGCGCTGTGGATCGCGCTCCTGGATCTTCAGTGCCGCCTCACGAGGAATCACTTCGTAGCCGCCAGCGTGATGCACGATCGCCAGGGAGCCGCTGCTGAGCTTGTTGCGCATCAGGGTGTTGACGGAGATGCGCTTGACCTTCTTGTCGTCAACGAAGTTGTAGTAGTCCTCGGTGGTCAGCTTCGGCAGGCGCGAGACTTCGATCAATTGCTTGACCTGAGCGGCGCGGGCCTTCTGCTCGGCCTTTTCCTGCTGCTGGCGATTGAGCTCCTGGTCGCGCTTGACCTTCTCGGCCATGGCCTCCTGGGCCGCGCGCTGCTGGGAGTCATCGAGTTCGATCTGACCTTTATGGGCCAGACGTTGCTGCTTCTGTTTTTCTTTGCCGACCTGTTTGGCCTGCTTTTGGTTGACCAGCCCTGCTTTGAGCAACTGGTCGCGAAGGGAAAGGCTCATGGTGCTTACTCACTTAGGCAACAGCTCAGCCGCAGCTGGGCAAATTCTTTTCCTGACGTTTGGCTTCGCCCCACAAGGCGTCCAACTCTTCGAGGGTGCAATCTTCTATGGGACGACCGGTATCGCGCAATGCCTGTTCGATAAATCGGAAGCGTCTTTCAAACTTGCTGTTGGCGCCGCGCAATGCGGTTTCCGGATCGACCTTCAGGTGACGCGCCAGGTTGACCACGGAAAACAGCAGATCGCCGACCTCATCACTGATGGCCGCCGAGTCGTTATCCGCCATGGCTTCGAGCACTTCATCGAGCTCTTCGCGAACCTTATCGAGTACCGGCAACGCATCCGGCCAGTCGAAACCCACCTGCCCCGCACGCTTTTGCAGCTTGGCCGAACGGGACAATGCAGGCAGCGCCGCTGGCACATCATCCAGCAAGGACAACTGTTCAGGCGCCTGGGACTTCTCGGCCCGTTCCTCGGCCTTGATCTCTTCCCAACGTTGTTTGACCTGCTCCTCACTGAGCCGCGGGATATCCAGCGGCGCGTACAGATCACCGGTCGGGAATACGTGGGGGTGACGACGAATCAGTTTGCGGGTGATGCTGTCGACCACCCCAATGAACTCGAAACGCCCCTCCTCCCGCGCCAGTTGGCTGTAATACACCACCTGAAACAGCAGATCGCCCAACTCACCCTGCAAATGCTCGAAGTCGCCGCGCTCGATGGCGTCGGCCACCTCGTACGCTTCTTCCAGGGTGTGCGGAACGATGGTCTGGTACGTTTGCTTGATATCCCACGGGCAGCCGAACTGCGGATCCCGCAGCCGGCTCATCAGGTGAAGCAAGTCTTCAAGTGAATACATCTATCAATCTCTTCACAAAACCCATGTGGGAGCGAGCTTGCTCGCGATAGGGCCGGCACATCCAGCATAACTGTTGACTGGACAACCGCCATCGTCGGATCGCCGCCCGGAGCAAGCTCGCTCCCACATAAAGCAGCCCCCACATTGATCACCGTCACGGGGTGCGGTTACGCCGGGTTTCGATGATATTCGGCAACTGGGAAATACGCCCCAACAACCGCCCCAAGGCGTCCAGGCCCGGAATCTCGATGGTCAGGGACATCAACGCGGTGTTGTCCTCTTTGTTCGAGCGGGTGTTGACCGCCAGCACGTTGATCCGCTCGTTGAGCAGCACTTGCGAAACGTCACGCAGCAAACCGGAACGGTCGTAGGCACGAATGATGATGTCCACCGGATAGGTGAGCACCGGCACCGGCCCCCAGCTGACCTGGATGATCCGCTCAGGCTCGCGCCCGGCCAGTTGCAGCACCGAGGCGCAGTCCTGACGGTGAATGCTGACACCACGGCCCTGGGTGATGTAACCGACGATCGCGTCGCCCGGCAACGGCTGGCAGCAGCCGGCCATCTGGGTCATCAGGTTGCCGACGCCCTGGATCTGGATGTCGCCGCGCTTGCCTGGCTTGTAGCCGGTGGCTTTGCGCGGAATCAGCTCCAGCTGTTCGTTGCCGCGTTCCGGCTCGACCAGTTGCTGTGCCAGGTTGACCAGTTGCGCCAGGCGTAAATCGCCGGCACCCAATGCGGCAAACATGTCCTCGGCGGTTTTCATGTTGGCCTTGTCGGCCAGCTTTTCGAAATCCACCTGCGGCAGACCGAGGCGATTGAGTTCGCGTTCGAGCAGGGTTTTGCCGGCTGCGACGTTCTGGTCGCGCGCCTGCAATTTGAACCAGTGAACGATTTTCGCCCGTGCCCGCGAGGTGGTGATGTAGCCCAGGTTCGGGTTCAGCCAGTCGCGGCTCGGCGTGCCGTGTTTGCTGGTGATGATCTCGACCTGCTCACCGGTTTGCAGGCTGTAGTTGAGCGGGACGATACGTCCGTTGATCTTCGCACCACGGCAGTTGTGACCGATTTCGGTGTGTACGCGGTAGGCGAAGTCCAGCGGTGTCGCGCCTTTTGGCAAGTCGATGGCGTGACCGTCGGGGGTGAAGATGTACACCCGATCCGGTTCGATATCGACCCGCAGCTGTTCCGCCAGACCACCGATATCGCCCAGCTCTTCGTGCCACTCGAGCACCTGACGCAGCCAGGAGATTTTCTCTTCGTAGTGATTGGAACCGGATTTGACGTCGGTGCCCTTGTAGCGCCAGTGCGCGCAAACGCCCAGCTCGGCCTCTTCGTGCATCGCGTGGGTGCGGATCTGCACTTCCAGCACCTTGCCTTCAGGACCGATGACCGCGGTGTGCAACGAGCGATAGCCGTTCTCTTTCGGGTTGGCGATGTAGTCGTCGAATTCTTTCGGGATATGCCGCCACAAGGTGTGGACGATGCCCAGCGCGGTGTAGCAATCGCGCATTTCCGGTACCAGCACGCGCACCGCACGCACGTCGTAGATCTGGCTGAATTCCAGACCCTTGCGCTGCATTTTGCGCCAGATCGAATAGATGTGTTTGGCCCGGCCGCTGATGTCGGCATCGACGCCGGTGGCCTGCAATTCGCTCTGCAACTGGTTCATTACATCGCTGATGAAGCGCTCGCGATCAAGGCGCCGCTCGTGCAGCAACTTGGCGATCTGCTTGTACTGGTCCGGCTCCAGGTAACGGAAGGACAAGTCCTCCAGTTCCCATTTGATATGACCGATGCCGAGACGGTGAGCCAGCGGTGCGTAGATATCGAAGACTTCCCGGGCGACCCGGTTGCGTTTTTCGTCATCGGCGGTTTTCACCGCACGGATCGCGCAGGTGCGCTCGGCCAGTTTGATCAGCGCGACGCGGACGTCGTCGACCATGGCCACGAGCATCTTGCGCAGGTTTTCCACCTGGCCCTGAGTGCCCAGCACCAACGACTGGCGCGGGCTCAGACTGGCACTGATCGCGGCCATGCGCTGCACGCCATCGATCAGTTTGGCGACCACCGGACCGAAGCGCTGGCTGACGGCCGGCAGCTGGATATGACCTTCGCGTACGCCACGGTAAAGAATCGCCGCGACCAGCGAATCCTGATCGAGCTTGAGGTCGGCGAGAATCTCCGCGATCTCAAGGCCTGTACGAAAACACGACGTACCTTCGGACCAGAGATTCTTCGCCGCATTGTCTTGCTGTTCGGCCTGACGAGCGAACTCGCAGGCTTCTTTCAAGGCTTCGCGATCCAGTGCCGGATCGACACTGACCGCATGATCGAGCCAAGCCTCGAGATTGATACTGCCGTCGGTATTGATCGGCTGGTGTGCTCTCACCTGTACCATCTTGCTTACCTTCCCTACGACGCAGATTCAATGCGTCAAATCGCTGACCTTCGTTGCCCATGCGCCCTCGCTGGGCTGACGCGGCTGATGCATGGGCGGTCTAGTCGGACCAGACGAGCCATCCTAGCTCGCTTCAAATAACGCCATGGCCTCGACATGTGCCGTCTGAGGAAACATATCGAGGATCCCGGCACGTTTTAACCGGTAGCCCTGCTTGATCAATTCGACCGTGTCGCGGGCCAAAGTTGCCGGGTTGCACGACACATAAACCAAGCGCTTGGCGCCCAGCGATGCGAGTCTGCGCACCACCTCGAAAGCACCGTCGCGCGGTGGGTCCAAGAGTACCGCAGAAAAGCCCTCGCTGGCCCATTTGGCATCAGCCAAAGGCTGGGATAAATCGGCCTGAAAAAACTTCGCGTTATGCAGATTGTTGCTAGCGGCATTCGCAGCGGCGCGCTCGACCATGGTCTGCACGCCCTCCACCGCCACCACTTCACGGACCTTCTGCGCCAGCGGCAAGGCAAAGTTACCCAAGCCGCAGAACAGATCGAGCACGCGCTCGTCAGCCGCAGGCTTTAGCCATTCCAGTGCCTGAGCGACCATCGCTTCGTTGACCCCGGCGTTCACCTGAATGAAGTCGCCCGGGCGATACGCCAGTTCAAGATTCCATTGCTCAAGTCGGTAACCCAACGCCTGATCGGCATCGACCGGTTGCGGCTCGCCTTCGCCATGCAGCCACAATTGGGCGTCATGGAATGCGCAGAATTCCTTGAGGATGCTCAGATCACTTTCAGACAGTGGCGCCATGTGCCGCAGCAACAGTGCCAGGGATGAACCGGCGAACAATTCCACATGACCCAACGCCTGAGGCTTGCTCAACCGCCGAAGCATTTCCGGCAAGCGGCTCATGATCGGCTGCAAGGGCTGTACCAGCACCGGGCAATCATCGATGCCGACGATGTCCTGGCTGCCGGCGGCGCGAAAGCCAACTTCGAGCTTTTTCGTCTTCACGTCCCAGCGCACGGCGACCCGGGCACGACGTCGGTAGGCGAATTCAGGACCGCTTAACGGTGCGGCCCACTGCTCGGGCTCGACACCGGCCACCCGCGACAATTGCTCAGCGAGCATGCGCTGTTTCAGGGCGAGTTGTTCGTTGTGGGGCAGATGCTGCACGCTGCAACCACCGCAGCGCCCGGCATGGGCGCACGGCGCCGGGCGACGCAATTGATTGGCGACGAAGACGCGTTCGGTGCGCGCCTCGACGACTTTGCCGTGAGCGCCCAGCACTCGCGCCTCGACTTCTTCGCCGGCCAAAGCGCCGATGACGAACCAGGTACGACCTTCGAAAAATGCGATACCGCGACCGTCATTGGCCAGGCGCTCGATGGTCAAGCGCTGCTTTTTGCCGGTCGGGACTTGCGGGGCTTTGCTGCCGCCAGTGGGTTGGAAGCGCAGGCCTCTCTCTTGCTTGGCCATCAGTTGGGCGCGTCGAAAATGCCGGTCGACAAATAACGGTCGCCGCGGTCACAAATGATCGCGACCATCACCGCATTTTCAACTTCTTTGGACAGGCGCAGCATCGCTGCCACCGCGCCACCCGAGGACACGCCACAGAAGATACCTTCTTCGCGCGCCAGACGACGGGTCACGTCTTCGGCTTCGCTTTGGGCCATGTCGACGATTCGGTCAACCCGATCGGCTTGATAGATCTTTGGCAGGTATTCCTGCGGCCAGCGACGGATACCCGGAATCGCCGAGCCTTCCATCGGCTGCAAACCAACGATCTGCACGGCCGGATTCTGTTCTTTCAGGTAACGCGAGACACCCATGATGGTGCCCGTGGTGCCCATGGAGCTGATGAAATGGGTGATGCTGCCCTGGGTCTGACGCCAGATTTCCGGGCCGGTACCGGTGTAGTGCGCCTGCGGGTTATCGCCGTTGGCAAACTGATCGAGCACCTTGCCACGGCCGTCGGCCTGCATCCGTTCGGCGAGGTCGCGAGCACCTTCCATGCCCTCTTCCTGGCTGACCAGAATCAGCTCGGCGCCATAAGCGGTCATCGCGGCCTTGCGTTCGGCACTGGAGTTGTCGGGCATGATCAGGATCATCTTGTAACCCTTGATCGCCGCGGCCATGGCCAGGGCAATCCCGGTATTGCCGGAGGTCGCCTCGATCAGCGTATCGCCGGCATGGATCTGCCCACGCAACTCGGCACGGGTAATCATCGACAGCGCCGGACGGTCCTTGACCGAACCCGCCGGGTTATTACCCTCGAGCTTGAGCAGCAGGGTGTTGCTGGTGGCGCCAGGCAGGCGCTGCAAACGAACCAGCGGAGTGTTGCCGACGCAATCGGCGATGGTTGGGTACTGCAAGGTCATGGCGTATTCGCAATCCAGACTGCGGGGGCGCCCATCATACCGGCAAACGCGCGCAGGCCATATCACGCAAAGTATGGGGCTTATGGCTTATGGGAATAAGCGCTGGTTTTGTGGTGATTTATAGATTGCCATCGCGAGCAAGCTCGCTCCCACAAGGTCCGCGCTGTTCACACTTTTTGCGGTTGGAACCGTATCAATGTGGGAGCGAGCTTGCTCGCGATGGCGTCGTCACTGACGCCATCAAGATCAGCCAGCAACCGCATATTCAGCCGCAACCCCGCCCCGGCATTCTCCGCCCACAAGCGTCCGCCCTGACGCTGCACCGCGTTGCGCGCGATGCTCAGGCCCAGGCCAAATCCGCCATTGCCGGGGCGTGAGCCGTCGAGTCGGGTGAACGGGTCGAAGATACGTTCCAGGTCGCATTCGTCGACACCGCCACCCCGGTCTTCGAGCCACAAGTGCCAATAGTCACCGTCGCGCCGGCCGTCGAGGCGCACCCAGCCGCCGGTCGGAGAATGACGAATGGCATTGCGCAGGATGTTTTCCAGCGCCTGGGCCAGGGTATTCAGATTGCCGCGAACCCAGCACGAAGCATCCACCGCGCAGTGCAGTTGCTCGGCAGGCCAGCCGCTTTCATAGCAGGCGTTTTCCGTGAGCATTTCCCAAAGGGCCTGAATCTGGATCGCCTCATCCGGTAATGACGAGCGTTCCGTGTCGAGCCAGGCCAGTTGCAGGGTGTCCTCCAGCAGCCGCTGCATAGCATCGACTTCGCGACCGATTCGCTCGCGCAGTTGCAGCAGGTCCTCTTCGCTTTCACTGGCCACCCGCAGACGGCTTAACGGTGTGCGCAGTTCATGAGACAAGTCGCGTAGCAGTTGCTGCTGCAACGCCACGGAGCCTTGCAGGCGTTCGGATGTTTGATCGAAGGCGCGGGTCTGTTCACCCACGCTGTTCAACGGTACCAGCCGATCAGATCTGTTCATCAAACGCACTCAATACATAACCCTTGCCCCAGACCGTGCGCACTTCACGCTCGCTGTAGCCGACAGCCTTGAGTTTGCGGCGGATCTGGCTGATGTGCATGTCCAGGCTGCGGTCGTGGGGGGCGTAGCCGCGCTGTAATACATGCTGATAAAGGAAGGCCTTGCTGAGCACTTCATCGCCATTACGATTCAGGGTTTCCAGCAGCCGATATTCGCTGCGGGTCAGCCCGGCCCACTGCTCGCCATAATGAACATCACTCAGTTCATCGTCGAAACGCAGGCTGTGAACGTCGCTGTTGACCGGTGGCGGCCCATGCCAACGGTCCAGGGCCACCCGCCGCAGGATGGCTTCGATGCGCACCCGCAACTCGGCCATGCTGAAAGGCTTGGGCAGGTAGTCGTCGGCGCCCAGACGAAAACCGCTGATGCGATCCGCTTCGGCGCCCAATGCCGACATCAGCAGCACCGGAGTGGAATCACTGGTCCGCAGGTCGGTCAGTACCGCCAGCCCGTCCATGCCCGGCAGCAAAATATCCATCAGTACGACATCGAAGGTTTGCTTACGGGCAATCGCCAACCCTTCCTTGCCGTTCTGGCACCAGGTCACCTGAAAACCGCAACGTCCCAGATGTTCATGGACATAAGCCCCCAGCACGAGGTCGTCTTCAATCGCCAGGATACGAGGGGGGCCAACGGATACGGGAGTCATTAGCTTCTGCAAGTCATTCTCAATCACTGATTATTCAAGATTGCCCGGCAGTGAGCAACCCGCGACTTTCGTAGCAGGCACCCGAGACCTTCAAACCGTCACAAAGCTCTGGGTAATTTGCCGAGATTGCCCGCCTGCAAATCGCTACACTGCGCGAGTAGCGCGTGCCGGATGCACGTATGGATCATCTATAAACAGCGTGATAGCAGGAGAGTGACGTGCTGAAGAAACTGGGGATCAAAGGTCGCGTAATGTTGTCGACCTTGTTGCCGACCAGCCTGATGGCCTTGGTTCTGGGCGGCTATTTCACCTGGATGCAGCAGTCCGATCTGCAAACCCAACTTCTGCAACGCGGCGAAATGATCGCCGAACAATTGGCACCTCTGGTCGCCCCGGCCATGGGCCACAGCAATGACGACCTGCTGGAACGCATCGCGACCCAATCACTGGAGCAACCGGACGTACGCGCCGTGTCGTTCCTGGCGCCAGACCGCACGCAACTGGCGCACGCCGGCCCGCTGATGCTCAACCAGCCGCCCACAGGCGACAGCACGCACATGCTGCAACGCACCGGCAGCGACGCCACCCGTTACCTGTTGCCGGTGTTCGGCAAACATCGCAACCTGGCCGGCGAGCTGATCCCCGACGAGTCCGATCGTTTGCTGGGTTGGGTCGAACTGGAACTCTCCCACAATGGCATGTTGCTGCGTGGTTACCGCAGCCTGTTCGCCAGCGTGCTGTTAATCGCCGCAGGTCTGGTCGGCACCGCGCTGCTGGCATTGCGTATGGGCCGCACCATCAATACACCGCTCAACCTGATCAAGCAGGCCGTGGCACAACTCAAGGACGGTCATCTCGAAACCCGCCTGCCACCGCTCGGCAGTCAAGAGCTGGACGAGTTGGCCTCGGGTATCAACCGCATGGCCAGCACCCTGCAAAACGCCCAGGAAGAACTGCAGCACAGCATCGATCAGGCCACTGAAGACGTCCGGCAAAACCTCGAAACCATCGAGATCCAGAACATCGAGCTGGACCTGGCGCGCAAGGAAGCCCTGGAGGCGAGCCGGATCAAGTCCGAGTTCCTCGCCAACATGAGCCACGAGATTCGTACTCCGCTCAATGGCATCCTCGGCTTCACCCACTTGCTGCAAAAAAGCGAACTGACGCCGCGTCAGCTCGACTACCTGGGCACCATCGAAAAGTCCGCCGACAGCCTGCTGGGGATCATCAACGAGATTCTCGACTTCTCGAAAATCGAGGCCGGCAAACTGGTGCTCGACAGCATTCCGTTCAACCTGCGCGATCTGCTGCAAGATACCCTGACCATCCTCGCCCCGGCCGCCCACGCCAAACAGCTGGAACTGGTCAGCCTGGTTTACCGCGACACCCCGCTGTCGTTGGTCGGTGACCCGCTGCGGCTCAAGCAGATCCTCACCAACCTTGTGAGTAACGCGATCAAGTTCACCCGCGAAGGCACCATCGTCGCCCGCGCCATGCTTGAAGAGGAACACGAAGACAGCGTGCAACTGCGTATCAGCATTCAGGACACCGGCATCGGTCTGTCGAATCAGGACGTGCGCGCACTGTTTCAGGCCTTCAGTCAGGCCGACAACTCGTTGTCCCGGCAACCCGGCGGCACGGGTCTGGGGCTGGTGATTTCCAAGCGTCTGATCGAGCAGATGGGCGGCGAGATTGGTGTCGACAGCACACCCGGGGAAGGCTCGGAATTCTGGGTCAGCCTGAGCCTGCCGAAAACCCGCGACGATGCCGAAGACTTGCCGGCACCACCGTTGCTCGGACGGCGCGTTGCGGTGATGGAGAACCACGAACTGGCACGCCAGGCCTTGCAGCATCAACTGGAAGACTGTGGCCTTGAAGTGACACCGTTCAACACCCTGGAAAGTCTGACCAACGGTGTTACCGGTGCGCATCAGACCGACCAGGCGATCGACCTCGCCGTGCTCGGCATCACCTCCAACGACATGCCGCCGGAGCGGCTGAATCAGCACATCTGGGACCTCGAACACTTGGGTTGCAAAGTACTGGTGCTGTGCCCGACCACCGAGCAGACGCTGTTCCATCTCTCGGTGCCCAACCCCCACAGCCAATTGCAGGCCAAACCGGCCTGCACTCGCAAATTGCGCCGGGCGCTGTCGGATCTGGTCAACCCGCGTCAGTTGCGCAACGAACCGGGCGAGCCGGTTTCCAGCCGCGCACCGAAAGTACTCTGCGCCGACGACAACCCGGCCAACCTGCTGCTGGTGCAAACGCTGCTCGAAGACATGGGCGCCAAGGTGCTGGCGGTCGAAAGCGGGTACGCGGCGATCAAGGCGGTGCAGACCGAAGCCTTCGATCTGGTGCTGATGGACGTACAGATGCCGGGCATGGATGGACGCCAGAGCACCGAAGCGATTCGCCAATGGGAAAGCGAACGGCATTGCACACCGCTGCCGATCGTCGCCCTCACCGCGCACGCCATGGCCAACGAAAAACGCGCCTTGCTGCAAAGCGGCATGGACGATTACCTGACCAAGCCCATCAGCGAACGCCAACTGGCGCAGGTGGTGTTGAAATGGACCGGGCTGGCCCTGCGTAACCACGGGCCGGAGCGGGCCGACGCCTACGGCAGCACCAGCGACCTGCTGGTGCTCGACCCGGATGAAGGCCTGCGCCTGGCAGCTGGCAAAGCCGATCTGGCGGCTGACATGCTGGCGATGTTGCTGGCCTCGCTTGAAGCCGACCGCGAGGCGATTCGTGTCGCCCGTGAAAGCAATGACCAGAATGCCCTGATCGAACGCGTCCACCGCCTGCATGGCGCGACGCGCTATTGCGGCGTTCCGCAGCTACGAGCGGCCTGTCAGCGCAGCGAAACACTGCTCAAGCAACAAGACCCCAAAGCGCAGGCGGCGCTGGAAGAACTTGAACGGGCGATCAACCGTCTGGCCTCGCAAGCGCGTATTGGTGCCTGACCCAGATCAATAGCGCTGGGCGCCACAAAGGCTAATGTAGCAGCTGCCGAAGGCTGCGTTCGGCAGCTGCTACGGGGTACGGGTATAGGGTGATATTTCCAGGAGGACACGATGCGCACGATTCTCTTCAGCAGCCAGACTTACGACCGCGACAGCTTCCTCGCTGCCAGGCTGCCCGCCGGTATGGAGTTGCACTTTCAATCCGCGCGCCTGAGCCTGGACACGGCGGCGCTGGCCGAGCAGCATGAAGTGGTCTGTGCCTTTATCAATGACGACCTCGGCGCGCCAGTGCTTGAACAACTGGCCGCCGGCGGCACGCGACTGATCGCCCTGCGCTCGGCCGGTTACAACCACGTTGACCTGCCCACAGCGAAACGCCTTGGTTTGAGCATCGTGCGCGTGCCGGCCTACTCGCCCCACGCCGTGGCCGAACACGCGGTGGCCTTGATCCTGGCGCTGAACCGCCGTCTGCACCGCGCCTATAACCGCACCCGCGAAGGCGATTTCAGCCTGCACGGGCTGACCGGTTTCGACCTGTGCGGCAAGACCGTCGGCGTGGTCGGTACCGGACAAATCGGTGCCGTCTTCGCGAAAATCATGGCCGGGTTTGGCTGCAAGCTGCTGGCCTATGACCCCTTCCCCAATCCTGAGGTCCTGGCCCTCGGCGCCCGTTACCTGGCGTTACCGGAGCTGTTGGCCGAAGCGCAGATCATCAGCCTGCATTGCCCGCTGACCGCCGAAAGCAAACACCTGATCAACAGCCAGTCACTGGCACACCTGCAACCCGGCGCCATGCTGATCAACACCGGGCGTGGCGGGCTCGTGGACACACCAGCGCTGATCGAAGCACTGAAAAGCGCTCAATTGGGCTATCTGGGGCTGGATGTCTATGAAGAAGAAGCACAGTTGTTCTTCGAGGACCGCTCCGACCTGCCATTGCAGGACGATGTGTTGGCGCGCCTGCTGACCTTCCCCAACGTCATCGTCACCGCGCACCAGGCCTTCCTGACCCGCGAAGCATTGGCCGCAATCGCCACGACGACCTTGCAGAACATCACCGATTGGGCCGCTGGAACACCACGGAATCGGGTCGAAGGCTGATTTGGCCTGATCGAAGGTCGCATCCATGGGCCATGCCTGATTCTTTCGCGTGCTAGCATATCGCGCATATTTGGAGGACCCATGGTCGAACACGATTTCCGCTACAGCCTGATGAACCCGCAACACACGCTGACCGAATGCCGCGCGCTGACGCCGGGGCGTTATCAAGTCACCGGCAACGGCGGCTCGATCCGCGCCGATGACGTGCTGTTGGTCACCCTCAAAGGCAGCAAGGACTTGTCCATGCGTCTGACCGTTGAGAACGTTCGCCACCTGCTCAAGCCCATGGGCCAGTGGGTTGCCGTAGCCAGTGGTCCGGTGTTTGGTGAACTGGCGATCCACAACTGGCAAGTGAACTGCGACAGCTGCGCCAAAGAGTTGAAGTTCGAGTTCGCGGTCGACGCCAAACTGGGCAACAAGGCCGAAAAACCGGCCGCCACTGCACGGATTGCCGAACTGGGCTGGACCACCGCCAGCGAGAAGCACCTGTGCCCGAAATGCCAGGAGCCCGTGTAATGAAACACCTCGTTCTGGCCGCGATGGCGGGTGCCAGCCTGCTGGGTTGCGCCGCTGAGCCGGTGCAACTGCAGCAGGATCGCAGCTATGTGCTGGAGTGGATCGGCGAACGCCCGCTGATCGACTACAGCCACCTGACCATCACCCTCGGTGAAGACGGTCGGGCTTATGGCAATGGCGGCTGCAACCACTGGTTCGCGCCCTACACCCTGGACGGCGACAAGCTGAGTTTCGGCAAAGTCGGCAGCACCCGAAAAATGTGCGCCCCGGCCTTGATGGAACAGGAAAAACGCTTCCTGCAAGCACTGGAAACCGTGCAACGCTGGGATATCTCGCCGATCGAGCAAATGCGCTTCTGGCCCGCCGAAGGCAAGCCGCTGCGCTGGTGGCTTGAAGAGGGTTAACCCCCCCTCGGCGAACACCGTCCCTGTGGGAGCGAGCCTGCTCGCGATGACGGCATTACATTCAACATCAATGTTGACTGACCCACCGCTATCGCGAGCAGGCTCGCTCCCACATGGATTGCCCTTGACTGACTGGCATTGGGGCTTGCCCCCCCTCGCCACAGGTGGGCGCTCGGCCCGCCGTCAATTCATCGCCTGCAACGCCTTAAGCTTCGCCATCACCCCCACCGCCGTCTGCTCTCCCATCAACTGCTCGCGCACCTTGCCTTTGTCATCGATGATATAGGTCACCGGCAACGCCTCACTGCGCGGCAAGTCGAAGCGGTCGGCCGGATCCTGGGCCAGCACCGTGAACGTGATCCCGAGCTTTTCACTGGCACTCTTGAGGTCTTCGCCCTGCACATTGTCGAAGTTGACTCCAAACACGCCAATCTTCTGACCTTTGAGCCGTTCAGACAAAACGTTCAATTGTGGAATCTCGGTACGACACGGGCCACACCACTCGGCCCAGTAATTGAGCACAAACCATTGGCCGTCGAGGCGCCCGGACGCCACTTTCTGTCCCAGTTGATCAGTGCCGTAGTCATAGCCACAGCCGCCAAGCAGCAAGGTTGCGAAGAGGGCCAATGTTGCTGTCAGTCGCCTTGTCATGGGTAATGATCCTTACTCAAAAAATAGGTTCTGCTGCGACCCATCGCCTTCCAAGGTTCAGGACTGCTCGCCGCACAGGTAGAATAGCCGCCACCTTACGCAAGATGCGAACCGCACATGACCGATCTGACGCTTTATCACAACCCGCGCTGCTCGAAATCCCGCGGTGCGCTGGAACTGCTGGAAGCCCGTGGCCTGGCGCCAACCGTGGTCCGCTACCTGGAAACCCCGCTGAACGCCGCGCAACTGCAAGGCCTGCTGGGTAAACTCGGGATCAGCGCCCGGCAACTGCTGCGCACCGGCGAAGATGAATATAAAACCCTGAACCTGGCTGACAGCAGCTTGAGCGAGGCGCAATTGATCGCCGCCATCGCCGAACATCCAAAGCTCATGGAGCGACCGATTCTTGAAGTCGGTGACAAAGCCATCATCGGCCGTCCGCCAGAAAATGTGCTGGAGATTCTGCCGTGAGTGCGCCGTACATTCTGGTTCTGTATTACAGCCGCAGTGGCTCGACCAATGAAATGGCCCGGCAGATTGCCCGCGGCGTTGAGCAGGCCGGGATGGAAGCACGCCTGCGCACGGTGCCGGCGATCTCCAGCGAATGCGAGGCGGTGTCGCCAGACATTCCCGACGAAGGCGCGCTGTACGCCAGCCTCGACGACCTGAAAAACTGCGCGGGCCTGGCCCTCGGCAGCCCGACCCGTTTCGGCAACATGGCGGCGCCGCTGAAGTACTTCCTCGATGGCACCAGCAACCTGTGGCTGACCGGCGCACTGGTGGGCAAACCGGCCGGGGTCTTCACCTCGACGGCCAGCCTGCACGGCGGTCAGGAAACCACCTTGCTGTCGATGATGCTGCCATTGCTGCACCACGGCATGCTGATCACCGGCCTGCCCTACAGCGAATCGGCACTGCTGGAAACTCGCGGCGGCGGCACGCCTTACGGCGCCAGCCATCACGCCGGCGCTGACGGCAAAAGCGGTTTGAACGAGCATGAAGTCGCGCTGTGCCGGGCCTTGGGCCTGCGTCTGGCGAAAACCGCCCTGAAACTGGAGCGCTAACGTGGCCAGGAAGCCGAAGGTTCTGCCCTCCATCGAATGGCTCGAACCACGAGTTCGGGCGATGCGCGTCATCAGCCTGCTGTGCTTTTTCGGCCTGCTGGGTTTGCTCTGCGCCTATTACCTGGTGATCGCCGACCTGCATGGTGCGCGGCCGTGGGTGATCCTGCTGATTGAACTGGTGCCGTTGTTGTTGCTGGCGCCGGGCATGATCAGCGCCAGCGCGCGCGGGCATTCATGGATGTGCTTTGTGGTGAACCTGTATTTCATCAAAGGCGCGATTGCCGCATTCGACCCGAATCGACAGGTGTTTGGTCTGCTGGAGATGGTCGCGAGCCTGGCGGTGTTCTGTTCGGCGCTGCTGTATGTGCGCTGGCGGTTTCAGCTCAATCGCAAGCTGGCCGGCGAAGGCGAGATCTCTGTCGCCTGACAGGACGCCATCGCGAGCAAGCTCGCTCCCACAGGGGATTTGTGAACGACGCAGATCCAATGTGGGAGCAGCCGGTCGACGCTCGATTGCTCGCGATGGAGGCGACACGGTCTCAATGATTCACTGTGTAAGCCAGCATCATCGAAATCTGACACATCGGCCGGCCGCTCTCGGCGTGCCACTGGTTGAAGGCGTTCTGCACCGTCGCCAGATCGCGCAAACTGGTCGGCACCTTGTCGATGATCTCTTGCGCATTCAGCGCCGCGACTACGTCATAACTCGGCACGAATGTGTCCTTACCGATCATCCGCAGAAACCGCGGTGCCGACAACCCGCCCAGCTGATGCCCGTGCTTGGCCAGGTACTTCCACAAGCCAACGATGTCGGTCACCGGCCACTCAGCGATCAATTCGCCGAAGCTGCCCTTCTCTTTCGCCACGTCCAGCACGAACTGCGCATTGCGCGGCACGCTCTTGAGCTTGCCCAGGTGGCGGATGATCCGTGTGTCCTGCATCAGTCGCTCAAGGTGCTCGGCGCCCATCAGCACGACCTTTTCCGGATCGAACCTGAAGAACACTTCTTCGAACGCCGGCCATTTGGCGTCCACCAGGCTGTGCTTGAGGCCTGCGCGAAACACCCGCAACGCCAGGGTCGACAGGTAGCGATCGTCACTGATCTTGCGCAGTTGTGCCGGGGTCTTGGGCACGGGCAGATGGGCTTCCAGTTCGGCTGCAGAACCAAAACGGTTCAGACAGTATTCGTGCAGCCACTTGTAATCGCGCATGCCCTCTCCTGAGGATTGAATTGAAAACGGCCTGCCATAAGAACCTGTGGGAGCGAGCTTGCTCGCGATGGCGGTATGTCAGCCGGTATTGTTGTCGACTGACACTACGCATTCGCGAGCAAGCCCGCTCCCACCATTTGTTCAGAGGTTGACGACGTTGACGAAACGCGACGCAGCGGTTTCGTCGATACGCAGGTTGGTGAAGTCGAACAGGTTACGGTCCGCCAGCTGCGACGGAATGACGTTCTGCAAACCACGGAAAATGCTTTCGGTACGGCCCGGCGTCTTGCGTTCCCATTCCTGAAGCATTTCCTTGACCACCTGACGTTGCAGGTTTTCCTGAGAACCGCAGAGGTTGCACGGGATGATCGGGAATTGCTTGAAGTCCGAGTAGGCCTGAATGTCTTTCTCGTTGCAGTAGGCCAGCGGGCGGATCACCACGTTACGGCCATCGTCGGCGCGCAACTTCGGCGGCATGGCCTTGAGCGAGCCGTTGTAGAACATGTTGAGGAAGAACGTCTCGACGATGTCGTCGCGGTGATGACCGAGGGCCATTTTGGTCGCGCCGATTTCGTCGGCGAACGTGTAAAGCGTACCGCGCCGCAGGCGTGAGCACAGAGAGCAGGTGGTCTTGCCTTCCGGCACCAGCTCCTTGACCACCGAGTAGGTGTCTTTTTCGACGATGTGGTATTCCACGCCCAGCTCTTTCAAGTAGGCCGGTAGCACATGTTCAGGGAAACCCGGCTGCTTCTGGTCCATGTTCACCGCGACGATCTCGAACTTGATCGGCGCCACCTTCTGCAGGTGCATCAGCACGTCGAGCATGGTGTAGCTGTCCTTGCCGCCGGACAGGCAGACCATGACCTTGTCACCCTCTTCGATCATGTTGTAATCGGCGACGGCCTCACCGGCCAGCCGGCGTAGACGTTTCTGCAGTTTGTTCTGGTTGACCGTAAGAGTGCCCATGGCGCTTGAAATCCGCGAGGTGTGACGAAAGGCCGACATTTTACGCAAAAACGCTGACCGGGCGAAGAGCCCTAAAAGATCGCAGCCTCCGGCAGCTCCTACGGAACCGGTGTAGGAGCTGCCGCAGGCTGCGATCTTTTGATTTTGCTATCCAACAGCGATTAACCCCAGGGTTTACAGCGCGATTTGCTCTAAAGCCCCCCACCTGTGACAGCAAGTCCTTTCTATACTGCGACATAAGGTCGCACGCATTTCAGACCTCTACTTACTTGGCCGCTGGCCCGTAGGCGCTCCGCTGGGGGGCGATAGCAATCACGAAGGAGTGACTGACTATGATCCATCACGTCGTGGGGCTTTTCACCCACCCTGATCAAGAATGGAAAGAAATCCGTGGCGACCAAGAGGAAAGCATCAGCCACATGTACCTCACCCACACGCTGATCCTGGCGGCAATACCGGCCATTTCGGCGTTTATCGGCACCACCAAGGTCGGCTGGGTCATCGGTAGCCGTGCGCCGGTCATGCTGACCCAGGAAAGCGCGCTATGGATGACCATCATGTCGTACCTGGCAATGCTCGGCGGGGTCGCGGTGATGGGGGCGTTCATACACTGGATGGCCCGCACCTATGACGCCAGCCCGAGCCTGGCGCGCTGTGTCGCGTTTGCCACCTATACCGCTACGCCACTGTTCATCGGCGGTCTGGCGGCGCTGTATCCGCACATGTGGCTGGGCATGGTCGTCGGCACCGCAGCCATCTGCTACACCGTGTACCTGCTGTATGTGGGGCTGCCGACCTTCATGAACATTCCATCTGATGAGGGTTTTCTATTCTCAAGTTCAGTGCTCGCCGTAGGGCTGGTGGTGCTGGTTGCGATCATGGCATTCACCGTCATTGTCTGGGGCCTGGGCGTCGGCCCGGTCTATACCAATTAGAACGGGCAACTAATAAAAGGGGCAATTGAAGCCTGAAACTCGAGCCGCTGAAGCGAGCAAAGGACGCCGCCAACAAAACAAACAAGGATCTGTCAACACAGGCCGCCGCAAGGCGGCCTTCTAACTTCTGAATTGTGCGACGACCATTCGGCGCCTGAGCGATTCGCAATGAACAGGGTTTGCAGCATACTCGACGCCTCTGGAGATCCGTTAAGCATGCCTCAGCAACTCAATACCCGCGTCGAAGACTGTTTCCAACAAGCCGAATCCTTTTTCAAACGATCCTTCAAACGCCCGGTGGTCAGCCTCAAGTTGCGCGGCCAGAAAGCCGGCGTTGCGCACTTGCATGAAAACCTGCTGCGCTTCAATCCGCAGCTGTACCGGGAAAATACCGAAGACTTCCTCAAGCAGACCGTGGCCCACGAAGTCGCGCACCTGATCGCCCACCAGCTGTTTGGCGAGCGCATCCAGCCGCACGGCGAAGAATGGCAATTGATCATGCGCGGCGTGTACGAACTGCCGCCCAACCGGTGCCACACCTACGCAATCAAGCGCCGCAGCGTGACCCGCTACATCTACCGCTGCCCCTGCGCCAACAGCGATTTCCCGTTCTCGGCCCAGCGCCATAGCCTGGTGCGACAAGGGCGACGGTATTTGTGTCGACGTTGCCGCAGCACCTTGGTGTTCAGTGGGGAAATGCGGGTCGAGTAGTGAGATTTCCGGTGTTCATTCGGACGCCATCGCGAGCAAGCTCGCTCCCACAGGGGATTTGTAAACGACGCAGATCCAATGTGGGAGCGAGCTTGCTCGCGATGAGGCCCTCAACCCCCCTACAAAACCACCTTGTTACGCCGCAATTCCTCGATGCGCTGAGCGCTATACCCCAACTCACCCAACACCTGATCGGTATGCGCACCCAACGCCGCGCCGATATTTCGTGGCGCGGGCAAACCGTCCGAAAACTTCAAGGGACAGGCCATCTGCGCCTGGGTGGTGCCGTCGTTGCGTGGCACCTGGGTGACCAGATCCCGAGCCTTCAGCTGCGGGTGATCGACCGCCTCGGCCAGGCTCAACACCGGCTCAACGCACGCATCGAGCCCGGTAAACAACTGGCAGAGCTCGCTAAAGTCATGCTTTTCGAACTCGATCTGAAACGCCAGTTTGAGCGCCTTTTGCTGCTCGGGACTGGGCGACAAACCCAGCACTGCCAGCTCCGGTAGACCCAGCGCCGTGCACAGCTGCTGCATGAAGTCCGGCTCCAGGCTGCCGACTGACATCCAGCGACCATCGCGGGTGCGGTAGTAGTCGTAGAAGCTGCCGCCATTGAGCATTTGATCTTCGCGCCCCGGCATCACACCGCAGGCCAGAAAACCCGCGCCGGCCATGGCGTTCAGGCTGAATGCGCAGTCGGTCATGCTCACGTCCAGATGTTGCCCCTGGCCACTGTGCTGACGGGCAATCACCGCCGCCAGCAAACCGATCACCCCATGCAGCGAACCGCCGGCAATGTCCGCGACCTGAATTCCCAACGGCAATGGCCCGCTGTCCTCGCGCCCGGTGTAGCTGGCCACGCCTGCCAGCGCCAGGTAGTTGATGTCGTGGCCGGCGCGATCCTTGTAGGGGCCCGTCTGGCCGTAACCGCTGATCGACACGTAAATCAGTCGCGGGTTGATCGCCTTCAGCGTTTCATAACCCAGGCCCAGACGCTCCATCACCCCAGGGCGAAACTGCTCGATGAGGATGTCGTGGTCTTGCAGCAGTTGTTTGACCACCTCCAGCGCTGCCGGCTGCTTGAGGTCCAGCGCCAGGCTGCGCTTGTTGCGATTGAGGTAGGCGTGGCTGGCAGAAGTGCCCTGATCATGGGGCGGCAGGACCCGCAGCAGGTCCATGCGCGTCGGCGACTCGATGCGCAACACCTCGGCCCCCATGTCCGCCAGCAACAGCGAGGCGAACGGCCCCGGCAACAGCGTCGAGAAATCCAGAACCTTGAGTGATGCCAGTGGGCCTTGCATGGGCGTTCTCCTTAAGCGATACCTGAAGCCTAGGCAGCCGATGGCCTGGCAGCAATCACCTTAAGCATCAGCCGGACTGACCTTTGCGCTCAAACCGCAGGACAAAAAAAACCCGCCGAAGCGGGTTTTTCATCAACTCGATGAATTACTTCAGCGAAGTCGGGGTTTGGCCTTCAGCCACCTGCAGATCGTCTTCGCCATGGGTATTGGTGATTCCACGACCACCGGAAGCCAGTTCCGTGTGCATCTGGTCGACGTCCAGTTCCTTGACCCACTTGGCCACGACCAGAGTCGCAACCGCGTTCCCCACCAGATTGGTCAGGGCGCGGGCTTCGGACATGAAGCGGTCGATACCCAGGATCAGCGCCAGGCCGGCAACCGGCAGATGACCGACCGCAGACAAAGTGGCGGCCAGTACGATGAAGCCGCTACCGGTCACACCGGCAGCACCTTTGGAGGACAGCAGCAGCACGATCAGCAAGGTGATCTGGTGCGTGATGTCCATATGGGTGTCGGTCGCCTGAGCGATGAACACCGCGGCCATGGTCAGGTAGATCGCAGTACCGTCCAGGTTGAACGAGTAACCGGTCGGGATCACCAGACCCACAACGGATTTCTTCGCGCCCAGACGCTCCATTTTGATCAGCATGCGTGGCAGCACCGACTCCGAAGAGGAAGTACCCAGCACGATCAGCAGCTCTTCACGGATGTAGCGAATCACTTTCAGCACGCTGAAACCGTGAGCGCGGGCGATGCCGCCCAGTACGACCAGAACGAACACGATGCAAGTGATGTAGAAGCACGCCATCAACTGACCCAGTTGCACCAGCGAGCCAACGCCATAGGCACCAATGGTGAAGGCCATGGCGCCCAGGGCACCGATTGGCGCTAGTTTCATGATCATGTTGATGATGTTGAACATCACGTGGGCGAAGCGATCGATGAAGTCCAGGATCGGCTTGCCGTACGAACCCAGGCGATGCAGGGCGAAGCCGAAGATCACCGAGAACATCAGCACTTGCAGGATATCGCCGTTGGCGAACGCGCCGACGATGGTGGTCGGGATAACGTTCAGGAGGAAGCCAACGACGCTTTGATCCGCACCGGCAGCGACATAAGCAGCCACTTTGGAAGCATCCAGGGTGCTGACATCGATGTGCATGCCGTTACCTGGCTGCACGATGTTGACCACCACCAGACCCACCAGCAATGCGATGGTCGAAACGATTTCGAAGTACAGCAGCGCGTAACCGCCGGTCTTGCCAACCGATTTCATGTTCTGCATGCCCGCGATACCGCTGACGACGGTGCAGAAGATGATCGGTGCAATGACCATTTTGATCAGTTTGATGAACCCGTCACCCAGTGGTTTGAGTGCCACGGCGGTCTGCGGATAGTAGTGACCGAGCAGAATGCCGATAGCGATGGCAACGATCACCTGGAAATACAGGGATTTGTACAGTGGCTGACGAGTCGTCATTGCAAAGTTCCTCAAGAGCACCGCGCTGCAATCATCCATCTGACGCATGCGACACCTAAAGTGCGAACCCTCCTGCGCTGGAGGGATTTGTTTTGTTGAGCTGTTGCCCTTATCGCAAAGCCCGTGCCACCTTGCCAAAATCCCCCAAAAGCCTTTTGCCATCAGGGCTGCAGAAGGTTCCTTGCCTCTGACTTGCCCGATCCAGGTGGCGGATTCCCGCCCATCAGCCGGATCTCGTCCTGCAATTTGGCGGATATCCGCCTTGTCCCGCCACGAGGCCGTGGCTAAGATCCGCCACTCAATGGACGGACCAGACCCCAATGCGCGAACGTACCATCGCCAGTCATTTTGCTCGTGCGGCCCTCCGTGGCGCACGCCGGCGCGGCTATGACTACTCGGACCTGCTGCAGCAATTGGGGATCAGCACCGAATTGCTCGACGAGCCCCGCGCGAGGATCGCCCCGGAACAATTCACCAGCCTGCTGCAAGGGCTCTGGCAAGCGCTGGATGACGAATACCTGGGCTTTGCCCATGGCCCAAGCAAGCGCGGCACCTTCGCCATGATGTGCCATGCCTTGATTCACTGCCGCACGCTCGAGAAAGCACTCAGTCGCGGCTTATTATTTTATAGCCTATTCCCCGATGCTCCGCGCCTGACCCTGAGCCGCGAGGGCGAAATGGTCCGTTTGAGCCTGGACGATTCACAGCTGTGGGACCCGGATCACTTTTTCAGCGAATGTCAGTTGGTGATCTGGCATCGACTGGGCAGCTGGCTGATCGGTCAGCGCATTCGTTTGGAACAGGCCTGTTTCAGCTACCCGAAACCCGAGCACGGCGCCGAGTACGACCTGTTGTTCCCCTGCCCTATGGTGTTCTCGGCCGAACAGAGCAGCCTGCTGTTCCACAGCCGATACCTGCACATGCCGTTGCTGCAGGACGAACGGACCCTCAAGCATTTCCTCGAGCGCTCACCCGCCGATCTGCTGTCGCGCCCGGATGACGGCGATAGCCTCAGCAGCCAGCTACGGCGCCTGCTCAGCAGCGACAGTGCGCGCTGGCCAGACCTGGAAACAGTCGCCGCGCAGCTGCACATCAGCCCGCAGACCTTGCGTCGGCACTTGCGTGAAGAGGGTTCGAGTTTTCAGGAATTGAAAGACCATCTGCGCCGCGACATCGCGATTTATCACCTGAGCCGTGCCGATCTGTCGTTGCAGCAGATCGCCGAACAGCTGGGTTTTTCAGAACCGTCGGCGTTTCACCGGGCGTTCAAGAAGTGGACGGGATTGACGCCAGGCGCTTATCGCGAACAAGAGAACTGAGTTTCAGGGCTAATATTCTGGATGTTCCCACTGACCCCATCGCGAGCAAGCTCGCTCCCACATTTGATCTCAGGTGTTCACAATTAATGTGCTCACAGTAGATCCCCTGTGGGAGCGAGCTTGCTCGCGATGGGGCCCCAAAAGCATTCCGCACCTTCCGGTCACACCACCGGGAAATGAATCCGGAATGCCGCGCCGCCAAGGGCTGAATCCCCCAAGGTCAACTGTGCGCCGTAGCTCTCGATGATGTCCTTGACCACCGCCAGGCCGATACCCTGCCCCGGATGCTGGCGGTCCAGACGTTCGCCGCGCTGAAGAATCCGCGCACGCTGATCCGGTGGCACGCCCGGGCCGTCATCTTCGATACACAGCTCAACGCCACTCATGGTCTGCCGCAGGCTGACACGCACTTCACTCAGGCACAGGCGATAGGCGTTTTCCAGCAAGTTGCCGAGCATTTCCAGCAAGGCACCCTGCTCGATCGGCACGTAGCACGGGTCCGGCAGGTCGACAGAGGTCCGTACCTGCTTGTCGCGATAGACCTTGTCCAAGGTATCGCAAAGGCTTTGCAGCACCGGTCGCAACCGCACCTGATGGCGTACCAGACCGCTTTTACGCAAGCTCGCGCGTTGCAACTGATAGCTGATCTGCTGACTCATGCGCTCGATCTGCGATTGCAGCACCCACGCTTGCTCACGATTTTCCGGTCGCTGAGCCATGTCCTCACTGACCCCTTGCAAGACCGCCAACGGAGTTTTCAGGCTGTGGGCCAGGTCATCCAGAGAGTCGCGATAGCGACTGCGTTGTTCACGCTCGCTGCGCAACAAACGGTTCAGGGAGCCGGTCAGGCGCAACAGTTCGCGGGGGTGTTCTTCGCTGAGGCTTTCAAGGGCACCGTTCTCGATCTGGTCCAGTTCCTGGCTCAAGCGTTTCAAGGCCTGCAAGCCCCAGGTCAGGCCGATCCACAGCAGCGAAAGCAACACCAGCAACGCGGCGCCAAAACCCAGATAGAGATTTTCCCGCAGGCCTTCGAGTGTCTGCTGGTACTCACGCACCGGCTGCAGCGCGACCATACTGAACGCGGCATTTTTACCGCCGAGCAATTTGACCTCGACGTCATAGACGAAAAATTCCTGACCGTTGGCCTCACGAATCCGTGCGAACTGATTGCCGTGCCCGTCGTAACGCGGCCTGTAGTTGATGTCCTCTTCCTGAGTCGCCCTCGAACGCCAGACCAGATGACCTTCGCGATCATAGATGTAGCCCAGCAAGCGACTGTCGGTAAGGTTGAAGCGCTCATCCGGCATCTGCGTAGGCATCACCAAACGGTTGTTTTCAACCCGTGCTGCGGAAATCAGCGTGGTGACATCCGAGGCCAGACGCTGCTGGATCGAGTCCTGCAACGCCAGGCTGAACGCGCCCTGCATGGCCGGCAACAACGCCAGCATGAACAGCACCGCCAGCGTGGTAGCGGCGAGCATCAAGCGCAGGCGTAGCGAACGAATCACCGGCAGCGCTCATTGAACAGGTAGCCCAGACCACGCACGGTATCGATCGGTTTGAAACCGGCCGGCCCTTCGAGCTTGCGCCGCAGACGGCCGACCAGCACTTCGATCACGTTCGGATCGCGCTCGTCGTCGTCCGGGTAGAGCTGTTCCATCAAACGGTCCTTGGCGACCACCTGCTGGTGATGACGCATCAGGTATTCGAGGATCCGGTACTCATAAGCGGTCAACGCCAACGGTTGCTCGTCGAGGGTCGCTTGCTTGCGATTGAGGTCCAGCAGCAACGGCCCGGCGATGATGGTCGACTGGGTAAAACCGCTGGAGCGGCGCAGCAAGGCATTCAGGCGCGCGTCCAGCTCTTCGAACTGGAACGGCTTGACCACGTAATCGTCGGCGCCGGCGGCCAGACCTTCGACCTTGTCCTGCCAGTTGCCGCGCGCAGTCAGAATCAGGATCGGAAAGGTCTTGCCTTGCGCACGCAGTTGGCGAATCAAGTCCAGCCCACCCATGCCCGGCAGACCGAGGTCGATCACTGCCAGGTCATGGTTGAATTGCCCGGTCTGGTACAAGGCCTCTTCGGCGTTGGCCACGGATTCGACCACGTGGCCATTGTCGATCAGGCGGGTTTGCAGGTGATGACGCAGCAGCGCCTCGTCTTCGACGACCAGCAGTTTCATAACGCTCTCCCAGGCAAAATCAACGTCTCCACAGGTATCTCGCACCTCGATTGCTAATACGCCAGTAACGGTAACCCGGTTCAACCAAGGCGCTTGGCAAAACCTGCTGCATCATCCCGGCCAACCCTGACGAAGTAACCGATACCATAGTTGTGACTGTAGGTTAACCACAACCCGCTGAACTCGGACTGAACAGGATCAACTAGGCTGTCTGCACATCTTTTAAAGGAGCATCAACCATGCGCGTATTTATCGCACTCGTTTTCCTGGCCTTGAGCGGCCTCAGCCAGGCGGCAATCAAGACTCAGGAGATCCCTTACAAAAGTGCCGACGGGACTGAGTTGATTGGCTACTACGCCTATGACGACAGCATTCAAGGGGCTCGCCCGGGCGTGGTGGTGGTGCATGAGTTCTGGGGTCTCAACGACTACGCCAAGCGCCGGGCCCGCGACCTCGCCGGGCTGGGCTACAGCGCGCTGGCAATCGATATGTATGGCGACGGTAAAAACACCGAGCACCCGAACGACGCCATGGCGTTCATGGAAGCGGCGCTTAAAAACAGCGCGACGGCCAGTGCTCGTTTCAATGCCGGGCTTGATTTGCTCAAGAAGCAACCACAGACAAACCCGAACAAACTCGCGGCCATCGGCTACTGCTTCGGCGGCAAGATCGTTCTCGATGCGGCACGCCAAGGGGCACCGCTGGCGGGTGTGGTGAGTTTCCACGGCGCATTGGCAACCAGCACCCCGGCGACACCCGGCAGCGTCAAGGCCAAGCTTTTGGTAGAGCACGGCGCTCTGGACAGCATGGTCACTGCGGACCAAGTGGCAGCGTTCAAAACCGAGATGGACAAGGCCGGTGCCGACTATAAGTTCGTCAGCCTGAAAGGTGCCAAGCATGGTTTCAGCAACCCGGACGCTGATCGCCTGAGCCACGGCGAGCACGGCGGCCCGGATATCGGCTACAACAAAGCCGCCGATGAAAGCTCGTGGGCGGATATGAAAGCATTCTTCAAGAAGATATTTGGCTGATAATTGGCCCAGACCAACGTAGGAGCTGCCGCAGGCTGCGATCTTTTCAGCAGATCAAAAGATCGCAGCCTGCGGCAGCTCCTACGATGCGTAGGTTTAAGCAAGGCTATCCAGCTCTTGGTCAACCCGGCAAAATGCCGGGATGAACCCGCTCCCCGCTCTTCCCGCCTGCTGCACGCCGCTCGACGCCCACTGGCCGTTGCCTGACGTGCTGCCCGACACGGTGCTGCTCAGCACTCGTTTCGATCCGTCATTGCTGGCGTTCGACGACTTCCAGCGCAGCACGATCGAACCGCCCCCCAGCATCCAGCGCTCGGTCGCCAAACGTCAGGCCGAGTTTCTCGCAGGGCGAGTGTGCGCCCGGGCCGCCTTGCGGCAACTGGAAGGTCTGGACTGCATTCCGGCGATTGGCGAGGATCGCGCCCCCGTATGGCCGGCGCATATCTGTGGCTCGATCACTCACAGCACCGGCCGGGCCGCGGCCATCGTTGCACACACGACACATTGGCGCAGTTTGGGCATGGACCTGGAAAACCTGCTCGACACCGAACGTGCCGAGCGTCTGGCCGGCGAGATCCTCACCCCGCCCGAGCTTGAACGCATGGCCGCCGGCCCTCGTGATCAGTTGGCACTGTGGGTGACCCTGACCTTTTCGGCCAAGGAAAGCCTGTTCAAGGCGCTCTACCCCATCGTGCAGAAACGCTTCTATTTCGAACATGCCGAGGTGCTGGAGTGGAGCGACAGCGGGCACGTGCGCCTGCGCTTGTTGACCGATCTCTCCAGCGAATGGCACTACGGCACGGAACTGGACGCACAGTTTGGTGTGCGCGATGGACAGTTGTTGAGCCTGGTCAGTATCAAGGCCTGAAGAGTTTCAGTGCCTATTCGACCGTCATCGCGAGCAAGCTCGCTCCCACACTGGATTTTCGGTGTACACAATATTTGTGAACAACACAGATCAAATGTGGGAGCGAGCTTGCTCGCGATGAGGCCCTTACAGAAGGTAAAGATCTCAGGGCTTCTCCTGATTGCGTGGCCAGCTCAGGCTGAAACATGCCCCACCCAGGTTTTTACTCTTGCTGATCAACGCTCGGCCGCCATGCCAGTGAACGATCCGACGCACGATAGACAATCCCAGACCGTGCCCGCCGGACGCCCGGGTGCGGCTGTCATCCAGACGCAAAAACGGCGTGAAAATCTTTTCCCAGGCACTTTCCGGCACACCCGGCCCATCGTCTTCGACATCGACGCGACAACGCTGCTGCCCCACCTGATAACTGATCGACACCTGGGACTGGGCATGACGCATGGCGTTGCTCACCAGATTCTGCAACGCCCGATGCAGGTAACGCGGCTCGGCCTCGACCCAGGCGTCATCGCAATCGGCAGCCGACAGACACAGGCCGCGTTGAACTGTCACGTTAGCGCGTAACGGCGCCAGTTCGCCGATGACCTGATTGACCAAGGCATCCAGATCGACGCGCTGGAAGTTCAGCGCCGGCGAACCCTGCTCCAGCCGCGCATACGTGAGCATCTCGTCCACCAGGCCGTCGAGGTCCTGAATATCGTGGTCCATGCCCTCCAGGTATTTCTCCCGCGCCTGTGGCGTGTTCGCCGTGCTGATCATCTCCAGGCCAAAACGCAGCCGCGCGACAGGCGTGCGCAGCTCATGGGACACCGCGCGCACCAGTTCACGCTGAATCGCCAGCAATTGCTGCAAGTGCTCGGCCATGCCATTGAACGCCGCGGCCAATCGTCCCACCGAGTCCGCCCCACGTGCCGGCACACGGGTTTCCAGGCTGCCTTTGGCGATCCGCGTGGCGGCCGACTCCAGACCTCTCAAGCGGCGTTCCAACTGACGCACCAACAAATAGACGATCAACCCGATCAGGCTCAGCCCCAGCGCTGCAATCAACACCAGCCACTCCGGTGGATAAGGGTTCATCTGATACAGCGGGCCGATTTCCAGTACCCAGGGCGTACCGACCATCCCGGCAAACACCCGGATCGAGTCACCACCCTTGCCCAGCGCCATCACCGTGTCGCCTTCAGAAACCCGACGGCTCTGGTCTTCGTCCATATCGGCCTGATCGACCGTAATCAGTTGCAGCTCGAAGCCAAACCCCTTCTCCTTCTTCAGCGCCTCAAGACGCTTGGGCTGCTCGACCACCGGATAACGCACCAACTCATCGGCCAACAGATAAATCGTCGCCCGCGCCAGTTGCTCGCTGATCTGCTGCACTTCCCCCGTCAGAACCAGCTGTTCTTTATCGCTGACCAACCGGTAGACCTTCGCCGCGTGCGGGCCGGTCTGTTCGACCAATGCCTGGCCGTGCAGCACCCGTGTACGCTGGCTCAGGTCGAGGTCGGTTTGGGCGAAGGTTTGCAAGGTCAAGGGAATGCCCAGCAAACGCTCCCACACCAGCAACGCGCGATGACGTTCGGTCTCGTTCATTGGTTGCAGATTGTCGGCCATCAAGGAAAACGTGCCATGGGCCAGGCGTTCGCGGTATTGCTCGCTGCGCACCTGATTGAGCAAGTTCAAGGCCAGTACGCCGAGCACCGCCACCAGAATCAGCGCGGCGCACATGCCGCCATAAATGCGCAGGAAGATCGAGTTCACAGGGGCTGGTCTACACAGGCTTCAGGAACGAACAGGTAACCCTTGCTGCGAATGGTCTTGATCAGCCGCGGATGGATCGGGTCATCACCGATCTTCGGCCGGATCCGCGAAATGCGTACATCGATCGAGCGGTCCTGACCGTCGTAACCGATGCCTCGCAGCGCAGTGAAGATTTCTTCGCGGGACAGAATCCGCCCGGCGTTGGCCACCAGCAGCCAGAGCAGATCGAACTCGGCACTGGTCAATTCGATGCCGTTGTCATGCAGCCACGCTTCACGCAGGGCGTTGTCGACGACCAGCGGGCCGAACTGCAAACGACGGAGTTTTTCCGGTGCCGCAGGCTCTGGTACTTCGCTACGTCGCAACAAGGCCTGGATCCGCGCCAGCAACAAACGCGGGCGCACCGGTTTGCACACGTAGTCGTCGGCGCCCATGTCCAGACCCTGGATCTGGTCCATGTCGTCAGTGCGTGCGGTGAGCATCAGGATCGGCCCGTCGTAGCGATCACGAACCTTGCGGCAAATCGTCAGGCCGTCTTCACCGGGGAGCATCAGGTCAAGGATCACCAGGTCCGGTTGCTCGGTAATGATCCGCGCCGCCGCCAGCGCTCCATTGCCTTCTATGGTGACCCGCAGACCGTTGCTTTCCAGGTACTCACGAGTCAACTCGGCCAGGCGCTGGTCATCCTCGACAATCAATACCTGCCAGGCTTCTTGCTCCACGGGTGACCTCTTTGCCGAACACTATTAAAGGAAGGATCCACTGGTCTTTTTGTAATGATTGAAGTGGATAAGACTGCGTATGCAGTGACCGATTGTAGCAATGCCTCCCCTTGAGAACACAAGCTGGCAAATGCGCTCGGTAACTGCGTTTTTTTGTGATAGGGTTCGCGCCCGCAAAAATCCGCCCCAGGCTATTTTTCAGGGCGAAATTCTATGACAAACGGTCTACCCCAGCAGGGTCGCGGCCTACACGCTGATTGGCAGTTTCATACACATTTTACGCACAGCTTTATCCACAGGTAGTACGTTGCAATCACCCCCCCAAACGCATTATCTTGTAGCTCGCGTTCAAAAAAACCCTACATGTAGGGTTTTGCACGAAAAACCAAACACAAATCAGACAAGAAACTCAAGTGCTTTTCTTGCATGTTTTTGGTTGAACCAAACGCATTTTCAGAAGCCCAAACCGCACCTGCGGATGGCGACTGTTTTTCAGCCCCCAACGGCGAAAACGGTACGGGTGTTGCAGTCAATAACTGTCGCCCAAACGGAATTCGGTTTTCGGCCCCAGGCTTGAGACCAAAGACTTCGGCAAGGAAGCGGCGCTCAACAGCCCCCTTCCTGACTGTCCCGAAGTTGTTATGCCCGGCGCTTGCCGGTTGTAGTGCTTCAGGACGGAACGGTGGGCACCTTCATGGTGCCCAAACAAACATAGAGAACGTGGAGACACCCATGCAAACCGACACAACTCGCGAGAACCCGCAGGGCACCGCGCCGATGGCCGCTGATTCGAATTCGGATCTGTCCGCCACCGCGCCAGGCCAACTGCGCGTGATCAAGCGTAACGGCACTGTCGTTCCTTACACCGATGACAAAATCACCGTCGCCATCACCAAAGCGTTTCTCGCAGTTGAGGGCGGCACTGCTGCTGCCTCGTCGCGAATCCACGACACCGTTGCCCGCCTGACCGAACAAGTCACCGCGACCTTCAAGCGTCGCATGCCATCGGGCGGCACCATCCACATCGAAGAAATCCAGGACCAGGTCGAGCTGGCCCTGATGCGTGCCGGCGAGCAAAAAGTCGCTCGCGACTACGTGATCTACCGTGACGGCCGCTCCAAGGAACGCGCCACCCGCGCGCCTGCCGAGGAAGCGGTACAGGCTCACCCGTCGATCCGTATCACCCGCACCGACGGCACCTTTGCTCCACTGGACATGGGCCGCCTGAACACCATCGTCACCGAAGCCTGCGAAGGCCTGGAAGAAGTCGACGGTGACCTGATCCAGCGCGAAACCCTGAAGAACCTCTATGACGGCGTGGCACTGACCGACGTCAACACCGCACTGGTGATGACCGCCCGTACGCTGGTTGAACGTGAGCCGAACTACTCGTTCGTGACCGCACGCCTGCTGATGGACACCCTGCGCGCCGAAGGCCTGAGCTTCCTGGAAGTCGCCGAAAGCGCGACTCACCACGAAATGGTCGACCTGTACGCCAAGGCCCTGCCTGCCTACATCGCCAAGGGTATCGAATTCGAATTGCTGAACCCGGTCCTGGCCACCTTTGACCTGGAAAAACTCGGCAAGGCGATCAACCACGAGCGCGACCAGCAGTTCACCTACCTGGGTCTGCAAACCCTGTACGACCGTTACTTCATCCACAAGGATGGCGTGCGTTTCGAACTGCCACAGATCTTCTTCATGCGCGTGGCCATGGGTCTGGCGATCGAAGAGAAGAACAAGGAAGACCGTGCGATCGAGTTCTACAACCTGTTGTCGTCCTTCGACTACATGTCCTCGACGCCGACCCTGTTCAACGCCGGCACCCTGCGTCCACAGCTGTCGAGCTGCTACCTGACCACCGTGCCGGATGACCTGTCGGGCATCTACCACGCGATTCACGACAACGCCATGTTGTCGAAATTCGCTGGCGGCCTGGGCAACGACTGGACTCCGGTCCGCGCATTGGGCTCGTACATCAAGGGCACCAACGGCAAATCCCAGGGCGTTGTACCGTTCCTTAAAGTGGTGAACGACACCGCTGTCGCCGTTAACCAGGGTGGCAAGCGCAAAGGCGCTGTCTGCGCTTACCTGGAAACCTGGCACATGGACATCGAGGAGTTCATCGAGCTCCGCAAGAACACCGGTGATGACCGTCGTCGTACCCACGACATGAACACCGCCAACTGGATCCCTGACCTGTTCATGAAGCGCGTCTTCGATGACGGCAAGTGGACCTTGTTCTCGCCGTCCGAAGTTCCAGACCTGCACGACCTGACCGGCAAGGCCTTCGAAGAGCGTTACGAGTACTACGAAGCCCTGACCGAGTACCCGGGCAAGGTCAAGCTGTTCAAGACCATCCAGGCCAAAGACCTGTGGCGCAAAATGCTCTCCATGCTGTTTGAAACCGGCCACCCATGGCTGACTTTCAAAGACCCATGCAACCTGCGCAGCCCACAGCAGCATGTTGGCGTGGTTCACAGCTCGAACCTGTGCACCGAGATCACCTTGAACACCAACAAGGACGAGATCGCCGTTTGCAACCTGGGCTCGATCAACCTGCCGAACCACATCGTCAACGGCAAGCTGGACACCGCCAAGCTTGAACGCACCGTGAACACCGCCGTTCGCATGCTCGATAACGTGATCGACATCAACTACTACTCGGTGCCACAAGCGAAGAACTCCAACTTCAAGCACCGTCCGGTCGGTCTGGGCATCATGGGCTTCCAGGACGCTTTGTACCTGCAGCACATCCCTTACGGTTCCGACGCTGCCGTCGAGTTCGCCGACAAGTCGATGGAAGCGGTCAGCTACTACGCGATCCAGGCTTCCTGCGACCTGGCTGACGAGCGTGGCGCTTACGAGACGTTCCAGGGTTCGTTGTGGTCCAAGGGCATCCTGCCGCTGGATTCGCAACAGATCCTGATCGATCAGCGTGGCCAGAAGTACATCGACGTTGACCTGAACGAATCCCTGGACTGGGCACCGGTGCGTGCTCGCGTACAGAAAGGTATTCGTAACTCCAACATCATGGCCATCGCACCGACCGCGACCATCGCCAACATCACCGGCGTCTCGCAGTCGATCGAACCGACCTACCAGAACCTCTATGTGAAATCGAACCTGTCGGGCGAATTCACCGTGATCAACCCGTACCTGGTTCGCGACCTCAAGGCTCGCGGTCTGTGGGACTCGGTCATGATCAACGACCTGAAGTACTACGACGGTTCCGTGCAGCAGATCGAACGCATCCCGCAAGAACTCAAAGAGCTCTACGCGACCGCGTTCGAAGTGGACACCAAGTGGATCGTTGACGCTGCCAGCCGTCGTCAGAAGTGGATCGACCAGGCCCAGTCGCTGAACCTGTACATCGCCGGCGCATCGGGCAAGAAGCTTGACGTGACCTACCGCATGGCTTGGTACCGTGGCCTGAAAACCACTTACTACCTCCGCGCCCTGGCCGCGACCAGCACCGAGAAGTCGACCATCAACACCGGTAAGCTGAACGCTGTTTCCAGCGGCGGCAACCACGGTGACGACTCGGTCCTGGCCGCTCCGGCAGGTCCTGCTCCAGTGCCGAAGGCGTGCGCCATCGACGAGCCGGATTGCGAAGCTTGCCAATAAGCTGAGCCAGTAAGCGCCGCAAGGCGCTTATCTGAAACCCCCGATGAGTCCTCTGGATTGATCGGGGGTTTTCTTTTGTCTCCAGGAAAGCGGTGACCGTACTGGCCCCATCGCGAGCAAGCTCGCTCCCACAAATGATCTCTGGTGTTTACAAATAGTGCATTCACAGGAGATCCAATGTGGGAGCGAGCTTGCTCGCGATGGGGCCAGCACAGGCAACCAGAACCTCAGCTCCTGACAAAAATCCCGGCCACAAAAAAGCCCCTCTTGCGAGGGGCTTTCTGTGAAGCGCTATCAACCAACCAACATCAGGTCATCTGAATGATGGTCTGCATGATGGTGCTTTGGGTCGAGATGGTCTTGGCGTTGGCCTGGTAGTTACTCTGCGCCTTGATCAGGTTGACCAGCTCATTGGTCAGGTTGACGTTGGACTCTTCCAGGGAGTTGGACTGAATCGAACCCAGCGTACCGGTGGTTGGCGCGTCATAACCCGGGATACCCGAGGCGAACGTCTCTTTCCAGCTGGTACCGCCTACGGCTTGCAGGCCTTGCTCGTTGGTGAAGCTGGCCAGGGCGACCTGGCCGATCGCCTTGTTCTGGTTGTTGCTGAAGTTGGCGAACAGGGTGCCGGTGCCGTCGATGGTCAGGTTAGTGATTTCGCCCGTGGCGTAACCGTCCTGAGCCGGGATGGAGCGAGCCGAATCAGCGTTGAACTGTGTGGTGTTGTTCATCGAAATGGTCGTGCCGCTAGCGCTTGGTGCCGCGCCGTTGGCCGCCCACACACCGTTGGTGACAGTACCCGGCACCCAGCTGGCCAACGTCACGGTGTTGGTTGCGTTAGGTGCCGCAGGCGTCGCCGGTGGTGTTGCCACCGAGACCAGTTTGCCAGTCGTATCGAACGTCATGGTCGTAGCAACCGGGGGGGTGACTTTCGGGTCGCTGCCAGTGGCATCCGGGTTGCGACCGTCTACCAGGGTGTAGGTCTTCCAGGTGTTGGCACCGGTCTTCACCATGTATTGATCCATGACGTGCGAGTTGCCCTGGCTGTCATAGATCGGCGTACTGAACGATTTGGTATAGGTGGCGAGGGTGCCCGGGTCGAATTTGTTAGCCGGGAGCGTGTCGTCAATCACCGGAGAGGTCGAGTTCAGGTTGATCGTCGAGGACACGGTCGAAGTCGGTTTTGGTGCCAGGTTCGAGGTATCGATTTTCAGGTCGGTCAACACACCGTTGATGACTTTGCCGTTGGCATCGACACCGTAACCCTGCAAACGGGCGGTTTGATCGGTATTGGTAACGAAACCATCCTTGTCGACCTTGAACGTACCAGCACGAGTGTAGGACGTCGAACCGTTATTGCTCAGGGTAAAGAAGCCAGAGCCGTTGATGGCCATGTCCAGCACGTTACCGGTGTTGCTGATATCACCCTGGGTAAACTGCTGGGAAACGTTGGCCAGGCGCACGCCGCTGCCAACGACTTTACTGCCGTTACCCAGCTTGGTCGCCGAGTAGACATCCGAGAATTCTGCACGGGAGGACTTGAAACCGGAGGTCGCGACGTTGGCAATGTTGTTGCCGGTCACGTCCAGTTGTTTGTTGGCTGCATAGAGACCGCTAAGGCCGATATTGAAAGACATATTCCACTCCTTTATGCCGCGTTAGCCGGCTCTATATACCAATGGTTTGAACTTTGGACAGGGCGATAGAGCCCAGACCTGCGAGGTTGAGCATCAACTCGCCGCCGGTTTGACTGATGGTCACGCTGTTGACTGTCGCTGGCAGGTAGGTGGCCAGATCGGTCGCCGTGCCATTGACCGGAGCATTGGCCTTGAAGGTGTACGTGCCCGCTGGAACCAAAGTGCCGCTACTGTCCTTGCCGTCCCAACTGAAGCTGGCGCTGCCCGCAGGCTGGCTGCCCAGATTGAGGGTTCTCACGACATTTCCGCTTGCATCGCTGATCTTCACCGTGCCATCGGAGATCGACGATGCCAGGTTGACCGTACCGGTCAGCCCCTTGCTCGCATCGCTGATCTGGGCAGTGCCGGTTTGCGCAATCACCGAACGGCCAACCAGGGAGGAAGCCTGCAAGGCCTGGGAAGAGTTGAAATTACTGGCCAGGGAACTCACGGTCGTATTGAGGGAAGTGATCCCTTCAAGGCTGCTGAACTGTGCCAGTTGAGCAACGAATGCGCCGTTGTCCTGCGGCGAAAGCGGATTCTGGTTCTTCAGTTGCGTCACCAGCAGTTGCAGGAACGCATCCTTGCCCAACGCCTTGCTGCCGGTCGCGCTTTGGGTTGCCGCCGCAAGGCTATTGCTGGTCGAACTGCTGGTCTTGACCGAAGAGTTCGCCAGCAGATCGGTCATGCTCAGGCCGCCGGTGGAATCGGTAACGCTCATAAAAATCGCCCCTTATCACTGACCGAGGGTCAGGACCTTCTGCATCATGGTTTTGGCGGTATTCATCATTTCCGCGTTGGTCTGGAACGAACGACTGGCGGAAATCATGTCAGCCATTTCCTCAACCACATTGACGTTGGGGTAATAGACGTAACCCTTGGCGTCAGCCGCTGGATGGTTCGGCTCGTAGCGTGCCTCGAGGTTGCTTTGATCTTCCACCACGCCGAGTACTTGCACGCCCTGACCCGCAGCATCCTGGTTCTGGAACAGCGAATCGCTGCCACCGGACTGGCCGCCCTGGAACATGGTGGCGAACACCGGGTGACGGGCACGGTAGGTCTGATCGATGCTCGAAGAGACGGTCTCGGCGTTGGCGATGTTACTGGCGACGGTGTTCAAGCGAGTGGTTTGAGCACTCATGCCGCTACCGGCAATGTTGAAAACACTGGACAGAGACATGGGTTACTCCCCGCGCAGGGCTGATACCAACCCTTTGAATTTGCTGTTGAGCAGCGTGAAGCTGGCCTGGAAGTTGACCGCGTTTTCCGCGTAGTTCGACTGTTCCAGTTGGGCGTCCACGGTGTTCTGGTCAATCGACGGTTGCATCGGCGTGCGATACAGCAACGACTCGTCACCACTGCTCAGGCCTTGGGCTTCGATATGACGGCTATTGGTCATGTTCAAAGCGAAAGTGCCGTTCTTGTTCTTGTCGTTCTGGGCGGCCAGAACCGACGAGAAGTCCAGATCCCGAGCCTTGTAGTTCGGGGTATCGGCGTTGGCAATGTTGTTGGCCAGGACTTCGGCACGCTGAGCGCGGAAGCCCAGGGCTTGTTCGTGGATACCGAGCGCTTTATCGAAGCTGATGCTCATGTCGGAAACCTTTGGGTGACCTGATTTTTCGTAACAGGGTTATAGCAAGCCCCGTGCCAGCTTATAAAACCCCATGAACCGGGGCTTTGCGGGTGGCGGCAAAGCGGCAATGCCAGAAAAGCGGCAACGGATTTCCGGCGCCTGCCGCTTTTCTGCCGCTTGTCACGGCTCGGGAGAACAACACCGGCCCCTGTGGGAGCGAGCTTGCTCGCGATAACGGTGCGGCAGGTTGCATTGATGTCGACTGATACGACGCTATCGTCGGAACGCCGCCCGGAGCAAGCTCGCTCCCACAGTGGACCGTGCAGATCATTGGTGATTGTCGGGCAAAAAAAAACGGGAGCCCCTGAGGACTCCCGTCTTTTATGCAGTACCGACTACCGGCCAATCACTTCGCCTGGTAGATGATCCCCGGGCTGCACTGGACCATCTGGTAATGATCCGGCAAACCGTTCAATGCTTCGGAAGCCCCCAGGAACAAATAACCGCCCGGCTTCAACGTGCTGTGAATACGCATCAGGATGTCTTTCTTCACTTCAGCAGAGAAGTAGATCAGCACGTTGCGACAAAACACGATGTCGAACTTGCCGAGACTGGCGTAGCTGTCCAGCAGGTTGAACGAGCGGAACTCTACCCGGCTCTTGATCGGCGCCTTGATTGCCCAACGCCCCGGCCCTTTCGGATCGAAGTAACGTTGCAAGCGCTCCGGCGAAAGACCGCGACCGATCGCCAGGCTGTCGTACTCGCCGGTCTTGCAGTTGGTCAACATGGTCCCGGACAGGTCGGTGGCAACGATCTGCACCCCCATCTTCAACTGACCCATATTGACCCGCTCGAACTCGTCGATCGACATCGACAGCGAATACGGTTCCTGTCCGGACGAGCAAGCCGCCGACCAGATCCGCAGACGCTGGCCGGGACTGGCCTTGATGGACTCGGGCAGCACTTTGTTCTTCAGGACTTCAAACGGATAGGTGTCGCGAAACCAGAGGGTTTCGTTCGTCGTCATCGCGTCCACCACCATCTCGCGCAAACCACTTCGCGGCTGGGTCTGAATGCGCTGAACCAACTCACCCAAGGACTTGATGCCTTGCTGTTCCATCAGTTTGTTGAGACGGCTCGACACCAGATACTGCTTGTTTTCACCGAGCAAAATGCCACAGGCTTTTTCCAGGAAGACCCGGAACTGTTCGAAATCCAAATTACCCGTAGACAATGATGCCGCCTCTTAAATCGTGTTGAACGCCAGGAGCGAAGGCCACTAGCTGTTGTCTGCTGCTTTGATCCGGTCGACTACCCGGGATGCCAGGTCATCAGGACGGAATTTGGCAAGGAAGTCATCAGCTCCGACTTTCTTCACCATCGCCTGATTGAACACACCTGACAACGAAGTATGCAGGATGATATGGAGCTTTTGCATGCGAGGGTCGCTGCGGATCTCGCTGGTAAGGGTGTAACCGTCCATTTCGGGCATTTCGATGTCGGAAATCATCATCAAAAACTCTTCTTCCGGCTTCTTGCCCTCGTCGACCAGTTTGCGCAGGTAATCCAGCGCTTGCCGACCGTCGTTCAACGCAACGACTTCAACCCCCACTGTCTGCAGGCATCGCGAGACCTGCTTGCGTGCCACCGACGAGTCATCGACCGTCAGCACTCGCAAGGAAATCGCCTTGTGCTGGGTTTCGGCATCGATCACGCCAGCCGAAATCACATCCGACGTCGGCGCCACTTCCGCCAGGACCTTTTCCACGTCGATGATTTCGACTAACTGATTGTCGACTCGAGTCACAGCGGTCAGGTAATGATCGCGACCCGTGCCCTTGGGCGGTGGATGGATCTCTTCCCAGTTCATGTTGACGATCCGCTCGACCGACCGCACCAGGAACCCCTGGGTCTTGGTGTTGTACTCCGTGATGATGACGAAGGGATTGCTTTGATCCTGCAACCCGCCTGAGCCGGTCGCCATTGCCAGATCCAGAATCGGAATGGTTGCCCCCCGAATATTCGCCACGCCGCACACGACAGGACTGGACTTGGGCATCAGGGTCAGTTTGGGGCATTGCAGCACCTCCCGAACCTTGAACACGTTGATCCCGTAAAGCTGCTGGCCGTCGAGACGGAACAACAACAGCTCCAGGCGATTCTGCCCTACCAGTTGCGTGCGCTGGTTTACCGAATCCATTACACCAGCCATGCCCAGACTCCTACACCACCAACGCTAAGTGTGTTGCGACGCACATTCATCACTAAACGGCACGGCGCTTGCTTTTTAACTGTTATGAACGCAAAAACGACATTTTCCCGACGCCTGACATCAATGTGCCGCAAATTCCTCGGCGCTTTGTCAGCCGTATGCCTGTTGAACGCTGGCAGCCCTGCCTTTGCTGACCCGGTTACCTTGCCTGATCTACTTATCGGCGTCACTCAGGGCTTTCTTGAATTCACCGTAGAAGACTATTTGGCCACCAGTCAAACCGAAGGGCGCTACGAAATCGAGGTCAACAAACTCGACCCGCGCATGCACATGCCGGCGTGCGACAAGGAATTGACAGCGACACTGGAAAGTCCGGCCAGGCCTATAGGCCGGGTTACGGTGAAAGTCCGTTGCGATGGCGCCTCCCCCTGGACGGTCTTCGTACCCGCTCAAGTCCGCCTGTTTCGCGCGGTCGTCACGACCACTCGCCCCCTCAATCGGGCCGGGATCATCGAGCCTCATGACGTGACATTGCGTGAGCGCGATATCAGCCAGATCAATCAGGGATATCTGACGAACGTCGATCAAGCCATCGGACAAAAACTTGCCCGACCAATGGTCACCGATCAGGTCATTACCCTCGTTCATCTGGAGCAGGCAGAAGTCGTGCGCAAGGGCGATCAGGTAGTCATCACCGCCCGCAGCGGCACGCTCAGCGTGCGAATGCCTGGCGAAGCGCTGTCCAATGGCGGTCTGAACGAACAGATTCGGGTCAAAAACCTCAACTCCCAACGGGTCATCAAGGCGCAAATCATGGCCCCGGGCCAGGTGGAAGTCTCCATGTAGATTACTGGCGCACAACCGTCCTGTTCCCTAAACTGTGCCTCACGCAGGGCAAATACCGACGCGCCCGAGCTCATCACTTATTGAGCCTAAAGTTTTTCCGGGTATGGCCGAAAACATGGCAAGCGTCCAAATTCCCAGAGGTTTTTTTATCATGGTCATTGATTTCAGCCGTTTAAACAGCTCCCCCACGCTCACCAGCAGCACGCGTACCAGCGCCAACAAGGAAACCGGTGATGCCGGCAAATCCGCGCCGCTGAGTACCTCGACCGAACAGGTCGGTGCCGCCAAAAGCGGGGAATCGGTACACCTCAGCAATGAGGCTCAACAGTTGCAGAAGATCACTGACAAGCTGCGCGATCAGCCTGCCGTTGACAACGCCCGCGTGGCCGAGTTGAAAGCAGCGATTGCCGACGGCAGCTATAAGGTCGACAGCAACCGTGTAGCCAGCAAACTGCTCAACTTCGAAGCCCAGCGCTAGCCAAAGGCCTGCGCCAGGCTTTTGGACGCTTAAAACCCAAGGCCAGCCATGCACGACACTAATTTACTGCAACTGATCACCGATGACTTTGCTCCAGCTCAACAGTTGCTGGAGCTGCTGAAGACAGAATCCCTCGCCTTGCACGGCCGTGACATGCCGCTGCTCGAAGACATTCTGGCGCAGAAACAGGCACTGATCATTCTGCTGGAACAGCATGGCCGCAAACGCAGCGAAATTCTCGCGAGCCTGAACCTTCCTGCCAACCGCGCAGGTCTGGAGCAGTTCGCCGCTCACTCAAGTATTGGCGATCAGTTGCTGACCCAAAGCGATGCTCTGACCCAACTTCTTGCAGATTGCCAAGCCGCCAACGAGCTCAATGGCCGCTCGATCCAGGTGCAACAAGCCACCACCGCCAATCAGCTGAAAATCCTCAACGGTGGCGAGCCTCCGACCCTTTATGACGCTCGCGGATCAACCGCCATGCTGGTGAAGCCGCGCGCGCTCAGTCAGGCTTGAACTCATAAATAAGCGCGCTCTATCAAGCCGCGAAACATGCTGGCAGAATGCTAGCTCTTGCGTGTGATCGTATTCTGTCTGGAGATTGATAAACCGTGTTCAACGCCTTAAGCGCGGAAGATGCTCCGCAGCCACCCAAGGTGCTCAGCACCCCGTTGGAAATCACCGGCAACCTGCGGATGCTGCAAGAGAGCCATGATCCCCTGATCATCACGTTCCACGAACGCAGCCAGCGCTTTCAGAGCTACCTGATCGATATCGATCGCGACAGCAACATGATCGCCCTCGACGAAATGATCCCTCGCGATGGCGAACGCTTCCTGCTTGCTGGCGAAGCCTTTCGGGTTGAAGGCTTTCATGATGGCGTACGCATTGCCTGGGAAAGCAACGGCACACTGACCATCGACGAGTCCAACGGTGGCCGCTGCTACCGTGGCACGCTGCCCGATGAAGTGGTTTATCACCAGCGTCGCAACGCGTTTCGCGCAGCGTTGAAACTGGCGCAACTGGTGAACATCGAACTCGGTGGCGAAAAGCTCAAGACGCCCGTCAAAGGCAAACTGCTGGACATCTCGGCGACGGGTTGCAAACTGCGCTTTGAGGGCGACATTACCAGCGGGCTTCAACTGGGTCAGGTCTATGAACGTTTCATCGCCTCCCTGCCCTTCGGCAGCATGACGGCACCGGTCGAGCTGCGTTATCTGCATCACGAAGAGAAAATCGACACCACCTTTGCCGGTGTACGCTTTCACAACATGAGCGGACTGGTGCAGCGTCAGGTCGAGCGTTTCGTCTATCAGTTGCAACGCGAAGCACGCCGCTTCGACAAAGACGATCTCTGATCCACACGTTTGAAAAAACGGGCAGTCCCTTTCGGTGACTGCCCGTTTTTTTTGCCTCTAAGGTCTGGCCTCGGTAAAACTTTGCGGATGCTCCGGCCCGGAGTCGTCAGACTTTGTGTCCGCTGCCTCGTCTGCATCCACCTTTCCATCCCGCTCGGGATACGGATCAGGACTCGCACCATTTTGCATCTGATCATGCACAACCTGCTCATCGACTCGTGGATCAAGTGCGGCCACCAGTGGTGAGCTGGACATGCTTTCGGGCATGGCCACGTGATGCAGCGGCGCATCATCCACCTGATGCAGGTTGGTGACTGCTTTCGGTCGGATTCGCCATACCAGCACCAATGCAAAGAAGCTGAAGAATGCATACAGCATCTGGCTGCCGAACAGCTTCATCAGCACACCGGCCATCAGCGGCCCGATGCTCGCCCCCACCCCATAAGTCACCAGCAGCATGGCCGTCAGCGATACCCGCCGATCGCTCTCGACGTGGTCGTTGGAGAACGCAACCGCCAGCGGGTACAGGCAGAACTGCATCAATGAACACAGGAAACCTGCCATAAACAGCACCTCAAGCGGCACCTGCGGCATGATCGCCAATGGCAACGCCGCCAACGCCAGACAAAAGGCAAAACTGCGGATCAACAGCGCCCGATCATAACGATCCGACAACCAGCCCAACGGCCATTGCACCAGCAACCCTGCAAAGATGCAGCACCCCATGAACAGACCGACCTGCTCAGTGGAAAGCCCTTGCTGGGACGCGTACAAAGGCGCCAGACCATAGAACGCACCGAGGATCAGTCCGGCACCGAGTACCGTACTCAGGGACTGCGGAACCCGCTTCAAAAAGAAGCGCGGCTCCATCGGCGCCGGGTGCAAGGGAGCCGGGTGAATGCGCCGGGTCAGAGCGACCGGCACCAGACACAGTGCAAAACACAGCGCCACCAGCATCAGCAGCTCCAGCCCCAGAGACGGGTGCATGACCAGAATCAACTGACCCAGCACCAGCCCCAGGTACGAAGCGATCATGTAGCCGCTGAACACCACCCCGCGCTGCTTGGTATCGGCCTGCTCGTTCAGCCAGCTCTCGATGACCATGTACTGGCACATCATGCCCAGGCCCACAATCATCCGCAGCACCAGCCAGGCCGGCAGCCAGTCGATCAGCCCATGCCCCAGTACTGCCGCGCCGACGATTCCGGCACAGGCCGAGTAGGCTCGAATATGACCGACCCGGGCGATCAACCGGTGGCCGATTTTCCCACCCAGCACCAGGCCGAAGTAGTTGGCCGCCATCAGCGCACCGACCCACAGACTGTCGACATGGTCCGCCGCCAGGCGCAAGCCCAGGTAAGTACTGAGGAGGCCGGAGCCGATCAACATCATCAGCGAGGCGAAATAAAGCGCTCGAAAGGATTTCCAGATTTGGCGCATCGGCGTTCCGAGCGGCTCCTTGCAGTGAGTATCGGGCTACCGTCAACGATAGCCCGACGGCGACGGATCGGTTAGGCCTGGGCTGCTAAAACGCGCCGCTCCCAGGGAGTGATTTCATCAAGGAAACTGGTCAACTCCATGGTCTTCGAAGCAATGTAGCCTTCGATGAATTCCTTGCCGAACAGTTCCTTCGCCAATTGGCTACGTTTCAGACGCTCGAGAGCCGCATGCAAGGTACAAGGCAACGACAAACTTTCCGGCACCTCAAACTCGCCCTGGATCGCCGGTGTCGGTTCCAGTTCGTTTTCGATGCCATGCAGCCCGGCCGCCAGGCTTGCGGCAATCGCCAGATACGGGTTGGCGTCGGCGCCGGGCAGACGGTTCTCGACCCTGCGCGCCTGCGGTGAACTGGCTGGAATCCGCAAACCTGCTGCCCGGTTGTCATGAGACCAGCAGGCGTTATTCGGCGATGCGTAAGGATGGCACAGACGCTGATAAGAGTTCACGTTCGGCGCAAACAACGCAGTGAAATCCGCCATACCCGCCTGCTGACCACCGATGAAGTGACGGAAGATTGCGCTCGGCTGTCCAGCGTCATCGCTGAACACATTCCGCCCCGTGCCGATCTCGACGATGCTCTGGTGAATGTGCATCGAGCTGCCCGGCGTATGCGCCAGTGGCTTGGCCATGCACACCACGGTCAGATGGTGCTTGAGTGCCACTTCCTTGAGCAGGTGCTTGAACAGGAATGTCTGGTCGGCCAGCAGCAGCGGATCGCCGTGCAGCAGATTGATCTCGAACTGACTGATACCCATCTCGTGCATGAAGGTATCGCGCGGCAAACCGAGGGCTGCCATGCATTCATAGACTTCATTGAAGAACGGACGCAAACCGTTGTTGGAGCTGACACTGAATGCCGAATGACCTTCCTCGCGACGTCCATCCAGCCCAACCGGCGGCTGGAATGGCTGGGTCGGGTCGGTGTTCGGCGCAAAGACAAAGAACTCCATCTCGGTCGCCACCACCGGCGCCAGACCGAGCGCCGCATAACGGGCGATCACCGCTTTCAACTGGCCACGCGTCGAGAGACGCGAGCTTTCCCCGGTCAACTCATCAGCATCGCAAATGGCCAACGCGCGCGGCTGCTTGCTCCAGGGCAGACGGTGAATCTGTTTCGGATCGGCATTGAGCGCCAGGTCGCCGTCGTCACTGCCGTAAAACCGCGCAGGCGGATAACCGCCCATAATGCATTGCAGCAGTACGCCACGCGCCATCTGCAAACGCCGCCCCTCGAGAAAACCCTCGGCGGTCATTACCTTGCCGCGTGGCACGCCATTGAGATCCGGAGTGACACATTCAATCTCATCAATGCCCGTCAATCGCTGCGCGAGTGAACGCTGGCCATCGGTCGTCATGACTCTATCCTTGTAGTGCGCAAGCCGCGAACGGCGACGTGTACAAAATAGGCACCAGCCGTTCGGAATATCAAGCACTGGCACATAAAAATGTAGGAGCTGCCGAAGGCTGCGATCTTTTGATTTTTGCGTCCTTGATAACGACGGAAGATCAAAAGATCGCAGCCTTCGGCAGCTCCTACAGAAGTTGTGCTCGATTAGGGCAGGTAAAGACTGAACAATCCGCCGCCCAATGGGCCGCCATTTCGGATTTCGGTACGCCCGTGCTCACCGTTGCGCTGGTGCAGTTGTGCAATGCGCGCGGCGAAGTACAGGCCAAGGCCGGTGCTGCCGCTGGCCGGGTTAATGCCCTGCACGTAATCCGCCTGACGCTCGATCATCGGGGCCGGGAACCCCTCGCCGTCGTCATTGATCGTCATTACCAACTGCCCGGTTTCTTCACCCACGCTGATCAACAGCGAATGCCGGGCATGACGAATGGCGTTGTTGATCGCGTTGGCCAGCACCGTTCCAATCAGCTCCCGATCGAAGAACCCGAGAGGGCTCAGGGGATCGACCTCATAAGTCACCAGAATGCCGCGACTCTTGAACACGTCCTGATGAGCCGCCAACTGCGCTTCGATGAAATCGTCCAGCTCGTGATAGTCCGGACGCAGCGGCAACTGATTGACGCCGAGCTTGTAGAGCCCCAGCAACTGCACCAGCATTCCGTTGAGGTGAGCGAACTCATAGTCGATCACACCCTGCTCGGCGGTTTGCTGCTGAGCATCAGGCAAACGCGCAAGCCACTGTCCGTGGGCTTGCATGAGCATGGCCAGGGAGTTCTTCATGTCGTGCACGGTGGAGGCAATCACCGTGGAAAAGTCGAGCCCCTCATCCGTACTGTTCATTCGCCAAACGCCTTGCTTCGCAGCTTCTGATAACGCGGATAACGCGCGTCGCTCTCGGGCATCATGCCCACCATTTTCAGGCACGTGCGGCACTCTTCCAGCAGCGCTGCGTCGAGGTTGGCATCGGCCCCATGTAACAGCGATTGCGCCATGTTGAGCGCAATACTGATGTTCTTCGGCTGCAACAACAGTGCACCGCGGAAAAGCTCCCGCGCCTCGGGGAGCGCACCCGCCTTGTAACTGCGAACGCCCTGGCGGTTGAGATCTGCCGCCGCATTGCCGGAGTTGAGAATCGCCGGGTCGTCGGTCTGCTTGGCGATGCCCTGCATTACCACCGGATCGTCACCGTAAATCTCTGCGCAGTTTTTCAACATCGAATTGCCGGCGTCTGCCTGCCCCAGCATCTTCAACTGCTTGGCGACCAGCAGCGCCGCTTCGGCGCTCATGAACTGCTCCATGCCATCCAGACGGGTCAGTGCCTGCTCCGTCAGCTTCTCGGCGGTTTCGGCATCATTGAGCAGCAGGCTGGTGGCTTTCATCAAACGTGCCCGGATCTGCAACCCCGGATCGTTGATGTTTTCCTTGGCAACGGCGCTCAGGGTCTGGTTGATCTCCAGTCGAGTGCGGGTATCCAGACCTTTTTCGCTACCTTTGCTGATGAGTGCATGCGCCAGACCCAGATTGCTTTCCGGGTCCTTGAAGCGTGACTGTGCGCCTTGCGAGACCGCCTGACGATAGGCTTTCGCCGCACCTTCGAAGTCTTCGTTGGTCATCGCCAACTTGCCCAGCAACGACTGCCTGCGCACCGCCAATGGCGACAATCGAACGGCTTCTTCCAGCACATTCTGCGCAGCCTTGGTGTCGCCTTCAGCGACCAGCACTTCGGCCAGGCCGTCATACAGCGCCGGCATCATCGGGAACGTCTTTAGCGCCTTTTCATAGACGGCCTTTGCCTGCGCGATCTGACCACGTTTGAACATCAATCGCCCCAGACCGACATAGGCCCAAGGCAACGGGCGATCCGCCAGAATGCTGTTGTACAAGCGCTCCAGCGCCTCATTCTGATTCATGTCGCGCAACGCATCGGCACGGTAGCGCAGGCACAGCGGCGAATAACGCGGGTCCTGCTTGCACAGCGCAATACAGGCATTCAGCACTTCAACAGGATTGCCCCGATCCAGCGCCTGCAGGATCGGTTTGAGCAACGTCTTGCGCTGCTCCAGTCGCTCCAACCGCTGGGCCAGACCGGCGCGGTTGAAAGGCTTGGTCAGATAAGCATCCGGCTCATGCTCGAGCGCACTGAGCACCATCGCCTGACTGCTCTCGGCAGTGACCATCAGAAACACGCTTTCGTGGCTGATCAGCTTCTCGACCATCAGGTCTTCGAGAACCTGTTGACCGTTCTTCTTGCCATCGCCAAGGTGATAATCCTGCAGGATGAAGTCGTAGCGCTTCTGCGCACACATGCGCAGCGCCACCTCGCCCGTGTCGGCAGTGTCGACATCCTTGACACCCAACTCACGCAGCATCGACCTGACCGAACTACGGAAATCCGAGAAATCATCGACGATCAAAAAGCTCTTTTGGTGGTACGCCAGCATCGAAGATTCCAGGCAATTAAGAAGGTGAACCCAAAGACAAATGCAGGGACCAGCTCAAACTCGCTGCCCATTGAGGCGTCGCGCAGGACAACGGCCCATCGGGTTATCGGCCGTTTGTGGCGTTCCCTTATAGGTGTCGGCAAACAATTGTGGGTTTACCTGGATGCCCTTCAAAAAAACCTCAAAAAGCCCTGGGTATGACTGACCCGCTTCAATCTCTTCCCCGCCCTGTTGCAACTGCTAAGCTACGAGTTGGCAGCGCTCAAGCCGATCCATGGGCGGCCGTTGAACGTGGCGAGCGACAGCCGGCAAGCTGCAGGGAGGCAGGCCGAAGGTGATCAAGCGCATTGGCAATTCGAGTTTGGAGACTGTGCCCGAGCCTCTCGGCCGGGAAGAGGTGGAGCAGGTGCTGAGGCGTCTACTGACCAGTCCGTTGTTTGCCAAGTCGAGCCGGATGGGCAGCCTGCTGCGGTTCCTGGTCGAGCACGACCTCCAATGCTCGGACACCCCTCTCACCGAGCATGCCATAGGCATCGCGGTGTTTCGTCGCGACCCGGCGGTCTACTGCACCAGTGACGATCCGGTGGTGCGGGTGCAGGTCGGCCGGTTGCGACGCAAGCTCACCAGCCATTACGCCACCCTTGGCCAGCAGGATCCGGTACGCCTGAGCGTGCCGCCCGGTTGTTATCGGCTGGCGTACGAGCGACTCAGGCCCAGGAGGACCGTCACACGCCACCCTGTCCTGCAGATCCTGCCGTTTACCTGCATCACCCGCCATGGCGACGACTTTACCCGGGGCTTGTACGAAGAATTGAGCTGCAGGCTGTTCGAGTCGTTCGAACAGATGCTGCCCCGTGCGAACCATGTGCTGATGAATGTGCCACGCAGTAGCGTAAAAGCACCATCCCAGGGACGGGCGGGACGAGGCAGCTACTCCCTGGAGGGCAGCGTGCGAGTGGAAGCCGCTCGCGTCCGGGCCTCGGTACGCTTGATCGATGTCGCTCAGGGCCACATTCGTTGGTCAGCGCAGTTCGATCGCAATAGACCCTATGGCATCGCCACCCAAGAGGATCTGGCCGAGTCCATCTGTCGGTCGCTAACAGGCTACTTCGCCCAAGGTGGCAGTGACGATTCCTGAACGGAAGGGGCAACCGCCGGATTGCCCCCCCGGTGTGGCGGTTACACCGTGGCCTCAACTCACCAGGACATCAGCCCAGACAAAGTTCCAGCTGGTTCGCTTGCCTTTGGCGATCTGGATCAGCTTGTTCTCATACACCGTGTGATTGACCGTGCCGGTATAGGTCAGGGTTCGGCTGGCGTTGTTTCCAGTCACCACGCCCGGCGTGCCACCGGACTCGACCATGGCTTTTCTCAGGTCGGCTTCCGACGGGGCGCTGCTCTGGTTTTTTTCAACGGTTACGAAACTCATGGTGTCACCTCTTCCGTGATTAGGGGATCAGTGGACAACAGGGCCCACACGCACTCGCGTCCCTGCAAACACACTGATGGCACTACTTTATTGGCCTGTAGAACGTTGCAGAAGTGACAACACGCCCGGGAAGGTAACAGTCTGGATTCGACCTGTATCAGGCAACGTAGCCGATACGTATCAGCCAGTCGCGAGTCGACTTGGCGCGAATGCCCAGGATGATGATGGCGAGCTGTATCTGTCAGCCCCTTAAATAGAATAAAAAAGCCCCGCCCGGTTATCGCCCGGCGGGGCTTTCTTGACCTTCTGCTGCCACCCTGCTGCCACGGAGAAAATGATCTGCCAGGAAAGTGGTTGAAGAGGCCCGATTTATAGTGGTGTCCCAGGGCAGGTTCGAACTGCCAACCTTCCCCTTAGGAGGGGGATGCTCTATCCAATTGAGCTACTGAGACACAGGCCGGCCGCAAGGACATGCGGCGCGATGGACGGCGTGCATGTTAACGGGCAAGCCCGGTTTTGTCATGTCGTCTGTAGGCTTATTAAGTGTAGGCAAGCGCCGGCTTCGATCACAGACTCGGATTCGATCCGTTTTTTGCGCTGACACCCTCCCGCGTCAGTAGAGTCAGCAAGTTATCGACCGCAGTGGAAAGCTCGCCAGAATTATCCAGCTGAAAAATCCCCTCTGCGTGATCCTGGGCATCCGTTGAAAACTGGGCATTGCGCTCAAGTCGGGCTTCGATTTCCTCAGCGCTCTCGCGCCCTCGCCGCTCAAGACGTTTGCGCAGGGCATCGGTTTTGACCGTCAGCAATATGGGCAACAACGTCGGATAACGCGCCATAGCTGCAGGGAGATGACCTCGTGAGCCGTTGATCAGTACATGGCGGCCTTCACTCAACCACTGGTCGATCTCTGCGGGAATGCCGTAATCGAGCCCATTGGCATGCCAGCACAGCGCAAAACCGCCCTCGCGCCTCATCTGAGCAAATTGCGCCGTAGAAACACCCAAAGCGTCTTCGCCGACCGACTCAGCCGACCGGGTAATCACCCTGCGCGCCACAACGCAATCGAGGTGAAGCAGAGAATCGCGGGCGGCGTCGATCAGGCTGTCCTTGCCGGAGCCGGACGGCCCCATCACGTAAATAAGTCTGCCGCGTGTCCCGATATCATCTCGCATTACATGTTCGCCCTAGTAAATCGGCCATTTGCCACTATTCTGTATCAGGTAAGGAACGAAGATCGTATCCGCATAGCATGCACGTTCAGGGGCGCTCAAGCACCCACCTGACGGCAAAGAGGACGCGGTCAGATGTACGGGCCCGGTAACTGTTTTCAAACCAGTCCGCATTTCTGATAATTGGTGCTGGCATAACGCCTGCTTCCAGTTCAATATTTGTCACAGAATTGACGCCAATGATCTGGCAATTTTGAGGCATGATGCGGGCCTCTTATCAATTCAGGTTGAACATTTGGTCACGAAGCTTGTCCTACATGACATCCTGCGGCCAATTCCGAGAACCGCTCCCCTGAACTAACCGGTTAAATATATGCGCCCATTGAAACAGGCAATTTATTCCAGCCGTACGGCTGACAAGTTCGTCGTACGTCTGCCAGACGGGATGCGTGAACGCATTGCCGAGGTGGCTCGCAATCATCATCGCAGCATGAATTCCGAGATCATCGCGCGCCTGGAGCAGAGTCTTATTCAGGAAGGCGCGCTGGGCGAAGAATTGAGCATGCGCCTGGACAGCCCCGAACTGTCACTGCACGAACGCGAACTGCTTCAACGCTTCCGCCAACTCTCCCACCGCCAGCAAAACGCACTGGTATCGCTGATTGCCCATGACGCCGAAATGGCCGCAGACGCTTCCTGATTACATCCCGAAAGTTCAAGCCAGCCATGTGCTGGCTTTTTTTTGCCTGAAATTCAGGCAATCGTTTTCTCGACGACACGTCCAGTTGCCATCGAGATTACGCTAATAGATTGAAAAATGAAGGTGCGCGGCCTGCTGGTTTGAGCAGCACCGCGCAATAGAAACTCAGAGCAGGAAGATTGTCGCCAGCCCCAGGAAGATGAAGAAGCCGCCGCTGTCGGTCATGGCCGTGATCATGACGCTCGCCCCCATTGCAGGGTCGCGTCCAAAGCGCGCCAGGGTCATCGGAATCAAGACCCCCATCAACGCTGCCAGCAACAGATTCAAGGTCATGGCAGCAGTCATCACCACGCCCAATGACCAACTGCCGTACAGCAGGTAGGCCACCACGCCGATTACCCCACCCCAGACCAGGCCATTGATCAAACCAACCGCCAGCTCCTTGCGCATGAGGCGCGAGGTATTACCAGTACTGACCTGATCGAGCGCCATGGCACGAACGATCATGGTGATCGTCTGGTTGCCGGAGTTACCGCCAATACCGGCAACGATCGGCATCAACGCTGCCAGGGCCACCAGCTTCTCGATAGAACCCTCAAACAGCCCAATCACCCGCGATGCCACAAACGCGGTAATCAGGTTGATCGCCAGCCAGGCCCAGCGGTTGCGCAGGGACTTCCAGACTGACGCAAAAATATCTTCCTCTTCACGCAGACCCGCCATGTTGAGAACTTCGTTTTCGCTCTCTTCACGAATCAGGTCGACCATTTCATCGATGGTCAAACGACCAATGAGCTTGTCGTTCTTGTCGACCACCGGGGCCGAAATCAAGTCATAACGCTCAAAGGCCTGCGCAGCATCGTAAGCGTCTTCATCCGGGTGAAAACTCACCGGGTCGCTGGCCATGACTTCCGAGACTTGCTTGTCTGGATCGTTGACCAACAATCGCTTGATTGGCAGCACACCTTTGAGCACGCCGTCGTAGTCAACCACGAACAATTTGTCGGTATGACCCGGCAGCTCTTTGAGGCGACGCAAGTAACGCAGAACCACTTCCAGACTGACATCCTCGCGGATCGTCACCATCTCGAAGTCCATCAATGCACCGACCTGCTCCTCGTCATAGGACAACGCGGAGCGAACGCGCTCACGCTGTTGGCCATCAAGGGTTTCCATCAGCTCGTGGACGACGTCTCGCGGCAGCTCGGGGGCCAGGTCAGCAAGTTCGTCGGCATCCATCTCCTTGGCCGCAGCCAGGAGCTCGTGATCGTCCATGTCGGCGATCAGGGTTTCACGAACCGAGTCGGATACTTCGAGCAGGATGTCGCCGTCGCGCTCGGCCTTGACCAACTGCCAGACAGTCAGACGCTCGGCGAGCGGCAAGGCTTCAAGGATGTAGGCAACGTCGGCGGAGTGCAGATCATCGAGTTTGCGTTGCAGCTCGACGAGGTTTTGCCGGTGGACGAGGTTCTCGACCAGATCGTGATGATGACCTTCCTGGCGATGAGTCAGGTCTTCGACTACCCGCTGGCGCTGCAGCAGCTCAACGACTTGAGCAAGGCGGTCTTGCAAGCTTTCTTGCGTTTTCTTTACTTCAACTTCAGTCATAGGCGAACTCCACTCCCAGCAGCGGGGCACGCCGGAAGGATCAATCAGTCAATTCATGATTGGTAAAACGGGATACTGAGTAACTACTGGGTAAGTCCATGGAGGTATTCCACAAGCCCCGGCGGGGCTGACGGGCGCAATCATACACCCCCCGAGGGTTTTAAACGTTAAAAAATCCAGCCTGAAACAAGCGCTTGCGAGACGAACCTGAGCGCTGTCCGCATTCATGAAACTGCGACGACTCATCCTGAAAAGAAAACACACCACCGCTGCAAAATGCAGTGACTACCCTTGATCGTGACCATCATGGAGGACGCCCAATGCCCGGCAACAAACCCGCAATCCTGTTGATCGCCCTGCTCTGCCCGCCCCTACAGGCCACTGCAACGACCGTACATCGATGCGAAGACGCCAAGGGCCGCATCACCTACACGACGCTGAGCTGCCCTCCCGGAGAGGCGCTGTCACGGCAGAACATTTACAACCCAAGCCTTTTCAAATTCGAGGCAATGCTCCCCGGCGCCAACCATCAGGAAACATCAGGCATTAAAAGCACACCGAGAGATCCGACCGTAGTAGGCCAAATCACTGACAAATGCGGAAATATGCTCAGTGCCAAGGAGCGTCGCGAAGCAATCATCAATCAGCGGATCATTCCAGGCATGAGCCAGCAGGACGTTGAAAGCGCACTCGGCAAGCCAGACAAGATCAGTATTCGAAACGCGACGACGAATTATCGCTACGACAGCAAGAAAGGTCGTAGCGCGCAAATCGTGTTCGATGAGAAGGGATGTGTAAAAGGCAAATCCCAGACAGCAAAAAGCCCGCGTTAGACGCAGGCTTTTTGGTGTTTGGTGCACTCGACAGGATTCGAACCTGTGACCGCTCGGTTCGTAGCCGAGTACTCTATCCAGCTGAGCTACGAGTGCAATTTGTGTTTTTAGACCAGATCACAACTGGTTGAAGCCAGGTTACCTGCATTACTGCAAACAACCCTTAAATGGTGCACTCGACAGGATTCGAACCTGTGACCGCTCGGTTCGTAGCCGAGTACTCTATCCAGCTGAGCTACGAGTGCATTTGTTGCCGCGCATTATAGGCCGTTGAATCTTTTTGTAAAGCGCTTTTTTCTAGTAATTTCAACAACTTACCGAAGAAGCCAGATTACAACGTACTAAACAAATAATGGCGGAGAACGGGGGATTCGAACCCCCGACACCCTTTTGAGGTGTACTCCCTTAGCAGGGGAGCGCCTTCGGCCACTCGGCCAGCTCTCCGCAACACGGGGCGTATCTTAACCAACCTTTTCCCCGTTTGCAAACATAAAAAACGATAAAAATTAATGGCTTGGTTCGTCGTCCTTCTCTTTCTTGATCCGCAGGTAGATTTCCTCACGGTGAACAGCCACCTCTTTAGGCGCGTTAACGCCAATACGCACTTGATTTCCTTTGACGCCGAGCACGGTCACGGTGATTTCGCCATCACCAATAATCAGGCTTTCTGCGCACCGACGAGTCAGAATCAGCATACCTTTCTCCTCACGCATTTCATTTCAGGGACAACAGTCTGCAAAAAAAAGGCGCTCGACCTACAACCAGAACGATCGCAGCCCTACACGCCTAAGTATTGACCAGCACGAACAAAAGAACAGATTTCTGTCGCACCACTCAAGAAAACAAAGGGCGCGGTCAGACCGCGCCCTTTGGGCAACGCATCACTCGCCCTGTCGGGCCGGAGCGTCCAGTTCGAAAGCCGTGTGCAGCGCGCGCACAGCCAATTCCAGGTACTTCTCTTCGATCACTACGGAAACCTTGATTTCCGAAGTCGAGATCATCTGGATGTTGATGGTTTCTTTAGCCAGGGCCTCGAACATGCGGCTGGCAACGCCTGCGTGAGAACGCATGCCGACGCCGACGATCGACACCTTGGCGATCTTGGTGTCGCCAACGACTTCACGGGCACCGATCTCGCGAGCGGTGTTTTCCAGCACGGCCTGGGCCGCCTGGTAGTCATTGCGGTGCACAGTGAAGGTGAAGTCGGTGGTGTTATCGTGCGCAACGTTCTGCACGATCATGTCGACTTCGATGTTCGCGGCGCTGATCGGGCCGAGAATCTTGAAGGCCACGCCCGGGGTGTCTGGCACGCCACGGATGGTCAGCTTGGCTTCATCGCGGTTGAAAGCGATGCCGGAAATGATCGGCTGTTCCATGGATTCCTCTTCATCAATAGTAATGAGGGTGCCCGGACCCTCCTTGAAGCTGTGCAGTACGCGCAGCGGAACGTTGTACTTACCGGCGAACTCGACCGCACGGATCTGCAACACCTTGGAACCGAGGCTGGCCATTTCCAGCATCTCTTCAAACGTGATCTTGTCCAGGCGCTGAGCCACGGACACCACGCGCGGATCGGTGGTGTAGACGCCGTCGACATCGGTGTAGATCTGGCATTCATCAGCCTTCAGGGCCGCTGCCAGCGCCACGCCGGTGGTGTCGGAACCGCCACGACCGAGGGTGGTGATGTTGCCGTGCTCGTCGACGCCCTGGAAACCGGCAACGACCACCACGCGACCGGCCTTCAGGTCACCGCGAATCTTCTGGTCGTCAATCTGCAAGATACGCGCTTTATTGTGCGCGCTGTCCGTCAGAATCCGTACCTGATTGCCGGTGTACGACACCGCCGGTACGCCGCGCTTGATCAGCGCCATGGCCAGCAGTGCAATCGTCACCTGCTCACCGGTGGAGACGATGACATCCAGCTCACGCGGAACCGGTTGATCGTCGCCACTGATTTGCTTGGCCAGATCGATCAGACGGTTGGTCTCGCCGCTCATTGCAGACAGCACAACCACCAGGTCATCGCCGGCATCGCGGAACTTCTTAACCTTGTCGGCGACCTGCTCGATTCTCTCGACAGTGCCGACTGAGGTGCCTCCAAATTTCTGTACGATCAAAGCCATTTCAAAGCCGCCTCTGCCCATGAAGGGCGCCCAATAATCACTCAAACAGTTGCGGACCCGTCACTAGACGACGGGCTCGGCACTCTGCCTTAAATACCCTGCTCTACAAACGGCACGGTCAGGGCCAATGCAGCATCCAGCGCGCCAGCGTCAGTACCGCCGCCTTGCGCCATGTCTGGACGACCACCGCCCTTCCCGCCCACTGCCGCAGCGGCTTGCTTCATCAAATCACCGGCTTTGAGTTGGCCAGTCAGGTCCTTGGTCACACCCGCAACCAACACGACCTTTTCCTCATGGACACTGCCGAGCAGGATCACTGCGCGGCCGAGTTTGTTCTTCAGTTGATCGACCAGCGCCAGCAGCGCCTTGCCGTCCTGACCGTCGAGACGCACGGCCAGTACTTTCACGCCTTTGACGTCCTGGGCCGAAGCCGACAGGTCGTCGCCCGCCGCACTGGCGGCCTTGGCTTGCAACTGCTCGAGTTGCTTTTCCAGCAGACGGTTGCGCTCAAGCACAGCCGACAGCTTGTCGATCAGGTTGTCGCGGCTGCCCTTGACCAGGTTGGCCGCTTCCTTGAGTTGCTCTTCCGCAGCGTTCAGGTAAGCCAGTGCCGCAGCGCCTGTCACCGCTTCGATACGACGTACGCCAGAAGCCACGCCGCCTTCGCTGATGATTTTCAGCAAACCGATGTCGCCAGTGCGATTAGCGTGAATACCACCGCACAGTTCGACGGAGAAGTCGCCCATGCTCAGTACGCGCACGCTATCGCCGTACTTCTCGCCGAACAGCGCCATGGCGCCTTTTTGCTTGGCGGTGTCGATATCGGTTTCTTCGGTTTCAACCTCAGAGTTCTTGCGAATTTCGGCGTTGACGATTTCTTCCAGTGCTTTCAGCTGTTCAGGCTTGATCGCTTCAAAGTGGCTGAAGTCAAAGCGTAGACGCTGACTGTCGACCAACGAACCTTTCTGCTGAACGTGTTCACCCAACACCTGGCGCAATGCCGCGTGCAGCAAGTGAGTCGCGGAGTGGTTCAGCGAAGTGGCGTGACGTACGTCAGCGTCCACCTGGGCCTGAACGGGCGAGCCAACGATCAGGCTGCCCGAATCCAGCACACCGTGGTGCAGGAACGCGCCGCCGGTCTTGGTGGTGTCGCGCACGTCGAAACGCGCAGTGCCAGCCTGGAGGAAGCCGCAATCACCAATCTGACCACCGGACTCCGCATAGAACGGCGTCTGATTGAGAACGACCACGCCCTCTTCGCCTTCGCTCAACACGTCGACCGATTGCCCGTCTTTATACAGAGCAACGATTTTTGCCGAACCGCTGTGAGCGGTGTAACCGGTGAACTCGGTGGCCACATCAACCTTGACCAGGCTGTTGTAGTCCATGCCGAAGGAACTGGCCGAACGTGCACGGACGCGCTGGGCTTCCATTTCGCGCTCGAAGCCTGCTTCGTCGATGGTCAGGCTGCGCTCGCGAGCGATGTCACCGGTCAGGTCCATCGGGAAGCCGTAGGTGTCATACAACTTGAACACCACGTCGCCTGGCACGACATCGCCTTTGAGCTCGGCCAGATCCTGCTCGAGGATCTTCAGGCCCTGCTCCAGGGTTTTGGCAAACTGCTCTTCTTCAGCTTTCAGTACGCGCTCGATGTGCGCCTGCTGGGATTTCAGCTCAGGGAAGGCTTCGCCCATCTCGGCAACCAGTGCGCCAACGATCTGATAGAAGAAGCTGCCCTTGGCGCCCAGCTTGTTACCGTGACGGCAAGCACGACGAATGATCCGGCGCAGCACGTAGCCACGACCTTCGTTGGACGGCAGCACGCCGTCGGCGATCAGGAAACCGCAAGAACGAATGTGGTCAGCCACGACTTTCAGCGAAGCCTGGTTGTCGTTGGTGCAACCGATGGCCTTGGCCGAAGCGCTCAGCAGGCTCTGGAACAGGTCGATTTCATAGTTCGAGTGAACGTGCTGCAGCACGGCACTGATCCGCTCCAGGCCCATGCCGGTATCCACCGACGGCGCTGGCAACGGATGCAACACGCCGTCGGCGGTGCGGTTGAACTGCATGAAGACGTTGTTCCAGATTTCGATGTAACGGTCGCCGTCTTCCTCTGGCGAACCCGGCGGGCCACCCCAGATATCGGCGCCGTGATCGTAGAAAATCTCGGTGCAAGGACCGCACGGGCCGGTATCGCCCATAGTCCAGAAGTTGTCGGACGCGTATGGCGCGCCTTTGTTGTCGCCGATACGCACCATGCGCTCGGCCGGAACCCCGACTTCCTTGGTCCAGATGTCATACGCCTCGTCATCGCTGGCGTAGACCGTGACCCAGAGTTTTTCCTTCGGCAGGTTCAGCCACTTGTCGGAGGTCAGGAAGGTCCAGGCGTAGGTGATCGCATCACGCTTGAAGTAGTCGCCGAAGCTGAAGTTACCCAGCATTTCGAAGAAGGTGTGGTGACGGGCGGTATAACCGACGTTTTCCAGGTCGTTGTGCTTGCCACCGGCGCGAACGCACTTCTGGCTGCTGACGGCGCGGGTATAGGCGCGCTTTTCCTGGCCCAGAAAGCAGTCCTTGAACTGGTTCATCCCCGCGTTAGTGAACAGCAGGGTTGGGTCGTTGCCCGGAATCAAAGAGCTGGAGGCTACACGGGTGTGGCCTTGCTCTTCGAAGAAGCGAAGGAAGGCTTCACGGATTTCTGCGCTTTTCATTAGGTTCTTCCACGGAGGCTGCGGCCAAAGGCCTGTGCGAATCGTCAACGGACGAAGCGACGGCAAAGGGCCGCATTATATCGGCGTTAGTGACCAGGTACAGTGTGTTTGTACGATACAAACAGTCAATTGGACGGCTAACACCTTCAGTTTTGCGAAAACTCGACGAAAGACGCGATCACCTGCTCGATCTGCGCCCGGCTGACGTCCATGTGAGTGACCATGCGCAAGCGCGGGGCGGCGCTAAGCTTGATCCCGCGCTCACCGGCAAACGCCTTGATCGCCTCGCACTTATCGCCCATCTGCACGTAAACCATGTTGGTCTGTACAGATTCGACTTTATACCCCGCCGCGCGCAGACCTTCAGCCAAAAACTGCGCGTTGTCGTGGTCATCCGCCAGGCGTTGCACGTTGTGATCCAGCGCATACAAGCCGGCCGCCGCGAGAATGCCGGCCTGGCGCATGCCGCCACCGACCATCTTGCGCAAACGTCGGGCCTTGCCGATCAACTCTACCGAACCGCAGAGTACCGAACCGATCGGCGCGCCAAGTCCTTTGGACAGGCACACCGACACCGAATCGAAGTGCTGAGTGATTTCCCGTGCATCAACGCCCAGCTTGACCGCTGCGTTGTACAACCGCGCGCCGTCCAGGTGCAGCGACAAACCGTGTTCATGGGTAAAGCGGCGAGCTCGCGCCAGGTACTCCAGCGGCAACACCTTGCCTTGCATGGTGTTTTCCAGCGCCAGCAGACGGGTCCGGGCGAAATGGAAGTCGTCCGGCTTGATCGCCGCCGCCACCTGAGCCAGGTCCAGCGAACCGTCGGCTTGAACTTCCAGCGGCTGCGGCTGGATCGAGCCCAGCACCGCGGCCCCACCACCTTCGTACTTATAGGTGTGCGCCTGCTGACCGACGATGTACTCGTCACCGCGCTCGCAGTGGGCCATCAGCCCCAGCAAGTTGCTCATGGTGCCCGTCGGCACGAACAGCGCCGCGGCAAACCCCAGGCGCCTGGCCAGTTCGGCCTCAAGAAGATTGACGGTCGGATCTTCGCCGTAGACATCATCTCCGGTGGCCGCCCTGGCCATTGCGTCAAGCATCCCTGCGGTCGGTTGGGTGACGGTGTCGCTACGAAGATCGATAACGCTCATGAATCAGGCCTCGGAATAGGACGCTAACGTCGCTGCTGATAAGGGAAATCTGTTTCGAAGAGGATTACTGCGGCCAACGCCGCGATTAATCAAGGCCTGAGCCAGGAAAAGGCGGCTCAAGCCAACGGAAAAACCGATGTATATCATCAGAAAGCAGCGATGCGCAGCCCACAAATATGTGTTAAAAACTCTCCGCCGCCAGAAAATCTGGCAGCAAAACGTTCTCAGGGCGGGGTGCAACTCCCCACCGGCGGTAATTGCGCGCAATGCGCATAGCCCGCGAGCGCTTGGTGTCACCGATGCTTTGGCAGCAGATGACGGCAAGGTCAGCAGACCCGGTGTGATCCCGGGGCCGACGGTCATAGTCCGGATGAAGAGAGAACGGGATTGGCACCAAAGGGCCGTCCGTGGGCAGCGCGCATACACTGCACGTCTGACCTGCACGTACCCTTAAATCCCATTCGATTCATAACGCCCTGTTTTTCACACAAACAGGAGTCAGAACAGATGCAACCCACCGCAATCGATAGCAAAAGCAAAAACCATCAGGGCGAGCGCGTAGCGTTTATCCAGGCGTGCTGGCACAAGGAAATCGTTGACCAAAGCCGTAAGGGCTTCGTCAGCGAGATGGTCGCTCAGGGTTATCAGGAATCGGATATCGACTTTTTTGAAGTCGGCGGCGCCTTTGAAATTCCACTGCACGCCAAGCTGCTGGCCAAGTCCGGCCGTTATGCCGGCATCGTCGCTGCAGGTTTAGTGGTTGACGGCGGTATCTACCGTCACGAGTTCGTCGCCCAGTCGGTGATCAGCGGCCTGATGCAGGTTCAGCTGGAAACTGAAGTGCCGGTGTTCTCGGTCGTGCTGACCCCGCATCACTTCCATGCAGGCGAAGAGCACCAGAAGTTCTTCTTCGAGCATTTCGTACACAAGGGTCAGGAAGCGGCGAAGACCTGCGCCGATACGTTGCACAAGATGCGTGCGCTGCGTCGCACTGAACACCGCGCGGTAGCCGTCTAAACCCAGGCACTGATCGTTCCCACGCTCTGCGTGGGAATGCCTCAATGGACGCTCTGCGTCCGCTTCGGCAGGGACGCAGAGCGTCCCGGGCTGCATTCCCACGCAGAGCGTGGGAACGATCGATCAGCGGCTATCAGGCCAGGTTTTCGGCAGTGGTCGGGACAATCAAAATGCCGGCGCGCAGGCCGTTCTTGACCTTCGGGTTCGGGAAGATGATTCGCGCGCCCTCCTCCTCGACGATCCAGCGGGTTTGGGCGATGTCCTCGGCCAGCAGATAACCCTTTTTCAGCTCCGAGAAGTTCTCGATGTCCGCCGGTAGGTTCAAGTGGAAGCTGTCGCTGTGCTTGATGATTTCCCGTGCCACGCTGAACAGTTGCAAACCATCCAGGCTCTGTTCTGCCAACTCCGGCTCGGTGCCTTCAATGATCTGCTTCAACAGGGTTTCGAGACGCGAGACGTTAACCCCGTCGTTTTGCCCGAACGGCCGGGCCTTGCCCAACTCAAGGGTGAAAGACTCGGCATCGAGCTTGTCGTAGGTGTACGAGCTGAAAACGATGGACGGCTTGTTCTGCAACAGCACCGCTTCCATGCCGGCAGCGCGCAAGCGGGCCAGTTCATGACGGGAATGCTGGCGACCTTCTTTCCAGGGATACAGTGCGAACTGCTCGATCTTTGAACCACGGATCGCGGTGTGCAGGTCGTAGTGCAAACGGGAACGGTCCGGCAGGCTGAAGAAACTCGCCGCCAGACGCTCCAGCTCACAGGCACGCAGCGCTTCAGAGCCACTGCTGAGTTCATGACGGCCATTGAACAGCCGATTGACGTCCTGCTCGATAAAACGCTCGCCGCGGCGCATGGCCTCGGGGTTGCCGAACAGGAACAGAATACGTGCGCGCGGCTTCAACTCACCGCGGGCGATGTCATGCAACAGGCGATCGAGCAACTCGATCGGCGCTGTTTCGTTACCGTGGATGCCGGCCGACAACAGCAAGTCCAGGCCATTGTCGCGAGCCTCCGGTGGCCGGACTTCCAGCGCACCTTCGCTCAGCCAGCGCATCCGCACGCCTTCGACAGTCAGTTGAGTCTTCTCCGCCGGTTCACGGCCGGCGAGGGTCAGTTCAAGCAGTTTGCCGAGGGCGAGCATAGAACGAATTCCTTAGTGATCGTGTTTGCAATCCGGGCCGTGCACGTGGTCTTCGTCACCGATTTCAGCCGGTTCCATTTCCAGTTGCAGACTTACCAGATTAGTCGCCAATGGGCGCAGCAGCAGGTTGGCGTATTCAGCATCGCCCTCTTCGACGTCAACGCCGATCAGCAACTGGCCACGGCCGTCTTGCTGGATCCACAACTCTTTGCCTTGCCACATGACCGCAACGCGGGTGCAGGAAGTTTCCAGTTGAGTGCCGTCGGTGTCTTCAAGAATCAGCTGCAGGGTATCGCTCATTATTACGTTCTCATCTGGAGATAAAGCAACGCGTCCGACTCTTCATGAGCAGGACGCGGGCTTTCAATTGATCTGGAATGGATAAACCGCGCCCAGTTTAAGGATTTGCGTCAGTTCATCCAGTGCCGTCCGGCACTCAAGCAACAATTGTGGGTCCGCCAGATCGTTTTCGGTCATGCGGTCACGGTAGTGCTTGTCGACCCATTGGGTCAGCGTGCCATACAACGGCGCAGTCATGATAACCCCTGGGTTGACCGCCGCCAGCTCGGTTTCATTCAGTGCGACACGCAACCGCAGGCACGCCGGGCCACCGCCGTTCTGCATGCTTTGCTTGAGATCGAAGACTTTCACTTCGCGAATCAGGCCGCCAGAGCTGGTCAGCTCTTGCAGGTACTGCCAGACGCGCGGGTTGTTCTGGCACTCTTGCGGCACGATCAGCAGCATCGAACCGTCAGCGCGCGACAGCAGCTGACTGTTGAACAGGTAAGAACGCACGGCGTCTTCGACCGACACCTGGGAGCGCGGTACGCAGATCGCCTTGAACTGGCCGCCACGCTTGGCAAGCTTGGCCGACAGCTCGGCGAGCATCTGCTCGGTATCGAGGAAAGCATCCTCGTGATAGAACAGCGCTTCGCCGTTACCGACCGCGATCACGTCGTTGTGGAACACGCCCTGGTCGATCACCGCAGGATTCTGCTGGGCGTACACCACGCCGTCATCGCTCAAGCCGTGCAGACGGGCAACCGCTTGCGAAGCTTCGAGGGTCTGACGCGCCGGGTACTTCTGCGGTTCTGGGTAGCGAGTATCGAACGCGCTGCGACCGAACACGAAGAACTCGACACCGGCTTCGCCGTATTCACGGCAGAAACGCGTGTGGTTGGCTGCGCCTTCGTCACCGAACTGCGCCACGGCAGGCAATGCTGCGTGGTGAGCGAAGTGTTTCTGGTCAGCGAACATCGCCCCCAGCACGCGGCTGGTGGTCGGGTGTTCGATGCTGCGGTGATATTTGCAGTTGAGGTTGGCGGCGGTGAAATGCACGCGACCGTCAGCAGTATCGGCACTCGGGCTGACAGTGGCGGCGTTGGCCACCCACATGCTCGACGCCGAGCAGTTGGCAACCAGCAATGGCATCGCCTGCCTGGCGGCCTGCTCGATCACTTGAGCGTCGGTGCCGCTGAAACCCAGGCGGCGCAGTGCACCGACATCCGGACGTTCTTGCGGCGCGAGTACGCCTTGCTGAAAGCCCATTTCCATCAGCGCTTTCATTTTCGCCAGGCCTTGCAGCGCCGCTTCCTTCGGATTGGAAGACTGCTGACTGTTGCTCTGGGACGCGACGTTGCCGTAGGACAGACCGCCGTAGTTATGGGTCGGCCCCACTAGACCGTCAAAATTGACTTCATAGGATTTCATCAGCGAGGCTCCACGAGAATCTGTTGTTATAGGCTTCAGTAACTAACTGTTCAGTGCGACCGAGTCGCGGCCATCGCGAGCAGGCTCGCTCCCACAGGGATTTCATCGCCCTTGTGGGAGCGAGCTTGCTCGCGATTGGGCATCACGCCATTTTCACGCCTGGGGTCAGGGTGGCCGGCAGTGTCAGGCTTGGGGTTTCCAGCGAGGCCACCGGGTACGCGCAGTAATCCGCTGCGTAATAGGCGCTGGCGCGATGGTTGCCCGAGGCTCCCACACCGCCGAATGGTGCGCTGCTCGCGGCACCGGTCAGCTGCTTGTTCCAGTTGACGATACCGGCGCGGCTTTCCAGCCAGAACTGCTGGTAACGCGCTTCGGAATCCGACAGCAAACCTGCGGCCAAGCCGTATTGGGTGTCGTTGGCTTCAGCGATCGCCGCCTCGAAATCAGCGTAGCGGATCACTTGCAGCAACGGGCCGAACAGCTCTTCGTCAGGACGATCGGCAACCGCGCTGACATCAAGAATGCCTGGGGTCAGCAACGCGGCGTTAGCCTGAGGCTGAGTCATTTCCAGCAGCGACACGGCGCCATTGGCCAGCAAGTGTTCTTGCGCATCCATCAGCGCTTTTGCGGCGGCCAGAGAAACTACCGAGCCCATGAACGGTGCCGGTTGCTGATCGAACGCGCCGACTTCGATCGTCGCGCTGACCGCTACCAGACGCGCCAGCAGCGTATCGCCCCAGGCGCCTTGCGGTACCAGCAAGCGACGGGCGCAGGTGCAACGCTGACCGGCAGAAATGAACGCCGACTGAATAATGGTGTACACCGCGGCGTCGAGGTCTGCGACCTGATCGACCACCAGCGGGTTGTTGCCGCCCATCTCCAGCGCGAGGATCTTGTCCGGACGCCCGGAGAACTGCGCATGCAGGTGGTTGCCGGTACGGCTGGAGCCGGTGAAGAACAGACCATCGATGCCTGAATTGGCCGCCAGAGCGATCCCGGTTTCACGCGCGCCTTGCAGCAGGTTCAGCACGCCAGCCGGCAGACCGGCTTCGATCCAGCACTTGACCGTCAGCTCGGCGACTTTCGGGGTCAGTTCACTTGGCTTGAACAGCACGCTGTTACCGGCCAGCAGCGCCGGAACGATATGACCGTTCGGCAAATGCCCAGGAAAGTTGTAAGGACCAAATACCGCCACCACGCCATGAGGCTTGTGGCGCAACACGGCGGTGGCGTCGCCCAGCGGGCCGCTCTTCTCGCCGGTACGTTCGCGGTAGCTCTGCACCGAAATGGCGATCTTGTTGACCATGCTGGTCACTTCCGTCGCGGCTTCCCACAGCGGTTTACCGGTTTCTTCGCCGATGCAGTGGGCCAGTTCGTCAGCGTGTTTTTTCAGGCTGGCGGCAAAGGCTTCCAGCACGCCGATGCGGTCTTCCAGGGAGCGTTTGGCCCAGGCCGGGAACGCCTGACGCGCAGCTTGCACCGCGCTTTCGACCTGAGCGACGCTGGCGCCCTGCCCCGACCACAGCACTTGCTGGGTCACCGGGTTCAGCGATTCGAAGGTGTCACCCTGGCCAGCCAACCATTCACCAGCGATATAAAGCGAATTCATTATTTCGACTCCCGAGCAGCAGACAACGGCACGGCACGTACTTGATCGCCGGCATTGAGTTGAAGACGTTTGGCGGTCAGTTGGTCGACCACCAGGGTACCGGCGGCAAAGCGTGCTGGAGCGGCAGTGATCCGGCAGTCTTCGCGTTTGCGGTTGTGAATCAAGAATGGCGTGGCGTCGTCACCCGGGGTGCCGATGGCCAGCACCAGCGCCTGGCTGTCGCGGACCGCACGGATCTTGCCGGTTTCGCATTCAACCGCAGGACCGGCGTCGAAGATGTCGACATAACCCTGGTAGCTGAAGCCTTCGCTCTTGAGCATCGCCAGCGCTGGCTCGGTGTCAGGGTGAACCTGGCCGATCACATTGCGCGCGTCTTCGGAGAGGAAGCAGGTGTACAGCGGGAACTTCGGCATCAGCTCGGCGATGAACGCCTTGTTGCCCACGCCCGTCAGGTAATCAGCCTGGCTGAATTCCATTTTGAAGAAGTGTCGCCCCAGGCTTTCCCAGAACGGCGAACGGCCGGCTTCATCGGACACACCGCGCATCTCGGCAATGATCTTGTTGCCGAACAGTTGCGGGAATTCGGCGATGAACAGCATCCGCGCCTTGGCCAGCATGCGGCCGTTGAGGCCGGTACGGTAATCGGCGTGCAGGAACAACGAGCACAGCTCGGAGTTACCGGTCAGGTCGTTGGCCAGGAACAGCGTCGGGATTTCACGGTAGATGTTCAGCTCTTGCGAAGCGCTGACAGTCAGACCGACCCGGAAGTTGTACCAAGGCTCACGCAGGCCGACGGCGCCGGCAATCGCGGAAATACCGACCACGCGACCGTTATCGTCTTCGAGCACGAACAGGTAGTCCGCGTCGCCGCGCCCCGCTTCGCCGCGAAAAGTCTTTTCAGCCCAGCCAACCCGATGAGACAGACGCTCTTCGTTGGCCGGCAAGGTGGTCAGGCCGGTGCCGGTGCTGCGGGCCAGGTCGATCAGAGCGGGTAAATCGCTGCTGCGTACGGGACGAACGATCATGCTATCTCCTCAAACGGGCCGCTATTGCCACCCGTGAAACTCGCTGCTCTCAAGCCTTGAATCAGGCATGCTTCTCTAGGTGTCAGACCGCCACCAGGCGTACGCTGGCACCTTCACCGACGCCCAGGGCTTCGGCGGCTTCAAGATCCAGGGTTACCGGTTTGCCCGGCGCATAATCCAGCTCGAGCAATACCGCGCGGTAATCCTGCAACTGAGCGTTGGCCACCAGGTACTGACGACCGGCGCCTTTGACCGGCTCACCGATTTTCACCGGCACCACACGACTCTGGGCGATCGAACGGATCCCCGAAACACGTGCGTGCAACGTTGGGCCACCGTCGAAAATGTCGATGTAGTGATCGGTCTCGAAGCCTTCGCGCATCAGGATGTCGAAGGTGATCTGCGCACGCGGATGCACCTGACCCATGGCCTCTTGGGCGGAGTCCGGCAGCAGCGGCACGTAGATCGGGTAATGCGGCATCAATTCAGCGAGGAAGGTCCGGCTCTTGAGCCCGCACAGACGCTCGGCGGCGGCGTAGTTCAAGTCGAAGAAGTTGCGACCGATGGCATCCCAGAATGGCGAGTCGCCATTTTCGTCGCTGTAACCGACGATCTCGGTGACGACCGAATCAGCGAAACGCTCCGGGTGACTGGCGACGAACAGCAGGCGACCGCGAGAGTTGAGTTCCGACCAGGCCGACCCCACCAGCTCCGGCAGCACGTAGAAACTGGTCAGCAGACTGTTGCCGGTCAGGTCGTGGCACTGGGAGAGCACGTGGATCTTGTTATGAATCTTCAGCTCGCGGGAGGCGTGCACGAAGGTTTCATTACGGAAGCTGTAGAACGGCTCGGAATAACCGGCCGACGCGACGATGGCCGAGCAACCGGCCAGTTTGCCGGTGGCGGTGTCTTCGAGGACGAAGAAATAGCTTTCTTCACCGTTGAAGCTGACTTCGGCAGCGAACGACGCTTCGCTTGCTGCGATCTTGTCGCTCAGGCGTTCGACATCATCCGGCAAGGAAGTGACACCAATCGGGCTGTCCGCAGCCAGACGCTGTACCTCGCCCAGATCAGCCATTTGCGCGGGGCGCATCACCAGCATGGTGTCACTCCTTTCTCGAAAAACTCTTTGAGGAAAATAAGCCGGGCCGGCCTTTGAGACACCTGTGGGAGCGAGCTTGCTCGCGATTGCGTCCTGTCAGGCAACAAAGATGTTGGCTGTAAGGCCCTCATCGCGAGCAAGCTCGCTCCCACATAAAGCGGGCCCGGCATAAAATTGGGTTCGACGCCTGAATGATCAGGCGTCGAAGGGTCGATCAGGCTTGAGTCAGTTTGGCCACGGCGCGCTCGAAGCGCTCCAGACCTTGCTCGATGTCCGCGTCTTCAACCACCAGGCTTGGCGCGAAACGAATCACGTCAGGGCCGGCTTGCAGAATCATCAGACCTTCTTTTTCAGCGGCGTTGAAGATGTCCTTGGCCTTGCCTTTCCAGGCCTCGCTCAACACGCAACCGAGCAGCAGGCCCAGGCCACGCACTTGAGTGAACAGGCCGTACTTGGCGCCGATCTGCTCCAGGCGAGACTTGAACAGATCGTGCTTGGCTTTGACGCCGTTCAGCACTTCAGGAGTGTTGACCACGTCGATCACCGCTTCAGCCACGGCGCACGCCAACGGGTTGCCGCCGTAAGTGGTGCCGTGAGTGCCGACCACCAGATGTTTGGCCAGGGCTTCGCTGGTCAGCATCGCCGCGATCGGGAAACCACCGCCCAGGCTCTTGGCGCTGGTCAGGATGTCCGGTGTCACGCCGTAATGCTGGTAAGCGAACAGCTCACCGCTGCGGCCCATGCCGGTTTGTACTTCGTCGAAAATCAGCAGCGCGTTGTGTGCGGTGCACAGTTCGCGAGCGCCTTGCAGGTACGAAAGTTCAGCCGGCAAAACGCCGCCCTCGCCCTGGATCGGCTCCAGCACTACTGCGCAGGTCTTGTCGGAAATGGCCGCTTTGAGCGCTTCCAGATCGTTGAACTTGACGTGAGTGATGCCGGTGATCTTCGGACCGAAACCGTCGGAGTACTTCGACTGGCCACCAACGTTCACGGTGAACAGCGTACGACCGTGGAAGCTGTTGAGCGCGGCGATGATTTCGTACTTCTCTGGACCGAAACGATCGTGAGCGACACGACGGGCCAGCTTGAAGGCGGCCTCGTTGGCTTCGGCGCCGGAGTTGCAGAAGAACACACGCTCGGCGAAAGTCGCATCGATCAGCTTATGCGCCAGGCGCAGGGCCGGCTCATTGGTGAACACGTTGGACACGTGCCACAGCTTGTTCGCTTGCTCGGTCAAGGCACCGACCAGTGCCGGGTGCGCATGGCCCAATACGTTAACCGCAATCCCGCCGGCGAAGTCGATCAACTCGCGACCAGACTGGTCCCAAACGCGGGAACCGGCGCCACGTACCGGAATGAAAGCGGCAGGCGCATAGTTGGGAACCATTACCTGGTCAAAATCGGCGCGTTGTACCGCAGCGTGCTCAACGGACATCGGAGTCTCCTGATGAGAAACACCCGCCTGAAACTGGCGAGCGATGAGGGGATTGTAAGGACAGTTTTCAGCCCGGCCTTGCCGCCAAGCGACAACTTCTTATAGCGCAAACCCCGGATTTCTCCGGGTTTACGGCAATGCGACAAATAGCGTCGCAAAGGCGCAGTTTAAACTGCTGGCGCGGATTTGCGGCAGGCTTGGCGAGAGATGAATGCCTGCGTGCCTAAATATGTACCGCACCGTGAACGGCGCATCTTGTTTCCCTTGACGCTCTTTGAGCGTTAATGGACCTGCAAGATGCAATTACCCGATGAGCAAACGCGAACAGCCCTGGCTGACGCAACGTATATCGCACACACCGACACCCACTATCCGCCTCTCACCCAGACGATTCCCCACTGGCTCGGGAACGCATCATCCGCCAGGCGCCTGGCGTTGAAGAAGGCACGTCCGTTACTGGCAAATCGTCTGCGCGCAGCACCGGCCCCGCAACACGCCGAACTCGGGCGGCTGAATGCTGCCCACTGGACGGCACAAAACCATGTCGACCGCGCGCTGGGAAACCTGCAAGACGCCTACGCTTTTGCCGAGCCACTGCTCAAAAACGCCCTGAAAGCACGATTCGGCGTGGATCTGGACGTTAAAGGCACGTTCTTGCGCCTGTACATTCCCGCGACCATTCCCTGGTTCCCGATCAAGTCAGGCGCCGCTCGCACCTGGACGGTATCGCTGCTGAATGCGGCGCTGCACAACTTTGAAGAACAGGAAACCCACAAGGATGCCTACGAACCCGACTCGACGTTCATCACTGAGCCTTCTTCGACCGGACAGTTCGACACCCTGCCGGCGCTCAACCAGACGATCACAGTCCAGGCCTTTACCCGGTTATGCCGCGAGCTGGACATCGGCGGCCAGTACCGCGCCTACCTTGAGGAGAATCTGGGCATCTCCAACCCGCTGGTCGCGACCGTGCTGCGCACCAGGATCGAGGCCAGCCAGAAAGCCGCACTGAAGGCGGCGCTGCAACTGGCGCGCATGAACGGCGACATTCAGGACGACTTCTTTCAGTTGATCCTGGGACTGGCTGAAGGCTCGTACAGCATCAAGCTCGGCAACGAGCCCTTGCTGTGCCACGACCTGACAATCATGTCCGCCAAGCTGACCGGCATCGTGGTGTTTGCGCCGAACCTGGAACGCTCACGCAATACTGCACGAATCGCGGTCTACATCCCCGATGACCCGGAGCACCCGATCAAGGAATACACCTCGACGGCCGAGCTGATGCAAACCCTCACTCGCCAGCTGCGCACCCCGGATTACCAACAATTTTTCAGCCGCTTTGTGGCTCACGAAGACCGCGGGCATTTCTTTGGCAACCTGGCCGATCGCCTGAGCCAGGTAACCTGGCATCAACGCCCTTACAGTGACCCGCTGCCATCATGGCGTGAAACGCCGGTAGAGCGGCCCAATCTGCAATTTTCTGTCGCGCCGATCCATCGCGGTCCATGGCCCCATCTCTACCGGGAACAACTGAACAAAATCCTCAACGACGCCCGGGTCATCGCGGTTTCCACCGCAACGGCGGACCAAAAGGCTCGCTGGGCACTCTGGGACTCCTTTACCGGCGTGGCATCAGCCATTGTTCAGCTCGCCGCTTTCGTCGCCCTGCCCTTTGTGCCGTTTCTGGGGGAGTTGATGCTGGCCTACATGGCGTATCAACTGGTCAACGATGCATTCGAAGGGATCATCGACTGGGCGCAGGGGCAGACCGTCGAAGCGTTCGAGCACCTGATGACGGTGGTTGAGACCCTGATCCAGTTGGGGGCCTTCGCCGCAGGCGGCGTCATTGCCGCAGGAGAGTTTCGCAAGGCACTGCCCGCAGAGGTCGTCGCCTTCATTGACCGGTTCAAACCGGTGCAGGCGGCCAACGGCAAAACCCTTTACTGGAAACCCGACCTGAGCCCCTACGAACATACCGCGACCTTGCCACAACACTCGATTCCCAACGCATCAGGACTGCATCACCACAACGGCAAAACCATCGTCCCCATCGAGGGCAAGCGCTTCGCCGCCAGACAAGACCGGACCGGCGACTACCGCATTGAGCACCCCACACGGCCCGACGCTTACAGCCCCGCGCTCAAACACAACGGCAGCGGCGCCTGGCAGACCGAACTCGACCGACCGCTGGAATGGGACAAACGCACGCTATTGCGCCGCCTGGGACCTCTGAGCGAAAAGCTCTCTCCCGTCGAACGCGAGCATGCACTCAAGGCCAGCGGGTTGCACGAGAACACCCTGCGCAAAATGCATGTCGAGCATGAGCCCATGCCGTCCCTGCTGGCCGACACCCTCAAACGCCTCAACATCGACAAAGACCTGCAAACTTTTATCGACCGTCTCGGCAGCGAGCATCACGAACAGTATTCAAAGGCCGATTCCCAGACCCAACTCCAGCTGCTCACCGAACACTTCTTGTGGCCCGACAGTACAGGCCTCAGCCTGCTCGATGCACAGGAAAACATTGCCTGGGAAACCACCAGCCTTGCACGGTCGGGCATTGAGGTTCAGGAAGGTCGATTGACCGATGGCGACCTGCTCAAAACCCTGCTTGCCCACCTGAGTGAAACCGAGCAGAAAACCCTTCTGGAAGAAGACCGGGGCTCGCCGCCTCTCTCGCTGAGTGCACGCGCCGCAACCCTGAGACAAAAACTCGCACAGACCGCCGCCCGACAAAGAACATCACTGTTCGACAGCCGGTACCGGGCACTTGAACGCACCCACAACGCCACGCTTCAAAAACTGCTCGACACCACGACGGGGCTGCCACTCAGCGTGGCGACCGAACTGCTGGATACCGCCACGGATGCCGAGCTGCGGCTTCTGCAAACCGGAGAAGTACCGAAACGCCTCAAAGACCTTGCCCGCTGGGCGATGCAAGAAGTACGGCTGACGCGAGCCTACGAGGGGCTTGACCTGCCATCGCTGGAAAATCCGGACACCGATCTGCTGCGACTCCATTCACTTGAGCGTCTGCCAGGCTGGACATCCGACGTCCGAATAGACGTTCAGGACTACTCATACAACGGCCATACCCGCACCCGCATCGGCAAACAAGACGCTCTCATCCGCAAAGTGCTGGTGCGGCGCGAGGATGGTCGATACGAAGCCTATGACGACGAAGGCTTGAATCTGAGCGGCGCGACCGACCTCAGCCAGGCGATTCTTCATGCCCTGCCCGACGCCGAACGCAACGCACTGAAGATCAATACCCATCAAGGGGAAAAACTCCAACAAGCACTGCGCGAGCATCCGCTGGAGCGCAATGAACTACGCAACATTCTGGAGCAGAATCCGATACTTAAACCGGCCTATGACCCGACCACCATGCGCCTGCTCGGAGGCGCCGACGGCTATGATCAACTCCCGCCGGGCCAACCGGATCTGGTGCAGAGGGTTCGCCAGCTCTACCCGGCACTCAACCCGGAAGAAGTGCTGGCGGTCATCGAACACCTGCACACCCACCCCACCGGTGCTCATGCCGAACTTGCCCGTCTGCAAGGCGAGTACACCCAACTGAACCATGACCTGCATACCTGGACCAATCAGGCCCCCCAGCTCGATCCTCAAACCGGTAACAGGCTCAGTGTCGCGCAGATGATGGAAAACAGAGCGAGCCGCATCGCGTTCAGGGCGGAGATGCTCCGTGGCTGGCGTCGGCAAATCACCGCCAGCATTACCGACGACGCCCTTGACGGGGTCGAGTGCCTGTTGAGTTTTTTCAAACCGCTCGTGGGAGAACTGCCGACCATAACGGCAGACTTCAGCCGTATTTCGACGCTATCAATGACGAACAGCGGCACCCCGCAAGGCATCATGGGCTTCCTGCAACACTTCAACGGGCTGACCCGCCTTGAGCTCAGAAGCGTTGCCCTGGGCGAACTCCCGCCTGCCCTGTCCAACATGCCGAAACTCAATCAGCTGCTGCTGACCGACTGTGGCATCGTGCTGACCCCGGATACGCAAGCAACGCTTTCCTCCTTCAGCAACCTGGTGACGCTGGACCTCTACAATAATCCGCTAGGCCTCTCTCCCACCCTGCGGGGAATGCCCGAGCTCAACTTCATCGATCTGTCCAATACAGGCATCAGCAGAATGCCAGAGGGTCTGCTCGGTCATCAGAATCTGCGCACTGCGATCCTCTGTGACAACCAGATAACCAATCTGGACCCAGCCTTTTTCAATCTCCCCGCCCGCACCAGCAAAGGCATGGATTTTGGTAACAACCCTCTCTCGCTGGCGAACCGTGAACAGATCAAGACCTACTTCAAACGAACCCGCCAGGACTTCGGCGTCATGGCCGCCCAGACAGAAATTGACCGTGCCCAAGCGCTATACCCGCTTCTGGACCAGGAGGAAGCCAGCGACTTCATCTACCTGCTACCCGGAAACCTGGAGGTCGGCAGAGCCGAACTGACACGCCTGGAGACCGAGTACACCACGCTGCGCAACGATCTGGCCGCATGGACTTCCGACCTTCCTGCCGTGCATCCGCAAACAGGTCAGCCGTTCACCAACGCGCAGCTGACAGAGGAGCACTTCGCCCGCGATGCGTTCAAAGAAACCGTAGAGCAGTGCTGGCGTCGCGAATCCGATCAAGAAGGGGTCAATGCGCAAGGTGAGGCGCTTTATGAGCTCTACACCGACGAGATCATCAATGGCGACTTGCCTCAACTGACGGCGGACTTCGGCCATGTCTCACGACTGCAGATGGACGGCGAAGAAAAGGTGAGCTCGAGCCTCAATGGTTTTTTACGCTGTTTCCCCAACCTGCGGAGTCTGACCATCAGCGACTATGCACTGAGCACGATTCCCGAGCCAGTATTCAACATGGGCGAGCTGACTACATTGGTGCTTACCGATTGCCTGATCACGCTGACCTCGCAGACGCAGGCTGCACTGGCGGGCCTGGAGAATATCGAGCATCTGGTACTGGGCGGTAACCCACTGAGCTTACCCGCCGACATCAGCCAGATGCCTCGACTCAAGACCCTCATGCTGTATGACACAGACATCAGCGAGATCCCGCCGGGCCTGTTGAGTCGTACAACATTGCAGGTGGCGAATCTTACCGATAACGCGATCAGCGAAATCCCCAGCGATATTCTGGAACTGCCTGTCGATGTCGCCAAGAGGATCAAGCTCGGCGGAAACCCATTCTCCGAAGAAAGCCTGCAACGATTCATCGCTTACTTCCAGCGAACCGGCGAATACTTCGGTATCGACGAAGTCATCAACCGTGCGCAAGTGGAGGCTTCGAATTCCGAGAGCAGTGAAGTCGAAGAGTAACAGGGAGCTGACGCTCAGCCCCCCACGCCGAACTGAAAGCGTCAACCGCGCTCTGAGGGCGCCGACGACAACTCGAACGGACTGCTGCTGCGCCGCTGGTTGCGATCTTCGCGCGGCGTGGCGCCGAAGAAATTGCGGTAGGCGCTGGAGAAATGCGGCCCCGAAGAGAAGCCACACGACAAACCGATCTGGATGATCGACTTGCTGGTTTGCATCAACATCTGCCGGGCCTTGTTCAGGCGCAGCTCCAGGTAGTACTGGCTCGGCACTCGGTTGAGGTACTGCTTGAAAATCCGCTCCAACTGCCGACGGGACACGCACACATGCTGGGCGATTTCGTCGGTGGTCAGCGGTTCTTCGATGTTGGCTTCCATCAGCAACACGGCTTGCGTGAGCTTTGGATGGCTGGAGCCGAGGCGATTCTGCAATGGGATGCGCTGACGCTCACCGCCCTCGCGAATACGTTCGACCACCAGTTCTTCGGACACCGCACCGGCCAGTTCAGCGCCGTGATCACGAGCCAGCACCGCCAGCAACAGATCGAGCACCGACATCCCGCCGCATGCGGTCAGGCGATCGCGATCCCAATCGAACAGATGACTGGTAGCGATGACCTTGGGGAAGCGCTCGGCGAAATCATCCTGCCAGCGCCAGTGCACCGCCGCACGATAGCCATCGAGCAAACCGAGTTGGGCCAACGGATAAACACCGGCCGACAGACCGCCAATCACACAACCGGCACGCACCAGTTGCTTGAGCGCGCTGCTGAGCGCTGGCGCCAAAGCCGTCGGCGGCTCATCGGCCAACAAAAACAGTTTCTGGAAATTTTCCAGCTTGCCGGTCCAGGGCTCACCCGGCAATTGCCAGGCCCCTTCTGCAGGCGTTTCGGCCTGCAGGAACGAGAGTTCGTAAACAACCTCCGGATGCACGCGCTGAGCAACACGCAAGGCCTCCTCGGCCAGCGCCAGCGTCAAGGCTTTAGTGCTGGGCCAAATCAGGAAACCAATTCGATGGGCAGTCATGGCGGGCAATCCGAAACGAAAACAGTGTTAGAGCCAAAGGCGGCTGCAACCAAATTAGACCATCTGGCGCGCGGTGCGCAGCATGACCTAATTTGGTGCGTAACGGGAGCGATTACTTCAGGCTGCCCGAGAGGAATTGTTGCAGACGTTCGGACTGTGGATTGACCAGCACTTCACGCGGGTTGCCGCTTTCTTCAACCACGCCTTTGTGCAGGAACACCAACTGGTTCGACACTTCACGGGCAAAGCCCATTTCGTGCGTCACCACGACCATGGTCCGGCCTTCCTGGGCCAGCGCCTGCATCACTTTCAACACGTCGCCAACCAGTTCCGGGTCGAGCGCCGAGGTCGGCTCGTCGAACAGCATCACCTCGGGTTCCATCGCCAACGCACGGGCGATCGCCACACGTTGTTGCTCACCACCGGACATATGGCCAGGGTATGCATCTTTACGATGAGACACGCCAACCTTGGCCAGATACATCTCGGCCTTTTCACGGGCTTCGGCCTTGGACATGCCGAGCACGTGAACCGGCGCTTCCATGATGTTTTCCATCGCGGTCATGTGCGACCACAGATTGAAATGCTGGAACACCATCGACAACCGCGAACGCATGCGCTGCAGTTGTTTCGGGTCGGCGGCTTTCAGCGCGCCGTCCTTGTTCGCCACCAGTTTCAGCTCTTCGTTGTTCAGCAGAATCTTGCCGGCGTGCGGTTGCTCAAGCAGGTTGATGCAACGCAGGAAAGTACTTTTGCCGGAGCCACTGGAGCCGATGATGCTGATCACATCGCCGGCTGCCGCTTTCAGGGACACGCCCTTGAGCACTTCGTGACTGCCGTAGCGTTTATGCAGGTCTTGGACTTCAAGTTTGTACATGCTGTCGGTTCTCACAAAAACAGTCAGTCAGTGGTTTCAGTGCTTGCGCGGGGCGAGGTAGCCCAGCCAGCGGTGCTCGGCCATCTTGAACAGACGCACCAGAATGAACGTCATGCACAGGTAGAACACGCCTGCGGTGATGTAGGCCTCGAACGGCAAGTAATACTGAGCGTTCACCGTGCGCGCGGCACCGGTGATGTCGATCAGGGTCACGATGGACGCCAGACTGGTGGTCTGCAGCATCATGATCACTTCGTTGCTGTACTGCGGCAGCGCCCGGCGCAACGCCGACGGCAGCAGGATGCGCTTGTACATTTTGAAGCGCGACATGCCCATGGCCTTGGCCGCTTCGATCTCACCGTTCGGCGTGGCCCGCAGGCTGCCGGCAATGATTTCAGCGGTGTAGGCACTGGTGTTGATCGCGAAAGCCAGGCACGCACAGAACGTCGCGCTGGACAGCCACGGCCAAAGGAAGCTTTCACGTACCGCTTCGAATTGCGCCAGACCGTAGTAGATCAAAAACAGCTGCACCAGCATCGGCGTGCCGCGAATCACGTAGGTGAAGAGCCAGGCACTCATGTTGACGATCGGCTGCTTGGAGACGCGCATCAGCCCCAGCGGCAACGCCGCCAGCAAACCGAACAGCAACGACAGCGCGAGCAGTTTGAGGGTGGTCACCAGGCCGCCGAGGTACAGCGGCAAGGCCTCCCAAATGACGTTGTAGTCGAAGATCATAGATCAGCCGCCCTTACGCCTACCGAGTAGCGCTTCTCAAGGTGACGCAATGCCAGCAACGAGACACTGGTGATCACCAGGTACATTGCCGCTACTGCGAGGAAGAAGGTGAAAGGCTCGCGGGTGGCATCTGCCGCCTGCTTGGCCTTGAACATCATGTCTTGCAGACCGACCACCGAAATCAGCGCAGTCGCCTTGGTCAATACCAGCCAGTTATTGGTGAAGCCCGGAATCGCCAGGCGAATCATCTGCGGCACCAATACCCGAAAAAACACCTGAAAACTGCTCATGCCGTATGCCGCACCAGCCTCTGCCTGACCTTTCGGGATCGCCATGAAGGCCCCACGGAAGGTTTCCGACAGGTACGCACCGAAGATGAAACCCAGGGTGCCGATACCGGCGATCAACGGGTTCAGGTCGATGTAGTCGTCATAGCCGAGCAACGGTGCAACACGGTTGAGCAAGTCCTGACCGCCGTAGAAAATCAGCAGGATCAGCACCAGATCGGGAATCCCGCGGATCACCGTGGAATACAGATCGCCCAGCCAGGCCAGCCAGCGTACCGGCGACAGGCGCAATGCGACCCCGATCAGACCCAGAACAATGGCCAAGGCCATGGACGACAAGGCGAGCTGAAGCGTCAGCCATGCGCCATCGAGGATGACAGCCCCGTAGCCTTTCAACATGATTCAGGTCCTCGAAAGTTGGGATGAAAAAATGGCGCAAACCTCAGAGATCCTGTTGCTTGCGCCATTTCGGATGGACGTGCGAGCTATTTACTTGCCGTAAATATCGAACGCGAAGTACTTGTCCTGGATTTGCTTGTATTTGCCATTCGCACGAATGGCGACGATGGCTGCGTTGATCTTGTCCAGCTCAGCCTTGTCGCCTTTACGCACGGCGATACCGATGCCGTCGCCGAAGTATTTCTCGTCGGTAAAAGCCGGGCCGACAAACGCAAAGCCCTTGCCCGAATCGGTTTTCAGGAAGCCGTCATCCAGCAGGGTAGCGTCTGCCACGGTGCCATCGAGGCGACCGGCAGCCACGTCCAGGTAGATTTCGTTCTGCGAGCCGTACGGCTTGATTTCAGCACCCAGCGGCTTCAGGACTTCTTCAGCGAAACGGTTGTGGATCGAACCGCGTTGCACGCCGATTTTCTTGCCCTTGAGCTCGGCCAGGTTGTCGCTGACCTGAGTACCGGCCTTCATCACCAGACGTGCCGGGGTGTTGTAGTACTTGTTGGTGAAGTCCACGGACTTCTTGCGATCGTCAGTGATCGACATGGACGACAGGATCGCGTCGATCTTGCGCACTTTGAGTGCCGGGATCAGACCGTCGAACTCTTGTTCGACCCAGACGCACTTGACCTTCATCTCTTCGCACAGGGCGTTGCCGATGTCGTAGTCGAAACCAACGATGCTGCCGTCCGGTGCTTTGGATGCGAACGGAGGGTAAGCCGCCTCGATACCAATTTTCAGAGGCTTTTCATCGGCGAACGTTGGCAGGGACAGCACGGACAGTGCCAAGGCGCCAAGAAGCACGAGTTTCTTCATCTTAGGACTCCATCGGTATAGGGCGAAAACGGCAGAGTGAGCGACAGCCCAATATGCGAATGGGTGGATCTGGAAAGCTGCGCTGCGTCGTAGGATTGTTGCGTTGAGTTCAGTTCTGATTTCAACGCAGACGACGGCGAGCGAGTGATCGGCATTCTAACGACAGGCCCGAAGCCGATATTTCTTCAATGCGACAACAAATTACAGAAGCACCGAGAAACCCGACCAAGCACATTGACAGCCCTGCAAATTCATGCAGGAGCAAAAGACAGTGAACCGATCTATGTTGCAAATTGCGGGCCTATTATTCGCAAAGCCTTCTAATCCGGCAAGCGCAGCGTTGTGTCTTATTTTTCAGGTGGTCTGAACAGGCCCTGAGACGGGGCTTTGCGTTTCCCAATGCCTCGAAAGCGGGCGAGCGGTTACACATTTAGTTACTTGAGGCGGACCGGGTAACAGTGGGAATTAACCTACAAACGAAGTCGATAATTATTGGCTCACCCTCTCCTCCCCCTGATCGTTCCCACGCTCCGCGTGGGAATGCCGCCATGGACGCTCCGCGTCCGCCGTTGACGCTGTGACGCGGAGCGTCACGGGATGCATTCCCACGCAGAGCGTGGGAACGAGCACATCCAGACAAAGAAAAGCCCCACCAGGCGCAACACCGGGCGGGGCTTTCGATGACTCAAGAACCGCTATTAAGCGACGTTCATGGTCTTGTGCGTATCAATCAAATGCTGCACCACACCCGGATCGGCCAGGGTGGAGATATCCCCCAACCCGTCATATTCGGCGGTAGCAATCTTGCGCAGGATCCGGCGCATGATTTTCCCCGAACGGGTTTTCGGCAGGCCTGGCGCCCACTGAATGACATCCGGCGAGGCAATCGGGCCGATCTCTTTGCGCACCCAGTTTTTCAGTTCCAGGCGCAGCGCTTCGCTCGGCTCTTCGCCACCGTTGAGGGTGACGTAGACATAAATGCCCTGCCCTTTGATGTCATGCGGCACACCGACCACCGCCGCTTCGGCGACTTTCGGGTGCGCAACCATCGCACTTTCGATCTCGGCAGTGCCCATCCGGTGACCGGAAACGTTGAGCACGTCATCCACGCGACCAGTGATCCACCAGTAGCCGTCTGCGTCACGACGCGCGCCGTCACCGGTGAAGTACATGCCACGGAAGGTCTTGAAGTAGGTGTCAACGAAACGATCGTGGTCGCCATACAGCGTACGTGCCTGACCCGGCCACGAATCGAGAATCACCAGATTGCCCTCGGCAACGCCTTCGATGATGTTGCCCAGGTTGTCCACCAACGCCGGCACCACCCCGAAGAACGGCCGTGCCGCAGAACCCGGCTTAAGCGCATGAGCGCCCGGCAGCGGACTCATCAAGGTTGCGCCGGTTTCGGTCTGCCACCAGGTATCGACGATCGGGCAACGGGATTGGCCGACGTTCTTGTAGTACCAATCCCACGCTTCCGGGTTGATCGGCTCACCGACCGAACCCAACAGACGCAGGCTGCTGCCATCCGCACCTTCAACAGCTGCGGTGCCCGACGCCATCATGGCGCGGATCGCGGTCGGCGCGGTGTAGAGGATGTTGACCTTGTGCTTGTCGACGACCTTCGCCACCCGGGTGATGTCCGGGTAGTTCGGCACGCCTTCGAACAGCAAGGTGGTCGCGCCATTGGCCAGCGGGCCGTAGACAATATAGGTGTGGCCGGTGACCCAGCCGACGTCGGCGGTGCACCAGTAGATTTCGCCCGGACGGTAGTCGAACACGCGCTCATGGGTCAGCGCGGCGTACAACAGATAGCCGCCGGTGGTGTGCTGCACGCCCTTCGGCTTGCCGGTGGAGCCAGAGGTATAAAGGATGAACAGCGCTTCTTCAGCGCCCATCTCTTTCGGCGCGCACACGGTGCCCGCGACTTTCATCAGGTCTTCGTACCAGATGTCGCGGTGCTGGTTCCACTTGATGTTGCCACCGGTGCGCTTGCACACGATGACCTTCTGGATGCTGCTGGTTTCCGGATTGGTCAGCGCGTCATCGACGTTGGCCTTGAGCGGGATTTTCTTGCCGGCACGCAGGCCTTCGTCAGCAGTGATCACCACTTTTGATTTGCAGTCGATGATTCGACCGGCCAGGGCTTCCGGCGAGAAACCACCGAACACCACCGAGTGAATCGCGCCGATCCGGGTGCAGGCCAGCATGGCAACCACGGCTTCGGGGATCATCGGCATATAGATTGTCACCACGTCGCCGCGATGCACATCCTGGCCGCGCAAGGCGTTGGCGAACTTGCAGACTTCTTCGTGCAGCTCGCGGTAGGTGATGTTGCGGCTCTCGGCAGGGTCATCGCCCTCCCAGATGATCGCGATCTGATCGCCACGTTCGGCGAGATGGCGGTCCAGACAGTTATAGGAAACGTTCAGAGTGCCGTCGGCGAACCATTTGATGTCGACATGGTGATCGTCGAAGGAAGTCTGCTTCACCGTGGTGAAAGGCTTGATCCAGTCGAGGCGCTTGGCTTGCTCGCGCCAGAAGCCGTCCGGGTTGACGACCGACTGCTGGTACATGGCCTTGTAGGTCGCCTCGTCAGTCAGCGTGTTGGCCGCAACCTCGGGACGAACGGGATACAGAGAAGCCGCACTCATCTTTCTTACCTCGGTGGAATAGTTGTTTTTGTATGGCCCCGTTGTAGCCGGGCCGGGCCTATAGAACCATTCGACGATGGTAGTAACAAGCCCCTACAAAACGTCGTATTTACCGGTAAAGCCGCTCAGACCCGCCGGTTTCAGCGGGCTTCAGCCGTTTTGCGAAAGGCGACCCCGCAGTGTACGAGGTCGTTTTTACGAGATTGTTACAGGATATGCCAATAGTCTTTATCAAAAGCACACCTATATACGCGCCCCCCCCACGCCTAAAATCAGCCTCGCCAACACGGCAAACGTGATTAACCCAGTTGCAGCCCCCACGAAGGCAGTTAATCCAACACTCAGTCATCAAGTTCCACACGCAACCCCAAAAAGGTTGCGTGACCCCCTTCAACCTCAGAAAGGTAAAATTGAAATGAAAGCTTTATTGGTTCTGGCCCTCAGCAGTCTGTGCGTAACCGCCATGGCAGACGAGATCCCGACTGATGTTGCCAACAACAGCGTACCGGTAGAGGAATACACTTACTCGACTCACCTGGACATCGCCAAAGTTATCTCCATGAGCGAAGTTCCAAGTGTTTGCGAAGTGGTACCAGCCCGCATGGAATATGAAGACTCGAACGGTCAACGGCATATTCTGCGCTACAGCGTGATGGGTAACGGCTGCTCTAACGGCTGATCATCAACGCTGAGGTCTTGCTCATTGCCGGACCCGACATCACCGCCCGACCTTCGTCGGGCGTCGTTGTGTCTGGAGCCACAGAAACCCTAACCAAAACACTACATGTAGTGTAAAAAGCCATTTTTGGTTGTTTTTTGAACAGAAAATCTCATCAACAATTTCCACCCAAAACTGAACACAATCTCGCCCACCAACACACCTCATCTTCCCTGTAAGTCCCGCGCCATCGGGCTTGCGGCGTTTTGGCAGCAAACACCGACGTCTAGACCGTTCTCACGTCGCCAAAAATCCTCAAAAAAAATCTTCATCGGCCAAAGCCCTGTAAACCCTTGCTCCGCCTTGATTACGCGGCCTGCCGAGGGTTCTCTGAGCCATTTCGTCGCACCACAACCGTGAAAAAACACCTATAATGCGCCCGTAAATCGGGCCTGCAACATCCCCTTACAGGAGGATGCAGGACGCTGAGACCACCGCAGGAGCTGACGACGTCATCTCCGCCCTTAGCGACTTCAGGACACCCGTACACATTTCTGTTTTTTGCCTGCGTACTGCTGCAACAAACGATTCCTTTTAGAGACAACGCGGCCACCGAGCCGTGTGAAAAACCGACCATCAGAGTTTTCACACGGGCGACTGGCCCTCACGCAGGAGACGACACGTCATGCTGAGCTGGGACGAATTCGACAAAGAAGACGGCGAAGTTGTCGCCAAAGGCGCCAATGCTGGCCACGCAACCGAAGCCAACATGGACCGCCTCGACAGCGCCGGTGGTGCCGCAGCCCTTGAAGCTCGCGCCGTAACCGCCACCGACTCGGCTGCGATCATCCGCGCCAAGGCCGCCCTCGACAAACTCGACGTCGCCGAAGGCCTGGCCGAACTCGAAGGCGCTTCCGCCCGCGTTGCGGTCGACGAAAAGCGCATGATCAACTGCCGCGCCGACCTCAACCAACTCGTCCCGTTCAAATACGACTGGGCCTGGCAGAAGTACCTGGACGGCTGCGCAAACCACTGGATGCCGCAAGAAGTCAACATGACCGCCGACATCGCCCTCTGGAAAAACCCGGAAGGCCTGACCGACGACGAGCGCCGCATCGTAATGCGCAACCTCGGCTTCTTCTCCACCGCCGACTCCCTGGTTGCCAACAACCTGGTCCTGGCCGTGTACCGCCTGATCACCAACCCGGAATGCCGCCAGTACATCCTGCGCCAGGCCTTCGAAGAGGCGATCCACACCCACGCCTACCAGTACTGCATCGAATCGTTGGCCATGGATGAAGGCGAGATCTTCAACATGTACCACGAGATCCCATCGGTCGCGAAAAAAGCCACCTGGGGCCTGAAATACACCCGTTCGATCTCCGATCCGAAGTTCGAAACCGGCACCGTCGAAACCGACAAAGAACTGCTGCGCAACCTGATCGCTTACTACTGCGTACTGGAAGGCATCTTCTTCTACTGCGGCTTCACCCAGATCCTCTCCATGGGCCGCCGCAACAAAATGACCGGCGTCGCCGAGCAGTTCCAGTACATCCTGCGCGACGAATCCATGCACCTGAACTTCGGCATCGACGTGATCAACCAGATCAAAATCGAAAACCCGCATTTGTGGGATGCTGAAATGAAGGAAGAAGCGACCCAGATGATTCTGCAGGGCACTCAGCTGGAGATCGAGTACGCTCGTGACACCATGCCTCGCGGCGTGCTGGGCATGAACGCGGCGATGATGGAGGACTACCTGAAGTTCATCGCTAACCGTCGCCTGTCGCAGATCGGTTTGAAGGAAGAGTATCCAGGGACGACTAACCCGTTCCCGTGGATGAGCGAGATCATGGACTTGAAGAAAGAGAAGAATTTCTTTGAGACGAGAGTGATTGAGTATCAGACCGGTGGGGCGTTGAGCTGGGATTGATTTCTGGCTGGACTTACCAGTTTTGAATTGAATCTGCAAATCGCAAAAAACCAAAAAGCCCTGAACCTGTTCAGGGCTTTTTTGTGGGAGATGGCTCATCAAAAAGACGGTTTGCGCCGAGACAGGAAATCAAAATCGAACGCCCCCCCCCCCGACAAACCCATTTTTATTTATCTGCTAGTAGACGACTTCCACCCGTTAATTTGAATAACCGGAAAATATTGAATTTATAGCCACTAGAAAATCGTTGAGAGAACGGCATACACCTAATTTCAAATTGATATTACACCCCCCCCCTTTCTCACTACGCTCTCCTTCGGATGGAACCACTCCTTGGAGATATCATGGAAAGATCACCCTCACGCTCGTCGCCTCAGAACTCCGTCACTGTCGTTCCCGAATCCAAGTTCATGCAGAACTACCGCATTGCTAGCGCCGTTCATGGCGGTAGTTCGGCGTCAGCGATCATGAACGGGCAGGGCAACGTGGAACTGTTCACCAGTGGATCAGACACCTTGGTCTGGAACATCTACCCCGACCCCAACAGTGAAACGGCCAGCGCCTCAACCCAGACCGGCCTGGCCGGTGAAGTGATTGCCACCGGTCTCACCCCCGGGGGCAACATTGCGTTGTTCGTAGCTCAGGGAACCAACCTGCTCTACACCGTCGAACAGCCTCAGAGCACAACGCGCTGGTCGCCGGCCAGGTTGATCCACGTCCCCCTGCCGTCCAAGGCTCGGCGTATTGCCAAAATCTGCACCGCACAGATCAGCGGCAAACTGTACATCGGCGTGTTGGTCGAAGCGGCCGGCAATTTTGGCACTACCTACAACTTCAGCTACGGCATTTGGGACGATAAAGCGCCAGCGGCCCTGAACCGCACCACCATGCAGATCCAGACCCTTAATGCGGTCTGGACCGGCAATGCCGAGGTAAACGCGGCCTTCAGTGTCTACGACACGATCATCCTGCAATATGTCGTCAGCTCCGGGCAGGTCCTGCGCCCGCGGATCGCAGCCAGCTTCCGCACCATCGATGTGGCGGCCGCCACTGACTCGGCGGGCAATACCCAGGTTCTGGCGATCCTCGCCGATGGCAATGCCTACACCCTGGTCGGAGGGGGTGCGCAGCCCTATAGCTGGGCACAGATGAGCATCGGTGCTTCATTCAAGCAAGTCTGTTTGCTGCCCTCCCACCCACAGATCAATGGCCTGTTGCTGGGGACCGACAGCACCCTGCACCACACGATCCAATCAACCCAAGCGACTACCGGCTGGTTGGCTCCGGCACCGATTTTCAAGGGTGCTCAGTCGTTTTGCGCGACGCTGAATGGTGACGGTATTGAAGTCTTCGCCCTCAAGGCGCAACAGAATACTGTCGTACATCTGACCCATGAAACCCAGAGCAGCAACTGGGAAATCGCAGCACTGGAGATTCAGGCCAGCGGCAGTATCGAGGACTTCGCGTCTTACAGCACTGATGTGGCATTGTTCAATCAGCTCGGAGCACCACTGGTGGAAACGCCGGTCCAGGTGTGGACAGCCGAGGCTTCGCGTCTGGCGATCAACGGCAGTGTTTACTACGTCACGCCCCGGCGTCCGGTTCGGGTGCTCACCAACAGCGCCGGCGTCCTGTCCATTGCCCAGCAAACCGATGCGCTGGCAATTCCCGCGATAAGGATCAATGTTCCCAGTCTGATGTCGTCGGGCGAGTCCATCGAAATACGGCAAAATGCCGATGTGCAGGAGTCATTGCGCAAGGCTGATGGAAACGCGCTGATGAATGCCAAGCTGGCGAATGGCTCCCCCTTGTTGACCGGCCAATACCACAAACAGGAGACCGCCGACGCGGTAGCCGAGGCAATCGGCCGCTGCATGAATATGACCGATTCGGCGTTCATGTTGGCGCAGAGGGGCACTCCTTACCTTGATCCTCGCCGTCCGAGGGCGGGTGTCTCGCTACGGTCGGACGCTGCGCAACCAGTTCAACCTGAGAGTTCCGCAACGGTGCAGGGTCAACATTGGCAACTGTCAGTGCGCAACGGTCAACTGTTGTTTACCGATCTGTCTGCGGAAACCGCCCATAGCGAGCTTCTGTATTTGCGCAGCAGCGCGATATCGGCAGGTTTGTTTGACTGGCTGGAAGATATCGGTGACTTCATTAGCGGAATCGCCCAAGGCATAATCGAAGTCGTCGATTACGTCATCAGCACGGTGGTAGGTGGGATCCAGGCAGCTTTCCACTTCATCGTCGATGGCGTGCAGTATCTGTTCGAAACCTTGATCGATACAGTAGAGAAGGCCTTTGACCTTGCCGAATCGGTGTTCGCGGCGGTCAAGGTATTCTTCCAGGAGCTCTATGAATGGCTGGCATTCCTGTTCAACTGGAATGACATTTTGCGCACCCATGAGGCACTGGCGCACATCGTCAATACCGGTTTCGACTTTCTCGCCGGCGCAGCCGGCGGTATCCAGAACAAGGTGGATACCGGCATCAATACCTTGCAGAGCCAGTTGCAGCAATGGTTCAACCAGGCCAAAACCACCATTGCAGGTGGCCACAGCCTGGGGGGTTATGAGCAGGCCAACACCCCGGACGACCCGGCCACCAGCAAATCGGTGGCCAACAACATCGTCTACAACGGCCTGATCAACAACGCATCATCCGCCACATCGGCCCAGGGAACTTTCGTGTTGGCCAACGAACTTGGCGAGCCAATCAGTGACTTCATCTCCAAGCTGACGGCCCTGGTGGACGTCACCAAGGCTTCCCAGGCCTTTGCCGATGCCCTGGCCTACCTGTCGGACCTGGGCACCAACCCGGATCAGATTTTCCGCAAATTGCTGGCCGCTTTGATGAGCGTGGTTGAGGGGGTACTGCAGACTGTACTGTCCGGCGTAAGGGCAGTGGTCGATGCCCTCCTGCAATTGGTCCAGTCGTTGGTGACCAGCATCAAGGGCTTGCTGAACGCCGAATGGAAGATTCCGTTTGTCAGCGATCTCTATCGACTGGTTACCAATGGGTCGGCGTTGACCACCCTGGACCTGGTGGCGCTAGTGCTGGCCGTACCGGGCACGATTCTCTACAAAACCCTGAAAAGCGTCGCACCGTTCCCCGATAGTGACAGCGTCGCGCAGTTCAAGACGGCTCTCAATGCTCAGCGACTGCTGGTCGCTACCGGACTGGGATCGGCCAAGGGCCGGGTACGCAATCGGATCAACGACGATGTCTGGACGGGTTTCCTGCCTAGGGAACTGGCGTTGGTGACGGGTGTGCTGGGGTCCGTTTCCTACTTCTTCTATGGTTCCCTTACGGCCCTGGGCGATGGGCTACCGCCGGAGCAGGCACCGCCTGACATCGTCGGCTACGTCGCTTATATGCTCGAGTTGTCCGCGCAGATTTGCAGCTGCCCGTGGTTCCTATCCGCCGGTACGCCAGGGTGCGCGACCGCTGATGGTGCCGGTCGCACGCTGTGGATCTACACCTGGGTCGGCCTGGTGCTGGACATGGTGTTTCTCGCGCAATGGAAACGCATGCCCGAGAACAAGGACGACCTGGGCGTGGTCGCCACCTTCATCTATGGCCTGGGCCATCTCGGAGCGGCCATCCCGGCGAGCATTGGCCAGAGCGGCACGACTGTGGCGTTGAACGTCGTGCCGTGCATCCCGGAAATCTGCAAGCCATTGCGCCTAACCCAAGTGGTCGCCACCACCGGGGGCTACTCGCTCGCAGGGCAAGCCGCCCTGGATGCCATTTGTTACACCGCCACCACAGTGCTCAACGTGGTGGCAGTCAGTGATGCAACCACCCACCCCACCAAGGATGCTGCGCCGACGCGTACCACCATCCTCCCAGCCTGAGTCAAAAGGAGTTTGACATGTTAATAGTCTCTAAAGAGTCAGCCACCGTTGGTCATGGATATCACGCGCGCTTGCTGCGCGGCCCGGCAGTTCTACCGCACGCCGAACTGCTCAACGTCGCCGCAACCACTAACTATAACAAGGGTATCTACATGCGCCCCAATCAGGGCAACCAGGGGACGGTGCCTGCGGGCTCGCCGCTGTGCAGCTGTCCTGATATCTGGATCGCCGGAAGTACCCCGGTGGCCAATTTCCAGAGCGCACTGGCCACTGCCGCCAGTTACGCGACCCAGTCCATCGATTCCATCACTCAGGGTAGCCCCAACTACCTCTATGTCCGTGGCAAGAACGGCACGGCTATTCCACGCACGACCCAAGTCCAGCTCTACGGCGTGCCTAACGCCGCCATCCAGTGGCCAGGAAACTGGGCCAACTTCGCCATCCCCACCGATATCGAGTTCCAGGACGGCACACCGCCGACCTACACGTCGTCCATTGTCAACCTGGCACCCGGCAACATTGGCGTGGCTGCTAACACCTTTGTCTGGGCCAACCCGCAACCCCCAACAAATGGGAGTAGCCATTACTGCTTGATTACCTGGCTCAACAATGATGGCAACGCATTCCCCGATGTGCTGACGCAACTGGACATGTCCGCTCTGGTGACGAACAACCTGCAATTTGGCTGGCGAAACGTGGCCATGATTTCCGCCCAGTCGCCGACGATACAGATCAATACTCAACTGATCATTCCAGACGATGTCACGCCGGGAAGCCGGGAGTATTCCTTGCAGGTCACAAACACCGGGTTCGCGCCTAACACAGACAACAACGGCTGGACGTTCAGCCTCTCTTGCAGCCAAACTGACTCCAAAGGCAACCCCATTTCGATCGTCAACACCGCCATGCCTGGGCTCAATCACTTCGTCGGCGTGCGTTGCTGGCTCGAACCGGGCTATAACGCAACCCTCACCCTCAACCTGCATCGCAACAACGGTCCCGTAGCCCTCCCGGGGGCTTCGTTGGATATCGCCCCTGCTTACTACTCGGATGGCACCGTTAAAGAAACTGAAGAGGCTTTGCAAAGGGGACTGGTGGACTTTGCGCTGTCCCACGCTTTGCACAGTGCTTATCGCGGCGCTACTAATGCCAGCGTCCGCCCGCGCCCCCTTGTGTTGTTGGGTGCCGATGGTCTGCGTATCAAATAACCGAACAAGGAGTTCACGTCATGAGCGAAGCCGTCGTCAACTTATTCAGCCGTAATGCCCAGAGCGTCGAAGACATTTATCTGCGTAACAACCTGGGTTCCAAAGGAGCAGTGCCCTTTTCACCACCGTTGGGGCTCTGCCCCGACATCATTCAGAGCGATGTACCGGTCAAGGATTTTCAGAACGAGTTCAGCTCCGTAGACAGTTGGCAAAAAACCTACAATGTCGAGCCCACCGGGGCGCGGCAAAACTACTATTACGTGCGCGGCATGAATGGTGGCAAATCAACGCCAACGGACTCGCTTTCTCTGTACTACGCCCCGGCGCAAGTCTTCATGCTGCCGGCCAGCTGGAAGGGCAACCTGCTCAGTACCACCTCGGGCTGCGAGGCATCGGAGGTAACAGCGTCCCCCGGGCATATAGGGGTCGGCCAGGAAGCGTTTCTATGGACGCCGCCACCGATCCATCTCGACAGCTATTTCAACCTGATCGCCCAGGTCAACAGTGGCAGCCAGCCGAACCCTGTGCCCAGGGTCAGTGATTGGTTGGACCTGGCGAAGCTGATTGGCCAGACCCCAACCTTCGGATTTCGCAATCAATCCATGGTGGAAGGCAATCAGTGGGTGCGCCGCCAGCAGTTGCATGTTCCGACCAACTTCAAGTCGGCGCTTATAAGCATTTCCATCTCGGCCAGCGGGCTGACCGGAACCAAGATCAGCCTGTTGTGCGACACTGTAGCGCCCAACCAGGATCCGATCATACTCGGCCCATTGACGATCCCAGACGATGGTATCGTGACCGGTGCAAAGTTCACGCTACCACCGGGCTACAGCGCCAACCTGGCCGTCCAGTTCTGGAACCCCGACAACATCAAGATCGCGCCGGGCGCCACCTTGCAAGTGACATTCGGCTATCCGATCAACACCGGCGCCGAGTTTGAACGGGCGGTGCAAGAGCAGTTGGTCAACCACACCTGGAATGATGAGTTGAATCAGCCGATCGTGGCTTCTCTCCAGCCCAAGGCCATGGCAGTCGTCAGCCAGCTCACGTTTACCTTCAGCGCGGAGAATCCATTGAACCAACACTCGTAAGGGGCGGCTTACCTGGACAGCGAATTCTTTTTCATGAGTATCAACAGTACCTTTCCAAGTAATCTATAAAGAACTAAAAGAGGCCCTGAGCATGTAATACGCTCAGGGCTTTTTTATAGCATTACTGCATCGAATCGTTGGCCATGGATGAAGGCGAGATCTTCAACATGTACCACGAGATCCCATCGGTCGCTAAAAAAGCCACCTGGGGCCTGAAGTACACCCGTTCGATCTCCGATCCGAAGTTCGAAACCGGCACCGTCGAAACCGACAAAGAGTTGCTGCGCAACCTGATCGCCTACTACTGCGTGCTGGAAGGCATCTTCTTCTACTGCGGCGTCACCCAGATCCTCTCCATGGGCCGTCGCAACAAAATGACCGGTGTCGCCGAGCAGTTCCAGTACATCCTGCGCGACGAATCCATGCACCTGAACTTCGGCATCGACGTGATCAACCAGATCAAAATCGAAAACCCGCATTTGTGGGATGCTGAAATGAAGGAAGAGGCTTCGCAGATGATTCTGCAAGGGACTCAGCTGGAGATTGAATACGCTCGTGACACCATGCCTCGTGGGGTTTTGGGCATGAACGCGGCGATGATGGAGGATTATCTGAAGTTCATCGCTAACCGTCGTTTGAGCCAGATTGGTTTGAAAGAAGAGTATCCGGGGACGACTAACCCGTTCCCTTGGATGAGCGAGATCATGGACTTGAAGAAAGAGAAGAATTTCTTTGAGACTCGGGTTATTGAGTATCAGACTGGAGGGGCTTTGAGCTGGGATTGATTTCTGGCGCTTGCCGCGATTTGCCGGTCATGATCTGAATCGGCGGATTGAAAAAACTAAAAAGCCCTGAACGTGTTCAGGGCTTTTTTGTGGCCGATAGAAAACACTTAATTCCTACACGAAGTAGGGAGCATGCCGCATATATGCTCAGCGATATCACGTCTAAGCTCCATGACAGGTGCCTAAGAAACACCCAACGTAGAAGCAAGCCCATCGCACAGATTTGAAAATGACAGCCCCTGAGTGCTCGTCATTTGATATCGGTGGAAGGCTTAGCTCGTTGGGATTTCTTAAGCCCGCTCTACGTTGGGTTCTAGCCCTGCCCAATTCATACGTAGAGGTCACGGAATATGACGACTCGAGTCTTACCCCATGTTTTTTCCTCGTTAACAGACGACGTAACGGAGCCCATCACCTCCACCCTCTTCACCCGCCACAACATTCACCTCCACGCCCTGCTCTTGGAAAACCAAGCCTGGTTTTACGCACGCGATATCGGACGGTTGATGGGCAAATACCTAGACGAACGCATGTCCCGCAAGCTCGATACGGATCAGCGGCGGATGCTGCTTGTGCAAGCCCATGGCACCGCAGAAGAGCGGTTGATGCTCAGTGAATCCGGTGTGTATGCGTTGCTGGTCTATCACTATTGCCCGGAGTACCGCTCGCTACGCGAATGGCTGACCCATCAGGTAGTGCCTGCCTTGCGGGATGCGCGGCCGTTGCGGGCGGTGGAGCGGCCGACCTTGAGTATGATGGATTGGCCACAGATGCAGTTGAGCCTGTTGCATTGGCAGGATGAACCGTGGATTCGGTTGCGGGATATGCCTTGTGTGTTGCTGGGAGGTCAGCTGCAACCGCAGACGTCTTGGTGGCGAAAGGCGTCGCGGTTATTCAAGGTTTTTTAGTGGACCATCGACATGGGGTTATGGGATTTCCTCAGACAATTTGAGAGTTACTTCTGATCATGTCGTAGGAAATTTCGTAGACGTCGTAATGCCCACTCAGTATCGTCCGAGGGTTTTCAACCCTCGGCGATTGTATGGATACCCCAAAGGAAAAAAGTGGCTGGAGTGATCAGGAGCTTGAGGCTTCGGTCGAGGCTTATCTGAGGATGTTGGGCCTTGAGCAAAGCGGCCAGACGTTTAAGAAGGCTGAGGAAAATCGCCTCCTACGTGAGGGGCCATTAAACAAACGTAGTGCTTCCTCGGTTGAGTATCGTATGCAGAACATTTCCGCCGTAATGGAGCAAATGGATTTGCCGCGAATAGTTGGCTACGTCTCCGCAAAAAATATTGGCACTAAGATGGGTGGCCGAATTCGAGAAATCCTTATCGATAGGAATGCTGAGGCTTTTCGTAAAAGCACCAAGCAAACTAGCCCCGCTACCACTTTTTGGCCGGTAGAGCTCAAACCATCCAAACTCAACGATGTGCCCGAAGGAATCTTGAATCCTAGTAGGACCAGCTCTGCTAGCACAAAGCTTGCGCGAACGTTGAGGATCAAAAATTGGGTGCTGAAGCAATCTAGAGGTGTCTGTGAAGGATGCGATCAAGCAGCCCCTTTCCTGAGACCTGATGGGTTGCCGTATCTCGAGGTCCACCACGTCAAGCACTTGGCTAATCATGGCTCTGATGAAGCTAACAATGCTGTAGCACTATGCCCGAACTGTCATCGACGTTGTCACCATTCAAGTGATCGGGAGGACTTCACCGCTTCGCTTTATACAAAGGTGAAACGGTTGAAACCCGATTAATCGAGCAGAACAAAAAACCGTGGCGAGGGGGCTTGTCGGAACGCCGCACCGCCCCGTTCGGCTGCGCAGCAGTCATCAATCCGCACAATTCAGTTTGTCTGATGCTCCCGAGTTACAGAATTTGGGGCCGCTTCGCGGCCCAACGGGGGCAAGCCCCCTCACCACAAGGTTGGTGGCCGGCTTAATTGCTGCGTTGATCTTGCGAATCGCGAGCAGGCTCGCTCCCACAGGGGATTGGCGGTGGGTTTTGGATTCGGTGTTATTAGGGCCGCAGGATTATCCTGCGGCCCTTTTCTTTGACTGTCACAAGGGTTACGAGGTCATTTCCCCAACCCACTAATCCGCCATGGGCACGGTGCTTCCCTCACCCCGCTCGGCCCGACGATCTCCGGTGTCTGCCCCAGCGACCTTGCGCTCAGCACTTTGCCCACCTGTGCAATCAGCTGATCAAAGCCCAACGTCGCATTCTCCTGCTGCAACTTGCGCAGTTGTTCGACCACGGCGTAGGTGAAGGCGCCGTAGCTGGTGGAGCCTACTTCGTATTCGTTGGCTTTTTCGTTTTCTCGGGCGGCGTAGAGCATCAGGGGCATGTAGGGGCCGTGGTGGCCGTAGAGTTTGCCTTGGCGCTGTAGTTGGGCTTTTTTCTCGGGGCGCAGGCCGGTGGCGGCGCCTTGGGTGCTGCGGGTGCGGGTGAGTCCGCGGGATGTGTGGTCGTGTTCGCTGAAGTCGCGGCCGTCGCTGTCGGCGGCGTACACCCGGCGGTCCCAGTCGCCGGCGTAGGGGTCCCAGCGCAGCATGCGGTGGCGAATGTCGCTGGGTGGGGTGATGCCGCGTACGCGGCCGGTGCCGCGGGTCATGCCGCCGGCGTAGCAGCAGTCGAACATGACGGTGAGTTTGGCGCCGTGGCCGTTCGGGTCGAACGGCAGGTGGCTGTAGAACTGGCGGAACAGTTTGTCGGTGAAGTGGGTGTTTTCGTCGTCCCAGTCGAAGTCGTAGAGCACCAGGGTTTCGTCCATGCGGTCGGCTTCGCCGCTGCTGCTGTAAGCCGGCAGTTGGGTGCCGTGGCCGGAGTAGAACAGCACGCGCTCGTCGCCGGCACGGGCGCCTTCCACCAGCCATTCGAGGCGCTCGACGAAGTTCGCCCGCGTCGCTCGGGCGTCGTGCAGCAAACGAATGTCGCCGGCGTCATAGCCGCTTTCCTGGAGCATGCGGCTGATCAGGTAGGTGTCGTTGATACAGCCGTCGAGGCGTGCGCCCGGTTCGGGGTAATCGTTGATGCCGACCACCAGGGCGCGGCGTTTGCGTTGGCCGCTGCGGGACAGGAACGCCGGCACTTCCAGAACGCCTGCCGCCACCACGTCGCGGGCCAGTTGTGGCCAGAGGCCGGTCTGGCTGGTGGCGGACGACAAGTAGGCCTGGGCTGCGTGATTGAGGTCGAGCAGGTCATCACGCAGCGGCACGCTGAACTCGGTTTGCAGGTCGACGCGCGCCGAGTCTGGCGAGGTGATCGGCCGGGTCAGCAAGCCGTCGTTGGGGTTGTAGAGGTGGAACCAACGGCGAATGCCTCGGCCGTTTTCGCTCAGGCGCATGACCCGCCCGCCCCACACTTCGCGCATCACCAACGGCAGCGCGATCGGCGAGCCGAAGCTGACGAACACCCGGCCATCGATGAGTTTCAGCGCCGGGCCTTTCTTCGCCACCGAACGGCGCAAGGCGTCGTAGCCAATCAGGCTGCCCAGCCCTTGGGCGAAGATGATCTGTGGGGCGAACGCGTCGATTTTGTCCAGTAGATACCGGGTCAGTGCGGTGCGCAATTCGGCGTCTTCGATCCATTGCACGATGGCGCCCACGCTGGTGCGCAGCATCTGATTGACCGGCAGGCCCCAACTGCCGAAATCCTCGTCGGCCTTGCCCCTGGCGTCGTCCCGCAGCATGGCCAGGCCGCGGGTGATCTGGGCGAAGTCCGGCCCATCCTTGAGTTGGTCATCGAAAGATAGAAAGTCGATGTCCTGGTCGTCGATGACGCGACCGTTCTGCGCCAGTTGGCTGCGGATCAGCGTGCGCCATTGCTCCTGCCAGTTCGAGTCGGTGCTGCCCTGCCCGTTGGCGGCCTGGGTAAATCCCACACCGGGCAGGCACAAGACCCGCAGTTGCGCGGGCACAACACCCGGCGCTGCCCCAGCCAGCAAGGCTTTGGTGGCTGGCGCCGCAACGGGAGAAACGGTTTGACCGTGGGCGGTGGCCATCAAATCCTGCAGACGCCGCAGTTTCGCTTCCAGGCTGTCCGCACTGGGCGCAGCGGACGTGAGGGCGGCCTGACCGGGATCAACCAGTGCACGGGTGCGGCTGTCGAGGAAACTGCTGACGCCCTGCGCGCTGTTTTTCCAGATCTGCTCTGGATCAAGGCCGTCGAGGTAACCGGTGGCACTGTCCACCACCTGCCGGCTTTGGGTCGCCAGTTGGGACTCGATCAAGGGCAGCCCGACGCGGCTTGGCACGGCGGTGGCTGCCAGTTTCGGCGCCGGAGCAACGTTTGCAGCAGTGCGCCAGATCGGCGCGTTGCCGAAGTGCTGGGCCGCCACCACCCGTGGGCCGAGGGCGCTGCGCGGCAGTTGGAAATGATCGCAGAGAAAGGCCAGCAAACTGGTGTGATCGTAATGTTGCGCCTGGAGGCTGTCGGTCCACGGAATCAGACCCGGATTGAGCCATGGCGAGGCGAGGATCGCCGGCACACGAATACCCAGTCGGGTGAAGGGATTGGGCCAGTCGACATCAACCGTTGAACCCGTCGGCACGCAGGTCGGTGGCACCACATGGTCATGGAAACCGCCGTGCTCGTCGTACAGCAGCACGAACAGGGTTTTGCTCCAGAGGTCGGTGTTGGCCGACAAGGCATTGAACACCTCGCCGACAAACTGATCACCAAAACGCAGGTCTTCCGGTGGATGGTGCGACACGTTGGGCCCGAGCTTGCCGTTGAGCAGGCCATAACTCGGCTCTATCCACGACAGCTCGGGGAGTTTGTTACCAGCGACATCCGACTTGAAGTCGTCGATGCTCATGTGCTGCAAACCACCTTTGACCAGCGCCGCCAGCGGAATGGCGCCGTCGGAATAAATGCGCACATCGTGGCCCTTGTCGCGCAGCAGCGAAAAAATACTGTCGCCGCCGAACTGCGCTATCAGGCTTTTGATACCGGCCAGCACGGTGCCCGTGGACGGCATCAGCAAGTGGCCGTTACAACTGCCGAGCATGGCGAAAAAACGGTTCGGCCAGGTCGGGCCCGGCACTGAGGCAAACCAGCGGTCGCACACGGTGAAGTTGCGCGCCAGCCCCTGGATCGCCGGCAGCGGATCGGCGGCGGGCGTGGCGCCAAACGGGATGTAGTTCATCGCCCGCTGAGCCATGGATTGCGAGTAAGTTTTGTACACCTTCAGATCGTTGCGGGCCTTGTCGTAGGCGTCTTGCGCAAAGCCGTCGAGCTTGGGGGCGGTCAGGCTGGTCTTGAGCGTTACGTCCAGCTGCTTCACCACATCGACGAACTCGTGACCGAGATCGAAACCTTCGCTGTCCTTGGCCGGTAACGCCGGTGGCGAAGGCGCGGGCGGCGCCCACAGGGCGAAGTACTCTGGAGTTTCCGCCGTTTGAGTGATCATCGCTGAGTTGCCACTGGCGTCCTTCAGCGGGTTGGTGCTGGGCGCTTTACGGTCGATGCCGTCGCACGCAGGGTTGATGCTGGTGTAATCCCCCAGCAGATGATCGAACGAGCGGTTTTCCATCATCAGCACAACGACGTGCTTAATCTCGTCGGGCCAGTTGTTCGACATGCTGCTCTCCCTGAGTTGATGTGCCCGATCGCGCTCAGGGCTTGGGCTGTGGGACAGTTTTGCTGCCCGTCAGGCGAATCATCTGGCTCAACATCTTGAACCAGAAGTCACCGCCCAACGAGGCAGCCAACGCCGCCGTCATGACCCCAAGCAACCAGTAGGCGAACCAGGCGGTTTTGTTTTTCTGATCGTGATGCAAAAACGCCGGCTGGTTATTCCAGCCGATAGCGCCCTGAGGCAGCGCCTGCAAACTGCCCAATGCCGACTCAAACTGGCACTGGGCCTTGTCGTCCCGATTTGCACAGAGCTGATCGAGCGCCGCAGACGAGTTGTTCGTCACCAGATTGTTGGCCATCTGCATGCCCGCCGCGCGCAACGTGTCATTGCGCACCAGGCCCTGCATGAGGTCGAACGCGTTGACGTTGAGCACCAGGCAAATCACCAGCGAACAGCTCAGCGACACGACTTTGGCATTACGCCGCATCCAGCCTTCGGCGCGGTCCATGACCGCATTGATCCAGTGCTCCAGCCGGGTCTTGAACGAACACAGCAGTTCCTGGGCCGTGGTGACCTTGGCCTGGGCCGCCGCGAGCAACGTCGACAGTGCGCGGCGCAAGTGCTCGGAGGGAACCTGCGCAATGCCTTTGGTCAGGGCTGCATTGAGGTCGTCGAGGGGAATATCGAGGGTCGTGGTGTCGTCTTTGTGCAGTAGCAGAGTGATCACCACCTGCGCCAGCATCGCCGGGTCCAGGTAACTGGGGCGTTGGCCCGGTGGCGCCATGGACTGGATCACCGGGTGATCGAGTACCTGCTGGAAGAACGCCAGGTCGCTGTCGTTCAGCCCCTTCAATTTGCCGGTAAACAACAGCTTCAGAGCGTCATAGAGGTACTTCGCCCGGACCTTCTGGAAGAACGATTGAATGATTTCAGTGAGGGTGGTGACGAAAATACCCAGCAGCGTGAACAGCGCCAACATCCCGAGAATCGCATCCAGAACGACCGACCCAAACATCCAAACCTCCTTGTAGATGCAGCAGACAGTCGGCTCGAAACAAGACCTCAGGATGAGGTAAGGAGCAATGCGACCCATCTCACAACGCTAGTCAGGCTACGGGGTCTTGTCCAATTGCGGAGGACGTTGATGCGACGAACGTGAATCAACAGGTGCGCCATCACGCGCCACCCGCTATTAATACGCCACCCACCTCTCAAGGACCCGAGCGCCCATGAAATTCGACACCGCCTACTGCATCAGCCTCGACGACAAACTGTCGATCTATGACGTGCGCGATCTGAACTTCGACGAAACCATGGACTTCGACTCGGCCAAGGAGCGCTTCCAGTGCCCTAACGATGCCTGTCGGGCGGCGTTCGATGCGGCGAACGGGCTGGGAACGTTCAACGCGAAAAACGTCAATTACATCCGGACACCACACTTCAAGAATCTGCCCGGCACCCGGCATATCGAGGGCTGTCCTTATGTCAGCCTCAGAACGCCTACGTCAGAAGGTGCAGAAACGGACGACGGACCAGAGGAGCATTTTCCGTCAGAGCTGCTGCTGACCCGACGTCAGTATGTGCGCAAGCCGTCCACCCCAGTGCCGGATGTCGATGCGCCTCGGGATCAGCCGAAACCTTCTGCCACGACCAGCACCACCGAGCACCCGCCCCGCGAATCGGTACCGGACAAAACCAGCGTCTTCGCTCACCCGGTGGAGTGCTTCGTGTCGAATTTCGATGACAAGGACTTGCTCAAACGCATGCCGCTGAAGATTGGCGAACACACGGCGTCTTACGGCGCGTTCTTCAAGAAGATCGAATACCTGCAGGACAACAAGGGGCTGATTTACTGGGGCAAGATCAAAGCGATCAAGGACTACAACACCAGCTTCCGCATCGATTTCGAGAAGAAGGTCTGGCTCGACAAAAAGCCCTACTCGGTGAACGTTTACCTGAGCAAAAACCTGATCGAGAACTACCGCAAACGCGCAGCCTTCCTGGAGGAAATCAAAGGCGCCATCGGCAGCGAGCAGGAGCTTTATTGCTTTTTCTATGGCGTGACGCCGGAGTTGAAACAAGTGCCGAGCAAGAAAAACCCCGAGCAGACGTTCGGGGTGTTCAGTGGCGATATCGAGAATCTGGATCACTTCATTATTCGGGAGGTGCCGGGGTTGGAGGCGAAGTAGAACCAATCAAAAAATTGAGTTTGATCCGGGCTGAAAACAACTGTACAAAAACACAGTACTTATTGAATAACCCATTTCGAACCCGGAGAAAACCATGGCCTCTCTTGCGATGAAAATCACCCTGGAACGTATCGCCCTTTTCCAATTCACCCCCGCACACAGCGCACAAGCCCGTGCGATGCTGGGCTGGTCGCTGGAGGAGTTTTCCAGGGAGTCCGGGGTTACCGTTGAAGCTATCCGACGGTTCGAGGCGGGCGGTGAAGTGCTCGACGTTACCCGCCTGGCCCTCGCCTATCGGTTTGAAGCCGAAGGTCTGGTGTTCTTCCCGGGCTTTGCACCGGGCAGAGGCATGAGTGTCAGAGGCTCTACACCTGACCCGGTGGGGCGGGCGGATTACGCGATGATTGAGTGATCCCCGCAAAACTTATCAAGGATCTAGACATGATTGAGATCGAAGAAAGCACCGGAAATATTTATGACGACCTGGAAAGTCGAAACCCCATCGAAATGCGCCTTAAAGCCCAGCTCGCGGCAAAGATCGGCGAAATCATAAAGGCCCGTCACCTGACCCAAGTTCAGGCTTCCGAGATCCTGGGGTTATCACAGCCCAAACTCTCCGAAATGCTGCGCGGGAAATTTCGGGGCATCAGTGAAGCCAAGATGATGGAGTGTCTCTCACGGCTCGGACGCGATGTACAGATCATCGTCAAACCAGCGCCGAGATCGAGGCGCGAAGGTCGGATTGAAGTGGTTTTTTCCTGATGGGGGTTCCCTCCCCCAACACTGGCAGAGTCTGCTGTACCAGCATCTGCGCAGAACAATCCGTGGAATAGGCGTACGTACCTAGCTGTTAACGACCAACTGATCTGTCGTCTCCTCAACCTCCAGCCACCAAGCCTGTCCACACTGTGGTTGGCTGAGGCTGAACGCTTCGCCCATTTGCGGCGTGGTGATGGAAACATTGCGTTCCCAGGCCAAGGCCAGGATACGGTCGAAGGGTTCATGCCAGGCGTGCATCGCCAAGTCGAAAGTGCCGTTGTGAATCGGCAGCAGCCAACGGCCCTTGAGGTCGATGTGTGCTTGCAGGGTTTGTTCGGGTTGCATGTGAACGTGCGGCCAGTCGACGTTGTACGCGCCGGTTTCCATCAGTGTTAGATCAAAGGGACCGAACTGTTCGCCGATCGCTTTAAAACCGTCGAAGTAGCCGGTGTCGCCGCTGAAGAAAATCCGTTTGTCCCCGTCGATCATTACCCACGAGGCCCAGAGCGTGCTGTTGCCATCGAACAACCCGCGCCCGGAAAAGTGCTGCGAAGGCGTCGCGATAAAATGAATGCCGCTGACCTGAGTCCCCTCCCACCAATCCAGTTGACGTACTTTGCTGGCATCGACGCCCCATTTGATCAGCGTCTCACCCACACCCAGTGGCGCGAGGAAGTGTTTGGTTTTGTCTGCCAGCTTGAGGATCGACTGATGGTCGAGGTGGTCGTAATGGTCGTGGGACAAAATTACCGCCTCGATCGGAGGCAGCTCCTCAAGGCTGATCGGTGGCTGATGAAAGCGCTTGGGGCCGGCCCATTGCACCGGCGATGCGCGTTCGGCGAAGACCGGGTCCGTCAGCCAGAATTTATCGCGCAGTTTCAGCAGCACAGTGGAATGGCCCAGGCGAAAAACACTGTGATTCGGCGCGCTGAGCAGTTGTTCGCGAGTCAGCGCTTGAACCGGAATCACACCAGCCGGTCGTGTGTTACGCGGTTTGTGGAAAAGCATGTTCCAGAAAATTCGTAAGGTCTTGCGAAAACCTTCTCGCGGTACGGTCGCATGATTGCTGTAGTGCCCCTGTTCCTGCCGGGACGTTTTCGGTTCAGTGGCGCTATCAGCTTGGGAAGAGAAAGTGGCCATGTTCAAGTGACTCCAGAAAAACCGACGAGGTACGGCTTTTCTTTTTCGGACGATAAATGGCCAATGCACGCACGCGTCAGCCGCAAACTCTATTTTTAACTGCACAAACTACACTGCACAGTGTAGTTTCAAGATTGCAACAAAGCCGGGAATAAGTAAACTGCCAAGTGTAATTCCCCCCTTTTCTCTGCCGAAGCGTATTTATGACAGCTCCACAGCGCCTTACCGACCGTAAACGCGAAGCCATCGTTCAGGCGGCGATTGCCGAATTCCGTGCCAACGGTTTCGACATCACCAGCATGGACACGATTGCCGCCACCGCGGGCGTGTCGAAGCGCACGGTGTACAACCACTTCCCCAGTAAAGAAGAGCTGTTCGCCGAAATCCTGCAAAGATTGTGGGCCAACGTCACCGCGCAACAGGACAACTGCTATCGCGCAGACCTGCCGCTGCGCGAACAGCTCGGCCAGTTACTGCACTGCAAATTGCAGCTGTTGGGTGACAACAATTTCCTTGATCTGGCGCGGGTTGCCATCGCCGCCACCATCCATTCGCCAGAACGGGGCCAGGACATGGTGGCGCGAATTGGCGAACATGAAGAGGGGCTGACCACCTGGATTCGCGCCGCACAAGTTGATGGTCGCCTCAAGCCTGTAGACCCTGGCTTTGCGGCCCAGCAACTACAGGGAATGCTCAAGGCATTTGCCTTCTGGCCGCAGATATCCCTGAACCTGCCGCCGTTGTCGCCCGAAATGCAGACCACTGTCGTAGAGTCGACGCTGGACATGTTTCTGGCCTGCTATCAACGGTAGGCATTAGTGGCTTTGAAGGGCACGGATAAGTACATGTGGAATAAATGACACTATTCACGTGTTTTACCCGATGGACAGAAGCTCTGAATAAAACACAACAAAGTGTTTCAAGGAGTATCCGGTACCAGGATCGGCGCAAAAAAGTGATCGCGTCAGCCAAGGGCTTGCCGGGCTATAGTGAGCCTCAGTCCCATGGCATTGCAGAGAGCATCATGAATTCAACCAAACCCGAAGAAAAAGTCCCCGTCGATCACTTGCGCTTCCACCGGCCGCACGCCCATTTGGCGTCGACCTTCGGCAATGACACCTTTGCCTTGAAGGCCGAAGCCTTTGCACGCTTCTTCGGCACCCCGACCTTTCTCGGTGCGCAAACCCTCATCGTCGCGGTCTGGATCATGCTGAACGTCACCGGGGTAACGACGTTCGACGTCTACCCGTTCATCCTGCTCAACCTTGCGTTCAGCCTGCAGGCGGCCTACGCCGCACCGCTTATTTTGCTCGCGCAAACCCGTCAGGCCGCTCGCGACAAAGCCCAATCCGAAGCCGACGCGCTACACCGCGAGACCTTGGCGATTGCCAACAGCGAACGGCAAGCGCAAGCCGCGCAGACCTCCGCGCAGTTACTGGCGTTGCTTGAACAAAACACCCGACTGACCGAGATGACCAAAGAGCTGACCGAGCGCATCGAGAACCTGACGTTGCAGATGCATCAACACGTTCTGAAGGATCAGCAACGCTCCTGATCGGGTAATCGCACCCAACGCGCCAACTCGTCGAACAGCGTCACCACCGAGCGCAATGCGCGACAGTCCGGACGGGTCAGCAGCCACAGGCTGGTGTCGTAATCGAGCAGGGGTTCGCTCAATGCGCGCAACCCCTGCGTTGGTTCGACCAGAAAGTCCGGCAACGCGGCAATGCCAAGCCCGGCACGCACCAACTCGGTGACCGAGTGCATGCTGTTGCAGCGATAGCTCGGCAGCACACCGGGAAATTGCTGACGACGCCAGATGACCGTCGGATGGTCAGGCAGGAAGTCATCCGGGGCGATCCAGTTCAGCCGCGTCAGATCACTTGAGTCGACCGATTTCAGATACGCCGTACTGGCGCAAACCCGGTACGACACCGCGCCCAATCGCCGCCCCACCAAATGCTCCGGCGGTGAGCGGGTCAAGCGCAAGGCAATATCGGCATCGCGGCGGCTGAGGTTGGCGAAATCGTTGGAGGTGCTCAGCTCCAGCGTCAGCGCCGGATACGTCGGCATGAACTGCGCCAGCGCCGGCAACAGCAGCGCATGCAAAACCGAGTCGGTGCAGGTCAGGCGTACGGTACCGCTGATGATTTCACCGCCCTGCTCCACGCCAATCCGCGCCGCTTCCAGCGCCTGTTCGGCGCGCTCGGCTTGCTCGGCAAGGGTTCGGGCCAGTGTGGTCGGCAAGTAACCGGCGCGACTTTTCTCGAACAACGCCTGGCCCAACGCAGCTTCCAGGCGCCGAACTGCACGAAACACCGTCGAAACGTCGACCTTCAGCAGTGCCGCTGCCCGGGCCAGAGAGCCGCCGCGCACCAGAGCGAGAATCAAGGCGAGGTCCGGGTAATCCAGCCGATAGTGCGTCGGTGCATTGAACACTTGGGTAAACGCCAATATTGGTTGCGTGAACGCCAATCTATAGTGGGTTCCAGGAATCAACAAGTCTTGGGAGACCCCATGGAAACAAGCCCTCAACTACGTATTGCACTGATCGGTGACTACGACCCACAGGTCACCGCCCATCAGGCAATTCCCCTGGCGCTGAACATGGCCGCACAACACGCTGAACTTGATGTTCGGTTTCAGTGGTTAGCCACCGACAGTATTGATGCAAGCACTCAACTCGCGGGTTTCGACGGCTTCTGGTGCGTGCCTGCCAGCCCGTACCGCAACATAGACGGTGCGCTGTTGGCGATCCGCTTTGCTCGCGAACAGCAGCGACCGTTCCTCGGCACCTGCGGTGGTTTTCAACACGCGGTGCTCGAATACGCGCGCAACGTCCTGGGCTGGGCCGATGCCGAACACGGGGAAACCTCGCCAGACGCGGCCCGCGCATTGCTCACGCCACTTGTCTGTTCGTTGGTCGAGGCGGTAGACCGCATCCGGTTGATGGAAGGATCGCTGATCGCCAATGCCTACGCAGCCAAAGAAATTGAAGAAGGCTACCATTGCCGCTACGGGGTCAATCCCGAGTTCGAAGCGCAACTTCTGACACACAACCTCAACGCCAGCGGCCACGATTCGGCAGGAGATCTACGGGCCGTAGAACTCAGCGATCATCCGTTCTTTGTCGCCACCTTGTTTCAACCTGAACGTGCGGCGCTCGCCGGCACCCCGCCACCTTTGATCAACGCCTTTATCAAGGCCTGCGCGAGGAACCGCAGATGATCGCCAACACACCGTCGCCCCCTTACTACGCGGTGATTTTCACGTCGCTGCGCACCACCGTGGACCAGGGTTATCAGCAAGCAGCGCAACGCATGGTCGAACTCGCCCGCGACCAACCAGGGTTTCTCGGAGTGGAGTCGGCTCGCGGTGAAGACGGGCTCGGCATCACCGTTTCCTACTGGTCCAGCGAAGAGGCGATTCTCGCCTGGAAACAGCACGCCGAGCACAGCGCGACCCGCGAGCGTGGGCGCTCGACCTGGTATGAAACGTTTCAGACAAGGGTGTGCAAGGTCGAACGCGCTTATGCCTTCGAGCGTCAGCCGGCCTGAACCAGACTGCGCAGCGCGGTGATCTCCGGTAAGTCCTCACGCCGCATGTAGACCCGCAGCGGTTCGGTGATGTTGATCCGGTCGTCGATGTTCTGCTCCAGCAGTAACCGGATCAACTCGCGCTTGAGGGTCATGGTCTGGCCCTGCGCCGGTGCCCAAACGAACTCGCTGGCGGGAATGATTGCGTCGTCGGCGACGTCCATGCCAAAGGAGTCTTCGCTGAAGCGGACGATGTAGTGAGCAGTCTTGCGATTGAAACCGACGAAGCCTTTGAGCTGGTCGGCGGCCTGGCAGATGAACTCGGACGTGATGCGCATGGTAAACCTCATGGATGCGTCCCGAAGGACAGCTGAACGATGGTTTACACGCAGGGCGGGATGACGAATGTTCCGGGATTTCCCTCTGACGGGGAAACTGCCGAGGCCGATCGTACTGCAAAGGGCTGCACAAAAGCGCGGAAAAAACACGCCTCACACACGTTTATGTCGGTTTGGCGATAGCACATCCGGCGCTCAATTGTTAAAAGGTACTTCTTTGAAATCGCTTCTTACGAAAGGACCTCGACTATGCCTGTTACCTACACCAAAAGTGCCCTGTTGCTGAGCCTGATGCTCGGCCTTGGCCAGGCACAGGCTTCCAGCCAACAGAGCCCGACGGCTCTGGCCACCGCCACCGGGATCCCGCACCCGGCGGTAATCGCCCACCGTGGCGCCTCTTTCGATGCCCCCGAATCCACCGCCGCCTCCTACAAACTGGCGCGTGACCTGGGTGCCGACTACCTGGAAATGGACCTTCAACGGAGCAAGGACGGCGTGCTGTTCGCCTTGCATGACAACAACCTGCAACGCACCACCGATGTTGCAACCAAATTTCCTGAGCGCAAGGACAGCCCGGCCAACGCGTTCACCCTCGCTGAACTTAAAACCCTCGACGCCGGCAGCTGGTTCAACACCGCCCACCCGGATCGCGCTCGCCCCGCTTACGCCGGCCTGAAAATCCTGACCCTGGACGAAATCATCGATATCGCCCAGGGCAACCCGCTGCACAAGCCTGGCCTGTACATCGAAACCAAAGAACCAAAGCAGTTTCCCGGCATTGAGCGTGATCTCAAGGACAAGCTTCAGGACCGCGGCTGGCTGAGCCCGGCCGGTTCCAAGCTGGCCAAAAGTGAGCTGAGCGTCGGCCAGGGTAAAGGCAAAGTGATCCTGCAAACCTTCGAGAAGAGCAGCCTCGAACTGCTGCAAAAAGAAATGCCGCAAGTGCCGAAGATTCTTCTGCTGTGGGTGGGTGAAGGCAGCATCGAGCCCAAGTCGAAGGTGACCTTCGCCGAATCCGGTGACATGGATAAAGCCACTTACTACGCCAAACAGGAACCCAAGGACAAAGCCGAATTCGAGCAATGGATCGACTACGCCAAGGCTCAGGGCGCCATCGGCACCGGACCTTCGGCGGCGCTGACCAACGGCGGCGATCAAAGCTATTCCGACCTGGTGCAGCCATGGATGAACCAGTACACCCACGACAAAGGCATGTTGGTGCACGCTTACACCATCGACGATGCCGTGGACTACAAGAAGGTCATGGACGCCGGTGTCGATGGCATCTTCACCAATCGCGCCAGCGAACTGCTCAAGTATTACAAGCGCCCGGCAGCAGCCAGCGTTGAACAGTTGCTTGAGAACAACGGCTTCTAGATAGGAGCTGCCGAAGGTTCGGGCCGCGTTCGGACGATCTTTTGATCCTCTATTCAATACGAAAAATCAAAAGATCGCAGGCTGCGCCAGCTCCTACGCCGGTTCGCATTTTGATCCTTAAGGATTGCATTGGGCTCAAGTGAATTTTAAGGGTGAATTAAGTTGCGCGGGCTAACCTGACGCCACTTGAACAGCTCACCCAAGGAATGACCCCATGAAAACGCTGACTGCCCTTTTCACTGCCGTTGCCCTGACCCTGACGGCCGGTTTCGCCATGGCCGATGTGCGCCCGGACCTGATCCCGGGCCTGCTCAAGGACGGCACCGTGATGGACATGGAGAAGCTCAATCAGGCCGCGCTCGCCGAACACCCAGGCGCTACTGCGGCGAACATCAAGGACACCGAGCTTGAGCACAACGCCAAAACCGGCGCTTATGAGTACAAGGTCGAAATCCGCGACGCCAAAAACGTCGAGTGGAATGTGAAACTTGATGCAAAAAGCGGCCAGGTGCTGAGCAACAAACAAGAGAAGTAAATCGCCCAACACAAAGCCGCGTGACCTTTGGGTTCCGCGGCTTTTCTGCGTTTTGAACGTGAGGGTGGCCGGACCTGCTAGTTAGGGCGCAAGTACTACGTAGCCGAATTAACCTTGAGCTTCAATTCAAGTGAGTCGGAGATGTCTCCAGTCTGACTGTTGATAATGCGATATTTGACCGTGTAAACACCCTCTGTAACGAATTTTTTCTCTATATTAAAGCTGACGCCTTTTTCTGCTTCATCGTCAGTGATATCGCGACTAACCACGCGCACTGTGTTGAAGAACACCTGTAGATGATCTTTTGCTTCATAGCCTTGCCCACCTGACACTTTAGCTGGCAGACCTGCTCCAGACGGCTCATCGACTTGCCCGTCGTAACCGGGCGCCGGGGTCATGCTTAGGATTTTCAACTTTTCCCACACGTCCAATTTCACCGACTTTTCCAATTTTTCCGATTTGCTCAAAGACATGGGATCGCTCCTGACAGAAAAACTAGCGCAGGCTGCGCTGACCATTCCATACAACCCTCAGGACGCCACCCCGTCTACTGTCAGAACTAACAGGTAAGCGGTAAATCAAGGCCTTTTCTACCCCTGAATCCGACCAGCGGCACGAATTTCGTGGGGTACGAACATCAAAGGCGCACGAACTATCACGCCGTCGTGCTGACCAACGACCCCGACGTACTGCTGCCTGACGCTTGCAGCGCTTGCGTCAACGCCGCCGTAGCGGTCTGCAATGAACCCGAGGTGGTTGCGATCTGCGACTGGGCCGCCGCGACTTTCGCCGCTTTGGCATCCGCGCTTTCCTGACTGGCCTGAGCGGCTTGCAGTTGTTGCAGTTGCTCCTGCAATTGCTTTTGCAGTTCGGCAATCTGCTTGCGCAGCGTTTTTACCGCATCCGACTCACTACTGCTGCTCGAACTACTGTCACCTGACGCAGGCGCACCACCGGCTGCGACTTTGCCACTGTCGGCAGTCGAACTGCCCGTCGCGGTGGTGCTTTGAGTGGTGTCAGTGCTGTCGCTGATAGCCGTCTTGCTGGTGGTAGTGGACAGAGTCTGATTGATCGAGACCGAAGTGATGCTGACCATGGGCGTTTCCTTCAATGCGGTTCAGGGATAGCCCCATCATCGACGCGCAACGCCCACACTTGAGAGGGATCGTGTACCGACACGGTTAGCGTGCCGATACACTGTTTGTTGCCTAGGCGCTCAGGCGCGCCGTCACCGCACTCAATTGCCCCGACAAACCGTGCAGGTTGTTGCTCGCGGCTTCAGTGCGCTGCACGTTGTCCAGATTGGTACTGGCGATGCTGGTGATCTCGGTCAGATTGCGCGAAATGTCTTCGGCCACCGAGGTCTGCTCTTCGGCTGCCGTGGCGATCTGGCGGTTCATATCGCGAATCGCCTCCACCGAGGCGGTGATGCGCTCAAGCATGGCCCCGGCCTGGGTGACCTGCTCGACACTCTCCTCGCTGCGCGACTGGCCGCTTTCGATGGCCTGCGCCGCGTCCACCGCGCCGGTCTGCACGCTCTGGATGATCTGGTTGATTTCGATGATCGACGCCGCCGTGCGCTGGGCCAGGCTGCGAACTTCATCGGCCACCACGGCAAACCCGCGTCCGGCTTCACCGGCTCGAGCGGCTTCGATGGCGGCGTTCAGCGCCAGCAAGTTAGTTTGCTCGGCGATGCCGCGAATCACTTCCAGCACCTTGCCGATGCGTCCGCTGTCGGTTTCCAGTTGGCGGATAACCGTAGCGGTGTTGGCGATTTCGCCGCGCATCCGGGTGATGGTGTGAATCGTGCCCTGCATGACCTTCTCGCCCTGTTGTGCCGACTGATCGGCATCATCGGCGGCCCGCGCCGCGTCGGCCGCATGACGAGCGACTTCCTGGGCGGTGGCGGACATTTCATTCATTGCCGTGGCGACTTGATCGGTACGATTGAACTGTTCGTTGGTGCCATGGGCCATCAACGTCGCAATCGAGTTCAACTCGCCGCTGGCGCTGTCCAGATCCGACGCGCTGCGCTGCAAACGGCTGAAGGTTTCCGCAAGGAAATCGCGCAACGTGTTGGCCGCGACCGCCAGCTTGCCCAGCTCATCCTGACGATCGCTCGCCACCCGCTCAGCGAAACGGCCCTGGCTCAATTGCGCAACGTATTCAATCAACTTGCGGATGGGTTCCACCAGATTGCGGTTGACCAGCCACAGGCTGAACAAGCCAATCAACAGACCCGAAGCCAGCATCACCAGGATTCCCAGCAACACCGTGCGATCGGCACTGGCGCTGATCAACGTCGACTGCTCGCGACCCTGCTTGCGCAGCTCATTGACCAACTCGCTCATCTGTTCACTGGTGGCGCGGTCCACGCCTTTGACCGCACTATCTCCCGCCGTAGGGTCAGCACCAGCCGCCAGGAAAGCCTCCCGCCCCTTCTGATAAGCGCCTCCGAGAGCACGGTGCGCATCGCGCAGGCTTTCAAGGCGAGCCTTGAGCGACGCTTCGATGCCCGGTTGGCGGGTCAGCTCACCGAGAATGTTCTGTACGTCTCCCTGACGATCCTCGAACTGCTTCCAGTATTTGTCCAGGTCAGCCGGTTGCTTGCCGCGCAACAGGACGTTTTTCCATTCCTGCACCTGGGCCTTGAATTGCAGATTGGCTTCATCGATCAGTTGCGAGGTATGCAGCGGACCTTCGATCAGGTTGCGATAGTTCTGCACCCCGCTGGAGAGAAAGTGAAAACAGGCCAAGGCGATCAGCAACATCGCGATCAGGCTGCCGCTCAGCAGTGCGAGGATTTGCGCTCTCAGGGATTTTTGCAAAAACATCGAGTGATACTCATGACAGGGATAAGACACGCCCCGAAGGGGCACGCAGGATGTCCGGACCTCCCTGTCAACAACATGCGGGCCAGGCACCAAAGTGCCTGATCCTGCCTAGGCGTCATCGGCGCAGGCCATGGTTTCTTGAAACCGACCCGACCGCCGGTAGAAGCCCCGGTTACAAGCCGAATCAAATTGTCACAAAACCGTCAAACAGCGTTGCCATGATGCCGCTCATGTGAGCCTGTGAAACGTACGACAGGCGCCTCCCTTCAGCGAGACTCCATGAACCACAGCATCGACCAACGCCACCGCGATTCCGACCTGTTCGGCCTGCTCTATGGTTTCAGCTTTCGCCCCGGCGAACGCGGCCGCGAGATCGACTCGGCCAAGGCGCTGCAACTGCTGCAACAACCGGGCGCTGAAGACGAGTTCCTCTGGCTGCACCTGAACCTCGCCCACGCCGCGTGCGAGCGCTGGATGAAAGCGCATCTGGAGTTGCCGGAGGAATTCTTCGAAGCCTTGCACGAAGGCTCGCGCTCGACTCGCATTGAACACGTCGATTCGGCGCTGCTGGCGGTGGTCAACGACGTGGTGTTCAACCTCAGCAGTATGGTTTCTTCGGACGTCTCGACCCTCTGGGTCTGCGCCCGCAGTCGGTTGATCATCAGCGCGCGCCTGCAACCTCTGCACTCGGTGGACAAGCTGCGTTCCTCGGTCAAGGCTGGCGAATGCTTTCGCTCGCCACTGGAACTGCTCGTGCATTTACTGCGCGACCAGGGTGAAGTGCTGACGCAGATCGTGCGCAAGACCAGCCAGAGCGTCGACCAGATCGAGGATGAGTTACTGTCATCGCGACTGTCCACCAACCGCGCCGAACTGGGCGTCAATCGTCGAGTGCTGGTGCGTTTGCAACGGCTGCTGGCGCTGGAGCCGGGTTCGTTGCTGCGTCTGCTCAATCGTCCGCCGCAGTGGTTGCAGAAAGAGGACGTCAAGGAACTGCGCAAATCCACCGAGGAGTTCGCGCTGATCATCAACGATCTCACGGCGCTGGGTGAACGGATCAAACTGTTGCAGGAAGAAATTGCCGCCAACCTCAACGAACAGAGCAACCGCACGCTGTTCACCCTGACCGTGGTCACGGTGCTGGCGTTGCCGATCAACATCATTGCCGGTTTCTTCGGCATGAACGTCGGCGGGATACCGCTTTCCGGCGACCCCGAAGGGTTCTGGATTCTGGTGGCACTGGTCGCGACGTTTACCGTACTGGCCGGGCGCTGGGCGTTTCGCAAGCGGGCGGATTATTAAGATCAAAAGATCGCAGCCTGCGGCAGCTCCTGCATTGGATTGCGTACACCTGCAGGAGCTGCCGAAGGCTGCGATCTTTTCGCCTCAGGCATTTCGTCGCAAAATCAGTGGATTAAGCACTATTTGGTTCAGCACCCGCTGGTTCGGGCTTCAGTTTGTTACCTTGGTGCCGACTCTTAAGAGACCCGATGCATTCAGGAGGGGGAACCGTGAATCTGTACATCAATCAGCTTCAGAAGAAAGCTGACTTCAAAAGCGCCATCTACGCTGGCGATATCTTCCTGAACACCCAGCTCAATGCAGCAAAAGAACTCTGTGCTTTTGCTCAGGAAAGCATCACCGCCGCGTTTGACGGCGAGACTGACCACCAGGCCCTGCACCGCCTGATGCCGGTGGAAGAGTTCGTGGTGCTGGTAACCCGGCTCAAAGGCCAGTTCACCAATAGTCTGCGGGCCAAAGAGTTGATCCGTGGTTTCACCGAAGAAATCGGTGCAGCCCCCGAAGAGTTCATCTTCGACGTGCCGCGGATTCGCGTTGTGCCCAACTACGATTACCTGCACGCCGGCGTCAGCTATGCGTACAAACCTCATCGCGACACCTGGTACGGCGGCGTCGACTGCCAGATCAACACCTGGATGCCGGTCTATACGATCCAGCCGGACCAGACCATGATGATCAACCCGGCGTACTTCGATAAGCCGGTGAAGAACACTTCGGCACAGTGGAGCCTCTCCGACTGGATCGGCGTGCAACGCCAGCGCGCCAAGGACAACGTCAAGGAAGAAGCCCGTCAGCACCCGGTACCGACCGAGGACATCGACGCGGCGTCCGAAATCCGCATTGCCGGCAACACCGCCGAAATGCTGATTTTCTCCGGTTCACACCTGCACGGCACGGTTCCCAATTACACCGAACAAACCCGCTTCAGCGTGGATTTCCGCCTGATGCACCTAGGCGACCTGAAGCACAAGCGCGGCGCGATCAACGTCGACAGCGCGTGCCCGGATGTCGGCGCCGGCTTCAAAGACTATTTCCACGCCCACGACTTCTCGAATTTCCAAGGAATCCAATAATGACCAAGCGTCGCATTACGCCTGCCGAGGCCCAATACAACGAAACCCGCGCGGGTGTCCTCAAGCGCGTCGACGCCGAGTACGTGGCCGATGCCCCCTTCGTGTTCGCCAACCGCATCGGCGTGACCGCTGCATTGTCGCGCATGGAACTGTTCAAGAAGGTCGCCGAAATCCCGGGCGCGATCGTCGAGTGCGGCGTGTACAAGGGCAACTCGCTGATGCTTTACATGCACCTGTCGATGATCCTGGAGCCTTACGCGATCAACCGTTCGATCGTTGGCTTCGACACCTTCGAAGGCTTCCAGAGCATCAACAAGGACGAAGACCCGGCCGACGTCAACGAGACCATGTTCTCCGACACCGACCAGTCGCTGATCCAGGACATGATCGACGCCAACGACCTGCTGCGTCCGGTCAACCGCATCCCGCGTTGCGAGCTGGTCAAGGGCGACATCTGCAAGACTGCACCTGAGTGGGTCAAGACCCGTCCGGACCTGGTCGTGGCGATGCTGATCCTCGACACCGACCTGTACGAGTCGACCAAGGTCGCGCTGGAAACCTTCCTGCCGTACATGCCAAAAGGCGCCATCGTGGTGCTGGACGAAGTCGCCTATCGCAACTTCCCGGGCGAAACCAAAGCCCTGCGCGAAGTCTTCGACCTGAACAAGATCGAACTCAAGCGCCTGCCGTTCGACTCCTGCGTGGGTTACTTCCACGTCTGACGCATCACTTCCTGTGGGAGCGAGCTTGCTCGCGATGGCGGCAGAACAGTCGACATAGATGTTGGATGTTATGGCCTCATCGCGAGCAAGCTCGCTCCCACAAGGGATTTGTCGTTCTTCAGGCCATGGGCTGGATAACGTGCCCCAGCCAGTCCATGAACGCCCGCACTCGCAATGGCAAATGCCGTTGCCGGGCATAGAGTAGCGAAACCTCCAAGGACGGTGCGTTCAGCTGCGGCAAGACCGCCACCAATTCACCACTGAGCAGGTACGGCTGCATCCCCATCAGCGGCGCCTGGATCAACCCGAAACCACCCAGACATGCTGACTCGTAAGCGTCGGTATTATTAACCGTCACACTGCCGGTCATCGGCATTCGATGCAGCTTGCCCTCCTCCTCGTACAAAAAACCTTCCGACCGTGAACCCAGTACGCCGACATAATGAACCAGCCGATGCTGCGCCAGATCTTCCAGCCGTTGTGGCACACCATAGCGCTGTAGATAGGCAGGACTAGCGCAGTTGACCATGGCAAAGTCACACAGGTGACGAGCGACCACCGATTGATCCGGTTGCGCGCCGACCCGTACCACGCAATCAAATCCTTCACTGAGCAAATCGACCCGACGATCGGTGCTGCTGATTTCCAGCGCCAGGTTGGGGTGCAGCGCCATGAATTCCGGCAGGCGCGGCATCACCACCCGCCGGGCCAGAATGTTGGGCATATCGATTCGAATACGCCCGGTCAGCGAGGCTTCGTCCTGGCGAAACAGTCCTTCGATTTCATCCATGTGCGACAGTAAGTCCTTGCTGCGTTCGTATAACACCAGACCGTCCTGAGTTGCCTGAACCTTGCGCGTGGTGCGTTGCAGCAAGCGTGTGCCGAGCAGGGTCTCCAGGGCCTGGACGTGCTCGGAAACGGTGGAACGAGGCAAGCCGAGACTTTCGCCCGCGAGCGTGAAACTCGACATTTCGCTGACCCGGACGAAGGTGCGCAACAGTTCCAGTTTGTTCATGAGGCCGACTCTTTATTGTTCGGGTTATCCGACCAGTGATTCCGATTTCAGCCTGTTTATCACCTAAAGGCGGATAAATAAACTTTCTCCCATCATCACTCACTGCTCTGGAGAACGTCCCATGAACCGCAAAATCGCATTGATCACCGGCGCCAGCCGTGGCCTCGGCAAAAGCACCGCCCTGCATCTGGCAGCCCAGGGCATCGACATTATCGGCACCTACAACAGCCGCGCCGACGAAGCCCAGGCGCTAGTCACGCAAATCGAAAGCCTTGGCGGTCGCGCCGCCATGCTGCAACTCGACGTCGGTCAGAGCGAAGGTTTCGGCGCCTTCACCACAGAGGTCGGGAATGTCCTGAAAAACCACTTCGACCGCCAGCACTTCGACTTTCTGATCAACAACGCCGGGGTCGGCGTGCATGCGAACTTCGCCGACACCACGGTCGCCCAGTTCGATTTGCTGATGAACGTCCATCTGAAGGGGCCGTTTTTCCTCACCCAGAACCTGTTGCCGCTGCTGAATGACGGTGGCCGGATCATCAATATCTCCAGCGGTCTGGCCCGTTTCAGCCTGCCGGGGTACGGTGCCTATGCAGCGATGAAGGGGGCGATGGAAGTGCTGACCCGCTACCAGGCCAAGGAACTTGGGGCACGGAACATTGCGGTGAATATCCTCGCACCGGGCGCCATCGAAACCGACTTTGGCGGCGGTACGGTGCGTGATAACGCGGAGGTGAACCAACTGGTGGCAAGCAATACGGCGCTGGGGCGCACCGGCAAACCCGACGACATTGGCGCCGCAATTGCGCTGTTGCTGGCGCCGGGTAGTCAGTGGATCAATGGGCAGCGTATCGAAGCTTCGGGCGGGATGTTTTTGTAATCAGGATCAAAAGATCGCAGCCTTCGGCAGCTCCTACACAGGTTGAATACATCCGCAAAAATTGTGGCTGTACTCGATCGGTGTAGGAGCTGCCGCAGGCTGCGATCTTTGCTTTTATCCCTCGCAAGACTGGCGCATCACCCACCGCTCACGAACCACGTCGTAAGCCCAGTGGTAGATGTAGGTGTACGGCAGGAAAAACAGCAACACGCCGATGTCCAGAATCAACGCCTGCATCAGGCTGACGTTCAGCCACCAGGCAATCAGCGGCACACTGACCGCCACCAGACCGCCCTCAAACAACAAGGCGTGCAAGACCCGGGTTGCGGCACTCGGGACAAGCGCCAGGCGCTTGAGCAGACGGTCGAACAGACCGTTGAACAGCACGTTCCAGGCCAAGGCGATCAGACCGATGGCAATGGTCACGGCGCCCATCTCGAGCATCGGTTTGTCCATCAGCCACGCCAGCAACGGTGTACACAGCATGACCGCCAACAGTTCGAAACCAATGGCCTGAAAAACACGTTCGATAAAGGATTTATTGGTGCTCATCATCAAGCTCCCTGGGTGAATGTGGTTGCCATCATCTACCACCACACCGATACTTCATAACCATTAACCATCGATCAGGGCGATAGTTCATGGCCTCACATGAAGTGCTGCTGGCGTTCGTCCAGGCGGCGACCCAAGGTTCGTTTTCCGCAGCGGCACGCAAACTCGGCAAGAGCCAGTCGACCATCAGCGCGGCCGTCGCGAGCCTTGAAATCGACCTGAACGTGATGCTCTTCGATCGCAGCAGTCGCAAGCCCAGCCTGACCTCGGCCGGGCATGTCATGCTGCAACGCGCCGAGGACATTCTGGCCGCCACCAGCCGTCTGGAAATGACCGCCGCGCAGCTGTCCCAGGGCGTTGAGGCGAAACTGACGGTGGCGATTTCCGACACCTGGCAGTCCGACCGATTTGAAGCCGCGTTGAGCGACTTCGAGCAGCGTTATCCCGATCTGGAACTCGAATGCCTGATTGCCGAGTGCGACGATTTGATCGCGTTGGTGCAACGCGGTCGCGCGAATATTGCCTTCGCCGAAATGCAGTCCGACTACCCGGCAGACCTGAACAGCGCGACGCTCGACGAGCGCACGGAAATTGCCTTGTTCGTGTCGCGCGAACATCCGCTGGCGACACTGCAAAAGGTCGACAAAAACATCCTGCAGCAGCACCGCGAGTTGCGTCTGGCGACGATCATCAATCCGTACGAAACCCGCGCCCAAGGCCGGGTCTGGTCGGCGCCCAGTTATCTGATGCTGCTGGAAATGGCCCAAGGCGGTTTTGGTTGGGCGCCCTTGCCGCGCTGGCTGGTCGGGCGCTTTGGTGCGGGTTCGTTGCAGGAGCTCAAGGTCCGCGGCTGGCCGAAACCGGTGGCGGTCGACGCGCTCTGGTCACGCCTGCATCCGCCGGGGCCGGCGGGGAGCTGGTTGCTGACCAAGATGCTGGAGTGATCAAAGGGTCTCGGGGATCGACGTGCATCCATCAATCCCGGGAATACACGGTCGGCGTAGGAGCTGGCGTAGCCTGCGATCTTTTGGCGTCTGCAAGAGTGCTGAAGATCAAAAGATCGCAGCCTTCGGCAGCTCCTACGGCTGATGAGGCGCTGCAATCAATTGAGCTCACTCAACCGCCGCTCGATGAACCGTCGTTCCGGCACTTGCCGAGTCAGCTCAAGGGCACGTAAATAAGCCGCCCTCGCCTCTTCAACACGCCCCAGTTGCCGGCAAAACTCTGCGCGTGCCGAATGGGCCAGGTGATAGTCGAGCAGCTCGCCTCGCTGCAGAATCCCTTCAATCAGTGTCAGCCCCGCCAGCGGTCCATCGCGCCTGGACAATGCCGCCGCGCGATTGAGCTCAATCACCGGCGAAGGCTGCACCTGCAGCAACACGTCATACAGCCCGACAATCTGCGGCCAGTCGGTTTGCTCGGGCGTCGAGGCTTCGGCATGCACCGCCGAGATCGCTGCTTGCAGGCAATACGGTCCGAAGCCGCGAGTGCTCAGCGCCTGCTCGATCAACGCGCAACCTTCGGCAATCATCCGGGCATCCCACAGCGAACGGTCCTGTTCATCGAGCACGATCAACTCGCCCGACGCCGAGGTTCTGGCCGGGCGCCGCGATTCATTGAGCAGCATCAGCGCCAACAGCCCCATCACCTCGGGCTCCGGCAACAGTTCCATCAGCAAACGACCGAGACGGATCGCTTCGCGGGTCAGGTCTTCGCGAGTCAGCTCGCTGCCGACCGACGCCGAATACCCTTCGTTGAACACCAGATAAATCACCCGTAACACGCTGTCCAGACGCTCGGGCAACTCGGCAATGGAAGGCACTTGATAAGGGATTTTTGCGTCACGAATTTTACTTTTGGCACGCACGATGCGCTGAGCGATAGTGGACGGTGCAACGAGAAAGGCCCGGGCGATTTCCTCAGTGGTCAGGTCGCAGACTTCGCGTAGCGTCAACGGTACCTGCGCATCCGCTGCCAGGGCCGGGTGGCAACAGGTGAAGATCAGCCGCAAGCGATCGTCTTCCACATCTTCAGCACTCCAGTCGGCCTCTTCGAGTTCTTCCAGCTGTGCGACCAATGCCGCTTGCGAGGCGGCAAATCGTGCCCGACGGCGCAAACCGTCGATGGCCTTGAAGCGCCCGGTCGACACCAGCCAGGCACGCGGATTGTCAGGCACGCCATCGCGCTGCCAGCGTTCGACCGCGACGAAGAAGGCTTCATGCAAAGCCTCTTCGGCGAGGTCGAAATCGCCCAGCAGGCGAATCAATGTAGCGAGGATGCGCCGCGATTCACTGCGGTAAACCGTCTCGACCAGCGCCTTGACCGACTCGCCCGGCATCAGTCCGACATGCCCGTGGTCACCAGGGTCACCAACCGGTCCAGACTCTGCCCCCAGCCGTCATGAAACCCCATGGCTTCATGGCTCTCTCGATCCTCTTCGGACCAGTGCATGGCGCGGGCCGTGTAGAGCGTTTTGCCGTCGACCTCATCGAACGTCACTTCGGCGGTCATGAACGGTTTGCCCGAGGGGATCCAACCAGGTTTGAAGGCATCGGTGAAGACAATCCGCTGCGGCGCTACGATTTCCAGGTACACCCCCGACGTCGGGTACTCGCTGCCATCCGGTGCGCGCATCAGCGTGCGGAATTGACCACCGACCCACAGGTCCATTTCACACTCCGGCGTGGTCATGCCGTGAGGCCCCCACCACTGGGCGAGCAACTGCGGCTCGGTCCAGGCACGGAACACCTTGCTGCGTGGCGCATCAATCAAGCGACTGATGCACAACTCGTATTCGGCAGGCTGACCGCCTGCTTCGGGAATGCTCATGGAAAACTCCTGTTTTTGATTGTTATCAGGGATTCAACTCACGTACAGGACGCACTTCAATGCTGCCGACCCGGGCCGCCGGGATATTGCCGGCGACCTGAATGGCTTCGTTCAGGTCCTTCGCATCGATCAGATAAAAGCCGGCCAATTGCTCCTTGGTTTCGGCGAACGGACCGTCGGTGATCGACAACTTGCCGCCGCGCATACGCACCGTGGTAGCGGTCTGAACGGATTCCAGCGCCTCGGCGGCGAGCATCCGGCCGCTGCCCTGAACCGACTCGGCGTAGGCCATGCATTCGGCATCATGCGGGCTGTCGGGCGAGGTATGCAGAACCCGTTCGTCGCTATAGACCAGGCATAGGTATTTCATAAGGCTCTCCATCATCGGGCTGATCAACTATGGCTGCAGATCGGGCATTTGGCGAACATCCCGACGATCAGGGTTGCAGCTCGAATAACGTGTTTTTTGTGTGAGGACACCCTTAGTCGTCTGGCCAAAAGCCAATTCGACAGCTCAAATAAAATAAATTTCGAAGAGGTAAACTGGCTAGAATCCGGGCTTTGAATTTGTCGCAACACGGACACCGCCAGTGACTACCCAACTTGTTCCCTACGAACAGCTGACACCTGCTCAGCGCCAGCAACTGGAAGCCATTGAGATCCCTGCGCAGCAGCAGCAATTCTCTGGCGATATCGATATGGCCTTGCATACGTTGTTGTCCGCACCGGGCGACGGCATCAAAGGCTTCGCCCTGCTGGCTGACGAGACTCCCGTGGCTTTCCTGCTGCTCAAGCGCCCGCCGTTCTTGCCGCACTGGGCCAATGGCGACACCGCAACCGTGCACGCGCTACAGGTCGATCACCGCCACCAAGGCAAGGGTTTCGGCAAAGCCTGCCTGCAAGCCCTGCCACAGGTAGCGCGTCAGGCCTGGCCGGAAATCAAAGGTCTGGAGCTTTCGGTGGATGCGCAGAATGAATCGGCGCTCGGGCTCTATCTCAAGCAGGGCTGGGTCGACAGCGGCAACGCCTACAAAGGCCGGATCGGCTATGAGCGGCGCATGGCCCTGGCTTTCTGAACACCCGACAACCTGTCATGGATGATATGAACAATGCTGACGACTATCGAACAACTTGAAGCGATTTACGGCCTGCCCCACGACCGCGCCGTGCGCAAGGAAATCCCCTTCCTCAATCTCGATTACCAGGCGATGGTGCGCGCCTCGCCGCTGGTCATCGTAAGCTCGGCCGGCCCCGACGGCATGGATGGTTCGCCTCGCGGCGATACACCGGGTTTTGTGCGGATTATCGATGAGCGAACGCTGGCGATTCCCGACCGCCCGGGCAATAACCGCATCGACACCTTGCGCAACATCGTCCTTGATTCGCGGATCTCGTTGCTGTTCATCATTCCGGGGATTGGCGAGACATTGCGGGTCAATGGCCGCGCGCGGATCAGCGCCGAGCCCGAGTTGCTGGAAAGCTTTGCGGTAAACGGCAAACCGGCGCGCACGGTGATTCTGGTGGAGGTCGAAGCGGCGTATTTCCACTGCTCCAAGGCGATCGTCCGTTCGGATTTGTGGAACCCGGAAAAGTACCTGGACCGCTCGGCCCTGCCCACCGCAGGTGCCTTTCACAAGCGCTTGAACGATGGCCAGTTCGATGCCGAAACGTATGATCTGGAAGCGCCTGCTCGGGTACTCAACAGCCTCTACTGACCACTCCGTGTGGGAGCGGGCTTGCTCGCGAAAGCGGTGGGTCAGTCCACATAGCTGTTGAATGATAAACCGCATTCGCGAGCAAGCCCGCTCCCACCTTGGATCTCCATTGTTCTGATAAGGAGTCGTGGGTTACAAATCCAGCGCCATTTCATGCCAGGCCATGCCGCCGTGGTCGGACGCGGACGCCTTGAGGTAGGCGAAACCAAACCCGGCATACAGCGGAATGTGCCGCTCCTTGCACATCAGGTTGATGCGGATTTTGCCCAAATCACGCATGCGAACAATGAACTCGCTCATCAAACGCTTCGCCAACCCCAGCCCTTGAAAGTCCGGGTGCACCACCACCGACATGATCACCACCTGCGGGCCATCCGGGTCATGGCCGATCATCTCCTTGAAGGCCTCATCAGCCATTTCTACCTGATACGCCGCCCCCGAATTGATAAACCCGGCGACGACACCGTCGACCTCGGCCACGATAAAACCTTGTGGCCAGGTGGCAATCCGCGTGGCGATTTTCTCGTGAGTGGCCGCTTCATCGCCCTCATACGCTTCGATTTCGATGGCGAAGCAGCGGTCAAGATCAGCCGGCGTGACCTGGCGAATGACAGTCGTGGGTGAGTTCATGGCGTGGCCCGGTCAGCGAAAAAGAGGGAGCGAATCATAAATTAATAAGGACTGCATATCGATCATCTGCAAGCCCGTAAAGCCTTCGTATAGCGGCTTTCTTTCGCTTAAGGTTCGGACTATTTGTTGTCCCTGTCACTGACCATAAATAGGGAAACTCACCATGAGTAGCGTTCAGATCGGTCTGCTTATGCTGTTCACCATCAGCGCCTTTGGCTTTATCACGCTGTCGATCGACGTGCTGCGAGCGCGCCGAATCAGCAAAGGCAAATAGTGCAGACGTGAAGAGGCGGACAGCGCGAACCTGCGCCGCCTCTCAACCCATTCAGGCAGTTTTGAGCGGCACCCAGATTTCCAGCACACCGGTATTGAGCTTCGGGTTGAAGTCGTCGCTGTAGCGCTCGAACTCCGGAGCATCGGCAGCCTCATGACCCGACTGTGGCAACCAGGTTTTCCAGATGTACTGAAAGGTTTGCGGCAGGGTGTCCAGCGCACCTTCGTGCTTGAACACCGCATAGTGCTGGGGCTGTATTTCGATCCAGCGGTAGAGTTCTGGCAGATCATCGAGCTTGCTGATCTCGACACCGGCGATGTACTCGAAACCACCTTTGTCATCCGGGTTGCAGCAGATGCCGTAGGTTACCTCGCCTATTTGCCCTGGAACATTGCCGATATGCGGTTCGAATTTCTTCCAGAGTTTGGGGATGCCTTCGGTGGTGTCCGCACTAAACCGCCCGCCCAGCCCGGCGATCAGCAGGAAATGCCCCGTTTCGAAGCGCGGCTCAGCGACCACGCCCTTTTTTGGATCGTCCATGAATCAACTCCTGCAACTGAAGATGGGTTTGGCATCAAGTATAGAAGCCAAACCGGATTCCCCCAGTCAAAGGCCCGGAAGTTCTGCAACAGCCGTCGAGACGATAAATTCCTGATAACCAGAAACGATCACGTAGACTGCGAAATAACAGAAGATCGCTGCAGATGCCATATAAGAATAGCGCAGTAGCTTGTCCCCCAAGAGCTTGCCGCCCTGGGTCGCCGCCAGGCACAGGGCAACGCACCAGAGCAGCCCGGCGCAAAAGAACCCTGCCAGAAACAGTGCGGCACTGGTCACGCTGCCGCCCCCGGAACGGGCAATCAGCGTACCGCCCACCGCAGCGAACCAGAGAATCGCACTGGGCGACGACATCGCCAGGAATATCCCACGGAAAAACTCTCGGCGATGGGAACCCGCACTGACCTCACCCGCCTCTGCCAACACCGCACTGTGATGAATGGCCGAGTAAATCATCTTCGCCGCGAAGTACAGCAGCAACGCCGAGCCACCGATCCACAGCGCCCAGCGCACGGCCGAATACTGCAACAGCACCGTCATGCCCGCCAGCGCCAGCACCGCGTAAACCAGGTCGCCGACACAGGTGCCAAGCCCCAGCGCAAAGCCCTGAAAATACCCGCGTTGCATGGCCAGTGTGATCATCGCAATGTTGGCCACGCCGATATCCAGGCACAGTGAAAGACTCAGCAAAAAGCCGCTGGAAAACTCCATTTTTCATCCTGTCTGGTGGTGTTTTTTGAGTGAGTACGGTCTTTTGCAAGAAGCGTGCGCACACAGACGCACGGCAAAAGTTTGCGTGTTCAGTCAGCAGTGTCGTCGAAAATAGTTGACCCTCACCACTAGACAATCGGCCATCGACGCCCTTATCTTCCGCCACAGGCCACCGCAGTGGCCAGCGTCGCTCGGACGGTTCCGGGCGCTTACGTTATTCGAGGCAACAATGGCCGAACAAGGTTCGCCGCGCCGCTTTGCGCGCATAGATCGACTCCCCCCTTACGTATTCAATATTACTGCCGAGCTGAAGATGGCCGCCCGTCGTCGTGGCGAAGACATCATCGACTTGAGCATGGGCAACCCCGACGGCCCCACTCCGCCGCACATCGTCGAAAAACTGGTGACCGTCGCCCAGCGCGAAGACACCCACGGCTACTCCACGTCCAAGGGTATTCCGCGCCTGCGCCGGGCGATTTCCAATTGGTACAAGGATCGCTACCAGGTCGACATCGACCCGGAAAGCGAAGCCATCGTCACTATCGGTTCCAAGGAAGGCCTGGCGCACTTGATGCTCGCCACCCTCGATCAGGGCGACACGGTATTGGTGCCCAACCCGAGCTACCCGATCCACATCTACGGCGCGGTGATTGCCGGCGCCCAGGTGCGCTCGGTGCCGCTGATTCCGGGCGTGGACTTTTTCGCGGAGCTGGAACGAGCCATTCGCGGTTCGATCCCGAAACCGAAGATGATGATTCTCGGCTTCCCGTCCAACCCGACCGCGCAGTGCGTCGAGCTGGACTTCTTCGAACGGGTGATCGCCCTCGCCAAGCAGTACGACGTACTGGTGGTACACGACCTGGCCTACGCCGACATCGTCTACGACGGCTGGAAAGCCCCGTCGATCATGCAGGTGCCGGGCGCCAAGGACATTGCGGTGGAGTTTTTCACCCTGTCCAAGAGCTACAACATGGCCGGCTGGCGGATCGGTTTCATGGTCGGCAACCCGGAACTGGTCAACGCCCTGGCGCGGATCAAGAGCTACCACGACTACGGCACGTTCACCCCGCTGCAAGTGGCGGCCATCGCCGCGCTGGAAGGTGATCAACAGTGCGTCAAAGACATCGCCGAGCAGTACCGGCAGCGTCGCAACGTGCTGGTCAAAGGCCTGCATGAACTGGGCTGGATGGTCGAAAACCCGAAAGCCTCGATGTACGTCTGGGCCAAGATTCCTGACGCCTACGCGCACCTCGGCTCGCTGGAGTTCGCCAAGAAACTGCTGGCCGAAGCCAAGGTCTGTGTCTCGCCGGGCGTGGGCTTTGGTGAATACGGGGATGATCATGTGCGCTTCGCACTGATCGAAAACCAGGACCGGATTCGTCAGGCGGTACGTGGCATTCGCGGGATGTTCCGGGCGGATGCGGCGGCGGGTTGATTTCGCGGATTTCTGAACGGAACATAAAATGCCCCTGTGAGTGGATTGCGCTCACAGGGGCATTTTTCGTTTCGGGTAGCTGATCGTTAGCGCGATGGTGGCAACAATTCAGTCGCGCCTTTGTAGTAGAAAGGTGCCATGTCGATCACCTCGGTTTTCACCTTACGACCCACCCCTTCACATGCAGCGTTGTTCAGCAGGCCGTTGTCATAATCGCCCATCCAGCTGAACAGGCCGCCCAACTTCATTTTTTTCACATACTCGCCTTTGGCCTTGATCGTGCGAGGCGTATCGAGGGAGATGAACAATTCAGTCGTCGGATTGTAGAGAAAGTCTGCATCGGCCTCGTCGTCGGTGTATAGGATAAAGCCATTGAGTGGCTGCTGCGTCTCCAGGTTCAGATAGTTGTAAATCATGTCTGGCCATTCGGTGACGCCACTTTCAAATGAGCCACCCGTGACAGTCCCGGGACGGGGCGTGTACGTTCCTATCAACGGTGAAACGCTCTTCAGTTCTGCCTGTTGAGCATTTCGACTGTAACCCGCATATCCCAAGAAGATCTTTTTCGAATCCACACCCAGTCCCAACAAGTACTGCACCGCGGAATGTACGGAGTTCTCAGTAAGATCAGCGGGGTTGCTGCGCTTCAGGTTGCAATGGTGCTGAAGCTTTGTGGCCCATGGCGTGCCAAAGAAGTCGTAACACATCAGGTTGATACCTTCGACGCCAGCCTCGATCAACGCCGGAATATTGGACTTCGCCAACTTCACCGGGTCGGCAATCGAAGCAATGCTGATTTTGATATTTGGCAACCTGGCCTTTACCTCTCGTATCAGCACCGCAAAATACGCGGGGTCATCGTCATCGTACCTATTGGGCTCCCAGGTTTCCCAATCCGCAGGCTGGCTGCCGGGAGCCCCTGGGTACTCCCAATCGATATCGATACCAGTGAACATGGGGAACTTTTGAAAGATAGCAACAATGCTATCGACACAAATGGCTCTCTTGGCCGAGTCACGGACGAGATCGTAAAAGGCTTCACTCATCGACCAGCCGCCCAGGCTGAGGGATATTTGCAGGTCCGGGTTGGCCGCTTTGAGTTTACGTAATGCGCCCAATGCACCTTGTGCCTCGTCGGGATCATAGAGCTTTTTGTAATCATCGCTGATGTAACTCGGAAACCCACAATTGATATAGTTCGCAACGTCCCCGTAGGGATCGGTGAGCATCGCCTTGGACATCCAGAGTCTTTCTGCTGCGTCCAGCTGTTGCTGAGTCGGGGGGAAGCCTGGCCTCGGGATATGGTCCCAGTAGTGTGCTGCCGTAGCGATAGAATTCCTCTTGACTCCCAAGTCTCCGACAATCGCTGCAAAACCAAGAACGATCTTGTCAAAGGTTCCCGTCTTGCCCTCGAGCCTCATGAAGTCGGTACCACGTCCTCCTACTTTATAGGAAGGCGGATCTTCATAACGTTCGTCATAAGTCCCCCAATCGCTGTAATAACAAAAGCACTCGAACTCATTTTTGTCATATTGATTGAACACATTTCTTGCCACTCGCCCTGGAGTAAAGGAAAGCTGATCATCTCTGGTCTCGGGTGTGTAGGTATTTTCTTTATAAGTGTCTTCAGCAGCACCAACCCCTCGAGTATCCCCCGGTTTAATCAGAGTCCCCGGATCCGATGGAAAAACAAGTTTGCTCTCCCTGCCTTCCCGACCTACGTGTGTTAACCCAGTTTCTTTTGCGGTCATGATGTTTTCTCCCTGCACGCGTAAATGAGTCACGAATTCATGAACAACTTTTACGCGGGGCACGACACAGCGCCTACCTGTCAAAGTTGACAGTGCCGACGAACGGCGCTCAGGGATTGAGGGTGGCAAAAAGAAAGCCGCGACAGGACTGAGTGTCCTCTCGCGGCTCGGGTGACAGGCTGTATGCAGTACCCGCACAACGTGCAGGCACCGGGGAAACTTAAACCACCAGCGACAACAACATGATGAAGCCCAGCGCGACGACGGACAGGATGGTTTCCATCGCGGTCCAGGTCTTGAAGGTTTCGGCCACGGTCATGTTGAAGTACTGCTTGACCAGCCAGAAGCCTGCATCGTTGACGTGCGACAGGATCAACGAACCCGCGCCGGTGGCCAGCACCAGCAACTCGCGGTTAACCCCCGGAATCATCCCCACCACCGGCACCACGATGCCGGCACCGGTAATGGTTGCCACAGTCGCCGAACCGGTGGCCACGCGGATCACCGCCGCAACCAGCCAGGCCAGCAGAATCGGCGAGATCTGCGCGCTCACCGCCATGTGGCCAATCACATCACCCACACCGCTGGTCACCAGCATCTGCTTGAAGCCACCGCCGGCACCGATGATCAGAATGATCGCGGCGGTTGGCGCCAGGCTGGTGTCGAGCAGTTTGAGGATCCGCTTGGAATCGATGCCCTGACGATGTCCGAAGGTGTACAGCGACAGCAGCAATGCCAGCAGCAAGGCCGAGATCGGGTGACCGATCATGTCCATCCATGTGCGGAAGAAATGCCCGTCCGGCAGCGCGATGTCGGCAAAGGTTTTAAGCAGCATCAGGAACACCGGCAGCAGCACAGTGATCAAGGTAATGCTGAAGCTCGGCAAGGTGCTGGACTGAGGCTCGCGGGCCAGTTGATCGACCAGTTCCTGATTAGGATGGCCGGGGATGTATTTGGCAATGAACGTACCGTAGATCGGGCCGGCAATAATGGCCGTCGGCAGCGCAACGATCAGACCGTAGAGAATGGTTTTACCGATGTCCGCACCGAACACCCCAATGGCCAGCAACGGACCAGGGTGTGGAGGAACCAGACCGTGCACGGCAGAAAGGCCGGCCAGCAACGGGATACCGATCTTGATGATTGAAACGCCAGTGCGCCGGGCAACGATGAACACCAGCGGAATCAGCAGCACAAAGCCAATTTCGAAGAACAACGGAATGCCGACCAGGAAGGCCGCAAACATCATGGCCCACTGCACGCGCTCTTTACCGAACGCGCGAATCAGGGTCTGGGCGATCTGATCCGCCCCGCCCGATTCGGCCATCATTTTGCCGAGCATGGTGCCCAGCGCGAGGATGATCCCGACAAACCCGAGCACCCCACCGAAGCCGTCCTGGAACGCCTTGATGATGGTGCCAATCGGCATGCCCGAGGTCAGCCCGAGAAAAGCGGCGGCGATGATCAGTGCAATGAAGGGGTGAAGCTTGAACTTGGTGATCAGGACGATCAATCCGATCACGGTGATCACTGCATCAAGCAGCAAAAACGACTCGTGGGACATGCCAAACATGGGGGGGTATCTCCTGTTTGTTGTTGTTATTAAAGCGGGTTTAAACCGTCTGCGAATAGGACAGCGCTATCTCTTGGAACAAAACTCAAACCGGGCGTTTCAACCCGTGTTCGATCCACCAGCCATTGGCCTGTTCGGCCAGCTGTTCGACAGTCTGCGTGGAAGCGTCGAGCGCCAGGGTCAGTGGCTCGCCCACCGGTGATTCAAGGGTGGCGAACTGGCTGGCGATCAAGGTCGAAGGCATGAAATGACCCGGACGATGGGCCACACGATCGGCGGCGACTTCAGGGGTCAATTCAAGAAACACGAAACCCAGGCCCGGCAAAGCGCTGCGCAAGCGTTCGCGGTAACTGTGCTTGAGCGCCGAGCAGGTCAGCACCGGGCGCTGGCCCGTGGCATCGACGCGACGCAACTCATCGCACAGGCTGTCGAGCCAGCCGGCACGGTCGTCGTCGTTCAGCGGAATGCCCGCGCTCATCTTTTCGATATTGGCGGCAGGGTGAAAGGTATCGCCTTCAATGCCGGTCGCGCCGCTGAGCAGGCACAAGGCCTCGCTGACGCTGGACTTGCCGCAGCCGGCCACGCCCATGATGACCAGGGCGGTGATTGGTTGACTCATGTAACACCTCAGCGCGCAGACAGCGCTACCTTTGCCAGGTAAAACTCTAGTGCAAAAGCAGGCATTGCCGACGCCTTCTTGTCATTTTTATGGGTTGCAGCACGTTCTTTCCCAACGCCAAAAAGCAGGGATCAGGCAAACCCTGCTCAAGCATTTGCAGCCGCATCGAGACAGCGCTACCTTAGTGCCTTGAATTTTGTTTGGCAAGCTGCCCGATGACCTCGACTAAAAACGATAAAAATACTCGCACCACTGGCCGCCCTACCCTCAACGAAGTCGCCCGTCTGGCGGGCGTCAGTCCGATCACCGCGTCCAGAGCCTTGCGCGGTATCAGCACGGTTGCCACCGAACTGGTGGAAAAGGTCCAGCAGGCCGCGCTCGAACTGAACTACGTGGTCAACCCGGCCGCCCGCGCCCTGGCCTCGGCCCAGAGCCATTCGGTGGTGGTATTGGTGCCATCGCTGTCGAACCTGCTGTTTATCGAAACCCTCGAAGCCATCCATCAGGTGCTGCGCCCCAAAGGCTTCGAAGTGCTGATCGGCAACTATCACTATTCCCGCGATGAAGAAGAAAACCTGCTGCGCAACTACATGGCCTATCAGCCTCGCGGCCTGCTGCTGACCGGTTTTGATCGCACCGAAAGTGCCCGCCGGATGATCGAAGCCAGCAACATCCCCTGCGTCTACATGATGGACCTGGACCCGGGCGCCGGCCTGAACTGCGTCGGTTTCTCGCAATTGAGCGCTGGCGAAACCGCCGCACAACACTTGATCTCTCGCGGCCGTCGGCACCTGGCCTACATCGGCGCACAACTCGACCAACGCACGTTATTGCGTGGTGAAGGCTTCCGGCGTGCCTTGCAGCAAGCGGGTCTGTACGACCCGGACCTTGAATTGCTGACACCGCGACCTTCATCGGTGGGCCTTGGCGGCGAACTGTTCCTGCAGATGATGACGAGCCACCCGCAGGTCGACGCGATCTTCTTCGGCAACGACGACCTGGCCCAGGGCGCCCTGCTCGAAGCCCTGCGCCACGGGATCAAGATCCCCGAGCAAGTGGCCATCCTCGGCTTCAACGACCTGCCAGCCTCGGCGCACATGGTGCCGCGCCTGAGCAGCATCAGCACCCCGCGTGAAGCCATTGGCCGCCGCGCTGCCGAGCACATGCTGACCTTGATGGCCGGCAACTCGATCGCCAAACCGGTGGTCGACATGGGTTTTGAGTTGAAGGTGCGCGAAAGTACGTAGGTGTCGGGATAAAGATCGCAGCCTGCGGCAGTTCCTACGCCCTGGAATCCTGCTCTCGGACCTTCCCGCCATCACCATAGGATGCGTCTTACACACTTGACGGAAATGCTTGCCATCATTTTTTTTGCGCCTGCCGTAGGCTTTTTGGAGCTGCTTTTAATCGCCCCAAGGAGTCGTATGTCATGCACACGGACCCGCAAAAACAGCAATGGTTACTCTCACGCTGGAGCGAAGCCCTGGCGACCGAGGCGTTCAAGTCTCGCCGGATAAACCTCGGCCATCTGGCCGATACGCTCGAACTCAGCGCCCGCACAAGCTTTCAGCGCTTGTTGCAGGCGCTGCTACGCGAAGGCCTGCTGAATCCAAAAAACCTGCACGCCGAAGGTTCGGTGTATTGGCTTACGCTGCTCGATGGTGCCCGACTGTGTTTCGAAGGGCTCATCCCGGCGCGGATGAACAGCTGGGACATACAGGGCGACATCACGTTGCATCGCTCTGAATGCCCAGCACAAAAACTGCTGTTTCCTTCGCAGTTGCTAAACCTGCTCTGCGCGCAACTTGAGCCTTTAGCATCGCCCGAAGTGCTCGATCGTCTGACTGAAGAGCTTGATGACAGCTTCTGCAACGCCACCTTGTGTCAGGCCTTTCACCACGGCTGGAGCCGGCAACTGCGTGAACAGTTCAAACTCGCCGATGACGATAATCTGCTGACCTGGCTCAAGGGCACACCCTCCCGGCAGAACCCGACATCGGTGCTTGAACAGTGGGGCACGCTGGGCCATCCCTGGCACCCGAACTACAAAACCAAGCTCGGCTTGAGCACTACTGAGGTCATTGCTTTATCACCGGAATTCGAAGCCTGCGTGCCAGTCGTCCTGTGCGCTTTGCATCGGCAATGGGCTCACGTTGAATCGTTGAACGAACCTGAGCATTACCGCAACTGGTGGCAAGGGCATTTCCCGCTCGCGGCCGAACAACTGATCCAGCACCTTCTGGCCAAAGGTCTGGACCCGGATGACTACCTGCCCATCCCCGTCCATCCGTGGCAAGCCGCTGAGGAACTACCGCGCTCGTTTGCTCGCGAGATTGCCGACCGCCTGCTGATAATGACCACCATCATTGCGTTCAACGGCCAGCCCACCATGTCGTTTCGCACCGTGGTGCCCGATGCGGACCGCTGTTCACCGATGGTCAAACTTCCGGTGGCGCTGCGACTGACCAGCGTGCAACGCACCCTTTCGCCACGCTCGGCGCGCATGGGGCCAAGGGTCAGCGGTTTATTGCTGCGAATGCTCAAGCAGGAGCCACAGATTCGTGCCGTGTTGAACATCGTGCCGGAACGTATCGGCGTGCATTTCGCGCCGCAACCGACGGATGACCAACGCTCCCGACACCTGGCGGTGCTTTACCGGGACAACCCGTCGAGCTTGTTGCAGCCGGGCGAAATGGCCGTTCCCGTTGGCAGCCTGTTCGCCCTCGATGAACACGGACAACCTTTGCTGCGCCAGTGGGTCAGGTTGGCCCAAGGGGACGACAGCAGACCGGACCTGCTGCGTTTTTTCCGTGACTATCTATCGATCGCCGTTCCCGGATTGCTCGGTCTTTACCTGCTCTACGGAGTAGCGTTCGAGGCGCATCAGCAGAACAGCTTCATGGTCATGAATGCCGAGGGACACTTGAGCCGACTGATGGTGCGTGACTTTGGCGACATTCGGATTCACCGCCAGACCTTGCACCGGCAAGGCCTCGACCTTCAATTGCATGACCCGCAGATGACGCTGTATGACGATGCGGACTTCGTGCGCGACAAACTCTTGCACACCACTTTCATGTGCCATCTTGGTGAACTGACTCTGCTCTGCGCCCGGCATTGGAAAATGCCAGAAAATGCGCTTTGGAATGAGTTGGCCATTCACGTCAGCGACTGCTTTGACAACCTGCGTGAACGGGTCGAACCACAGCGCTGGGCAATCGAGCGTTCGGCCTTGCTGGAACAGGACTGGCCAGCCAAATCCTTCATGCGGATGCGCTTGCTCGACAGCGCGCTCGATATCGTGGGTCGTCTGAGCAACCCGCTTCGCGTGCACTCGTAAACTACTCGCTAGAGCAGCCAAAAGGACTCTCGATCAAGTAATAGCACTTGATCGAAAACCCTTTTTAGTTGCATGACGTTTTAATTAAGTTGCAACGTCGAGTTGAACTGACTGATGGCGTCTACTACATGCCGTGAGCCCTGTTGAATTTCCAGGATCACCTCGCCTGCTTCATTGGCCAGTTCCACGCCAAGTCCAGTACGGCTCAAACTTGATTGCATGCTCGACACTGCACTCAAGGACAAGTCGTGGTTCTTGCGCACCACTTCGACAATTTCCACTGTTGCCTGGCTGGTACGTGCCGCCAGGCTGCGCACTTCGTCGGCAACGACCGCAAATCCTCGCCCATGCTCACCAGCCCGAGCGGCCTCGATAGCGGCGTTGAGTGCCAGCAGATTGGTCTGATCGGCGATGCCGCGAATGGTCTGAACAATGGTGCCGATGATGTCGGACTGTTTGCTCACCGCATCGATGCTGAGGGCCGCTTCGTTGAGATCCCTGGAGATCTCTTCGATGATCTGCACGGTCTGCTGCACCACCTGCGAACCTTTCTGGGCGCAAGCATCGTTTTGCACCGAGGTAGAATGAGCCGACTCGGCGGCGGTCTGCAACGTGGTCATTTGTTGGGTGATGTTGCTGGCGAACTTGACCACTTTATACAAACGGCCCTTGGCGTCGAAGATCGGGTTGTACGAAGCTTCGAGAAAGACCATACGACCGTGTTTGTCGACCCGTTCAAACCGACGCGAATGGAACTCGCCACGGTTGAGCGAAGCCCAGAACGCCTTGTAGGCCGCAGACTCGCTCTCCGCTCGGTGACAGAACAGGCTGTGATGCTGGCCCACTATTTCATTAAGCGAATAGTGCATGGTCTGCAAGAAGTTATCGTTGGCGGTAATCACCCTGCCGTCGGGGGAAAACTCGATCACCGCCATGGCGCGGCCCAGGGCATTCACCAGGCTCTGGCTTTCATGCTCCTGGTTGATCCGGGCCGTGATGTCCGCCGCCACCTTGATCACGCTTCGAACGTGCCGATCCGCTCCGATCACCGGCATGTAGCTGGCCTCAAGCCAGACTTCCTTGCCGGCCTTGTTCAAGCGCAAAAATGTTCCGCTGTCAGGTTCGCCACGACCCAGCTCGCGCCAGAACCGCTGGTAGTCTTCGCTGTTGGCGTAAGCCTCTTCACAAAAAATCCGGTGATGCTTGCCGCGAATCTCCTCGATGGAGTAGCCGACGGCTTTGCAGAAGTTCTCGTTGGCCTCGAGGATCACGCCAGTGGAATCAAACTCGATCATTGCCATTGAGCGGCCGATCGCCGCCAACTTGGCATTGGCTTCAGTCAACGCGCAGCTCAATCGTTCTATCTCAAGCACGTCAGATTTATGGTGTAGGTTAAACATGGTGGAATCACCTTCAGCGCTGTCTTTTGATTAACGGAAGTTCCTAGTCTTTCACTGGACTTACGACAACTTTCCACAGAACAGGCAAACGCATCCCCACACTAAGGATAAGAGTCAGGTGATCAATGATGTTCAATCGGAGTGTCCGTAACGCAACGCTCTTATCAAGCCATCCTTTTCTTGACGCCCCGCACGCGGGGCCAACCCAACAGCGTGAGACATTGACACTTTCACGCTTTATATTTTGAACGACATAAGTAGTCACGAGTGAGCATAGACAGCAACGCCACGGATGCAAGGCCATCAATAGGCCATCTTTTTACCGATGATCAGAGAGCAGCAGGATGGAGCATCGCCAGCAGCGCCTGCACCGCCACCGAGGGTTCCCTGAGCGGTGTGGCGACCAGCGCAAACTCTCGATGAACGGGCACCGCCAACGGCAGCACGCGCAACCCCTTGCGATGGGTCGGTAAGGTCATTTCCGGAACCAGCGTCACCCCGACGTTTTCCCGAACCAGTGTGAACGCACTGCCCCACTCTCGAACTTCAACCCGTACATCAAGCAGCGCAAGACCTGCATCCGCTGCCAGGCTGCGAGCATTGACGCTGCAACCGCCAGTGGCCAGCACGAACGGTTGCTCGACCAACTCCGCCAGCATCAACCCGTGCTCGTGGGGTCGGCGGGCCAATGGATGGGCAATCGGCAACACCGCAACCCAGGTATCGCGGCCCAACAATCCGCCATTGCGTTCAGGTGGCGGATTGAGCACCACGCCCAGATCAACCAGGCCAGCGCCGAGTAACGCTTCGACTTCGTTGTCGCTGACCTCCAGCGCTACCACCTGAATACCGGGATAAAGTTGTTTGAACTGACGCAACAGTGGCGGCAGAAACGTCGCGAGCACCATCGGGAAACTGGCCAGGCGGATCGTCCCACGCTGAATATCCCGAGCCACATCGGTGGTGGCCCGGATGGTCTCAAGGGCCAGGAGCATCACCCGCGCCTGTTCGATCACTTGCGCTCCAACGGCGGTCGGCAAGGTCTGACGGTTTTCCCGGACAAACAATTGAACGCCGAGCATGTCCTCAAGCAGTGCCAGCGCTTGACTGGCACCCGACTGAGTCATGCCGACATGCTCGGCAGCGCGAGTGATGTTGCCAGCATCGGCGATAGCCACCAGCATCCGCCAATGCATCAGGTTCATCATGGCAGTAGCTGTCCTTATGGCTGATGTCTGAAAGATTAATTTTACGAGGCGCACGGCAGACTATGACACTGATCAAAATCCTCACCTAGAGCCCTGATCATGAAGTTGTATTTTTCGCCTCAAGCCTGCTCCCTCGCACCGCACATTGTGCTGCGCGAACTGCAACTGGCATTCGAACTGGTTCGCGTCGACAACCGCACCAAGAAGACCCGCGACGGCGCCGACTTCCTTGCGATCAACCCGAAAGGTTACGTCGCGGCGCTGCAACTGGACAACGGCGATGTGCTGACTGAGGGACCGGCAATCCTGCAATACCTTGCCGATCTTCGTCCGCTTGCCGGCCTTGCACCCGCAAACGGATCCTGGGAAAGAGTACGTTTGCAGGAAGCACTGAACTTCATTTCGAGTGAGATTCACGGTGGTCTGGGACTGCTGTTCAACGCGCAGTTTCCTGATGAGGTGAAGGCGTTCCTCAAGGAAAAACTGTTCAAGCGGTTTGCCGTGCTGACCCGGACACTGGAACAACAGGACTATCTGCTCGGCGAGCGCTTCAGCATCGCTGATGCTTATCTGTTCACTGTGCTGCGCTGGACTTCCTTGTTCGATATCGACCTGAAGCAATGGCCGCCGCTGGAACGTTTTCAGTCGAAAATTGGCGCACGGCCGGCGGTGAGCGAGGCGCTGGCGGCGGAAGTGGCGCACGCTTGACGACCCAGCGCCTACTCACAACCGCGCTACAAACTGCTGCTGACTTTCGTTGCAACCTGCGCCGGCACCCAGCCCTGCCACACTTGCGGTTGCTCACGCAGGAAGGCTTGTGCGACTTCGCGCGGTTTTTGGCGTTTTTCGCTCATCTGGCCGAGGGTCTGGTTCAGCAAATCGATCGGTACATCAACCTTCTCGAAGAACGCAACCAGGTCCGGGTATTGGGCCTTGAACGGTGCCGAGACGCCGATGGCCAGGTTGGCCGGCATCGAGCGCGTCCCTTTCGGGTGCGGGTTGTTGACGTCGGCCAGGGTCTTCCAGGCTTCGGCGTCGAAGGCCGGTTCGTCGAGTTTTACCAGTTTGAAACGCCCCAACAACGGCGTTGGTGACCAGTAGTAGAAGAGCACCGGTTTGCCACGACGAATCGACGAACTGACCTCGGCATCCAGCGCCGCGCCCGAGCCGGTGCGGAAGTTGACGAAGCTATCAGTCAACGCGTAGGCCTTGAGTTTCTGGCTGTTGACGATCTCCGAGGTCCAGCCGGTGGGACTGTTGAGGAAACGACCGCGAGTCGGGTCTTCCGGATCACGGAACAGGTCCTTGTAGCGCGCCAGATCGGCCACCGATTTCAACTCCGGCGCCAGTGGTTTGATCCCGCGTTCGGGGTCACCCTTGATCACATATTCCGGCACCCACCACCCTTCGGTGGCGCCCTTGACCGTATCACCCAGGCCGAACACTTTGCCCTCGGCCTGAGCCTTGATCCAGGCCGGACTACGCCCCGCCCACTCCTCGCCGATGACCTGAATATCATCTTTGGCCAGGGCGGCTTCAAGGCTGACGGTGCTGCCCGGCAGCGTGTCGGTCGGGTAGCCGTAACCTTTCTCGACGATCAACCGCAGGATCTCGGTGATCAGGCTGCCGCTTTCCCAGGTGATGTCGCCAAAGTGAATGGGGGCGACTTTTTCCGTCGCGGGGGCCTGTGTCGCTATAAGGCTGAAGACCAGCAGCGAACTGCCGAGCCAGGTTTTGATTGATCTCATGCGGACCTCTGCAAGGTGGGGTGTGTGAGCAAGGGTTGATTGGCGCTGCGCTGGCAAAGCGCCTGGCAGCGGGTCATGTAGACACTGACCGAACGCTGGGAGATGCCCAGTTCGGCGGCAATTTGCGGGTAAGTCAGGCCTTCGAGCCGTGACAACAGGAACGTCGCCCGGACCTTGCCCGGCAAGCGCTCAAGCGCCTGATCGAGCACGCTCAAGGTCTGCCACTGCTGCGTCAGAACTTCCGGTGACGGCCCAAGGCCTGGCTGAATGTGCTGCAACTGATCGAGGTGTTCGCGCTCGCGGTCCCGCCGGTACCAGAGGCGATAAATCACCCGCTGAGCAAGGGTGGTCAGCAAGGCGCGGGGCTGTTGGATCGACGTCAGGCTCGGCGAGTCAAGGAGCTGCGCAAAGGCCTCGGCGGCGACATCTTCGGCGCTGATGCCAGCATCGAGGTAGCCGCGCAAGCGATTGCACAACCAAACATAATGACTGCGGAACAATCCACCCACGTATTCGCTGTGAGAAAAGTCGGTGCCGGACATGAAGGCTCCAGTTAATAGGGTTGCGCTGGATGTCCGGTGGTCCGGTGCAGCGATCCTAGCAAGGAGCCTTATTCTTTAATAATACTTAAAAACTATTTTTATATATTTTTTTGACATATAAACAATCACATTGCCCGGCAATCGTTTCAACCCTCAACGCAAGCGTCCAAACCCCAGTTCTTCGGCCTCCTGCTGGTAATCGAGGATGATTTGATAGTCGCTTTCAGTGGCCGGCAAAACCTCGTTTAGCCCCAAGGTCTCAGCCACCTCAGGCAGCTCACTCAATGCCTGATTCATCACCTCGCGAAGGTGCTCGACTTGAGCATTCGTCAGGCTGGCGACACCGATATACGGCAAGGTCGGGCTGAACGCACTGCGCGCTACCACTCGCAAACCTTCGACTTCCTGCGGCGCATGGCGCGCCAGATAGGCGAAGGTCACGCTGTCGATGGCCGCCAGATCCGCGTGCCCGTCACGCAGCCAGCGCAGGCTTTCACGGTGACTGCCGCTGACCTCGACGCTGGAGAAAAACTGACCGTTGCGTTGCAACGGGGCGATGCGCTGACGCAGCAGATTCATCCCGCTGTTGGAGTCCTCGCCATTGATCACCGCGCGACAACCCAGCAGCGCCGGCAAGGTACGACGCGGTTCATCGGCACGCGTCAGTAGCACGCTGCAATGGTTGCCGGCGCTACTGTCCGGCAGCTCATAGCGCGGTCGACCAATCACCCGCACCTGCCCGCGCAACGCCGTCATCAGTGGATAGCCGCAGGTCTGAGTGAGCAGCAATTGCGGGGCCAGCCAAAGCTCTCTCAACGACAGACCTTCAGCGCTTAAACGGGTGGCGCCGAGCCGCTCGACGATGCGTTCCAACCATCGCTCATTAGCCAGGCGTATGGGCTCGGGGGCGACGTACATCAACAACTCTGCATAGCCTGAAGTCATGCTCGGTTCTCAACTGAAGGGGTGCCGTGGACTGTCCACGGGCCTGAGCCCATGCTGACGCAACAGCTCACCATAGCCGCGTACCAGAAACCCGCCACTGCGTGCCTGCCATTGCTCGCGTCGCGCGCGATAAACCTGCGGCAAATAGAACCACGGCAAACCTGGCAGATCGTGATGCACCAGGTGCAGGTTCAGGTTGAGGAACAACCAGCGCCAAGGCCAGGCGGCCTCGTTGAGCACCGTGCGCTTTTCCGGGTCCGGGTGTGGGCGATGTTCATAGTAGGAACGGATCGTCCCTACCGACAACGCCGGCACGCTGATCAAGAACAGGTAATGCCAGACGGGAACAACACTGTAACGAGCGATGAAGGCCAGCATCAGCATGGTCAACGCCCCGTGGGTCAGCCACATCAACCAGGCCTGGCGATTGCCTTGGCGTAAACGCTGGAATTCTTCCCTGGCCAGCGCCAGCAAGGCCAACGGTGCACCGACGGCGAAGCGCCCCAGCACGGTTTTGTTCAGCCAGTGCAGGCTGCGCTCGAACACTGAACTGCCCTGCCACTGCTGTGCGCTCACATAGCGACTTTCCGGATCGCGGCCGGGTAACGTCAGGTCCTCGTCACGGTGATGCACAAGGTGGCTGTCACGGTACAGGGTGTAGGGATACCAGACGGCAAAAGGTGCGTAACCGAGGAGTTTGTTCAACGCGGTAAAGCGCGTCGGGTGTCCGTGCAACAGCTCATGCTGGACCGACATCCACAGCACCACGATCGGTATCAGCAGCAGCGTACTCAGCCACAGCCCCAGCCAGGCACTGGCCAGCAGCACGCCAAACCAGGCAGCGTAGACGCCAATCAACAGCAGCCAGGTCGGCCATTCGCTGCGACCGGCAAACGTTCGGCGCAGGGTTTCGATTTCTTCACGCAGGTTTTGATCAAGGTAATGGGGCATGGCTCGGCTCAGAACAGGACAAGCCAACAGACAAATGTCGGCCTTATCCCCTTCTGTGCAACGACGCAGGGAAATCTTGCAGATCGATGGGTTATTTACCTGGAAGTGAACGCGGAGCCCGATTGCCGGGCTCCGTCAAAGCGGGCTCAGTGCCCGAACACACCGACCTTTTTGGCCTTTTTGTCAGCGCGTTTTTCAACGGCGGTCTTGGTCGGTTTCTTTTTCGCCGCTTTCTTCGAATCCATGCCTTTGCTCATGATGCACGCTCCACCAACTGGGAATATGGGATCAGGTATACACCTATCTCGCAGCGTTGGTTCTTTTATAATAGGCCCATTTTGCGCAGCGACCCTCTTGCACATGCCCAGCACCCAGTACACCCAGCTTGCCGAGCCACTGTGGCCTTTGTTGAACAAGTTCTACCGCCGTCACCAGTCATCGATGAAAGCCGTTCGCGACGCTCAACTGTGGGTTGGCAAGCGTGACGAGATCATCGCCGGGCTCTGTTTGCGACCGATGGCGGAGGGGTTTTGGCTGACAGGGTTATTTGTCGACCCGGCCCTTCGGGGACAAGGTATTGCGGCGGCATTGATGGCCCAGGCGCTATTGCAGATCAAGGCGCCGGTGTGGCTGTTCTGCCACCCGGACTTGCGCGGTTTTTATGAGCGTAATGGCTTCACTGCCGGCCCGTTGCTGCCCTATGCACTGGCCGAGCGTCTGGCTCGCTACAACCGCAGCAAGCCGATGATTGCCATGGGCCTGGAGTCGGGCAAGTAAACAGCGATCTTTTAGCGCTTTAATCATCAGCCGCCGGATCAAGATCCGGGAACATCACCTCGGTAAACCCGAACTTGCGAAAGTCAGAGATCCGCGACGGGTACAACCGGCCGATCAGGTGATCGCATTCGTGTTGCACCACTCGAGCGTGGAAACCCGAGGCGATGCGCACAATCGGCTGGCCCTTGGGATCAAATCCCTCATAGCGAATGTGCTGATAGCGCTCCACCGCCCCCCGCAGTCCCGGCACCGACAGGCAACCTTCGAAGCCCTCTTCCAGCGTCGGATCAAGTGGCGTAATCAGCGGGTTGATCAGGATCGTCTGCGGTACGGCGTCAGCGTCCGGATAACGTTCGCTGTGTTCAAAGCCGAAGATCACCAGTTGCAGGTCGACACCGATCTGCGGAGCAGCCAGGCCAACGCCTCCGACGCTTTCCATGGTCTGGAACATGTCGTCGATCAACTGCCACAGCTCGGGGCTGTCGAACATTTCGGCTGGTACCGGCGGAGCGATACGCAGCAGGCGCTCATCGCCCATTTTGAGAATTTCACGGATCATCGTCAGGCTTCGTCAGTGGTCGGGTTGAGCGAGTGGTCCCGGCCCAGTCCCGAAACATGTTGTTTTTCGTCGTGTTCGCCGAAGCCCTTTTCGCCAGGATGCTTGCCTTCGGTCGACATGTGATCGATCACCGCATTCATCTCCGCACCGAGCAATAGCACCGCAGCGGAAATGTAGAAGTACAGCAACAGCACGATGATCGCGCCGATACTGCCATACATGGCATTGTAGTTGGCGAAGGTTTTGACGTAATAACCAAAGCCCAGCGAAGCGACGATCCACACCACCACCGCCAGCACCGAGCCTGGCGTGATGAAGCGAAACTTCTGCTTCACATCAGGCATCACGTAGTACATCAACGCGACCGCGACCATCAGCAAAATGACGATCACCGGCCAGCGCAGTATCGTCCAGAGGGTGACGATGAACTCTTCCATGCCGATCTGCGACGCAATCCATTCCATTACCTGCGGGCCGAGCACCATCAATGCCGCCGCGACCAGCAACATTCCGGCAACGCCAACGGTGTAGAAGATCGACAGTGGAAAGCGCTTCCAGATCGGCCGGCCTTCGACCACATCGTAGGCTGCGTTCATTGCGCTCATCATCAGCCGCACACCTGCCGAGGCGGTCCACAGGGCGATGACGATACCCACCGAGAGCAATCCACCCTTGGATTGCTGGAGCTGGTCGATGACCGGGTTCACTTGCTCCAGCGCTTGCGGCGGCAATACCAGCTCTGACTGAAGGCGCAGCCAGGAAAAGAAATCCGGCAGGTGCAGGAAACCGATCAGGGCTATCAGAAACAGAATGAAGGGAAACAGCGAGAACAGCATCTGATAGGCCAGCGCCGAGGCATACGTCGACATCTCGTCATTGATGAACTCGGTGACCGTGCGCATCATCACGCGGTGCAAGGGCAAGCCTTTCAACTCCGGGAAAATCATAGCGTCTCCTTTCGCCGCAAAAAAAAAGTTTGAAGTCGGGGGCGACTCAGGGGCCGTTTTCTACATCAAAGTAACCTACTTGGCGACTTTGAAACAATTTCGGGGGGGGTTAAATACAGTAACCGACATAAAAACGGCCATCCGAGGATGGCCGTCACACTGCGCTCACGCAGGTTATTGGGTCAGGCTTTATCGATGGTTTTCTTGATCGCGTCTTTAGCCTTGCCGAGCGCTTGCTGGGCTTCGCCTTTCTTTTCCTGAATCTTGCCTTCGGCTCGCAGCTTGGGATTATCGGTGGCTTTACCCACACCTTGCTTGACGTTGCCGACCGCTTCGTTGGCCAGGCCTTTAACTTTATCGCCAGTGCTGCTCATGGTATTTCTCCTGTGAACATTCAAAGGTCAGTGACTACGTAGAGGTTGACCGGTGGGCGTTGCACAGAGTTTCATTTATTTTCATCGGGTCATTTCATCTGCAAATGCAGGTTGGGCTTTATGTTTGCCAGCCAACCCCCGAGAATGCGCAACGTATTCAGGCCATGGCGCTGAAGATCCAATCCCGTAGGAACGTTATGAAACTCGATAAAAAGCAGGCCATTGCCCGCAGAAACCAGGAACTCGGCGGTGCAGTGCTTGGCGTCAACAATTGCCATTTCACCGAATTGAACCGCAACCGCAACATCTGGTGGTTTGATATCCCGGTTGCGCGTCTGGCCATTGGTCAGTACGAGTGGGTTCACCTGCTGATGCACACGCCAGCCACCGACGAACTGCTGCACCTGAAAGTGCCGACGGTGTTCCTGCGCGAGAAGCTCGAAGGCCTGGTGGTACGCAACGAAGGCAAGCGCAAGGCAGCCCTGAGCCTGGAACTGAGCGCCGACAAGGACTCATACCTTCAGGACATGCGCCCAGCCGGTACCAACGTCAATTTCGCGCAGTTCCGACTGTAACAGCAAAAGCTTCGCGAGCAAGCCCGCTCCCACCTTTGATCTTCAGCGAACACAGAATATGTGTACGAGCGGAATCCATTGTGGGAGCGGGCTTGCTCGCGAAGGCAGCCTGCCGGGCACCGAAAATTTCTCTGCCAGCAAAAAAAAGCCCCGCATCTGCGGGGCTTTGGTTTTATGCGCCGACCTTCTTCAAGCCGAGCTTCTTCAGCTCTTCATCGCGCAGTTCGCGACGCAGGATCTTGCCCACGTTGGTGGTCGGCAGCGCATCGCGGAACTCGATGGCTTTCGGCACTTTATAGCCGGTAACGTTGGCACGCATGTGCGTCATCACCTGCTCTTTGGTCAGGGTTACCCCCGGTTTGGCGACGATGAAAATCTTGATCGCCTCGCCCGACTTCTCGTCCGGCACGCCAATGGCCGCGCATTGCAACACGCCTGGCAAGGTGGCCAGTACGTCTTCGAGTTCGTTCGGGTACACGTTGAAACCGGAGACCAGAATCATGTCTTTCTTGCGATCGACAATGCGCATGTAGCCGTCTGGCTGGATCAGCGCGATGTCACCGGTCTTCAACCAGCCTTCGCTGTCGAGGATCTCGTCGGTGGCTTCCTGGCGCTGCCAGTAGCCCTTCATCACTTGCGGACCTTTCACGCACAGTTCACCGATTTCGCCCAACGGCTGCTCAACGCCGGCGTCATCGATAACTTTGCACAGGGTCGACGGGACCGGAATACCGATCGTGCCCACCTGAATGTTCTGGTTTGGATTGACGGTGGCCACCGGGCTGGTTTCGGTCATGCCGTAGCCTTCGCAGATGGCACAACCGGTCACAGCTTTCCAGCGTTCGGCAGCGGCCAGTTGCAGGGCCATGCCACCGGACAAGGTGATTTTCAGGCCTGAGAAATCCAGCTTGCGGAACGCTTCGTTGTTGCACAGCGCCACAAACAAGGTGTTCAGGCCGACAAAACCGCTGAACTTCCACTTCGACAGCTCCTTGACCATCGCCGGCAGGTCGCGCGGGTTGCTGATCAGGATGTTGTGATTGCCGATCAGCATCATCGCCATGCAATGAAAGGTGAAGGCATAGATGTGGTACAGCGGCAGCGGCGTGATGAGGATTTCGCAACCTTCATTCAGGTTGGAACCCATCAGCGCCCTGCACTGCATCATGTTCGCCACCAGGTTGCGGTGGGTCAGCATTGCCCCCTTGGCCACGCCGGTGGTGCCGCCGGTGTATTGCAGCACGGCAACGTCGCTGCTGGCCGGGTTGGCTTCGGTCACGGGTTGGCCGAGGCCCTTGCTCAACACGTCATTGAACTTGATGGCCTTGGGCAGATGGAACGCCGGGACCATCTTCTTCACGTACTTGATGACACTGTTGATCAGCAGGCGCTTGAGCGGTGGCAGCAGGTCGGCCACTTCGGTGACGATAACGTGCTTGACGCCCGTCTTGGGCACCACGGTCTCGGCCAGGTGCGCCATGTTCGCCAGGCAAACCAGCGCCTTGGCGCCGGAATCGTTGAATTGGTGTTCCATTTCCCGCGCGGTGTACAGCGGGTTGGTGTTGACCACGATCAAGCCGGCGCGGATAGCACCAAACACGGCGACCGGGTACTGCAGCAGGTTTGGCAGTTGTACGGCGATTCGATCGCCCGGCTGCAAATCGGTATGCTGTTGCAGGTAAGCGGCAAAAGCACCCGACAATTCGTACAGCTCACCGTAGGTGAGTGTCTTGCCCAGGTTACTAAAGGCCGGTTTGTTGGCGAAGCGTTGGCAGGATTGCTTTAACACTGCCTGAATATTCGGATACTCGTCTGGATTGATCTCGGCAGCAATTCCAGCTGGGTACTTATCCTTCCAAAAGTCTTCGATCATGGAAGCCCACTCCTCAGCAACGCGAATTCTTCAGCGCATTTTGCGATTATTATTGGTGTGTGTTTTTTATGGGTGTCTTTTTGTTGGCGAGTCCGGCTTTTACCTAGGCCGAGAAGTCACAAAGCGCGCCGAGAGTAGCAGCTTTGCCAAGGCCCTACTAGAGCCAAATAGAGCCTCTACAGTCACTTTAATGACTCAAGAATAGCAAGCAGTCATTTTAGAGCAAAAATTCTATAACACCTTGAAAGCCCCGTAAAATGGGCCTTAAAAGCAAAAGATCGCAGCCTTCGGCAGCTCCTACGGGGGGAATGCGATCCCTGTGTAGGAGCTGCCGGAGGCTGCGATCATTTCGGATCGCCTCCGTCTACTATCCGTCAGGCGATATCGCGCAGCTCCCGTCGCAATATCTTGCCCACCGGTGTCATCGGCAGCGACTCGCGCAGCACAATGTGTTTGGGCACCTTGTAGGCGGTGAAATTTTCCTTGCAGTAGGCCTTCAGCTCTTCAAGGCTGATTCCTGCTTCACGTGCCACCACGAAGAGCTTCACCGCTTCCCCGGAACGTTCGTCCGGCACGCCGATCACCGCGCAGTTCGCGACCTTCGGGTGCGCCATGACCACGTCCTCGATCTCGTTCGGGTATACGTTGAAACCCGAGACGATGATCATGTCTTTCTTGCGGTCGACAATCCGCACAAACCCGTCCGGGTCGATCACCGCGATGTCGCCGGACTTGAACCAGCCCTCGGCATCCAGCACTTCGGCGGTGGCTTCGGGTTTCTGCCAATAGCCCTTCATGATTTGCGGGCCCTTGATGCAAAGCTCGCCGCGCTCGCCCAAGGGCTGTTCGACACCGTCATCATTGATGACTTTCAGCGTAGTGCCCGGCACCGGCAGGCCGACCGTGCCAATGCGTGACTTATCGCCATACGGGTTGGTGCAGGCCACTGGCGAGGTTTCGGTCAAGCCGTAGCCTTCGGTGATCCGGCAACCGGTCAGTTGCTCCCAACGCTCGGCGGTGGCCTTGACCAGCGCGGTGCCGCCGGAGTTGGTGAGTTTGAGGCTGGAGAAGTCCAGGGTCTTGAAGTCTGGATGATCCATCAGCGCGACGAACAGTGTGTTGAGCCCCAGCAGCGCCGAGAACCGCCAGTTTTTCAGCTCTTTGATAAAGCCGGCGATGTCCCGTGGATTGGTGATCAGCACGTTGTGGTTGCCGGTGACCATCATGCACATACAGTTCGCCGTGAAGGCATAGATGTGGTACAGCGGCAGCGGCGCGATCATCACTTCCTGACCTTCACGCAGCAGCGGTTTGCCATCGCTGCCGAACTGGCCAAGACAGGCGCGGGCCTGCTGCATGTTGGCAACCAGATTGCCATGGGTCAGCATCGCGCCCTTGGCCAGCCCAGTGGTGCCGCCGGTGTATTGCAGCACGGCGACATCGTCGAGGCTGACTTTCAATGGCTTGATGCTCTGACCGCGGCCCAGGCGTAACGCGCTCTTGAAGGAAATCGCCTGCGGCAGGTCATAGGTCGGCACCATCTTCTTGACCTTGTCGACCACGGTGTTGATCAGCCAGCCCTTGGCGGTCGACATCAGGTCGCCCATCTTTGCTTCGATCAGGTACTGAATCTCGGTGTCGGGCAGTACTTCCTGGACCTTCTGCCCGAACATGTTCAGGTACACCAGCGCCCGGGCACCGGAATCCTTGAACTGGTGACGCATCTCACGCGCGGTGTACAGCGGGTTGGTGTTGACCACAATCAGGCCAGCCCGCAGTGCGCCGAACACGGCGATCGGGTAATGCAGGACATTGGGCATCTGTACCGCGATGCGATCGCCAGGCAGCAGATCGGTCTGTGTTTGCAGGTAGCCAGCGAACGCCGCGCTGTAGCGTTCCAGCTCCGCATAGGTGAGCGTCACGCCCATGTTGCTGAACGCCGGACGGTCAGCGAATTTCTTGCAGGAACGCTCGAACACCTCGATCACCGACTTATAGGTACCCAGATCGATATCATTGGGTACGCCGGCCGGGCGTTTGTCATTCCAGAAATCAGGTTGCATTGTTCTTGTCCTCTTTACCTGAGCGAATCCGGGCCGCATCTCTGTGACGCTGAAAAGCGGGGCTTCTGGGACACTAGCAGTTATGGTGATTCAGGCAAATATACGCACCCGCTTCATTGATAGTGTGAATCTTGCTGCTGAGGGACACCCACATCGCACGTCCTGCGGATGATGAGCTATACAATGCAACGACGCCGCGCCTAAACAACACCGTGCAAAGGAATCGCCATGATCCACGACACTTTCTGGTTGACCGCGAGTGACCACAGTCAGCTTTTCGTCAACCAGTGGCTGCCTGAGGGCCCGCTCAAGGCAGTGATCCTGCTGTCCCACGGCATGGCTGAACACAGCGGCCGTTACGCGCGGCTGGCACAGGCTTTATGTGCCGAGGGTTACGGCGTCTATGCGCTGGACCAGCGCGGCCATGGCAAAACCGCCGAAAACGGCGTGCTCGGGCATTTCGCGGACAAGGACGGCTGGCGCAAAGTGGTCGGCGACCTGGCCAGCCTCAACCAGCACATCGGCCAGCACCATCCGGGCATACCGATCGTGCTACTTGGCCACAGCATGGGCAGCTACATCGCCCAGGCCTACCTGTTACACCACAGCGCCAGCCTGTACGGCGCCGTGCTCAGCGGTTCGAACTTCCAGCCAACCGCGCTCTACCGCGTGGCGCGCCTGATTGCGCGCTTCGAACGCTGGCGCCAGGGTGCTACCGGGCGCAGCGCGTTGATCGAGTGGTTGTCGTTCGGCTCATTCAACAAGCCTTTCAAACCCCATCGCACTCGGTTCGACTGGCTCAGCCGCGACCCGGCCGAAGTCGACAAGTACGTCCACGACCCGCTCTGCGGCTACCGTTGCACCAATCAACTGTGGATCGACCTGCTCGGCGGCTTGCAGCAGATCAGCAAAGCGTCCAATCTCGCGCAGATCGATCCGGGCTTGCCGTTGCTGGTGATCGGCGGTGAATGTGATCCGGTGAGCGAAGGCAAACGTCTCAAGACTCTGGCCGACGCGCTGCGCGGGGCGGGTAGCCAGTGCATGCAACTGAACATTTACCCGCAAGCCCGGCACGAACTGTTCAACGAGAGCAACCGCGATGAAGTGACCGCGGACCTGCTCAAATGGCTGGCCGAGGCGCTGAGCCATCGCCGACCACCCAGAACCGAATAATGTTTGGTTATTTCACTTAACTCGTCACAGGATTCAAGACACATGACCCAGGTTACCAATACCCCTTACGAAGCCCTCGAAGTCGGCCAGACCGCCAGCTACAGCAAGACCGTCGAAGAACGCGACATTCAGCTGTTCGCGGCGATGTCCGGCGACCACAACCCGGTGCACCTGGACGCCGAGTTTGCGGCGGCGAGCATGTTCAAGGAACGCATCGCCCACGGCATGTTCAGCGGTGCACTGATCAGCGCCGCCGTCGCCTGCGAGCTGCCCGGGCCGGGGACTATTTATATCGGTCAGCAAATGAGCTTTCAGAAGCCAGTGAAGATCGGCGACACCCTGACGGTACGCCTGGAAATCCTCGAGAAACTGCCGAAATTCCGCGTGCGCATCGCCACTCGGGTATTCAACCAGCGCGATGAGCTGGTGGTGGATGGCGAGGCCGAAATTCTGGCACCGCGCAAACAGCAAACCGTGACATTGCCAACATTGCCGGCGATCAGCATCGGCTGATCGCAAGGCCCAAAAAGATCGCAGCCTGCGGCAGCTCCTCCGGATGTATTCAAAACCCTGTAGGAGCTGCCGCAGGCTGCGATCTTTTGATCTTCTTACGAACGGGCACGCGCCAGGTTACGCAAGGCTTTAACCTGATCGTGATTGCGTTGCGCGCCGTGATACTGACGTTCGACCAGATCACGAATACCCACCAGATTGTGTTTGTCGATCTTCTCGATCGCTGCTTTGTAAGCCTTCAGGGCATGGTCCTCGCCGCGCTCGGCTTCGTTGAGCACCGCTTCTTCGTCCTTGCCGGTGACCAACGATTTGAGGTCAACCCAACGACGATGCAAATCACCGCTGACACTGGTTTTGGTCTCAGGATCGCCGCCCATCGAACGCACGGTGCCTTGAAGTTCGGCAGCGGCAGTGGCGCAGTCGGCAGCGCGTTTGACAAACAGCGCTTTGAGTTCAGGATGCTTGATGTCCTGCGCACAGGTATTGAAACCTTCCTGACCGTCCTTACTGGTCTCGATCAGGTCGTTCAGGACTGAAATCGCTTCTTTATTGATATCGGTCATTTTTCAATTCCTCATGGGTTGAGAGAGTGCATAAGGTGTTGCACCTCGTATGCCAGCTCTTGAATTGAAATTTTCACGCTATATTTCAACACGTTAACTTTTTACCAAGAATCTGTACCCGAGTTATTTGCATGATCTGTCAATTGGCCTGCATGCAGAATGCCTGTATTTTCCAAACTGTTTGAATCAAGACGACCGATCGATGAATCCCGAAAAGCTCGAACTGCTGGTCACCCGCGAAATGCCCTTTGGCAAGTACAAGGGTCGCATCATTGCCGACCTGCCCGGCCAATACCTGAACTGGTTCGCCCGCGAGGGTTTCCCCCACGGTGAACTGGGTGGCTTGTTGGCCCTGATGCAGGAAATCGATCACAACGGTCTGTCCGACTTGCTCGACCCGCTGCGCGCCAAACATGGCAAACCCAAACCTCGCCACTGACCCACGGAACGAGTCGCCCCTATGCCCGAAAATACTCGCCGCGCCCTTGATGAAGCTTTTTGGCAGACATTTGCCGACCGCTACGAAGTCCAGCCAGGTCCGATCAACCTGGAAAACGGTTATTTCGGCCGCATGTCACGCACCGTGATCGAGGAATACCAGCGCAACATCGAACTCATCAACCGCAGCAACTCGGTGCATGTGCGCCAGCGCTTCGAAAAGCTCGAAAGCGTGGAAATACGCCGGCAGCTGGCCGAGCTCTTACGGGTGCCCGCCGAAGCGGTTGCCCTGACCCGCAGCGCCTCGGACGCCCTGCAATCACTGATTCGCAACTACAACGGTTTGCAGCCGGGCGATCAGGTACTGCTCTGCGATCTGGAATACGACACGGTCAAAAGTGCGATGCGCTGGCTGGCACACCATCGCGGTGTCGAAGTGATCGAGATCGAACACGCCCATCCCGCCAGCTTCGAGTCATTGGTGGCGAGCTACCGCGAGGCGTTCGTCCGCTATCCAAGGCTCAAGCTGATGGCGTTGACCCACGTCACCCATCGCACCGGTCTGGTGATGCCGGTCAAGGCGATTGCCGCGGCGGCCAAAGAGCACGGGATCGATGTGATCCTCGACGGTGCCCACGCCCTCGGCCAGATCGAATTCAACCTCGATGAACTGGGTATCTCCTTTGCCGGCTACAACCTGCACAAATGGATCGGCGCGCCGCTGACCCTGGGTTTTATCTACATAGCGCCACAGCGCCTGGCCGATATTGATCCCGACATGGGCGAGTTTCATTTCCCGGTCACCGACATCCGCGCGCGTACGCCGTACAGCACACCCAACATCCCGGCGCTGCTGACGTTGCCGCTGGTGTTCGAAGAGCATCATGCCATCGGTGGCGCGGCGGCCAAAGGCGCGCGGCTCAATTACCTGCGCAATCTGTGGGTCGAGGCCGTACGCGACGTGCCGGGCATTGAAGTCATGACCCCGGATGATCCGCGACTGTATTGCGGCATCACCTCGATGCGTTTCACCCGGCATGCCGACCAGCAAGCGATGGTCGACCGCCTGCTCAGCGAGTACAACCTGTTCACCGTGGCCCGCAACGGTTCGGCCTGCGGCAGCTGTATTCGCATTACACCGGGCCTGACCAACACCGCACGAGAAATGCATCGGCTGGCTCAGGCCCTGATCGAACTGAGTTGATGCAATGAACACCGTGTGACCACTCCCCTGGTGTTCACACGGTGTAGATGTCGAAGTCTTCGGGCTTGATCTGCGCGGACATCGCGCGCTTGTCGATACCAATGGTCAACTGCCCGAAATAGCTGCTTTAACAGACTGGCTCGGTTGCGGTAACTATGTATACAACACCCGTAGCAGCTGTCGAGCCTGCGAGGCTGCGTTAGAGGCGGACCGCGTTCGGGCGAAGTCCTCGCAAACCCTGCGTACGCAGTTTGCCTGGAAGAGCGCGTTGCCTGATTTAACGACCGCTTTGCGGCCGGACGCAGCCTCGCAGGCTCGACAGCTGCTACAGGCAAAAAAAAACGGCGCACTGACCAAGTGCGCCGTAAAGCCGTAGAACACAACTACAACGATTCTGCGTAAAAAACCGCCGGTAAAACCAATCAGTCCAGCAGGGCCAGCGCCTCGGCGGTGCACTCCTGGATACGTGCCCAGTCGCCGTTCTTGATCCACTCTGGATCGAGCATCCAGCTGCCGCCGACGCACATCACGTTTTTCAGCGCCATGTAGCTCTTGATGTTGGCTGGACCAACGCCGCCAGTCGGGCAGAAGCGCACTTCGCCGAACGGGCCGCCAAGGGCCTTGATCGCCGCCACACCACCGCTGACTTCCGCCGGGAACAGCTTGAAGCGACGATAGCCCAGGGCGTAACCCTCCATGATCCCGGAAGCGTTGCTGATACCCGGCAACAATGGAATCGGGCTGGCAACGCTGGCTTCCAGCAGGTCACGGGTAATGCCTGGCGTCACGATGAACTGCGAACCGGCGGCTTCAGCGGCGGCCAGCATGTTGCGATCGAGCACGGTGCCGGCACCGGTGACCAGCTCCGGGCGCTGCTCACGCAGGACCTGGATGGCCTTGAGGCCAAATTGCGAACGCAGGGTCACTTCCAGGGCCGTCAACCCGCCTGCGGCAAGGGCATCGGCCAGCGGCAGAATGTCTTGCTCACGGGCAATGGTGATCACCGGCAGAATCCGCGCCTTGACGCAAAGGCTGTCGATCAGGGCAACTTTGTCCGCCATGGAAACGGTCGGTTGAGTGTTTGTCATAGCGGCTGATCCTTGGCTCATGGGCACCAGTAAATCTCTAACGTGGGTTGCAGAAACGCACGAATCGGCATTGCGGCGACATCGTCACCGGCCAGTGCGGCACTCAAGGTGGTCAGTTTGGACTGACCGGAAATCGATAGAACGGTGAAGCGTGCCGAGGCCAGCAGCGCACGACTCATGGTCAGGCGCTGATGCGGCACGGTCGGCGCCAGCATCGGCCAGCAACGGCGCGTGCCGTCGACCTGCAAGGCTTCGACAAGATTCGGGCTGTTGGGGAACAGCGAGGCGGTATGACCGTCGTCACCCATCCCCAGCACCAGCGCGTCGATTGCCGGCAACTCGGCGAGCAAGCGGTCGGCCTGCTCGGCTGCCTGCTCAAGGTTGGCAGTGGCGCTGTAGAGGCTGAGGAACTTCGCCTTGGCCGCCGGGCCTTGCAACAAGTAACGCTTGAGCAGACCGGCATTGCTGTCGGCGTGCTCCACCGGCACCCAGCGCTCGTCCGCCAGGGTCACCACGACCTTGGACCAGTCCAGCGCCTGTTTGGCCAGGTGCTGGAAAAACGCCACCGGGCTGCGTCCGCCGGACACTACCAGCGTCGCGGTGCCGCGGGCATCGATCGCGTCGCTGAGTTGCTTGGCCACCGTCAGTGCCAGGCCTTCGGCCAGCAACACGGGGCTGCGAAACTCATGAGCGCTGACGCCCTGAGGCAGTTTGAATTCAGATATCGCCATACCACGACCTCCCGTCCCGCGTGATCAGTGCAATGGAGCTCATCGGTCCCCAGGAGCCCGCCGCATACGGCTTGGGCGCATCACCGGACTTCTTCCACCCGGCGATCAACTGGTCACACCACTTCCACGCGGCTTCGATTTCATCTTTACGGACAAACAGGTTCTGATTGCCACGCATCACTTCCAGCAACAACCGCTCGTAGGCATCGGGGATCCGTGCGCTGCGATAGGTATCGGAAAAATTCAGCTGCAACGGACCGCTGCGCAGCTGCATGCCCTTGTCCAGGCCTTGTTCCTTGGTCATCACCCGCAAGGAAATACCCTCGTCCGGTTGCAGGCGAATGATCAGCTTGTTGCTGATCTGCAAGCGCTGCTCGGGGGCGAAGATGTAGTGCGACGGCTCCTTGAAGTGGATGACGATCTGCGACAGCTTCTGCGGCATGCGCTTACCAGTACGCAGGTAAAACGGTACGCCGGCCCAACGCCAGTTGCGGATGTCGGCACGCAGGGCGACGAAGGTTTCGGTATCGCTCTGGGTGTTGGAGTTCTCTTCCTCCAGGTAACCCGGCACCGACTTGCCTTCGCTGTGACCGGCGATGTACTGGCCACGCACCACCTGGGTAGTCAGGCCTTCCGGGCTGATCGGCGCCAGCGCCTTGAGCACTTTGACTTTCTCGTCACGGATACTGTCGGCCGAAAGATCCGCTGGCGGGTCCATGGCGATCAGGCACAGCAGCTGCAACAGGTGGTTCTGAATCATGTCCCGCAGCTGGCCGGCCTTGTCGAAGTAGCCCCAGCGGCCCTCGATCCCGACCTTCTCGGCGACGGTGATTTCCACATGGGAAATATAGTTCTGGTTCCACTGGGTTTCGAACAGGCTGTTGGCGAAACGCAGGGCGATCAGGTTCTGCACCGTCTCTTTGCCCAGGTAGTGGTCGATGCGGTAGGTGCGGTTTTCCGGGAAGTACCGCGCCACCGCGTCGTTGACCTTGCGCGACGACTCAAGATCCGAACCGATCGGCTTTTCCAGCACCACACGGGTGTTTTCAGTCAGGCCGACTTTCGCCAGGTTCTCGCAAATCGCACCGTACACCGCAGCCGGCGTCGCGAAGTAGGCAATCATCCGCTGCGCCGTGCCGGCCAGTTCGGCCAGGGCGACGTAGTCGTCAGACTTGAGGAAGTCGACATGCAGGTACGTCAGGCGTGCCAGGAAGCGTTCGACCACGGCTTCGTCGAGCTCCTTGGCATCGACGTAATGGCGCAGCTCACTGGCAATAAGGGCCAGATGCTCTTGCTCGGTGCCCGGTTCACGGGCCAGTGCGATAATGCGCGTGTCCTCATGCAGCAGGTCGGCGCCATCGAGTTGGTACAAGGCAGGAAACAGCTTGCGCAGGGCCAGATCGCCGAGGGCGCCGAACAAGGCAAAGGTGCACGGTTCAACCGTAATCGAAGGCATGATGTTTGTTCTTTTATCAAGTTAAGCTACAAATACCTTTTTTTAAGGCATCGCTCAAGGAAAAATGTAGTAATAACCACAACATTTTTCCAAAATACAGATTCCGAGTGGTGGTCGGTCGGGGCCACCAGTAGGATAGGCCACCATTATGGGCCGCTACACGGGCCCAATCTGCATAGCCGACCTAAGGAACATGAATGGACCGCGTGCGAAATTTACTGGAACAGATCCAGAATCGCCTTGCAGACCTGAACAAGGCCGAGCGCAAGGTCGCCGAAGTCATCCTGCTCAACCCACAGCAGGCCACTCGCTTCAGTATTGCCGCCCTCGCCCAGGCCGCGTCAGTCAGCGAGCCGACGGTCAACCGTTTCTGCCGTTCGTTCGGTGTCAGCGGCTATCCGGAACTCAAACTGCAACTGGCCCAAAGCCTGGCCAGCGGCGCGGCGTATGTCAGCCGCGCAGTGGAAGCCGACGACAACCCTGAAGCCTACACCCAGAAAATCTTTGGCAGCGCCATCGCATCGCTGGACAGCGCCTGCCAGGCACTGGACCCGAACCTGATCAGCCGCGCCGTGGATTTGCTGATCCAGGCCCGGCAGATCCACTTCTTCGGCCTCGGCGCGTCAGCCCCGGTGGCGCTGGATGCGCAGCACAAGTTCTTCCGCTTCAACCTGGCGGTCACCGCCCATGCGGACGTGCTGATGCAGCGGATGATTGCCTCGGTGGCCCACACGGGCGAATTGTTCGTGATCATTTCCTACACCGGACGCACCCGCGAACTGGTGGAAGTGGCACGCATTGCCCGTGAGAACGGTGCCTCGGTGCTGGGTCTGACGGCCGAGGGTTCGCCACTGGCCAAGGCCAGCACCTTGAGCCTGAACATTCCGCTGCCGGAAGACACCGACATCTACATGCCGATGACGTCGAGGATCATCCAGCTGACAGTGCTCGATGTGCTCGCCACCGGCATGACCCTGCGCCGCGGCGTCGACTTCCAGCCGCACTTGCGCAAGATCAAGGAAAGCCTCAACGCCAGCCGGTATCCGATCGGGGATGAGTTCAACTAACGCCGGCAAGTGGGATAAGGCGCAGAACCTGTGGGAGCGAGCCTGCTCGCGATGAGGCCATCACATTCAAGATCAATCTTGACTGTCAGACCGCCATCGCGAGCAGGCTCGCTCCCACAGGGTTTTGCGTTACTTCGGGGTATCGGGCTGATTCGCCGGATGGGCTTTGACGAAGGCCGGATGCTGCACCGCCAGTGCCGCGACCCGACGAATCCGCGGATAAGCCTCAAGAGAAATGTTGAAACGCTCGGCTGCATACAGCTGTGGAATCAGGTAGACATCCGCCAACCCGGGCGCGCTGCCGAAGCAGTAACCATCGTCACCGATCAAGTGCTCGACTGCCGCCAGCCCCTGAGTGATCCAGTGGCCGATCCAGTGCACCACCTGCGGCTCATCATGACCAAGTTGGCGCAGCTGATTGAGCACGCTGACGTTGTGCAGCGGATGAATGTCGCAACCGATCAACGCCGCCACCGCTCGCTCGTGCGCGCGTTTGACCAGGTCCCTGGACAATAGCGGTACCTGCGGATAACGCTCCTCCAGGTACTCGATGATCGCCGGGGACTGAATCAGCAACTCGCCTTCATCGGTGCGCAAGGCCGGCACCCGGCCTTGCGGGTTGATCCGCAGATAAGCTGGTTGCTGATGCTCGCCACCTTGCGGCGCGATCAGATTGATCGGCAGCGCCTGGTAATCCAGCCCTTTGAGTGCCAGGGCAATGCGCACCCGAAAGGACGACGTCGAACGGTAGTAGGTAAAGAGTTCCATAGCCTGAACCTCTTAGCGTGCTGGCAGGATTTTGCCGCGGCATTCGCCGAAACCAATAGAGGCGAAACCGTCACGGCTGCAACGTGCACGCAGGATGATTTCGTCGCCGTCTTCAAGGAACTTGCGCACTTCGCCTGAAGCCAGTTCGATCGGCTTCTTACCGCCTTCGGTGATTTCCAGCAGGCTGCCGAACTGACCGTTTTCCGGCCCCGACAAGGTGCCCGAACCAAACAGGTCACCAGCCTGCAACTGGCAACCGTTGACGCTGTGGTGCGCAACCAGTTGCGCCACGGTCCAGTACATGTGCCGGGTGTTGCTCAGGGTCAGGCGATGGGCCGGCAGGTTCTGTTCGCGCATGGCGTCGGTGAGCAGCAGCACTTCCAGCTCGATATCAAAGGCACCAGCGGCCTGATCGCGTTTGTCGAACAGGTACGGCAGCGGCTGCGGATCGCCCTCGGGACGCGCCGGTTGGGCACGGCGGAACGGCTCCAGGGCTTCAGCAGTGACGACCCATGGCGAGATGCTGGTGATGAAGCTTTTCGACAGGAACGGGCCCAATGGCTGGTATTCCCAGGCCTGGATGTCGCGTGCCGACCAGTCGTTGAGCAGGCAGAAACCGGCGATGTGCTCGGCGGCGTCGCCGATGGCAATCGAGTCGCCCATTTCATTGCCCTGGCCGATCCAGATGCCCAGTTCCAGCTCATAGTCCAGACGCGCACACGGGCCGAAGGTTGGCTCGGTCTGACCGGCGGGCAAGGTCTGGCCTTTCGGGCGGCGCACGTCAGTGCCGGACGGGCGAATGGTCGACGCACGGCCGTGGTAGCCGATCGGCACATACTTGTAGTTCGGCAGCAGCGGGTTGTCCGGACGGAACAGTTTGCCGACGTTCTGCGCGTGCTCGATACCGACGTAAAAGTCGGTGTAGTCATTGATCTTCGCAGGCAAATGCATCTGGCAATCGGCGGCCAATGGCAGCAGTTTCGCGCCTTGGGCTTCGATCTTGCCGTGCAGGGTGCTGCCTTCAGCGAACAGTTCCAGCAGACGCTCACGCAGGGCAACGCGGGCACCACGACCGAGGTCGAAGAAAGCGTTCAACTGACCGCCACGGGTGGCTTCAACAGCCGTGCGCGCAGCACCGTCAAACAGACCGGCGTCGAGCGCCGCGTGCAGATCGAAAATATGTTCGCCGATCGCCACACCGCTGCGCGGCGCCGAACCCTTTGTGCTGAACACACCCAGCGGCAGGTTTTGCAGCGGGAAATCGGCATGGCCATTGGCGGAGGCAACCCAGCTACGAGTGGCGGTGGTCTGAGTCATGGGTTATCTCCGATTCGGATTGAAAGTAGCGGGCAGCGAGGCCCAGCAAGCATCGTAGGTGTTTTGCAGTTGCGGGCAATCGAGGGCAAAGCGGCTTGGGCGCAATACCTGGCTGGTCTCGAACATGAAGGCCATGGTGTTGTCGATTTTGCTCGGCGCAAGCTCGGCATTGATCGCCTTGGTGCAGGTTTCGCCGTCCGGCCCGTGAGCGCTCATGCAACTGTGCAACGACGCGCCACCCGGCAGGAAGCCTTCGGCCTTGGCGTCGTAGGTGCCCTGGATCAGGCCCATGAATTCGTTCATCAGGTTGCGGTGGAACCACGGTGGACGGAAGGTGTTTTCGGCCACCATCCAGCGCGGCGGGAAGATCACGAAATCGAGGTTGGCCAGGCCGTGAACACTGGTCGGCGAGGTCAGTACGGTGAAGATCGACGGGTCCGGATGATCGAAGCTGACCGTACCGATGGTGTTGAAGCGGCGCAGGTCATATTTGTACGGCACATTATTACCGTGCCAGGCGACCACGTTCAGCGGCGAATGGTCGAGCTCGCAGCCCCACAACTCACCGAGGAATTTCTGCACCAGGGTGGTCGGCTGCTTGAGGTCTTCGTAATGCGCGACCGGCGTCAGGAAGTCCCGTGGATTGGCCAGACCGTTGCTGCCAATCGGTCCGAGGTCCGGTAGACGCAACGGCGCGCCATGGTTCTCGGCCAGGTAGCCACGGGCTTGCGGGTCGAGCAATTCGATGCGGAACTTCAGACCGCGTGGCAGCACGGCGATTTCCAGCGGCTCCAGCTCCAGCACGCCGAGCTCGGTGGCGATGCGCAACCGACCCAGCTCCGGCACCAGCAACCACTCGCCATCGGCGTTGAAAAACACCCGCTCCATCGAGCGATTGGCGCGGTAGTGATAAATGCTGATCCCGGTCGGTTTTTCCGAACCCGAATTGGCCGCCATGCGCACCAGACCGTCGATGAAGTCGGTCGGCTCGGCAGGGATGTCCAACGGGTTCCAGCGCAGGCGATTGGGCGTCACTTCGCCCAGCGAACCACCGGCCAGCTGTCGATCAAGCTTGACGAACGCCGGGTGATTGGCCGACGGCTGAATACGGTACATCCAGGTGCGTCGCGCTTCACTGCGCGCCATGGTGAACGCAGTTCCGGAGAACAGTTCGGTGTAGAGACCGTAAGGGGCTTTTTGCGGGGAGTTCTGGCCGACGGGCAGTGCGCCGGGCAACGCTTCACTGCTGAATTCGTTACCGAAGCCTGACTGGTAAACCAGCGCTGGCGCCGTTGAATCGCGGTTCATGGAGCCTCCTGAACAGGGAGTAGGTCGTGGCCTATAGAAGTATTGGCACGCCCGGGTTATTTTTATCGTAATTAGATTACGCATAACGTAATTTGATTGGTATTGACCGTCAAGCTATAAAGACGCCCATTCGTCCCGGGATCACACCGCCTCCATGGAAAAGCCGCGCAATACCGCCGATAGCAACGGCAAACAGAAAGTCCGCTCGGCCGAGGTCGGCACCGACATCCTCAAGGCCTTGGCCGAATTGTCGCCGTCGACATCTTTGTCGCGTCTGGCTGAACACGTGCAGATGCCGGCGAGCAAGGTTCACCGCTATTTGCAGGCGTTGATCGCCAGCGGGTTTGCCGAACAAAACACCGCCACCAACCATTACGGCCTCGGCCGCGAAGCCTTGCGTGTTGGCTTGGCCGCTCTAAACAGTATGGACGTGCTGAAAGTCGCCGCCCTGCCACTGGCCGAGTTGCGCGATGACCTGAACGAAACCTGTTTCCTCGCGGTATGGGGCAACCAGGGCGCGACCGTGGTGCATATCGAGCCGGCGGTGCGAGCGGTGACGGTGGTGACGCAACTCGGGTCAGTGTTGCCGCTGCTCAGTTCATCCACAGGCTTGGTGTTCAGCGCGTATTTGCCGAACCGTGAAACCGTTGAGTTACGGGAACTGGAATTTCAGGCAACGGCTGCCCACCCGCTGGCTGATATCCAGACCTACACAACCTTGTGTGAACAGATCCGCGAACGCGGCCTGCATCATGTGCATGGTTTGCTGATGCCGGGAGTCGATGCGCTCTCGGCACCGGTGTTCAACGCTGTCGGCCAAGTAGCTGCGGTGCTGACCATCGTTGGGCCGACCTCATTGTTTCACGCCGACGAAAACGGCCCGGCGGCGCAGCGACTGCTGGCGGCGACCCGGGCCGTGAGTTGGCGGATGGGCTATGAGCCCGTCGCCGCTGGTTAAATCGTTTGGCACTGAACGCCTGTACTTACGCCAGGATTGTCCGCTCGCTGGACTCTGGCTCCTCGAGCGCCTCCTTCATCAAGGCGGTCATCACCGCCAGATCCACTGTTGTTCCACTGCACGCCGAGACAACGTTCAAGCAGGTATTCGCATCGCCCAAGCGCTTGGCAATCGCCTTCTGCATCTGCGAGAACCCCAACTTGCCGATGCGCATCGTGGCCAGTTCCAGCATGCAATCGAGGTAGCTTGCGAACAGCGCCTCATAATCACCTTCGTGGTAAGCCCTGGCCCCATCGAACAGCCCTTTTGCCATCACCACGGCGCTCAGTCCGAGACCAATCGGCGGGAACACACACCCTACGACGGTGACGGCCGCTACCGCAGCGTCGTAGGCCAGTTTGCCGACAATCTCGATAAGACTCGTGGTCTGGGCATCTACACCGTCAATGATCTGACCGATCATATCGGTGTAACAACGAGAAAAGTCACGCACACGGCTCTCAAATTGCAGTCGTGGCGGCTCGACGTCGGCACTGCTGATCCGCACTGTTTCGATGTAAGCGGCGACCACCCGCTGGTCGGTGAACTTGGCGCGCTTGCAGTAATAACTGCCTAAACCGTTCACTTTGACCGACCTGGCGAACTCGGCCAGCGGTCGAAACCATCGGTCATCCGGGGCATAAGGGGTATACAACAAGTCCTCTGCCACGCCCTTGTTCATCGTGCGAAAAACATAAACACCCTCGATCCTGCGGCCGTCCAGATGAAACGTGTACACACCGTTGCGCTGGGGGGACTCGGGCTCTTCAAACTCCCACCGATCCGAAGGCTCCGGCTCGCGCAACCGATCAATGGCCCCTTCGATCTCCCAACTTTGTTGCCTGGTCAGTCTGCCGCTGAAGAATTCCGCTAACGCGGCACGCTGCATTTCATGCAGTCGCAGGTTCACATACACATCGCGTTTCAGCGCGTAGCCCGGGGCATTTGTATCCAGATAGTTTGCTTCCAACATGTCAATGTACTTTTCCCCCGGACGCAGCGTCCTTGACCAGCCAGGCAAATATTTAATCAACAGATCGGAAACAGGTGGATGACCGAGCAACAAACGAACTCTTGGGTAAATCCCCGGGTAACTTCCAGAGTCACCATCGTCAGTAATGTGATGCTCTTTGATGATCAGTTGAGACAAGGTCATCTCTTTCGAGACGTCCAGCTCCACCATGATCCGGTCGGGGTCGATGACGACCGTTTCGCCGTTTTCCGCCAGGACATCTTCAATTCGCGTTTTAATCAGGTCATAGGCGAATTTCTCGTAGCTGATCAGCGCCGCCTCGCGGGTGGCAAGCAAGGTCAACGCTTTAAGCTCGGTGTTCAACCGGGCGAAGTGCTGTCGCTGGTAGGACGAGGCCGAGCGATAACCGGCGGGAATGACCGCCTCCATTTCGCCCCGCAGCCAACCGACATTAAGCAAAACACCTTGACGTAATGCACCTGCACCGACCGACGGCCAAGGGTTGCGCTGGATACCGCGCCACTGACTCGGAAGTTCCAGCAAGAGCCTCATGTACGCATCAGTACGCCCTCGCTCACTGGCGTGAGATTGTCGGCTCAGGTAGCTGCGTCCCGCTGGCTGAGTCGTCCAGTCAAACAGGTGGAAGTTCAATTGCCTGATGCTTGCAAATTCGTACCAGATCCTGCCCCCGGGAGCCTCCGGCGCATAAAGGACGCAAGTACCGCCTTCACCTTCCGGCCCGCAATAGACAATCATCCCCTGGAAGGCATGTTCCCAGCCTTCGAACGAAAGATCTCCCAGTGAATAGTTTTCTGCATTCTGGCTGGCCCGATCGACAATCTTGAGGCTCTCGGCGCTGATATGCCCCCGCAGTTTTGCGCTGAGCGAACTCAGTACCGTGCGAGTTTCCAACACAGATTGCAGGGCTTGCAGCACCGCTTCATTGCGGTATCTTTCTTCAAAAAGAACGGCATACGCCGAACGAAGACTAGTCTCTCTCAGATCCTCCAAGAGAAATTGCCTGGTCAAGCCCGCCGGCAGTGTTTCACCTTCAAGGGTGATCTCCAATGGAGCAGAGGCCGGATCATACACACCGTTGAGTACGAACTCGGACAGGGTCAGGCGATTACATTGAATGACCTTTTGCTGCCCCACATAGAATGTATGGCGAGCGTTGACGAAAATCTGCTCCGGGTCGACGAGTTCGTCGGTTTCAACTCTGATAATTTCCTGGACATGAAAGTTCACGAAATCCTTGAGGGATTTCATTTCCCTCAACAGTTTATCCAGTACTTGTTCTTTTTGTGTCAGGGACTGTTCAGAATCGAAGTAATACTGGCGATCCTCTTCACTGGCGCGTTGCAACCAATCCGGTATCAGGTGAAGTCGCTCAATCATTGCTCGTTTCGATGGGCGTAAAAGTTCTTCCTGAACCTTATCACCCGCAATCTTTGTTAAAGTATCAATACTCACACACTCTTCCTTTTGGTGTTTTATAGAACAGCAAATTGCCACGGACTGACTCAATAACTCCACATTGAACAAAACCACCAAACAGCTTCGCCTGAGCAACAGCCTGAGAGACTGAATTCTGCCTCTCCCAATCTCTCATTCATCCGGCGCGCATGGGGTTCTTATCGAATGTCACACGATGAGCCTGCTCTTAGTCAGCGAAGAACTTTTCTTTCCTGAACTCAATAACAATCCCATGACAGATCCTATTAAACTCCCTGACATCCAGCACACGTGGATCTACACGATATTTCAGATCCATGCTCCATCGAACAGAAAAAATGCCGGCGGACTTTTCATCGAATGACGGAAACTCATCGTGCTGCACTTTCTCCATGACAGCCCACGTCAGAGACTCTGAGTAAGAGACAACTTCCTGCTTCAGATCATTGATAACCCAACCAGAAAAAAAGGTGTCATCGGGATCCAGACCATAACCACGCTCTTTGAAAATATGGTTCAGCTTAATACGAGTTTTTTCGCGAAGAACATCAGACATCACAAAGACCTATAAATGAATTATTAATTGAACAACACTAGAAAACAAAACGCTAACTGGCCGCCCAATCATTTATAGACACTTACAACATCAAGAGCACTCACAAACTTGTTTAAATTCGTAAAAACAGCAACTGAAACAACCCACAACCCCGTCAAATACCCAGCCATTACAGCAAAATCAGCCTATTCTTTCTACACACTACAGACACATTCAACTATTAAACCACCCCCCCTAACATAATGGCCTTAGCCACTGCTTGCGTCCTGCGCTGGACCCCAAACTTGCTGTGTATCCGTCGCGCGTGGGTTTTCACCGTGTGCAGCGAAATGAACAGTTGCTCCGCGATCTGTTGATTGGAACACCCCAACGCTATCAACTTGAGCACTTCCATTTCACGCAGACTCAGAGGGTTTTCTTTGAGACCTGACCCAACACTCTCGAGCTGCGTTTGTGTCTCTTCCAGGACTGCGATCAGGTTCGGCTGACGCAAACCCAGTTCGCGTAACGCCTGCTCACCATGACAACGTTTCACCCATTCCAGGCCCACTTTCAGGGCTTGCTTGGCCAGGACTCGATTCCCTGCCAGATAAGCCACCTCAGCCGATGCGAGATGGAGTTCTGTCTCCAGACTGTGCATACCCCGTTCGTGCGCCTGCTCCTGCAATACCTTGAGTTTTGCCTGAGGATCATTCGCCTGTTGCAGGTACACATTAGCCAGTATCAGCAAGCACTCAATACGTGGGATCAGTTCCAAAGTAGCCGGTGGAGCCTGACGCGCGTCGGGCCCGTGATAGTGGCGCAGCACCCGGGTCAAGGCTTCGTGGGCCAACTCCGGGCGCCCCTGCTGCAACCAGAAGTGGCTACTGACTTGCAGCAGGACACCGCGATAAACGGTATCGGGAATGTGCTGGCGCTGCATCATTCGCTCTGCGTCTCGCAAGCGGACGAAGGCCTGAGCGTAATCGCCCTGATTGGCGGCCACTTGGGCCAGCCCCAGAAAGCCGTACAACACGCGCTTGTCCTGACTGCGCAAACACAGTTGAAGTCCTGACTCAAAAAGCTCGGCAGCTTGATCGTCATGCCCCTGACACAGAGCCAATCGCCCCCGACGCAGGGCAATCCGCCCCAGCAATGGCGTGGCATGTCTGGCTTGCTCGCAAAGCAACTTATTGATGCTGCACAACAGGCTTTCGGCGCGATGAGGCGCACCGCGCTGCTCCAGCAGTTGCGCGTGATCGAGCTCCAGCAAGCCCTCGAACAGCAACGCCCCTTGCGCCCGCGCCAGACACAGCGCCTGGCGATTGAACGCCTGAGCCACATCAAGTTCACCCTTGAGCAAGGCTTGCTGCGTCAACCCGGACAAACACAGCAAACGTGCCGGCCAGGCCAAGGCTGGAAGCTCGGTCAACGCATCGAGAAAATGCTCACGGGCAGGTTCCATGCGCCCTTGCAAATGCAACAACCAACCTTGCTGAGCCTGCCAGCGCGCCACCAGTTGACGCTGCAACGTGGCCGACGGTTGCGGGGCGAATCGGGCCATTTGCTCGATACAGACGCCCGCTTGTTCGAAGCGTCCGGCGAACAACAATGCAGCGGTGATCAACCCGACCAACTGCGGGCTGCCAAACATCAGGTCGGCACCTTGCTGTTCATGCAGACGCAGCAGCAACAGCACATTCTGATGCTGGAACAAATGCTCGAAGCTGAAATGCTGCAACAGGCTGACCGCGACCTCAAACTCTTCGGCCAATAGCGCCTGCTCGAACGCCACTTGCCAGTCTTGCTGTGCAATGAACCACTGACAGGCCCGACGATGCCACGAGCGACCGGCCTCCCATTCATCATCGCGTACCAGCTTCGCCAGCGGCGGGAACACCTGCAGCCAGTCTGCCGAGTCTTCCCAGGGCTCGATGAAGCAGCCGAGCTCCTGCAAGGTTCGTAACCAGTGGCCACCCTCGCCCGCGCCGAACAGATGTTCGCAGAGTCCGACGTTGAAACGCGGTAGATGAGCCAGCACTCGCCAGGCTTCGGAGAGTTCCGGTGACAAGGTGCTGAACAGCTCGTGATCCAGGTAATCGAGCAACGTCGCCGAACGCCCTTGCTTGAGTTCACTGACACTGCTCCCGTTGCCATCGAGCAAGGCCACCCGCACGCAGGCGCACCAACCACCGCTGCGCTGAAAGATCCGTTCGCTCGCATTCGCACACAGCGAATGGGGGAGCTTATCGATCAATTGCTGGATTTCTTCGCGATTGAATACCAGCTCGGCACTGGCGCACTCGTACAGTTCGTCATCGAGCAACAACCGCGGCCAGTTGCAATGCGGACGTCGACGTCCACCCAGCCACCACGTCAGGGCCGGGCTGCTGACGGCCAGCACGCGATCAAGCAGCGCGTCGAGCTCTGGTGCCGGAACGCGGCAATAGTCATCGAGAAATAACCAGGTGGGTGCCTGCAAGTGCGCCAGATACGCCAACAGACTCGGCTCGTCTTGCACCGCAAGCCCTAACACCTGCGCCAACGTCCGACAAAATTCAGCGCGGCTTTGCAGCGCGCCGTTCAAGGGCAGCCAATAAACCGTGCACGGAGGCGGCGCCTGCAACAGGCACTCGGCGAACAGCGCGCTTTTACCGCTGCCAGCCGGTGCGCAGAGCAATTTCACCCGCGCAGTCGATGCCAGTAACGGTTGCGCCAGGCGCTCGCGGGGCAGGTGTTGGGAAGACAAACGGGGCAGGAATCCTGGACGGTCCAGACACTGAGTCATGGCGGTCATTGCGGCGTGCCTTTTTATAGTTGTGGCGCAACCCTAACCCTCTCCCGGCGCCGTGTTGAGAAACATTCAGGACGCTGATTGGCGCCCATAAAAAAGGTGACCGGCGGGTCTGATACCAGTCAGTCAAGGAGTTGAATGACGAAATCCTTGTGGGAGCGGGCTTGCTCGCGAAGAGGCCATCACATTCAACATCTCTGTTGACTGATACACCGTCTTCGCGAGCAAGCCCGCTCCCACAGGTTGCGTACCATGACTGATTGGCATTAACCAGAAGGTCACCCTCTACTCGGCCGGCGTGTCAAAACCCTTACCGAACGCCCTCTGCACGCAAGGCTGCCGGAGTGTAGTCGGCCGTCTTGGCGTCGAAGCCGAACTCGAAGCTGTGCTTCTCTTCGTTCTTCATCCCCAAGGCGATGTAACGGCCGGCGATGATGTCGTAGAGCGCTTCCAGGGTGTAAGCCGGTGTCTGGTGATCGTAGTAGTACTGGGCATGACCTTCGGCCACTCGCCAGAGTTGGCCGCGACCGTCGTAGTGGTCCACCAGCGCGACTTGCCAGCTGTCTTCGTCGAGGAACATGTGGCGTTTGGCGTAGATGTGCCGCTCGCTCGGTTTGACCGTGCCGACAATTTCCCAGACCCGGTGCAGCTCATAGCGAGTCAGGTCCTGGTTGATGTGCCCGGCCTTGATCACATCGTCGTACTTCAGGCTCGGTGAATCTAGCTTGTAGCTGTTGTACGGAATGTACATTTCCTTCTTGCCGATCAGCTTCCAGTCATAGCGATCCGGCGCCCCGGAAAACATGTCGAAGTTGTCCGAGGTCCGCAGACCGTCGGCGGCGGTGCCTGGTCCGTCGTAGGCCACTTGCGGAGCACGGCGTACGCGACGTTGACCGGCGTTGTAGATCCACGCCAGGCGCGGCTCTTTCACCTGATCGAGGGTTTCGTGAACCAGCAGGACGTTACCGGCCAAACGTGCCGGCGCAGTCACCGACTGCTTGAAGAAGGTCAGCACGTTGGCGGCTTTTTCCGGATCGATGTCCTTGATCAGGTGCGGTACGGCGATCTCTTCCTCGAAGCGAATCGGCGTGTAGGCGCCGTTGGTCTGCGGAGTCACCTGAGTGATGATGCGTTTGAGATTGCCGCCGTGATAACGGGTGATGTGGTTCCACAGCACCTCGACGCCATTCTTCGGAATCGGGAAGGCGTAGTAACGGTTACCGGTGAAGTTGGCCAAACCGTTACCGTCGTTGATGCTGGTGACGTTCAGCGCGCTGCGCTTGGCCGACTCATAGATATCCGGCGGCACGGCGACTGTGCGGTGGGTCGGGTAGACCGGGATTTTGTAGGTGTCCGGGTAGCGTTTGAACATCGCCACCTGCCCGTCCGAGAGCTTGTCCTTGTATTTGTCGACCGTGGCCGTGGTGATGGTGAACAGCGGTTTTTCACTGGCGAACGGGTCCGCCAAAAAGCCTTTGCTGTCCACCGCACCGGCGTTTTTCGGGATGCCGCCGGTCCAGGCTGGAATCGAACCATCGGCGTTCCCGGCCTTCTCCGCGCCCAGCGGCGTCAGGCTAGTGCCCAGTTTTCCAGCTTCTTCGGGCGATACCGCCGCCATCACGTTGGCTGCCAGCAAGCTCAGGGCCAGGGCACCGCATTGCAGAATAATCTTGCGCATAAAATCATCCTTCTCAGACAAATCAGAAGTTCACGCCGACACTCAAAGCGAGGAAGTCGCGGTCAGTCAGGGTGTTGTAACGGCCACCGAAGAAGTCGGTGTAACTGAGGCTTGCGGTGTAGGTGTTGCGGTAGTCGGCATCGACCCCAAGGCTCACGGCCTTGGCACCCTGGTTGAACAATCCGTTGGGCCCGTAACCACTGACGTCATGCGACCAGGAGAGGTTGGGCTTGAGGTTGACCCCGCCGATCACGTTGGCGTAATCGAGGATCGCCCGCGCGCGGTAACCCCAGGACATCGAGGTGACAAAGCCGCCGGTGTCACCACCGAAACCGTACTGGCCGTAGACCGAGTCACGGCCGTAACGCAGTTGGCTGCGCGGCTCCAGACCGCCGACGCGCACCACCGCCGCCTCGCCGACAACGGTCAAACGCTCCGCGCCGAGTACCTGGTCGAAGAAGTGCGTCAGGGTGCTTTGCACCTGGGTCACTTCCTTGCGCCGGTAGCCGCTGTTATCCGCGCCCGGCGTGGTCTTGATCGGCGACGCGGCACCGCCGGCAATCGGGTTGAGCAGCGCCAGCGTCAGGTCATTGGTGTTGACCTGTATCGGCGCGTTCGGCCGATAGCTGATTTCCCCGGTCCACGCAGTGCCTGTGGGCAAGGTGGTCGCGAAGCTCGCGCCGTACAGGCGAATGTCCTCCGGGTATTCGAGGAAATACTGGCCGCGTCCGAGCATCACGCTTTGCGCCAGAGCAGAGCCGGTACCCGGAGCAATCGCGTTGGCGGTGCCGACAATCCCCGGGAGCGCCGACAGCGTCGAGCGGCCCGCGGTGATGGTGCCGACGGTCGGCGTGCGACTGTGGTAGTTCATGAAGTACAGGCCGTACTCGGTACCGTCGCCCAGCCAGCGCAAGGCGGTCCCCCACTGCCCGGAATTACGCGCATCACGGTCGCTGGCGCGCTGGACGATCACCCCTTCGCGGCTGACTTCGAAACCCTGGCCAAACGCCGCGGCAATCGGCTGCAACGGTGCAATCGCCGGGCTGCCGACGGTGTAACCCTTGGTGCAACCTTCAGCCGCCACGTCGACGCCGAAGAAGGTGCCGCAGTTATCCAGAACGGTCTCGTCCCACTGCAACTGGTAGAAACCTTCCACCGTCAGCTGGTCGGTAAGCCCTTGGGAGGCAAACAGCATGTTGACCGGAATCAGGCCTTCCTTGATTTCCGCACCGGGACGGCGGAACGCTGAGACGTCGATCGGGTTGATACTGTTGATCGAGTTGCCGATGAAGGTACTTTCACCCCAACTGACCACCTGCTTACCGGCACGCACGGTGCCCGGCAGATCGGCGATGGAATAGTTGTGATAGACGAACGCATCGAGAATCTCCCCACCGGAGGATTTGGCGCCTTCCTTGCGGTCGTCGTTGCTGACGTTCTTGAACTCCAGGTCGCGGTTTTGCAGCGCAAAGTCGTACCAGTATTTACCCCGCACGAAGACCCCGCTATCGCCGTACTTCAGTTCGAGGTCATGGATGCCCTTGAAGATTTCCGAATAAGCCTGCCCTTTCTTGAAGTTCAAACGCCCGTCGTCACCGGTCGATGACTGGCCCGTGCCGCCATTGACGATGCCCACCAGCGACTTGTCGGCATCGCGCATGCCCCAGCTCGCGCCGATCGACAGCGAAGAGTCGAACGTGCCCTCGATTTCCCCGATATTGAAATCGACAGCCTGTGCCTGGGCACAGCAACCCAAGGCGACCGCGACGGCGAGCGTCTGCGGCGTGAAGATGGCGCGCATTGTTGTTTTTGTCATGCGTCTTCCCCGGTGAGTGACAGAAGGCCCCACCCTACTGCCGCCCTATGGGCGCGATAAGCGCACCAAGGAGGTATTCGCGTTGTACCTCCAAAGGATGAATGCCCGCACGGGCCGGGGCTTTGCGCCGGGCATGGATGGGCTGGATGAAGGGCTATCAGTCACGCGCATGACGCGGGCCAGCTGCTACGCTGTGTGTGGCAGCGACTGTTGCCGAGGCTGTAACAGTCATTGTCCCGAATCGCTATTTTTCCTTTGGCGATAAGGACTTATCCTTGCCTGGCTTTCACGGCAATGGGCCCGAAAGCACGATGTACCGAGGTGTGACCCTCCCGCCTCACTGGCGACAGAATCCAGGTGAACTGAAACCTTTTCAGTTCATCGCCCCGTGTTCACTGACGTTGATTTGTAGCTCCTTGATCCAACGTCTTACCTTGGCCGCTGCGTTTGCAGCGGCCTTTTTTATGGGTGGCATTCCGGTAAACGACGACTTTTCGTTTTCCTACAATAAGTTTCCGTAAGTCCTATAAGAAACATCTTTTTACTCCAGCGATAATCCTGCCTCTGCTTAGGTTTCATCGAAGCCTCTTTCAGCTTTACATGTAATAACCCACACCTCTCTCGGACCCATGCCTTTCGCTTCTGTTGTAACTTTAAATCGCACCAAGCAAAAAACGGCAGTCCATGAATACAGTGGGTGGCCAACAAGTTGTTCTTTTAACGTATCAAGCACATTCAAAAGGATATGAATATGCAAAAACCTCCCTTGGAACTTCCAACACTCTACATTGGTGCTCAGCCACTACCCGGTGGTATAGATCTCATAGGTGGAGGTTTCAGCAACGACTCTGGAACCATTCTTTACAGCGATCACTACGGCGTCAATTCGATAGTCGATATAACTTTTACCACATTGCGGGCCGTCATCCAGGCTTCGGAGCAGGAGTATGCAATCCGAATAAGTCAACTACCGCAGACCATTGAGCATGAACTGGCCGCAACAAGACTGGAAGGTTCAACCGCCCCGCTTCCACCCGCCGACGCGATCATTCGCGAGTTGGGCGTGCGTCACACGCTGTTGCTTCGAAAGACCGCGGAGTTTCATGGCAAAACGGCAATCGCCAATAGTTTTTATGGCATCGACCCCATTGGCAGGTCTGTGCATGAGTTCCCCCCAAGAGCCTTGGCCATGGGGAAGTCGGTCGACTCTGCGATGCAGGCATGGACCGCGTCGTACAGGGCGGCCCACGACGCACGCCTGTTGTACCAAACCATCCACTTGCTCAACCAGCAATCCGTCAATGTGCAGAACTTTCTCCGCGCTGTGCAGGCAGATGATCAGGCCCGAATGGCGGCGGAACAGCAAGCCCAGAGGGTCGCAGCGCAATTGGCGCATATGAACGCGCTAGCAGAGGCCCAGGCCCGAGAGCAGGCGCGGCTTGCAGCATTGGCAGAAGCTCAGCGATTGGCCAACGAGCAGGCTCAGATTGCAGCAGAAGCAGCCGCGCGGCACATCGCTGCCGAACAAGCGCATCTCGCGGCGCTAGCCGAACAGGCGCGTATAGCGCAAGAAGCTAAAGCACGAGAAGAGAATGCGGCAAAGGCACGAGCAGAACGAGAGGCACAATCCGCGAGGCTTAGATCGCTAATAGCGTCGCTTGAAAACGCCCAGATCAATCGCCCGTTTCCCGTATCAGGCTCGGCCGCCGCAGCTGGGCCGGTGTTTACCATTGCAACGGCAAACCTTGCCACAAGCACAGCGACCAACCTCGCCTTGAAGTCTGCACTGCGAGCAGCAGTGGCAGCTGTAATTGCAGGCGCCGCCGCCTCGGCAGGCGCAATTATTGGCGGGTTTGCGGCGCTGCTGTTTCCCTCACCATTGGCTAACAGTGACCTTCACGCCTTGAGCGTTCCACTTTCAGATCTCACGCCCGACGATCCCCATGACTTGCACGCCATCGCGGCGGCGAATGGGGAAATTGAACTGCCGGTGGCTATTGGCTCGAGAACTGTGGGCAACATAACGGAGTTCTTTGTTGCCGCCACGAACGGAACGACGGTGCCTTCTAAAGTACCGGTGCGGCTCGCCACCCGCGATCCAGATATAAACGTCTACAGGTCCTACACCCCCGATGCGTCGTCCACCGGTATGACCTGGACGCCGATTGTGGAACCGGACAACGCGTCAACTTCGCGTCCAAAGAGCGAGCCAAACATTTTCGTTTATAACGGCACTACCGTGACTGCCGTCGAAGGAAGGATCGATGTATTTCCGGAGTTGGATCTCTATAGTTTTGGCGGCTTCATCACTGTCTTTCCGGCAGATTCGGGCATTCCGCCGCTCTATGTTGTGTTCAACAGCCCATATGAGGGAGCAGTTGTCGAGGGAGAACACAGCGGACGTGATTTCAATCCTGAACAGACAGGTGGGCCAGTTTTAGAAATGGAGTGGCGGTCTGCAACCGCCTCCCAAGAAGGAGTCAATATGGTCAATTTGCATACGTCTCGGTTTCTTCCGTCTGATGCCAATAAAGTGATGATCGATCGGCTGGAGAAAATTCTCAAAGGAGAGCTTGAGATAACTGACACCGACAAACGTTTCTACACTCATGAAATAAGGGAACTCGAAAGATTTAGAGCTCTGGGCTATGGAGACACTGAGATGCCTGATGCAGACTCCTCGGTATGGAACAATGTTCATACCGCAACGTTGGAAGACTTCAAACTGAAAGACGATCCCTCGCTACTCTATACGCCGAATGCACTAGCCGCCGCAGAAGAACAAGATAAACGCGACTATCAAAGATTTCTGAAGGAGATGTGGTAATGAATACTATTGAGCAAATTGTGAAGAATGAATCTCTGGAAGATATCGTTACGGTCTTCGCGCTGGTAAAAGCAACGCCCCATTTGGACATGATGATAGGGAGATACAAACCTGAAGCCACCCGACACGGAGAACTTCAACGCATCTATGCACGACTCTTCGAAAACGGGGTATTGGCAAAGGGAGAAAAAGGGCTGGCGACTAAAGGCCTTAACTGGAAAGCCCCCAGCTTCGTAACAGAAAATCGATACGGCTAGCCAAACAGGCCGGAAAAGCCACCAAGTCGCATCTGTGCGGCTTGGTGGCCCAGATTTCTTAAAGCGAATACTTCTGCAAATTCGCCATCATTTCCTTCAGCGCCTCAATATTGTCCTTGGGATGCGCTGCACCTTCGAAGTCGCAAATCTGCTCCCAATGGGCAGCAACGTCTTCTGGCGAGAACCCCTCACGCGGATCAAACCCGGCGCCGAGGCTGCGCTCCCAGCGCACCTTACCCATCCAGCCACCGCCAACTTCGAACAGGCCGGAGGTTTCCTGGCAGTTTTCGCTGCCCAGGTACACCACCAGCGGGCTGACCAGTTCCGGTTTCAGCTGTTCGAAGACTTGCGGCGGGATCAGGCCTTCGGTCATGCGCGTGCCGCCCGTCGGTGCGATGGCGTTGACCAGGATGTTGTTCTTGCGGCCTTCGATGGCCAGGGTTCGGGTCAGGCCATAGAGGCCGAGTTTGGCCATGCCGTAGTTGGACTGACCGAAATTGCCGTAGATGCCCGACGTCGAGGCAGTGAAGATCACTCGACCGTAGTTTTGCTCACGCATGTGCGGCCACGCGGCGCGGGTGACTTTATAGGCACCTTCGACATGGACGCGGTAAACCAGGTCCCAATCGCCGTCTTCCATTTTGTGGAAGGTCTTGTCACGCAGAATCCCTGCGTTGTTGACCACCACGTCGACACGCCCGAAGGCATCAAGCGCGTTTTGCACAATTTTGTCGCCGTCGGTGACGGAATCGTGGTTGGCCTCGGCAATACCGCCCGCTTCGCGAATTTCCGCGACTACACGGTCTGCCGCTGAAGCGTTGGCGCCTTCACCTTGAGCCGAGCCTCCGAGATCGTTGACCAGCACCCTGGCGCCCTGCCTGGCGAATAACAGTGCATGAGCCCGTCCGAGGCCGCCGCCTGCACCCGTGATGATCACGACTTTATCTTCGAAGCGAACAGACTCTTTCATTACCAAACTCCAGCGGACCAGGGACAGTGAGTCCGAGTGTCAGGCACGGCGCGAGTGCTCACAATCAACAGGGCTGAGGCTGAATGGTGCGCGATAAGGCAGGAGGATGATGAGCGCACGATGCGCTTACGCCGATCCGTGAATCAGGAACAGGCGGTTTTCAGCGCGGGGGGATCCACCTGGTCACGAAACGCCAGGTAATGTTTGAGCACCTGAACCGGCGCTTCGATTTGCGGGTAATGACCAATCCCGGGCAGCAACACCGTGTCCGGATTGGGGATCAGTTGCCGGTAACGTTCGACCATGTGGCCGCCGGAAACCGGATCGACTTCGCCATCGATCACCCGAAGCGGGACGGTCCCCGCTTGCATGGCCCTGACCCAGCGATCCCGCTGCATACGTCGCTGTGGAATATAATTGATCAGCCTGTGCATGATCCGTGTGCCGCGATTGTTGTCGATCAGGCTCCAGAAATCATCCAGTTCGCTTTCGCTCGGACGGGTCTGGGGACCGAAGATCTGCCGGAAACTCTTGACCAGCCCATCCCGGCTAAACGCCCGCCCGATCATCCAGCCCAACGGGCTGAGCAACAGTTTCTGCATCAACACCGGCCGATGAGTCTCGGGAAACAGGCCACCGTTGAGGAACACACAACTGCCGATCTCGATGCGCGCTTCAGCATGCCGCGCCAGTAACTCCTGAGCCACGCTGTCCCCGTAATCATGCGCCAGGAGGTGTACGGGCTGCCGGACGCCCAAATGTTCCAGCAGTGCCTGCTGCAAATCGGCTTGCTCCAACAGGCAATATTCATGGTCCAGCGGCTTGGCCGAGTCGCCAAAACCGAGCATGTCGCAAGCGATCACCCGATACCGCTGGGCCAATGGCTGCCACAGATAATGCCAATCCCAGCTGGCAGTGGGGAAACCGTGGATCAGCAGCAACGGGTCACCCTGTCCGGCCACCCAGTAGCGGATGGTCTGGCCACGGAACAAGAAGCTCTGGCCGCGTTTGCGCCAGACGCACAGAGGGATCTCGGCGAGTGGCATTAGAGTCTGAAACCCGGGGCTTGTTGATCGAGTTTGCGCAGCAACGCCGGCCAGGCCAGTGCGCCGCCCATCCCTTGAGCACTTTTGGTCACGCCGGCAATCATCGCCTTGGCGCCTGCGAGGATCTGCGGTTCGATGGCAATCAGTTCAGCCCCGCCGTTCTGCGCCAGCACCTGGATATCGCAAGCGCGCTGGAAGGTGAACATCATCAAAAAGGTATCGGCAATGCTGCTGCCGCAGGTCAGTAGTCCGTGGTTGTGTAGCATCAGGAAGTTGTTTTCACCGAGGTCAGCTTGCAGGCGCACCTTTTCCTCGTGGTTGAGGGCGACGCCTTCATAGGCGTGATACCCCAGGCTGGACAGCACAAACAGCGATTGCTGGCTGATGGGCAACACGCCCTGCTTCTGCGCGGAAACCGCCACACCGGCGGCCGTGTGGGTATGCAGCACACACACCACGTCGTGACGCACTTCGTGCACGGCGCTGTGAATGGTGTAACCGGCGGGGTTGATCTCGTAGGGGCTGTCCATCAGCTTGTTGCCGGCCTGATCGACTTTGACCAGGCTCGAAGCGGTGATTTCGTGAAACATCATCCCGAACGGATTGATCAAAAAATCTTCCGTGCCCGGCACCTTGGCCGAGATGTGGGTGAAGATCAGATCGTCCCAACCCTGCAGGGCCACCAACCGATAGCAGGCTGCCAGATCAACACGGGTTTGCCACTCGGCGGCACTGACCTGATCTTTCACATCGGGTGTCGATTGAACGGGGGTTACGCTCACGGCAAGGACCTCTGTTTCTTATTATTTTGTGGGTGTGAATGCAGTCTAGTCAGCTGTCGGGATTCGTGTAGTTGCATTGGCAGCCAGCTTACTGACCTACCGGGTCAGCAAGCTTTCGGCCGCTAAATGACGTGAGCACTGTCACAACACCCGGGCCAACAGGGCGCGGCAAACAGGTTCAACAACCCGGTCAGTCGCGCAGAGCACTGATCAGTTCTGCCAGCCAAGGTTCGGCGTCGGTTTCCGGGGTCACGCTTTCGCTGGCGTCCAGGCGCAGCATCGGCAGCACTTCACGCACGCCCAACTCACCGAACAGCTCGCGCATTTGTTCGCCGCCACCGCAGAAGGTATCGCCGTAGCTGGCATCCCCCAGACCAATCACTGCACCAGGCAAACCGCGCCAGGCAGCGGGCAGTTGATCGCGAATCATCGAATACAGCGGTTGCAGGTTGTCCGGCAACTCGCCCATGCCAGTGGTCGAGGTCACGGCCAGAAAGGCCTCCGGGCCAAATGCCTGAACATCCGCCAGGGTTGCACGCGGGTTGTGCCAGGTTTCAAAACCCGCAGCCTTGAGAAGGTTGGCCGCGTGCCGGGCGACTTCTTCAGCCGTGCCGTACACCGAGCCGGAAAGGATGGCGACTTTCATCAATCTGATCCTGAAGCTGAATAAAAGACCGGAATATTAACAGCTGACGCCAAAAAACTGCGATTGCCTCTCAATTAGCGCTGCCGGCCAGTGGACAGCCCGCAGCCATGTCATAAAATGCAGCGCATCATTTAGCGCAGAAAAGACTTTCTGATGATCAATGCCCAGCTGATACAACGGATTGCACAACTGGAAGTCCAACGGGCCAAAGTTCAAGCGGAACTGCATGCGCTCAAAGCGACAAACGGTCAAAACAAGCTGTCGAATTAATGGTCATTAACTACAATCACCAATGACTTTGTAATTATATCTTTCGAGCAAACCATGCATCGCGATGCCCTCCTGACTCAGGATGAACTGGATTTCATCCAGACCATGCAGCACAACCCGCAGCTCAATGTGCGCGATGCGACGTCGAGCCTGCTGGTTAATGGGGGTTCGCAAATCCGCGACTTGCTGACCCGCCTGGCGGCCAATGAGCAGGTCACCATCCAGGCACACTTCGAAAATCAGCAAATGACCTTTCCACTGCACCTGGTGGAGGATGAGTTTCATGCGCTGCATTTGCGCCTGGGCGTACCGAGCATTTACGAGGACGGACCGATGGTTCGCCCTTGGCGCCTGGCGCTGGAGGAGCCCGTAGCCCTGGAGAATGCCAAAGGCCAGCCCGGTACGCTGTGGGTGCACGAAGTGTCATTCAAAGGGATTTTGCTGGAAGTCCGTAACCGGACCAAGCCGCCAAAAAGCTTTGCGTTGTGGTTCAGCCCTTCGGGCTACGAACGCATTGCGTTGCGTGGGACCTTCGAGCGAGAAACCGAGCACAGCTATTACGCCTATCGGCTCAGCCAAAGCGACAAGGATGAAACCGAACGCCTGCGTCAGTACATCCTTCAGCAGCATCGCCTGACACATCCCGCCTTGCATATTTGAGTGTCAGGTATCGAGCGTTCCCGCGAGGAACTGCTGGAGACGCTGTTGCATCAACGCTCCGTCACTCCCCAGACAACCAATCGACGACCCGGCCAGGCTCTCCTGTGCCAGATCTGCCGAATCACCGGCCAGCATCAGGCGGCAATCCAGGCCCATCGCCAATCCATTCAGACGGCGGAAAAAGTCAGGCGTCGGCGCTTGATTGGAGAACAACACCAGCGCGTGCGGCTTGATCCTGTCACAGACCAGGGACAGCTCATCAAATGGCTGCCCCAGTGCCAGTAGCCTGATTCCCACCTCTGCACTGCCCATATACAAAGCCGCCAATAGCAACTCAAGCTTGCGGCACTGTCCATCCATCGCAGAAACAACCACCCGCAACGGCTGCGTACCTCGCAACAAAAACAGCCGCTGAAGAACTCTGGTACGTAGAAACCCGTCCAGCATCACCCACTCGCTGGTTTCTCCGAACAGGGTGTGTTGCTGGAGTAACTGCGTCCACAGTGGCATCAAAATGTCCTGGAACACCACGGTCAGTGAATACGTGGAAAATACCTGGCCGTAAATCCGCCCCAACTCCACATCGTCAAAATTGCCGAGCGCTGCTTTGATCTGAGTGTGCCACTGGGCATAGTCAGCCTGAACCAGCTCATCCGGGATGATGGCTGACAACGCCAACGCTGCATTGTTCTTCGCCAGAATCTTGCCTACCTTGCTGACCGCCACACCCCGACCGATCCAGCCAAGAATGCTGCGAACCCGCTCGATATCGGTCATGGAATACAGTCGATGCCCGCTTTCGGTGCGTGTCGGCTGGATCAAACCATAGCGCCGTTCCCAGGCCCGCAGGGTCACCGGGTTGATACCCGTCAGGCGTGCCACTTCACGGATCGGGAACATTTGCTCCTGCTTTACAGAGGCAGAAGACTGCAAGGTCTGGGGAGGTTCAGTGATAGCCACCATGAGCTTTGAGACGTCCGTGTCAGATTGGATCCCATTTAGCGCTCAACGGTGTCAAATATACAAGGGAGTGTTAGCCGACCAACGTCTCTGGCGTATTGCGTGAAATCGGGAATAATCCTTGCTTGTTTTTAAACACAGCCCTTTACCCCGGTGCTGCGTTTTGTACGCCTCCTACCCGGAACCGCGTGCTCGCCCTACGGAGATACACAATGTCTACCTCACCCGTCACGCTGATGGTTGCGCGCCGCGTTGCCAACGGCCGTTATCAGGACCTGATCGCCTGGCTGCGCGAAGGCGAAGAACTGGCCACCGACTTTCCCGGCTATCTCGGCTCTGGCGTGCTCGCTCCGCCACCCGACGATGACGAGTTCCAGATTATCTTCCGCTTCGCCGATGAGCAGACCCTGCATGCCTGGGAACACTCCGCCTCGCGCACTGCGTGGCTGGGACGCGGCAGCGACTTGTTCGCCCACCCTTCCGAACATCGGGTCAGCGGCATCGACGGCTGGTTCGGCGCGGTCGGGCAACGCCCACCCCGGTGGAAACAGGCCGTGGCGATCTGGCTGGCGTTTTTCCCGGTTTCACTGCTGTTCAACTTTGTTCTCGGTCCGTTGCTGAGCGACATGGGCCTGCTGACCCGTGTATTCGTCAGCACCCTGGCCCTGACGCCGTTGATGGTCTACTTCTTCATTCCCCTGTCGACCCACTTGCTGGCCGGCTGGTTGAACAACACACCCACGCGCCCCTTACCCTCGGCGCCTTCGAGACAAATTCCGTAGGAGTGTCCGGACGGCGGTCTGTTTGCCAGCGATAGCCTCATCAGCCCCGCCTCACACGTTGAGCTAAGCCCCCACCCGCGCCTGCAGACTCAAATGCGCCCGCTCTCCGGGCGCCAGGCTCAGGCTATCGGTGCCGCCGCTGGCCGCCTCCACGCAGACAAACTCCGAGATTTCGTTCCAGCTCACGCCCAGCAGCGGCCGTGACCCCGGATGCCAGACCACCGTGTCGGCACTGTCACCGGTGTCGATGCACAACTGACGCTGCCAGGCGTGATCCTTGAGCTGCAACTCGCCCTCGTGCTGGAACACCCGCTGACAGCCACCCTCAACCCGCAACTCGCCTTTCTGCTCGCAAAACTCACGTTTGAGCTGATCATAACCCTGCGCGCCATCGAGTCCAGACAGCGCTACCTCACCAACGTCGCCTATACGCCAATAGGCGTGCAATGCATGGCTCAGTTGGCACGGCAGGCTGTCCTGATGCTCGGTGCTCAGGCGCAAATCCATACGCTCACCCAAGTGCGCATGCAGGTCCACTTGCCAGTCGCACAACTGCAATTGCCAATGCAGGCGTATGCCATCGTCAGCGGTGCTGCTGTCGATCAGTTTCCAGTCGATCAGCCGCGCCCAACCATGGGACGGCCAGGCATTTTCACTCGGATGACGGCCATACCATGGCCAGCAGACCGGCACGCCACCGCGAATCGCCCCGACATGCGGCCACTTCGCCGCGCACCAGAGCCAGGGCTTTTGGCCCTTGGGCTGGAAATGCAGCAACTGCGCGCCCTGACGACTGAACACCGCCTGACACAGCGGATGGTCGATCACCAGCACCTCGCGCTGCTGATAGCGCTCCCAGGCAAATACCGGGCGCTCGCGCAGGGATTTGAAGAAGCGTTGTAGCGGATGCTCAAGCATGTGCCGCGGTCCTGAAAATCATTGCCATACCGATAGGAGCTACAGGGTTGCGCCGCCCCAAAAAAAAGCGGACAGCCTTGGCCGTCCGCAAAAATGCGCACATGGAGAGGAGCTTATCGCAACAGCGTTAGAACACCGACTGAATTTTCAAACCGGCCACCAGCGCGTTGTCGACTTCATCAACACCGCCCGGGTGAGTGATGTATTGCAGGTTAGGACGCACAGTCAGCCAGTTGGTAACGTGGAAACCGTAGTTGATCTCGTAGTTGTACTCGGTGGAACGCAGTGGCGAGAACAGCGGATTGTCGTAGTCGGTGACACCATTGGCGGCGTTGACCAACTCGGCGTTTTTCTTCACGTCATCGTTGACATGGATACGGGCAAAACCGATCCCGACGTCATCTTTTGGACGTGCGTCGAATGGGCCCTTGTACACAAACATCAGCGACTGGTAGTTGTCGACGACGTTGGTGTCCTTGTCGTGGAAAGTGGCGTTGGCCGCGATGTTCAGACCGCGAGAAGCGTCACCGTTGTGGGTGGTGAGTTGTTGCTGCGCCACAAACCAGTAGCCGTGCTTGCTGTCATGGCTGCGGAAGGCGTTGCCTGTGGTCGCTGCATCATTGCCATTGTCGTCTTTACGGACGTCATTGGCGTCGGCAGTGCTCTTGTAGTAACCGACACGGTATTCGCCCGGCAGGTTGTTGACCTTCGGCGACCAGACCAGTTCGACCGGCAAGACGGTGCCCTTGGTACCACTGCCGCTGAGCTTGAAGCCGTTACCGTGCTCCAGTTGCGATGGGTTCTGGTTGTACGCGCCGATCTGCGCATAGAACTCAGGCGTGATGTTGTACTTCACGCGAACCGCCGCCTGCATGACCGGCCAGTTGAACCAGATACCGGTCGCCCAGTTACCCGCTTGGGAGCCGCAGAACGCCAGGTTCTGGAACTCGCAAGGGAAGGTGTTGAAGTCTTCGCCCTCGCCGAAGTAACCGGCTTTGACGTCCAGTTTGCCGTCGAGGAACTGGTGCTGGACCCACAATTGGGTCAGACGGACCATATGGCCACGGCCGTAGACTTCCTGGGAGGAACTCAAGGTGCCGGCACGCGGGTCGCCGACACGGTCATTGGAGATGTTCTGACCGTTACGGTTGGTGAGCTGGATCTTGGCCTGGGTGTTATCCCAGCCCCACAGCTTTTGCAGGTCCAGCGCCACGCCCAGGCCAAACTGGTCGGCGTAACGCGCCGTCTTGTCGTGGTTGTAGCCGCCGTGGAGGTTGGCGCCCACTTCACCGACGTAATCCGCCTTGATGTCGATACCTTGTTCGATCAGCTTGGTCCGCTCGCCACCCCAGTCCCCCGTCATCCATTTGGAGTCGGCGCTGAATGCGTCAGCCGCGTGTACATTACCGGCCATGATCAGCACCGCAACAGCTGACAATTGGCAGATAAGCTGAGCGTTGTTGTTCTTTTTCATCCCTACATCCTCGTCTTTATTGTTATTAACTGTTTTTATCTAACGCGGTTTACAGCGGTTGCGGCGGGTGACAAACCACCCGCTGCATATCCCCCTGTGGGAGCGAGCTTGCTCGCGATAGCGGTGTTTCAGTCGACATCGATGTTGAATGTCAGATAGCCATCGCGAGCAAGCTCGCTCCCACCTTGATCTTCAGCGCCCTTTGAATTGAGCGACGTTGGCGCTGTGAGTCCCGGTTTGCGCTTGACCAGCCGTCCCCAGACGTTCGCCAGTCTTGGCATCGAACAGCAGCACTTTCGATGGATCGAATTGCAAGGTCAGGGTCTCGCCCACGGCCGGCGCAACATCCGGCGCCAGGCGGCAGCAGACCTTGGTTTCATTGAGATTGACGAACACCAGGGTGTCGGGACCGGTCGGCTCGGTGACCTGGACTTCGGCGCGAATGGTCGGCAAACCATTGGCCTCGCCGTTCGCCAGAACGATTTGTTCCGGACGCATGCCGAGGATCACTTCGCGGTCCTCAAGACCGGCGTCCTGCATGCCCAACGGCAGCTCGCAACGCGCCTGGCCGCTGTCGAGCAGCGCCAACAGACGGCCGTCCTTGCGTTGCAAACGCAGGGGGATGAAGTTCATCGGTGGCGAGCCGATGAAACTTGCGACGAACAGGTTGGCCGGATCGTTGTAGATCTGCTTCGGCGTGCCGAACTGCTGAATGATCCCGTCCTTCATCACCGCCACCTTGTCGCCCAGAGTCATGGCTTCGATCTGGTCGTGAGTCACGTAGACCGTGGTGGTTTTCAGGCGCTGGTGCATCAGCTTCATTTCGGTACGCATCTCGACCCGCAGCTTGGCGTCGAGGTTGGACAGTGGCTCGTCGAACAGATAAATCTTCGGCCGCCGCGCCAGCGCACGGCCCATCGCCACGCGCTGTTGCTGACCACCGGAGAGCTGGCCGGGTTTGCGGCTAAGCAGGTGTTCGATTTGCAGCAGCTTGGCGACGCGCGCCACTTCTTCGTCGATTTCGGCGGCCGGCATTTTGCGAATCTTCAGGCCGAAGGCGATGTTGTCGCGCACGCTCATGGTCGGGTACAGCGCGTAGGACTGGAACACCATGGCGATGTCGCGATCCTTGGGGCTCATGCCGCTGATATCAGCGTCGTCCACCAGAATCGCCCCGCCGCTGATGTTTTCAAGTCCGGCGATGCAGTTCATCAAGGTCGACTTGCCGCAACCGGATGGGCCAACGAGGATCAGGAACTCACCGTCATCGATCTTCAGTTCGATGTTTTTCAGGGTGTCCGGCAAGCCGCTGCCGTAGGTTTTGTTGACGTTGCGTAATTCGAGAGTTGCCATGTTCTACCCCTTGACCGCGCCGGACGTCAGCCCACGCAGGAAATACTTGCCAGCGAATATGTAGACCAGCAGTGTCGGCAGCCCGGCGATCATCGCCGCCGCCATATCAACGTTGTATTCCTTGACCCCGGTGCTGGTGTTGACCAGGTTGTTCAGGGCCACGGTGATTGGTTGGGCATCGCCACTGGCGAAGACCACGCCGAACAGGAAGTCATTCCAGATCTGGGTGAATTGCCAGATCAGGCAAACCATCACGATCGGGATCGACATCGGTAGCAGGATCTTCCCGAAGATCGTGAAGAAGCCCGCGCCATCGAGCCGCGCCGCTTTCACCAGCGCATCTGGAATGCTCACGTAGTAGTTACGGAAGAACAGCGTGGTGAACGCCAGCCCGTAGACGATGTGCACCAGCACCAGGCCCGTGGTGGTGTTCGCCAGGCCGAGTTTGCCGACGGTGAACGAGGCTGGCAGCAGCACGGTCTGGAACGGCAGGAAGCAACCGAACAACAGCAGGCCGAAGAACAGTTGCGAACCACGGAAGCGCCACATCGACAGCACATAACCGTTCATTGCACCGATGAAGGTCGAGATCAGCACCGCCGGTACGGTGATTTTCACCGAGTTCCAGAAGTAGCCACCCACGACGTCCCAGGCCTTGATCCAGCCAATACCGTCAATCACTTGCGGCCAGCTCAGCAGGTTGCCGGTGCGGATGTCTTCCGGGGATTTGAAGCTGGTCAGCAGCATCACCACCAGTGGGATCAGGTAGATCGCAGCGGCCAGCAACAAGGTCGCGTAGATCGCTATGCGGCTAAAGCTGATGGCAGGTTTGCCAGGCTGATTACTCATGGCGCTTGCCTCGCAGTTCGGAGTACAGGTACGGCACCAGAATCGCCAGGATCGCGCCGAGCATCATCATCGCGCTCGCCGAACCGATGCCCATCTGGCCACGGCTGAAGGTGAAGGAATACATGAACATCGCCGGCAGGTCGGAGGAGTAACCCGGACCACCGGCCGTCATCGCCGCCACCAGGTCAAAGCTCTTGATCGCGATGTGCGCAAGGATCATGAAGGCGCTGAAAAACACCGGACGCAGGCTCGGCAGGACGATTTTCATGTAGATAGTCGGCAGGCTCGCACCGTCGACCTGAGCGGCACGGATGATCGACTGATCGACACCGCGCAGGCCGGCCAGAAACATCGCCATCACAAACCCGGAGGCTTGCCACACAGCGGCGATCACCAGGCAATAAACCACGCGATCCTGATCCACCAGCCAGTCCAGGCGGAAGCCTTCCCAGCCCCAGTCACGCAGCATCTTGTCCAGACCCAGGCCCGGGTTGAGCAGCCATTTCCAGGCGGTACCAGTGACGATCATCGACAGCGCCATCGGGTACAGGTAGATGGTGCGGATGAAGCCTTCCTTGCGAATGCGCTGATCCAGCAGCACCGCCAGAAACACCCCGAGCACCAGGCTGATGCCGATGAACATGCCACCGAAGACCGCGAGGTTCTTGCTCGCGACCCACCAGCGGTCGTTTTCCATCAACCGGATGTACTGCTGCAGGCCGACCCACTTGTAGCTCGGCATGAAGCTGGAGTTGGTGAAGGACAAAACGAATGTCCAGATGATGTAACCGTAAAAGCCAACCAGGACGATCAGCATGCTCGGCGCCAAAACCAGTTTGGGAAGCCAGCGCTGCAATGCGTCGAACGGTGAGGCTTTGCTGAAAACCGCCACAGAGCTCATCGGGATAATCCAGGTGAAGAGAAGTGAATGCGCACAGTGACCCCTTGTGGGAGCGAGCTTGCTCGCGATGACGCAATAACAGTCGACATCTCTGTTGAATGTCAGTCAGCTATCGCGAGCAAGCTCGCTCCCACAGGGTCACGCGGCGTCAGGGATTACTGGGCGGCTTTGATGGCCGATGCCAGTTGGGCGCTGGCCTTGGCCGGGTCAGCGCTCTTGTCGTTCATGAAGTTGGTCACCACATCGAAGATCGCGCCCTGTACCGCCAGGGACGTGGCCATGTTGTGCGCCATGCTCGGTTGCAGGCCGCCGGTCTTCTCGTCCGCCAGGAAATCCTTCGCCGACGCCTGAGCGCAGGAGTCGAAGCCCAACGTGCTCATGTCATTGAGCATGTCGGTGCGAACCGGGATCGAACCTTTGTTGATGCTGAAGACCTTCTGGAAATCTTTACCCAGCGCGACTTTGGCCAGGTCCTGCTGAGCAGCGATATCACCGGTGCGATCGGCCTTGAGCTTGAACACCGCGAGGGAATCGATGTTGTAGGTGAAAGCTTTTTCAGTGCCCGGGAACGGCACGCACTGATAGTCCTTGCCCGCTACCTTGTGGGCGGCGGTCCATTCGCTCTTGGCCCAGTCACCCATCATCTGCATGCCAGCCTTGCCGTTGATGACATCGGCAGCAGCGATGTTCCAGTCACGACCCGCGCGGTTGGGGTCCATATAACCGGTGAGTTTTTTCAGCTCGGTGAAGGACTTGACCATTTCCGGGCCGGAAAGGGTTTTCTGGTCCAGATCGACCAGGGCTTTCTTGTAGCCTTCAGCGCCCATGACCGAGAGCACCACGTCTTCAAACACGGTGCTGTCCTGCCAAGGCTGACCACCGTGGGCCAGGGCAATGAAGCCTGCGGCCTTCAGTTTGTCGCCAGCGACATAGAATTCTTCGAGGGTGGTCGGGGCTTTTTCGATACCGGCTTTCTTGAAGACTGCCGGGTTGATCCACAGCCAGTTGACGCGGTGAATGTTCACCGGAACCGCGACGTAATCACCTTCGTACTTGACGGTGTCGGAGACTTTCTTCGAGAGCAGGCCATCCCAGTTTTCAGCTTTGGAAACGCCTTTCAGCGCATCGGTGCTGAGCAGGCCAGTGCTGCCCCACTCCTGAATGTCCGGGCCTTTGATTTGTGCAACACCCGGTGGGTTACCGGCCACGGCGCGGCTTTTGAGCACGGTCATGGCCGTAGCGCCACCGCCGCCGGCGACCGCACCGTCCTTCCAGGTGAAGCCGTCTTTTTCGACTTGAGCCTTGAGGACATCGACCGCTGCTTTTTCACCACCCGAAGTCCACCAGTGCACGACTTCCACGGAACCTTTGGAATCGGCGGCAAGAGCGCTGAGAGGAAATGCAGTCAGGGGAAGCAGCGAGGCGAGGGAAACGACAGTGGCGAGGCGAGAAATCGCATTCATCTAGCAGTACCTTTCTTGTTGTTATGCATGCAAGTCTGGTGCTTGCGCTGCAAACGAGTTTAAACAGCGTAGATCGCTTGGCAGGTAACGAAGCGACGGCAAAATGTCACCGCATGGTTACATAAGTACCGAATTAGAGCCCTGAGCCAATGCACTGGCCATGCTCGGCGCCAGCGGCAAGCGTGGAATCAACACCGCTTGCCAGGCGTGATAGAGGTCTGGCTTGCCGCCCCAGATCTCGGCGCTCGGGCGGTTTTGCGGGTCAAGTTCGTGGTGCCAGCTGCCGTGGATTCGGTCAATCAGACAGCTGTCGCTGAACTCCCAGAAGCACCGATACCAGGTTTCGTACTGCGCCTCACCCGTGCGCTTGAGCAAGGCACTGGCGGCAGCGCTGGCTTCGCAGTGAACCCAGTGCAAGCGTTGGCGTACGACGGGGCGATTGTCCCAGTCGAGGGTGTAGACAATGCCGGGCGCGCCATCGACGTCCCAACCGTGAAGGCAGTTGTGGGCGAAGAGTTGTTGCGCGTCGATCAGCAGCCAGCCGGGTGTCAGCATGCCGGCCTGCACGCGTGCCGCTTCGAGGTGCAACAGCAGCCGTGACCATTCGAAACCATGACCCGGCGTGGTGCCATAAGGTCGGAAACCGTCGGCCGGATTGGCCTGGTTGTAGTCGCGCAACGGTTGCCAGTGCGGATCAAAATGCTCGACCACCAAATACTGATTTTGCGCCGCATGCCCGTGAATCACCCGCTCGACAATCCGCAAGGCGCGGTTCAACCAACGGCTGTCCTGGGTGACATCGGCCAACGCAAGAAAGGCTTCAGTGGCGTGCATGTTGCTGTTGGCGCCGCGATAGCGTTCCTCTTCGCTCCAGTCGCGGTTGAAGGATTCGCGCATTGCGCCCTCCTCTTCGTTCCAGAAATGCTGGTCGATGATCGCGATGGCATCGCTGAGCAAGGCCTCTGCACCGGGCCTTTGGGCGACCACCGCAGAACTCGCCGCGAGTGCCACGAAAGCGTGCAGGTAAGCGGCCTTGCCGGTATCGCCATCACGGTGATCGGGCGCCGCAAACCAGCCACCGAATTCGGAGTCACGCAGCGGGCCATTGAGGGCGTTGATGCCGTGATCCACCAGCTCGGCAAATCCCGGCAAGCCCTGAATGTGCGCCATGGCGAAGCTGTGAGTCATGCGTGCGGTGTTCATGGTGTGTGCCTGGGCGTCGGCCGGCAGGCGACCGTATTCATCCAGATTGCCGAAGCCTTCGGGCAGCTTCGACGCCTTGGCAAAAGCCAGCAGGCGCAGGCCTTCGTCGGCTAGCCATTGCTGATGGGCAGGCGCGTTCAGCCAACTGCTGAAGGCAGGTTGGAGGATGTTCATTGGGTACCTGTTTTTGTTGTTATGACTGCAGATGAGTCTAAACAACGTGTGGGAAGGCGCAGGTAACGAAGCCGGCTGGGTATGTCACTGACTTGTGACATTGGCCTTGAGGAATGTGTTGAAGGGACTGACGCCATCGCGAGCAGGCTCGCTCCCACATTGGATTTGTGTACGACGCGGAACCACTGTGGGAGCGAGCTTGCTCGCGATGAACGATAACGCGGTCTTTTTAATCAACACTGCGGGGCAACTGCAACGTCACCCGCAGTCCACCCTCGCGCAAATTCTGCAAACTCACTTCCCCCCCATGGCTATGGGCGATATTGCGCGCGATGCCCAACCCCAGCCCATAACCCTGCTGCTGCCCGGCCAAACGAAAGTGCGGTTCGAACACCTGCTCCAGTCGCTGCTCGGGCACCCCCGGGCCTTCGTCGTCGACGTGCAGGATGAACGCAGCGTCATCGTCGTCGATGTGCAAATGCGCGTTCTGCCCATACTTGAGGGCGTTGTCGATCAGGTTGCCAATACAGCGCTTGAGCGCCAGCGGCTTACCGGGATACGGCGCCAGCGCCCGCCCCTGCTGGGTCACGCGGCCATTGCCATTGGGTGCCAGGTAGGGCTCGACCAGGCAATCGAGCACATGGTTGAGGTCCACCGGCTCGATGTTTTCGTGGATGTCGGTGTCCTTGACGCATTGCAGCGCGCCTTTGACCAACAGCTCCAGCTCATCCAGATCCCGCCCGAACTTGGCTTGCAGTCGCTCATCCTCCAGCAGCTCGACCCGCAGTCGCAGACGAGTGATGGGCGTGCGCAAGTCATGGGAAATAGCACTGAACAACTGGCTGCGCTCAGTCAGGTAGCGGCTGATGCGCGCGCGCATGGCGTTGAAGGCGCGGCCGACTTCGACCACCTCACTGCCGCCGCCCTCGGCCACTGGTTCCACTTCGGCGCCCAGCGACATGTCCCGCGCCGCCCGTGCCAGGCGCTTGAGTGGCCGGCTCTGCCAGTGCACCAACAGACCAATGAACAACAACAGAAACCCACTGGTGAGCACGATGAACCAGACCTGCTGCGAAGGCAGCCCCTGTTCTTCAAGGCTGGTATAGGGCTCGGGCAACAGCGAGGCGATGTACAGCCATTCGCCCTGGGCCAGTTTGATCTGGGTGACCAGCACCGGCGGATTGACCGGTTCCAGGGTCAGCGCGTAGTGCGCCCAGGAACGCGGCAATTCATCGAGTTTCAAACCGCCATTGAAGATCCGCAGATCGTCCGGGCTGACGAATTGCACCGAGATATCGGTGTCCGCACCCAGCGATTGCCGCAGCACCTCATCCACCGCCGCCAGCACCGCTTCTTTGCGCGGGGTCGGCGGTAACAACTGCATTTCCAGCGGTTTGTCGTTGAGCGTCACCACGAAACGGGTGCCGCCCATGCTGCGCAACTGGTCGAGAACCAACGGCCGGTACGCCACCGGCAAAGAGCGAAAGTAACTGACACTGGCAGTCATCGAATGCGCCAGGCTGCGGGCGGCGGTGACCAACCCTTCCAACTGCGTGGCACGCAATTGCGAGACCCAGATCACGCTCGACAGCGTCTGCGCGAACAACACCGCCAGCAGAGTCAACAGCAACATCCGCCCGAGCAGCGAACGCGGCACCGGCATCCGCCGTATCAGGCGCGTGAAGAACTCAGTGACCATTGCTGGCGACCACATTGGCGGCCAGTTGATAGCCGCTGCCGCGCACGGTGCGGATCAAGCGTGGAGGCTTTTCGGTATCGCGCAAACGCTGACGCAAACGACTGACGGCCATGTCGACGATGCGATCCAGCGGCATCAGGTCACGGCCACGGGTGGCATTGCCGATGGTGTCGCGGTCGAGGATTTCCTGCGGGTGATCGAGGAAGAGTTTCAGCAGGGCAAAATCGGCTCCAGAGAGAATCACCTCTTCGCCGTCGGTGTGAAACAGCCGATGGCTGACCATGTCCAGCCGCCATTCATCGAAGGCCAGCACCTCACCCCCGGAACGCTCCTGACCGAACTGCGCACGCCGTAGCAAGGCTTTGATTCGTGCCTGCAACTCACGGGGGCTGAAGGGCTTGCCAAGGTAATCGTCGGCGCCGAGCTCCAGGCCAATGACCCGGTCGGCTTCGTCGGAACTGGCGGTGAGCATGATGATCGGCACCTGGGCCTGACGCGGGTGCTGGCGAATCCAGCGACACAGGCTGAAGCCGTCTTCGTCCGGCAGCATCACATCAAGGATCACCAGATCACTCGGCGCCTCGTTCAGTGCCTGGCGAAAGCCAGCGCCATCGGGCGTGGTCCGCACCTGAAAGCCTGCGCGGCTGAGGTAGGTGTCCAGCAACTCGCGTATCTCTTGATCGTCATCGACCAACAAAATCGACTTGTTGACTGAGCTCACGGGGCGGCGTCCTTGTTGTTAGTGTTGGGGCGGATTATGCCTGATCGTTCATGGATCTATGTTGCCTGTCAGGGCCTCATCGCGAGCAGGCTCGCTCCCACAAGGGTTTGAATGTATGCAATTAACCCTGTGGGAGCGAGCCTGCTCGCGATGAAGTCGACGCGGTCTCAAGCCTGTTCCAGTGCCACACCCGCACCAGTCAATCCGGAATACGGTGCGGTCACCAGCCAGACGGGAATGCCATTGAAGTACTCGCTCATGCACCCCTTGTCAGCAAAACAACGGGCAAAACCACTTTTGAGAAAGAAATCGGCAAACCGCGGAATCACCCCACCGACGATGTACACACCGCCACGTCCACCGGTGGTCAGCACGTTGTTGCCGGCCACCCGACCGAGCCAGCAACAGAACTGCTCGAGCACTTCCAGGGCAATCGGGTCACCAGCAAGGCCTGCGGCGGTGATGGCTTCCGGGGTATCGAGCACAGGTTCATGCCCGTCCACGGCACAGATCGCCCGATAGACACGCGGCAAACCGCTGCCGCTCAACGCTGTTTCGGCGCTGACGTGACCGATCTCGCTGTAGATGTGCTGCCAGAGTTGGGTTTCTCGCGGACTGCTCAGCGGCAAGTCGACATGCCCACCCTCCCCCGGCAATGCGGCCCAACGGCCTTCGCCAAGATCAAGCAAGGTACCGACACCGAGCCCGGTGCCGGGACCGATCACCACCGCCGGGCGCAACGGCTCCGGCGTGCCTTCGCAGACCACCCGAAACTCGCCCGGTTGCAGGCGCGTCATGCCCAGCGCCATGGCCGAGAAATCGTTGACCAGCAACAGCTGATCGACCTGCAAGGTCTGACAAAAGGCCTTGCGACTCAGCCGCCAATGGTTGTTGGTGAAACGAAATTCGTCGCCGCTGACCGGACCGGCCACTGACAGGCACACCGCGCCAATCGAACCGGGCGCCAGGCCGAGGCCGTTCAGGTAGACGCCGATGGCGTCTTCCGGGCAGGCATAGTCGGCTGTCGCCAGCACCTGGATCGACTCCAGCTGCTGGTTTTTCCACAACGCAAAACGCGCATTGGTTCCACCAATGTCACCGACCAGCGCTAGTTTCACTTAAGGGTCTCCAGGGCAGAGGTAAAGGCGCTGGCGCCCTGCTCTGCCGAGCTGAAGGCCATGCGCATGAAGCCAAACAACTCGCGACCGCAGCCAATGCCGTTGTCCAGCAGGCCTTTAGCCGGTGTGCGAGCGGCAAATTCATCGGCATCCACCATAAGCTGCAAGGTGCCGTGGACGCCATCGACGCGGATGATATCGCCCTCTTGCACGCGTGCCAAAGCACCGCCGACATAGGCTTCCGGGCTGACGTGAATGGCCGCCGGGATTTTCCCCGACGCACCGGACATCCGCCCATCAGTGACCAGCGCAACCTTGAAGCCACGGTCCTGCAGTACACCGAGGAACGGCGTCATTTTGTGCAGTTCCGGCATACCGTTGGAGCGCGGGCCCTGGAAGCGCATCACCGCGACAAAGTCCTTCTCCAGCAGACCTGCCTTGAACGCATCGGCCAGGTCTTGCTGATCCTGGAAAACCATTGCCGGCGCTTCAACCACTTGATGTTCCGGCGCCACGGCCGAGACTTTCATCACCCCACGACCGAGGTTGCCTTCCATCACCCGCAGGCCGCCTTCTGGCGAGAATGCACGGGCGACTGGGCGCAGAATGTTTTCATCAAGGCTTTCGATCGGGCCTTCGCGCCATACCAGCTCACCGTTTTCCAGGAACGGTTCCTGGGTGTAGCGACTCAGGCCATGCCCGGCCACGGTGTTGACGTCTTCGTGGAGCAAACCGGCTTCCAGCAGTTCGCGGATCAGGAACGACATACCGCCCGCTGCCTGGAAGTGGTTGATGTCAGCCTTGCCGTTCGGGTAGACGTGGCTCAGGGTCGGCACCACCTCGGAGAGGTCGGCCATGTCCTGCCAGGTCAGTTGAATACCGGCCGCCATGGCGATAGCCGGCATGTGCAAGGTGTGGTTGGTCGAGCCGCCCGTGGCATGTAGCGCAACAATCGAGTTGACCAGCGAACGCTCGTCGACGATTTCGCCGATCGGCATGAAGTTGCCGCTTTGCTTGGTCAGACGGGTGATCTGGTGTGCGGCTTCACGGGTCAGGGCGTCACGCAACGGGGTGTTCGGGTTGACGAAAGAGGCGCCCGGCAAGTGCAGGCCCATGACTTCCATCAGCAACTGGTTGGTGTTGGCGGTACCGTAAAAGGTGCAGGTGCCAGGGCTGTGGTAGGACTTCATTTCCGATTCCAGCAGCTCTTCACGGCTGGCCTTGCCCTCGGCGTAACGCTGACGGACGTCGGCTTTTTCCTTGTTGGAAATCCCCGACACCATCGGTCCGCCCGGAACGAAGATTGTCGGCAGATGACCAAAACGCAGCGCGCCCATCATCAGGCCCGGCACGATCTTGTCGCAGATGCCGAGCATCATCGCCGCATCGAACATGTTGTGGGACAGCGCCACGGCAGTCGACATCGCGATCACTTCGCGGCTGGCAATGCCCAGTTCCATGCCCGGCTCGCCCTGAGTCACACCATCACACATCGCCGGCACACCACCGGCGAACTGGCCGACCGAACCGATCTCGCGCAGCGCGTGTTTGATTTGTTCCGGGTAGTGCTCGTACGGCTGATGCGCCGAGAGCATGTCGTTATATGACGAAACAATCGCCACGTTGGCGGCGTTCATCATCCGCAAGCTTTGCTTGTCTTCGGTGCCGCACCCGGCCACGCCGTGGGCGAAGTTGGCGCATTGCAGCTTGCCGCGCATCGGGCCATCGCTGGCGGCGCCGCGAATCAATGCAAGGTAGGCCTCACGGGTAGCGCGGCTACGGGTGACAAGCCGTTCAGTGACCTCAAGTACGCGGGGATGCATGTGTAGAACTCCAGGCTAACGGATGTGGCGACCTGTTCGTGTCTATGCTGATCAAGAGGCGTCAACGCGTGCAGCGCTGACGGTTTTCTTGACCACTCGGACCAGTTGATTCAGGTCACTCGTTGTAGATAAAACAAAATATTGCCACTAAAAAGGCTTGTTTTCTATTTTTTTGCGAATAATCTTGTAATTCCAACAACAAAACGACGGCGGCGCTTTACAAATGACTCTACGAATCGCAATCAATGGTTTTGGCCGTATTGGCCGTAATGTCCTTCGCGCACTGTATACCCAAGGCTACCGTCAGGATTTGCAGATCGTCGCCATCAACGATTTGGGCGACAGTTCGATGAACGCCCACCTGCTCAAGTACGACACCGTGCACGGCACCTTCGATGCCGACGTGCAGCACGATCAGGAAAGCCTGACCGTCAACGGCGACCGGATTTCGGTCAGCGCGATTCGCAACCCGGCCGAATTGCCGTGGGCTGCCGAGAAGGTTGATGTCGTGTTCGAATGCACCGGTCTGTTCACCGACCGCGCCAAAGCCGCCGCCCATATTAGCGCCGGCGCGCGCAAAGTGATTATCTCGGCCCCGGCCAAAGGCGCCGATGCCACCGTGGTGTACGGGGTCAACCACGATATCCTGCGCCAATCGCACCAGATCATTTCCAACGCTTCGTGCACCACTAACTGCCTGGCCCCGGTGGCTCAGGTGTTGCACCGCGAGCTGGGCATCGAGAGCGGTCTGATGACCACCATCCACGCCTACACCAACGACCAGCACCTCACCGATGTCTACCACGTCGACCCGTACCGCGCGCGTTCGGCCACCCAAAACATGATCCCGAGCAAGACCGGCGCCGCTGAAGCGGTGGGCCTGGTGCTGCCGGAACTGGCCGGCAAGCTGACCGGCATGTCGGTGCGCGTGCCGGTGATCAACGTGTCGCTGGTGGACCTGACCGTGCAGCTGAAACGAGAAGCGAGCGCGGATGAAGTCAACGCACTGCTCAAAGAAGCCAGCCAGCACTCGAAGATCCTCGGCTACAACACCCTGCCGCTGGTTTCCAGCGACTTCAACCACAACCCGCTGTCGTCGATTTTCGATGCCAACCACACCAAGTCCAGCGGCAAGCTGCTCAAGGTGCTGGCCTGGTACGACAACGAATGGGGTTTCTCCAACCGCATGCTCGATAACTGCCTCGCCCTGTGCAACGCCGAATAAGCTAACCCTGCCCCGTCGTAGGCCTGCGATCTTTTGATCTTTTAACCGCTAAAAGATCGCAGCCTGCGGTGAGCATTTTCGCTGGAGCAGTAGTCGATGATCGGTATCAGCTTTACCACCAAAACCATGGCGGCGCGCAAACGCATCGCCCTGGTTGCCCATGACCACTGCAAAGTGTTCTTGCTGGACTGGGCCGAGCGGCAGAAGGACAAGCTCGCACAACACGAGCTTGTGGCCACCGGCACCACCGGGATGCTGTTGAGCAAACGCCTGGGTCTGCCCGTCGAAAGCATGATCAGCGGCCCCTTGGGTGGCGATCAGCAACTCGGCGCGCGAATCGCCGAGCAGCGGGTCGACATGCTGGTGTTCTTCTGGGACCCGTTCGAGCCGCAACCTCACGATCCGGATATCAAGGCGTTGCTGCGGGTCGCGGCGGTCTGGAACATTCCAGTGGCCTGCAATGAATGCAGCGCCGACTACCTGCTCGGCAGCCCGTTGATGGATCAGCCGCACGAGTACCGGATCCCCGATTACCCGGCGTATCTGCAAGGCCGCAAATAATTCTCAGCGGTAGCGCTTGACCTTTCAGGCAGATGATAAGCATTATCATTCGCTTGAAATGGATCAGGTCCTACTGTGAGTCAATCGCGCTTCAATCATGTCTTCCTCGCTCAGCGAGTCTCGCTGCTGCGGACCCTGGAGCGGATGGTCAACAACCACAGCACTGCCGAGGATCTCTTGCAGGAAACCTACCTGCGAGTGGCCCGCGCGTTGAGTGAACGGGCCATCGATCACCTCGAACCTTTCGTGTTTCAAACCGCCCGCAACCTGGCGCTGGACCATCTGCGCGCACGGCGCATTCAGTCCCGCACGATGCTCGAAGACGTTCCGCTGAACGTCGTGCAAAGCATCGCCGCGCCGCTCAGCAGTGCCGAGGACGCCGCCCATGCCGAACAGATGCTCGAACGCTTGAACATCAGCCTCAGCCAACTCACCCCGCGCCAACAACAGATCTTCATCCTCAGCCGCCTGCACGGGCACAGCTATCTGGAGATCGCCGAGCAGCTCAGCGTGTCCTTGAGCACCGTGCAAAAAGACCTGAAGCTGATCATGGCGATCTGCGTCGGTGTCGCTGATCGCTACTAGACGCAGTGGCTTGAAGCTTGCCGCTTGAAGCTTGAAACTGCTCTCCTGCAGCCACAGCCGAGGAACACCCGTGACGGACAGCCCACATTCCCACCCGCCAACCCCGGCGCGGGACCCAGCCAGCAGCACCATGGATCAGGCGCTGGACTGGTTGATCGTGCTGGACAGTCCGAGTGAGCAACAAACCCGCGAATTCCACGACTGGCTCGCCGCCGCCCCGCACAATGCCGAGGCATTCGCCAAGGCCCAGGCGATCTGGAACGGGCCGCAGGTCGCTCAGTGTGCACAGCGTTTGAACACCTCCACGCACAAGGTCTTGCTGCCCGGTCGCCTGCGCCAGCACTGGAAACCGCTGGCCATGGCGGCCGTGCTGATACTCGGGCTGTTCAGTTTCAGCAACCTGCCGATGCGGATTCAGGCAGATCATCTGACCGTGGTCGGCGAGCGTCAGCACCTGCAACTGGAGGACGGTTCAAAAGTCCTGCTCAACACCAACTCGGCGTTTTCCAGCACCATCAACGACCAGCAACGCATCGCCCACCTGTATCAGGGCGAGGCTTATTTCGAGGTCGCGGCCAATCGCGGTCTGCCACTGGAAATCGACGCCGGCCCGGTCACCGCCAGCGTGCGCGACACCACCTTCGCCGTGCGTTATCTGGACGGTATCGCCCAGGTTCGCGTGCAGCGTGGCGATGTCGATTTGCGCTCCAACCGCAACGACGCCCGTGTGCGCCTGAGCGCGGGCGAAAGCATCCGCATCGGCCCCAATGGCTTCGATCAACCGGCCAGACTCGACCCGGCAACCGATCTGGCCTGGGTCCAGGGCCGACTGGTGTTTGAAAACTGCCCATTGAGCCAGGTGCTGGCCGAACTGCGCCGCTACTACCCTGGCTGGATCATCAACAACAACGAGCAGTTGGCCAACGTTGCGGTGACCGGCAATTACCGCCTCGACCAACCGCTGGACGTGGTCCGCTCGCTGGCTCACGTCACCTCGGCCAGGCTTCAGGAATTCCCGGCGCTGGTGATCCTGAACTAAATGAGAATTATTTTTACTCGATAGCGCTTCATCGTTCGTCTCGTTATAGCCAATGCAATTGATTCGCATCTTCGATGTGGATCTGCACCTATACGATTCGTGCGACACGGAGCGCTATCGATGTCCTCTCGCCTTACCCGCCGGTCCTCTTCACCTTCCGCTCGCGTGCAGAACTGCACGTTGTCCTTGCTGACTGCCGCCATCCTGTTGGCCGGTGCCCAGGCCGCGCCAGTGATGGCCGCCACCGCGAGCCAACAGCCAAGTCGCAACATGGGCGATTACACCTTCGCCATCGCCCAACAACCATTAGTGTCGGCACTCAACGCCTTCACCGCCGTCACCGGTTGGCAAGTCGGCTTGCCGGCAGAACTCGCTGAAGGCGTCGCCTCGCCGGGTGTACACGGTGCGCTGACACCGGAAAAAGCCCTCGATCGCCTGTTGGTGGGGACCAACCTGAGCTATCGCAAGCTGAGCAATAACAACATCGTGCTGGAAAAACGCAGCGCCGGCGGCACCCTTGCCCTGCAGCAGATGACCATCAGTGCCACCCGCCAGGAACAAAGCGTCGACAGCGTGCCGAGCACCGTCACCGTGCACACCCGCGAAGAACTGGACCGCAACAACGTCAACACCATCAAGGAACTGGTGCGCTACGAACCGGGTGTTTCGGTTGGCGGCACCGGTACCCGTGGCGGTATCAGCGGCTACAACATTCGCGGCATCGACGGTGACCGGATCCTGACGCAAGTCGATGGCGTCGAGGTGCCCAACGGTTTCTTCAACGGTCCGTACGCCAAGACCCAGCGCAACTACGTCGACCCGGAAATCATCAAACGCGTGGAAATCCTCCGCGGCCCGGCTTCGGTGCTCTACGGCAGCAACGCCATCGGCGGCGCGGTCAGCTACTTCACCCTCGACCCGGACGACATCATCAAGCCGGGCAAAGACGTCGGCGCTCGTCTGAAAACCGGCTACAACTCGTCCGACGACAGCTGGCTGAAATCCGCCACCGTCGCCGGGCGCGCCGAGCAGTTCGACGGCTTGCTGCATTTCAGCCAGCGCGACGGGCATGAAACCGAATCCTTCGGCAGCAACAACGGCACGGGGCTCAATCGCACGGCCGCCAACCCGGAGGACGTACGCACCACCAACGTGCTGGCCAAAGCCGGCTGGAACTATGCCGAGGACGCGCGACTGGGCCTGACCTACGAGAAGTACAAGGACAACCGCGACACCAACCAGAAAAGCGCCGTCGGTGGCCCGTTCAACAATGGCCAGCCAATGGGCATGTACCGCTCGCGCACCGGCAATGACACCATCACCCGCGAACGCTTCGGCCTGGAAAACAATTTCGCCCTCGATTCCTTGCTGGTCGATCACCTCAAGTGGAGTCTGAACTACCAGATCGCCAAGACCGATCAGAGCACCCTGGAAAACTACTTCCCGTTCAGCCGCAACGTGATGCGCAGTCGTGAAACCCTCTATGAAGAAAAGCAGTGGGTATTCGACGCACAACTCGATAAGGCCTTCAACATCGGTGAAACCGACCATTTGCTGACGTACGGCACCACTATCAAGCAAGAGAAAGTCAGCGGCTCGCGCAGCGGTAGCGGAACATGCCTGACGGTGTTCGGCAGTTGCCGAAAAATCGGCGCGATCAGCCCTGCTGACGTGTTGAAGAAATCCAGTGACTTCCCGGACCCGACCATCAACACCTACAGCCTGTTCGCCCAGGATCAGATCAGCTGGGACAAATGGACCTTCCTGCCGGGCGTGCGCTACGACTACACCCAGCTCAAGCCGCACATCACTCAGGAATTCCTCAACACCGTGGCCGCCGACGGCAAAGGCACGGTCAGCGACGAGAATAAGACCTGGCATCGCGTGTCGCCCAAGTTCGGCCTGACCTACGCCCTGACCGACAACTACACCTGGTACGGTCAGTACGCCGAAGGCTTCCGCACCCCGACCGCCAAGGCGCTGTACGGCCGTTTCGAGAACACCACCACCGGCTACCGAGTGGAACCGAACCCGAATCTGGGGCCGGAAAAAAGCCAGAGCTACGAGACCGGCCTGCGCGGCAACTTCGAGTCCGGCCACTTCGATGTGGCGGTGTTCTATAACAAGTACCGCGACTTCATCAACGAAGACGCCGTCACACCGGGCTACAACGAGTTGACGTTCCAGAGCAACAACATCAAACACGCGACCATCAAGGGCGTCGAACTCAAAGGTCGCCTGAACCTCGACACCTTCGGCGCACCGCAAGGTCTCTACACCCAGGGCTCGGTGGCCTATGCCCACGGTCGCAACAACGACACCGGCGAACCGCTCAACGCGGTCAACCCGCTGACTGGCGTATTCGGTCTGGGTTACGACCAGGACAACTACGGCGCCTTGCTCAGCTGGACCCTGGTGCAGAAGAAAAACCTCGTCGACAGCAGCAGCTTCAAGTCGCCGGACGGCGTCAGCAGCCAGTTCAAGACACCGGGCTATGGCGTGGTTGACCTGAGCGGGTTCTACAAAGTGACCGACGACGTGACTGTCAGCGCTGGCGTGTACAACCTGGCCGACAAGAAATACTGGCAGTGGGACAACGTGCGCGGTTACGACAGCGTCGGCGAAGCCGCCGTACTCAGCCCGGCCAACCTCGACCGCCTGACCGAGCCAGGCCGCAATTTCGCGATCAACCTGATCTGGGACATCTGATCCAGACGGGCCTCACTGCGCTTTTCAGATCAAAGCGCAGTGAGGATTTTTTACTCTGTCGCGTCTTCTGGTTCGTCTAGTTACAACGCGCCTTTCATTCTCAAGGACTTCTTCATGACCGCCGCCCAAACCTCTGAACGCCCGAGCCTGCGCTCGCAACGCCTGAACCAGATAACAAACGAGCCGCACAGCAAACTCGACGCACTGGTGAAAGCTCACGCACCCTTCGAAACCCAAGCCAACTTCGCCCGTTTCGTGGTTGCCCAGTACCTGTTTCAGTCGGAACTGGTGTCGCTGTACAACGATGCCGAACTGATCGCCATCGTCCCGGACCTGCCGCAGCGTTGCCGCGCCGAGGCCGCCAAGGCTGATCTGGCCGACCTGGAAACCGACGTTCCGGCCCCGGTGGCCGGCGCCGTGAAAAACCCGAACAAGGCGCAAGCACTGGGCTGGATCTTCGTCTCCGAAGGGTCGAAACTCGGTGCCGCGTTCCTGATCAAGCGTGCCGTTGGCCTGGGCCTGAGCGAAACCTTTGGTGCCCGTCACCTGGGTGAGCCAGCAGGTGGTCGCGCCGAAGGCTGGAAAAGCTTCGTCAAAACCCTCGACGGACTTGAGTTCAGTGCCGAAGAAGAAGCGGCGGTCGAGAAAGGTGCGATTGATGCGTTCAACCGCTTCACCGTCCTGCTGGAACAGGCTTACGCCACCGCACCAGAGCTCGCCTGACGGAACGCAATCCCTGTGGGAGCGAGCCTGCTCGCAATGACGGACTGACATTCAACATGGTTGTTGACTGAAATTCCGCTATCGCGAGCAGGCTCGCTCCCACAGGGGGATTTCATCCGGGCTGACGTTTTTTTGAACTATGATCGTGCTCTCTTCCGGAGGGCCTTCGATGACTGATTTCCTGACGTCCATTCAAGCCGCGCTCGGCTTGCCCGCTACCGCCATCGCTTTCACCTCGAACGGCGCCCTGCCCTCGGCGTTTGCCGTGACGGACCTCGCCAGCGCCAGCATCGCGGCGGCCGGCCAGGCTGCCAGCGAATTGCTGCAGCAACAGACCGGTCGTTTACCGACCCTTGAAGTCGACCGTCGTCTCGCCTCCTTCTGGTTCGCCACCTCGATCCGTCCGATGGGCTGGAGCGTACCACCGCTGTGGGACCCGATCGCGGGCGACTATGCAACCCACGACGGTTGGATTCGCCTGCACACCAACGCCCCTCATCACCGCAGCGCCGCCGAACAGGTGCTGGGACACTGCTTCGATCGCGCGGCGATGGCCGCGAAAGTCGCTCGATGGGCCAAAAGCGATCTGGAACACGCGGTCGTCGAGGCCGGCGGTTGCGCCGCCGAAATGCGCTCATGGCCACAATGGCAGTCCCATCCTCAAGGCTCGGCCGTCAACGCCGAGCCACTGATTCAGTTTTCCGCCGGCGACAGCGAGCGCTCAAACGCCTGGCAAGGCTCGGTCGCGCAACCGCTGGCGGGCATCAAGGTGCTGGACCTGACTCGCGTCCTCGCCGGCCCCGTTGCCAGTCGCTTTCTCGCTGGCTTGGGCGCCGATGTGCTGCGTATCGATCCACCGCAGTGGAACGAACCCGGTGTGGTTCCGGAAGTCACCCTGGGCAAACGTTGCGCCCGCCTGGACCTGCACAACAACAGTGATCGTTTGGTATTTGAAAACCTGCTCAAGGACGCTGACATCCTGCTTCACGGCTACCGCGCCGACGCCCTGGAACGCCTCGGCTACGGCACCGCCGAACGGCAGAAACTCGCTCCCGGGCTAATCGACATTTGCCTGAATGCGTACGGCTGGAGCGGCCCTTGGCAAAACCGCCGTGGCTTCGACAGCCTGGTGCAAATGAGCAGCGGCATCGCCGAGGCGGGGATGGGTTGGAAGCACGCGGACAAACCGACGCCGTTGCCGGTTCAGGCGCTGGACCACGCCACCGGGTATTTGATGGCGGCAAGTGCGATCAAGGCGCTGACTGAGCGGTTGAGGAGCGGATGCGGCAGCTCGGCGCGATTGTCGCTGGCGCGCACGGCGAAGTTGCTGGTTGAACAGGGGCCGGGGACTGATGAACCGTTACGTGCTGAAGAGGCTGGTGATCAGGGCCTACTAATCGAGCAGACGGTCTGGGGCCCGGCGCATCGGTTGCAGGTGCCGCTGAAGATTTCGGGGACACCGTTGCAGTGGGCCATCCCGGCCGGGGAATTGGGTTCCCATCGCGCGCAGTGGTGGTGATTGTGAAGTAGCTATCGCAAGCAGGCTCGCTCCCACATAGGTCTGATGTGGGCACACCATTTGTGATCACCACACATCAAAGGTGGGAGCGAGCCTGCTCGGCCGGGGAATTGGGCTCCCACCGCGCGCAGTGGTGGTGATTGTGAAGTAGCTTTCGCGAGCAAGCCCGCTCCCACATAGGTCTGATGTGGGCACACCATTTGTGATCACCACACATCAAAGGTGGGAGCGAGCCTGCTCGCGATGACGACCGAACAGTCAACGCAACTATCGGATCAACTTCAGTCCGAACGACTCAACGACGTCCAAAGCACCTGCGCTGCATACGCCCGACACGGTCGCCAAGCCTCGGCACGCGCCAGCAATTCACGCGACGTCACCAGCCTACCCTCAAGCGCCGCCAGCGCATTGATCAGCCCCACATCCCCCGACGGAAACGCGTCTGGCTCGCGCAATTGTCGCAAAGCGATGTACTGCGCCGTCCAGTCGCCAATCCCCCACAATGCCAACAATCGCGCAACGCCGCCGTCCCGATTCGATTCAAACAACAAGGGATCATCAAGCAATGCCTGCGCCACGCCAGACAGCGTCCGCCCACGGCTTTTCGGCATTCCCAAGGTTGCCAGATCTGCCGCCGCCAACACTGCCGCTTCAGGAAACACATGAGTCAACCCAGACAACGGCGAAGACAACGCTTCGCCATACTGCGCAACCAGCTTGCCCGCCAGCTTGATCGCCGCACTCACCGTGATCTGCTGCCCCAACACCGCGCGAATCGCCAGTTCCAGCCCGTCCCACGCCCCCGGCACCCGTAGACCGGGACGCTCGGCAATCAACCTTGCCATCAACGGATCAACCGCCAGTTGCTGATGGATGCACGGCAGATCCGCGTCCAGATCGAACATCCGCCGCAATCGCGCAACGATCGCCGGCACGGCGGATGCCTCAGGAAAATCCAGTCTCACTTCAAGCGCATCACCGACTGCAGGCGTAATCGAAAACGTACCGTGCGCACCGTTCAGGCTGATGCTGCGCGAATACACGCCATCGACCACGCTCTCCAACCCGGTAATCGCCCGCGCCGACAAGAAGCCGAGCATCGCTGGCCAGTCATACGGCGGCTGATAGTCGAGCAACACCTTCACAGCGACATCCTTATCTCTCATCTCAAATCGACTGTTTGTCATGTTTTGAAACCATAACAAATGTTAATTCCATTAAATATGCAACGTGGCATGACGTTAATCAGATAACGGCAAAAAATAGCGCTTATTTAGAACTTCCTCACCTATGCCACACAGGCATTTTGCCAGTTTTGTGCGTTATCCCAGACAAATCAATTCTGTACTGAAAACAGATGCACAAAATTTGCACATTCTGAAAAGCCAACTAGCTTCATGTCTCGCAACAATCAGGATCCATCCCTGTTTTATTTATGCCGATGCCTCTGGAGCAGGCCTGTAGCGGCACATACGCGCAATTTATGAAGTATTCACACGTCATCAATCAACAATGGAATGTGACCACGAACTGATCCAGATCAGTTGTTCTATCAGCGAGCGGATTTATTCTGTGGTCTCTCTTCTCCGGCAATGGAGTCATGCAATGTCTGAATCTCCCGGAAAACTACGACTCGGCGCGTTAGTCGCTCTGGTAGTGGGGTCCATGATTGGTGGCGGAATATTTTCTTTGCCGCAAAACATGGCCGCCAGTGCCGACGTCGGGGCTGTCTTGATTGGTTGGGCCATCACCGCCGTCGGCATGTTGACCCTGGCGTTTGTCTTCCAGACCCTCGCCAACCGCAAGCCTGACCTCGATGGCGGTGTCTACGCCTACGCCAAGGCCGGTTTCGGCGACTACATGGGTTTTTCGTCCGCCTGGGGTTACTGGATCAGCGCCTGGCTGGGTAACGTCGGCTACTTCGTTCTGCTGTTCAGCACCTTGGGTTACTTCTTCCCGATCTTCGGCGAAGGCAACACCGTGGCTGCGGTGATCGGTGCTTCGGTGCTGCTGTGGGCCGTGCACTTTCTGGTGCTGCGCGGGATCAAGGAAGCGGCGTTCATCAACCTGGTGACCACCGTCGCCAAGATCGTGCCATTGCTGCTGTTCGTCTTGATCGCGATCTTCGCCTTCAAACTGGAGATCTTCACCGCCGACATCTGGGGCATCAAAAACCCTGACCTGGGCAGCGTGATGAACCAGGTGCGCAACATGATGCTGGTCACCGTCTGGGTGTTCATCGGCATCGAAGGCGCGAGCATCTTCTCGGCCCGAGCCGAAAAACGCTCGGATGTCGGTAAAGCCACCGTGATCGGCTTCATCACCGTGCTGCTGTTCCTGGTGCTGGTGAACGTGCTGTCGCTGGGCATCATGACTCAACCAGCGTTGGCCAAGCTGCAGAACCCGTCGATGGCTGCCGTGCTGGAGCATGTAGTCGGTCACTGGGGCGCGGTGCTGATCAGCGTCGGCCTGATCATTTCCCTGCTCGGTGCGCTGCTGTCGTGGGTGCTGCTGTGTGCGGAGATCATGTTCGCCGCCGCCAAGGACCACACCATGCCGGAGTTCTTGCGCAAGGAGAACGCCAACCATGTGCCGGTCAACGCCCTGTGGCTGACCAACGCGATGGTCCAGGTGTTCCTGATCATCACCCTGTTCTCGGCCAGCACTTACCTGTCGCTGATCTACCTCGCCACCTCGATGATTCTGGTGCCTTACCTGTGGTCGGCGGCCTATGCGCTGCTGTTGGCGGTACGCGGCGAGAGCTACGAAAACGCCCTGGCCGAACGCAAGAAAGACCTGATCATCGGCGGTATCGCGCTGATCTACGCGATCTGGCTGCTGTATGCCGGCGGCATCAAATACCTGCTGCTGTCCGCCCTGCTCTATGCCCCCGGCGCGATCCTGTTCGCCAAGGCCAAGCGCGAGTTGGGCAAACCGGTTTTCACCAACGTCGAGAAGCTGATTTTCACCGCAGTAGTCATTGGCGCCCTGGTGGCGGCCTATGGGCTCTACGACGGCTTCCTGACCCTGTAGCACCCGCTTGTAACACTCGACCGTTTTGTTATCTGGAGGATCTGTAATGACCACGGAAAAAGTTAAGTACGGCGTACATTCCGAAGCCGGCAAACTGCGCAAAGTCATGGTTTGCTCCCCCGGCCTGGCTCACCAGCGGCTGACCCCGAACAACTGCGACGAACTGCTTTTCGATGATGTGCTGTGGGTTGCCCAGGCCAAGCGCGACCATTTCGACTTCGTCACCAAGATGCGTGAGCGCGATATCGATGTGCTGGAAATGCACAACCTGCTGACCGACATCGTCGCCAACCCAGAAGCCCTGGACTGGATTCTGGAGCGCAAGATCACCGCCAATCAGGTCGGCCTCGGTCTGGTCAACGAAGTCAGCTCCTGGCTGCGCAGCCTGGAACCGCGCAAGGTCGCCGAGTTCCTGATTGGCGGTGTGTCGGCCGATGACCTGCCAAGCAGCTTCGGTGGCAAGACCATCGAAATGTTCCGCGATTTCCTCGGCCACTCCAGCTTCATTCTTCCGCCGCTGCCAAACACCCAGTTCACCCGCGACACCACGTGCTGGATCTATGGCGGCGTCACGCTGAACCCGATGTACTGGCCGGCGCGCCGTCAGGAAACCCTGCTGGCCAGCGCCATCTACAAATTCCACCCGGAGTTCACCAATGCCGACTTCCAGGTCTGGTACGGCGACCCGGATCAGCAGCACGGCAACGCCACGCTGGAAGGCGGCGACGTGATGCCGATCGGTAACGGCGTAGTGTTGATCGGCATGGGCGAACGCTCGTCCCGTCAGGCCATCGGCCAGTTGGCACTGAACCTGTTCAAGCACAAAGCGGTCGAGCGGGTGATCGTTGCCGGCCTGCCGAAATCCCGCGCGGCGATGCACCTGGACACCGTGTTCAGCTTCTGCGACCGCGACCTGGTGACGATTTTCCCGGAAGTGGTGAACCAGATTGTCGCCTTCACCCTGCGCCCTGACGAAAGCAAACCGGGCGGCATCGATATCCGTCGCGAAGAAACCAGCTTCCTCGACACCGTGGCCGCCGCACTCAACCTCAAGGCCCTGCGCGTCGTCGAAACCGGCGGCAACAGCTTCGCCGCCGAACGCGAACAGTGGGACGACGGCAACAACGTGGTTGCCGTGGAGCCCGGCGTGGTGATCGGTTACGACCGCAACACCTACACCAACACCCTGCTGCGCAAGGCCGGTATCGAGGTCATCACCATCAGCGCCGGCGAACTCGGTCGCGGTCGTGGCGGCGGCCACTGCATGACCTGCCCGATCATCCGCGACCCAATCGACTATTAACTTTCAAACCTTGGCCGAGGCTTACAGAGTCCGACCAAGGGGATAACCGAAACCAAAGGAGATCCACATCATGGCTTTTAACATGCGCAACCGTAGCCTGCTCTCGTTGATGCACCACACCAATCGCGAGTTGCACTACCTGCTGGACCTGTCCCGCGACCTGAAACGCGCCAAGTACACCGGCACCGAACAGCCGCACCTCAAAGGCAAGAACATCGCGTTGATCTTCGAAAAAACCTCGACCCGCACCCGTTGCGCCTTCGAAGTCGCGGCCCATGACCAGGGTGCTCACGTCACCTACATCGACCCGGTGTCATCGCAAATCGGCCACAAGGAAAGCATGAAAGACACCGCCCGCGTTCTCGGTCGGATGTTCGATGCGATCGAGTACCGTGGCTTCGAACAGGAAATCGTCGAAGAGCTGGCCAAGTTCGCTGGCGTGCCGGTGTTCAACGGCCTGACCGCCGAGTTCCACCCGACCCAAATGATCGCCGACACCCTGACCATGCGCGAACACAGCGACAAGCCGCTGCATGACATCAGCTACGCCTACCTCGGTGACGCCCGCTACAACATGGGCAACTCGCTGCTGATGATCGGCGCCAAACTCGGCATGGACGTGCGCATCGGCGCACCGAAAGCGCTGTGGCCACATCAGGACTTCATCGATCAGTGCCAAGCCTTCGCCATCGATAGCGGTGCCCGTATCACCATCACCGAAGACCCAAAAGAAGCGGTCAAGGGCGTGGACTTCATCCACACCGACATCTGGGTGTCGATGGGTGAACCGGTCGAAGCCTGGGACGAGCGTATCGAGCAACTAATGCCGTACCAGGTCAACGCCAAAATGATGAAAGCCTCGGGCAACCCCCGGGTGAAATTCATGCACTGCCTGCCGGCGTTCCACAACAGTGAAACCAAGGTCGGCAAGGACATCGCGGCGCGTTATCCGAACCTGGCCAACGGCGTTGAAGTGACCGAGGAAGTCTTCGAGTCGCCCGCCAACATCGCCTTCGAGCAAGCGGAAAACCGCATGCATACCATCAAGGCGATCCTGGTCTCGGCGCTGGCTGATATCTAACGACCAACACGGTTCGCTCTTTGTGCAGATCGTTCCCACGCTCTGCGTGGGAATGCCGCCATGGACGCTCTGCGTCCACTGTGACGCAGAGCGTCACGAGATGCATTCCCACGGGGACCGTGGGAACGATCATCACTGACCTATAGAAGGACTGCATTATGCGTATCGTCGTTGCACTGGGCGGTAACGCCCTGCTCCGCCGTGGTGAACCCATGACCGCGGACAATCAACGCGCCAACATCCGGATCGCCACCGAACAGATCGCCAAAATCCACCCCGGCAATCAACTGGTGATCGCTCACGGCAATGGCCCGCAAGTCGGTCTGCTGTCGCTGCAAGCGGCGGCCTACACCCAGGTTTCCCCTTACCCGCTGGACGTGCTCGGTGCCGAAACCGAAGGCATGATTGGCTATATCATCGAACAGGAACTGGGCAACCTGCTGGACTTCGAAGTGCCGTTCGCAACCCTGCTGACCCAGGTTGAAGTCGACGCCAGGGACCCGGCGTTCCAGAACCCGAGCAAACCCATCGGCCCGGTCTACTCCAAGGCCGAAGCCGAAGCCCTGGCCGCTGAAAAAGGCTGGGCGATTGCCCCGGACGGTGACAAGTTCCGCCGCGTGGTGGCCAGTCCGAAACCCAAGCGCATCTTCGAAATCCGCCCGATCAAGTGGCTGCTGGACAAAGGCAGCATCGTGATCTGCGCGGGCGGTGGCGGCATTCCGACGATGTACGACGAGAACCGCAAGCTCAAGGGCGTGGAAGCGGTGATCGACAAGGACCTGTGCTCGGCGCTGCTGGCCGAACAGCTTGAAAGTGACTTGCTGGTGATCGCCACCGACGTCAACGCCGCGTTTATCGATTTCGGCAAGCCAACCCAGAAAGCCATCGCCCAGGCCCACCCGGACGACATCGAAAAACTCGGCTTCGCCGCCGGCTCCATGGGCCCGAAAGTCCAGGCGGCCTGCGAGTTCGCCCGCAACACTGGCAAAGTCGCGGTGATCGGTTCACTCTCGGACATCGAATCCATCGTCCAGGGCAAGGCCGGCACCCGTATCAGCACGGCTAAACCTGGTATCGCCTACCGATAAAAAACAGCCGGGGCAGACCTCATTCCTGCCCCGCTTCAATGCCTTTGAAGGAGACGCCCATGGCCACATTCGAGCCCGGTCACTTGCACATAGAGCGCCACGCGCTGAACAAGGACGACTTCAGCTACAACCTGTGCATTGACTATGAGGTCGCAACAGATCCCAAGGAAGGCACAGGCATGCTCTTCAAGCTGCATGGCTCGGTCGAAGGCAAGGACCTGAATGAAGAATTCTTCCTGCCCAAGGACCAGGCCTTCGACTTTGCCCGACACGCCACGCGCATCGCACAGAAATACGGCATGCCTAAAACCGCCAGCATCGGCTCGCTGCACAAGTATTACGACGAGATGTTCGAAGACGTACGCGCGCAACTGCACGTTAAATCCGGGGACCCGGTGAAGCCTGAACATCTGGAATAACCCCACTCACCCTGTGGGAGCGAGCTTGCTCGCGATGACGGATTGACATTCACCATGGATGTCGACTGAAAGACCGCTATCGCGAGCAAGCTCGCTCCCACATTGGTTCAGTGTTGACGTGAAGTCCTGCGCAGGATTTCACCATTAGCCCGCCCCAAGGCATACTTGCCACCCTCCGTACTCCAGAACACTGAACCGCCCCATGCGTATCCACGTCAGCTTCATCGACCGCGTCGGCATCACCCAGGAAGTCCTGGCCTTGCTCGGTGGGCGCAATCTCAATCTGGATGCGGTGGAAATGGTTCCGCCGAACGTTTACATCGATGCGCCGACCCTCAGCCCGCAAGTGCTTGAAGAACTGCGCGATGCGCTGTTCAGTGTGCGTGGCGTGCAGGCGGTGACGGTGGTCGACATCCTTCCCGGTCAGCGTCGGCACCTGCAACTCGACGCGCTGCTGGCGGCGATGACCGACCCGGTGCTGGCGCTCGATAGCGCCGGCAACGTGTTGCTGGCCAACCCGGCACTGATCGCCCTGTACGGCCGTGAACCGGCCGGGGAAAGCGTCGCCGAGCTGTTCACTGATCCCACGCTGCTGGAAACGCTGCTGGAACACGGCTTCCGTCTGCCGTTACGCGAGATCACCGTCAACGGCCAGACCTTGCTGCTGGACGCCACGCCCATCACCGATGCCGGCGCCCTGCTGACCTTGTATCAACCCAATCGCATCGGTGAACAACTGTCGGCGTTGCACCACGATCACGCCGAAGGTTTCGATGCATTGCTCGGTGAGTCCCCGGCGATTCGCACCCTCAAGGCGCGTGCGCAACGCGTGGCGGCGCTCGATGCGCCGCTGCTGATCCAGGGTGAAACCGGCACCGGTAAGGAACTGGTGGCCCGTGCCTGCCATGCGATCAGCGCCCGGCACAGCGCGCCTTTTCTGGCGTTGAACTGCGCGGCGTTGCCGGAGAACCTCGCCGAAAGCGAGCTGTTCGGTTACGCCCCCGGCGCCTTCACCGGCGCCCAGCGTGGCGGCAAGCCAGGCCTGATGGAACTGGCCAACCAGGGCACGGTATTTCTCGACGAGATCGGCGAAATGTCGCCGTACTTGCAGGCCAAATTGCTGCGGTTCCTCAACGATGGCAGCTTCCGCCGCGTGGGTGGCGATCGTGAGGTCAAGGTCAACGTGCGGATCCTCAGCGCGACCCACCGTGACCTGGAAAAAATGGTCAGCGAAGGCGCATTCCGCGAGGATCTGTTCTACCGCCTCAACGTGCTCAACGTCGAAGTCCCACCGCTGCGCGAGCGCGGTCAGGACATTCTGCTGCTGGCGCGCTACTTCATGCAGCAGGCCTGCGCGCAGATCCAGCGCCCGGTTTGTCGCCTCGCTCCTGGAACCTATCCAGCCCTGCTCGGCAACCGCTGGCCGGGCAACGTGCGGCAACTGCAGAACGTGATCTTCCGCGCCGCGGCCATTTGCGAAAGCAGCCTGGTGGACATCGGCGACCTGGACATCGCCGGCACATCCGTGGCGCGCCAAAGCGACACCGAAGTCGACAGCCTTGAACAGGCCGTGGAAGCGTTCGAGAAAACCCTGCTGGAAAAACTCTACGTCAACTACCCCTCGACCCGCCAACTGGCCAGCCGCCTGCAAACCTCCCACACCGCCATTGCCCATCGATTGCGCAAGTACGGGATTCCGGGCAAGCCCTGAAATCGCCATCGCGAGCAAGCTCGCTCCCACACTGGTTTGTGCCGGTCACAAATCATTTGATCACAGGAGATCCCTGTGGGAGCGAGCTTGCTCGCGATGAGGCCCGCTGCTACACCATCAAACTCCGCAGTCGCGTCAAAAACGACCTCCATCTGTACTGAATGCGCTACAGCGGAACGATTTCGCTACACCCTCGATTAAACTACGCTACGCAAGGCTTTGATCCCCATAGGCTTTTTTCCACGCCTCAAGCTGTAGTGATTTCGCTACAGCCAGGTTTTTCGTTTCGTTTAAAATAAACCTTAACCTATTGATTTGTAACAAATAAAAAACTTTGGCCGCGTTCTTGCTTTGCATCTAACCATTCAGCTCTGCCCTGCACGAGCATTCAATCGCGTCCACCAGACGAGTCTGGCCCCTGAGGAGTTTCCATGAGCGAGTTGCGTTTTACTGAAGATCACGAATGGCTGCGCACCGAAGCTGACGGCACTGTCACTGTCGGCATCACCGCTTTCGCACAGAACGCCTTGGGCGACGTGGTTTTCGTACAACTGCCTGAGCTGCAGTCCTACGACAAAGGCGCTGAAGCTGCCACCGTGGAATCGGTAAAAGCCGCCAGCGGCGTGTACATGCCACTGGACGGTGACGTACTGGAAGTCAACCCGGCGCTGGACAGCAGCCCTGAACTGGTCAACGAAGATCCGCTGGGTGAAGGCTGGTTCTTCCGCTTCAAACCTACCGACGCCTCGGCTGTCGCCAAACTGCTGGATCAAGACGCTTACGACCGTCTGATCAAAGCCAACGCCGAAGCCTGAGGAGCCGCCATGACTATCAATCTAAGCACCGCCAACGAATTCATCGCGCGCCACATCGGCCCGCGCGCAGGCGATGAGCAAGCCATGCTCAACAGCCTCGGTTTTGACTCGCTGGAAGCCCTGAGCGCCAGCGTCATCCCCGACAGCATCAAAGGCACCAGCGTCCTCGACCTGGGCGACGGCCTCAGCGAAGCCGAGGCCCTGGCCTCGATCAAAGCCATTGCCGCGAAGAACCAGCTGTTCAAGACCTACATCGGCCAGGGCTACTACGGCACCCACACACCGTCGCCGATCCTGCGCAACCTGCTGGAAAACCCGGCCTGGTACACCGCGTACACCCCGTACCAGCCAGAAATCTCCCAGGGTCGCCTGGAAGCGCTACTGAACTTCCAGACCCTGATCAGCGACCTGACCGGCCTGCCGATCGCCAACGCATCCTTGCTCGACGAAGCCACCGCCGCTGCCGAAGCGATGACCTTCTGCAAACGCCTGAGCAAGAACAAGGGCAGCCACGCCTTCTTCGCCTCGATCCACAGCCACCCGCAAACCCTCGACGTGCTGCGCACCCGTGCCGAGCCGTTGGGCATTGACGTGGTGGTCGGTGACGAACGCGAACTGAGCGATGTCAGCGCGTTCTTCGGCGCTCTGCTGCAATACCCGGCCAGCAACGGCGACCTGTTCGACTACCGCGAACTGACCGAACGGTTCCACGCCGCCAACGCGCTGGTCGCGGTCGCCGCTGACCTGCTGGCCCTGACCGTGCTGACCCCGCCGGGCGAGTTCGGTGCCGACGTCGCCATCGGCAGCGCGCAACGCTTCGGCGTGCCGCTGGGCTTCGGTGGCCCGCACGCGGCCTACTTTTCCACCAAGGATGCGTTCAAGCGCGACATGCCGGGCCGTCTGGTCGGTGTCTCGGTGGACCGTTTCGGCAAGCCGGCGCTGCGCCTGGCCATGCAGACCCGCGAGCAACATATCCGCCGCGAGAAAGCCACCAGCAACATCTGCACCGCCCAAGTGCTGCTGGCCAACATCGCCAGCATGTACGCCGTGTATCACGGCCCTAAAGGCCTGAAGCAGATCGCCAACCGCATCCATCACCTGACCGCGATCCTCGCCAAAGGCTTGAGCGCACTGGGCTTGAAAGTCGAGCAAGAACACTTCTTCGACACCCTGACCCTGGCCACCGGCGCCAACACCGCCGCTCTGCACGACAAGGCTCGTGCTCAGCGCATCAACCTGCGTGTCGTCGATGGCGAGCGTCTGGGTCTG
>NZ_JBXALR010000011.1:0-205955 GCF_058799675.1 Pseudomonas sp. GW822-FHT06B12
GAAACGCATTTGCATGTGTGCACCGACGAGATTAAATCCTCTCGTTTGATTCCGGTGCAACATACAAGGAGCTGCCGCAGGCTGCGATCTTTTGATCTGAAATGCTGAAAGGAATCCATGATGAGTAGCGCCGACCAATCCTCCCCGGCCCTGAAGGAAATTTTCAACGCCGAGCGCTTGCAACACATCGCCACCGAAATGCGCGCGGTGTACCCGGCGTTCAACGCCAAGGCGTTCCTGAAACTGGCCAATGACGGCCTCGGCGAGTTGTCGGTGATGCAGCGCATGGCACGGGTCGGTGAATGCCTGCACGCGGTGTTGCCGCTGAGCTATGAGCAGACGCTGGAGATCCTGCGCCCGCTTGCACCGCGCCTGAACAGCAGCTTCGTCAGCATGTTCCTGCCCCACTATGTCGCCACTTATGGTGTTCACACGTTCGAGTTGTCGATGGATGCGCTCAAGTACTTCACCACGTTCGGATCCTCGGAGTTCGCAATCCGGCATTTCCTGCGCAGCGACCTGGAGCGCTCGCTGGCACTGATGCGCGAATGGTCGCTGGACGACAACGAACACGTCCGTCGCCTGGCCAGCGAAGGCAGTCGCCCGCGCCTGCCGTGGTCGTTTCGCCTCGAACAGGTACAAGCCGACCCGACGCTGGCCGCAGCAATCCTCGACAACCTCAAGGCCGACAGCAGCGTTTACGTACGCAAGTCGGTGGCCAATCACCTCAACGACATCACCAAGGACCACCCCGAGTGGGTGCTGAGCCTGATTGAAGGCTGGTCGCTGGAAAACCCGCGCACCGCGTGGATCGCCAAACATGCCCTGCGCAGCCTGATCAAACAAGGCAACCAACGGGCACTGGCAATCATCGGCGCTGGCGGTAAACCCGAAGTCCAGATCCATAACCTCAAGGTTGAACCGGCGGTGATCAGTCTCGGCGAGACCATCACGCTCTCGTTCGACCTTCATTCAACCGCCAGCGGCAACCAGCGACTGGTGGTCGATTACGCCATCGACTACGTCAAAGCCTCAGGCGCAACCTCAGCGAAAATCTTCAAACTCAAGGGCCTCACCCTGCCCGCCCACGCCCGCCAAACCCTCAGCCGCGCCCAGCAGATCCGCGAACTGACCACCCGCAAGCATTACGCGGGCACGCACGCGATCCACATCATGGTCAATGGCGAACGACTGGGAAGCACCGCGTTCGAAATCACCCCATAATCCCGAAGCAAACTCGGCTCCCACAATGGATTGGCGTACACCTGCAAGAGATGGGTCGGCTGTCAGGCCGCCATCGCGAGCAGGCTCGCTCCCACAGTTGAACTGTGTACACCTGCAAGAGATTGGTCGGCTGTCAGGCCGCCAAGATCAAAAGATCGCAGCCTTCGGCAGCTCCTACGCGTTTGGGGGCTGGCCGAGCAGCAGCGCCTGCTCGCTATCACACAACCCCACCACGTAATCCCACAACACCCGCAACCGCACCGACTTATGCAATTCACGGCGAGTGCTGATCCAGTAACTGCGCTGAATACTTTCAGCCGGCAGCAGCGGCACCAATTCCGGGTCGCTACTGGCCATATAGCACGGCAGCACAGCGATCCCCAACCCCGAGCGCGCCGCCTGCTGCTGGGCAATCACGCTGGTGCTGTGAAACACCACCTGAGGGCTGCGGCAGAAACTGTTGAGGAACATCAACTCCTGACTGAACAACAGATCGTCGACGTAACCGATCCAGACATGCCGCGCCAGGTCTTCACGGCTACGCAACGGCGGCGAACGGTCGAGGTAGGCCTGACTGGCATAAAGCGCCAGACGGTAATCGGTGAGCTTACGGGTGACCAGCATGTCGGCGGCCGGGCGTTCCAGATGAATGCTGATCTCGGCTTCACGGTTGAGGATGCTGACGAATCGCGGCACCGCCACCAGCTCCACTTCCAGCCCCGGATAGCGATCAAACAAGCCCTGCATGCGACTGGCGAGAAACATGATCCCCAGACCTTCGGTCACCCCGACGCGAATCTTGCCCAGCGGCGCACTGGACTGGGTGATTTCCTCCTGCGCCAGCAAGGCGACGTTTTCCATGGCTTCCGCGTGTTTAAGCAACGCTTCACCGGCCGGGGTCAGTTGATAACCCTGGGCTTGCTGGACGAACAGCGCAGTGCCGAGGCTGGTTTCGATGGCCTCGATATGCCGCGCCACCGTGGCGTGGGTGGTTTTCAGGCGCCGGGCGGCGGTCAGCAAGCGGCCGCTGCGTTGCAATTCGAGAAAAAACCGCAGGTCATTCCAGTCGAACATCTGCCTTCCTTGCATGCATGGGAGTTGATCACTGTTTAAAAACGCACAGCAGCTGAGCAAAAACTAACATTCTTTTGCCGAAAACTAACAACTAGGATGGATCTCAATAAGAACAACACGCTGCGAGGTCATGGATGCAACCTGCCGTTGATGCATACGATTACATCGTGGTCGGCGCCGGGCCGGCCGGTTGCCTGCTGGCCAATCGACTCTCCGCCAACCCGCAACACCGGGTACTGCTGCTTGAAGCCGGCGGGCGCGATAACTATCCGTGGATTCACGTCCCGGTCGGTTACCTGTTCTGCATCGGCAACCCGCGCACCGACTGGTGCTTCAAGACCGAAGCGCAAACCGGCCTGCAAGGCCGCAGCTTGAGCTACCCGCGCGGCAAAGTACTGGGCGGCAGCTCGTCGATCAACGGCATGATCTACATGCGCGGCCAGGCCGGTGATTACGACCGCTGGGCCGCCGAGGGCAATCCCGGCTGGAGCTGGAGCGACGTGCTGCCGTTGTTCAAACAGAGCGAAAACCATTTTGCCGGTGACTCGGCGTTTCACGGCGCTGCCGGGGAATGGCGTGTCGAACGCCAACGCCTGTCGTGGCCGATTCTCGACGCTTTCCGCAGTGCCGCCGAACAAAGCGGCATCGCCAGCGTCGATGATTTCAACCAGGGCGACAACGAAGGCTGTGGCTACTTCCAGGTGAATCAGAAAGCCGGGATACGCTGGAATGCCGCCAAGGCCTTTCTCAAACCGATTCGCCATCGACCTAACCTCACCGTCTTGACCGACGTCGACGTCGACCGCGTGCTGTTGGAAAACGGCCGGGCATCAAAGGTCAGTGCGCGCTGGCAAGGCCAGACAAGAACCTTCGTCGCCCGCCAGGAGATCATCCTCAGCGCCGGCTCAGTAGGTTCGCCAAGCATCCTGCAACGTTCCGGCATTGGCCCGGGCAGTCTGCTCAAACGCCTGGGAATCGGTGTCGTCCACGAACTCAACGGGGTCGGCGGCAACCTGCAGGATCACTTGCAACTGCGGCTGATCTACAAGCTGGAAAACGCCCGGACCCTGAACCAGATCGCCGGTAGCCTGTGGGGCAAAGTGGGCATGGGCCTGCGTTATCTGTATGACCGCAGTGGCCCGTTGTCGATGGCGCCAAGTCAGCTCGGTGCGTTCGCCCGCTCCGGGCCGGAACAGACCTCGGCGAACCTCGAGTACCACGTCCAGCCGCTTTCGCTTGAGCGTTTCGGCGAACCCTTGCATGCGTTCCCGGCGTTCACCGCCTCGGTGTGCGACCTGCGCCCGCAAAGCCGTGGCTGCGTGGAGATTCGTTCGGCCGACCCGCAGCAGGCGCCGTTGATTCAGCCCAATTACCTGAGCCATCCGCAAGACCTGCGCGTGGCCGCCGACGCCATTCGCCTGACCCGACGCATCGTTGCCGCGCCGGCCTTGCAACCGTTCAACCCGGTCGAATACCTGCCGGGTGCGGCCTTGCAAAGCGAAGAACAACTGCACGAAGCCGCCGCGCGCATCGGCACGACGATTTTCCATCCCGTCGGCACTTGCCGCATGGGCAACGACGCAGACGCGGTGGTCGACGCCCAACTGCGGGTCCACGGCATTCCCGGCCTGCGCATTGCCGACGCCTCGATCATGCCGCACATCACCTCGGGCAATACCTGCTCACCTACACTGATGATCGCCGAGAAAGCGGCGCAACTGATTCTCGCCGCATCGACCTGGATATCTACCCCGGAAATAGAACGGGTCACCGAGCTGCACTAGTAGGAGCAGCGCCAGCCCACAAGGCCGGCGCTGACAGTGGAACAACAATAAATAAACACTGTGAGGGATACCGACATGTCAGAACAGGCTCAAGCAATAGCCGCGACGCTCAGCGCCGGCACCAGCAAGGAAACCCAAAAAGTCATCTTCGCCTCGTCCCTCGGGACGGTGTTCGAGTGGTATGACTTCTTCCTCTACGGCGCCCTCGCGGCGGTGATCAGCAAACAGTTTTTCGCCGGGGTCAACGACACCACGGCGTTCATCTTCGCACTGATGGCCTTTGCTGCCGGGTTCATCGTGCGGCCGTTCGGCGCTCTGGTATTCGGTCGCCTGGGGGACATGATCGGGCGCAAATATACGTTCCTTGCGACGATCATCCTGATGGGCCTGGCGACCTTCTGCGTCGGCCTGTTGCCAACCTACGCCTCCATCGGCATTGCCGCGCCGATCATTCTGGTGGTGCTGCGCATGCTCCAGGGCCTGGCACTCGGTGGCGAGTACGGTGGCGCTGCAACCTATGTTGCAGAGCACGCGCCGGTCGGCAAGCGAGGTTTCCACACCAGCTGGATTCAGTCCACCGCGACCCTCGGTTTACTGCTTTCGCTGCTGGTGGTCCTCGGCAGCCGCTACTTCACCGGTGATCAGTTCGAAGTCTGGGGCTGGCGTATTCCGTTCCTGCTGTCGATTGTCCTGCTGGGCATTTCGACCTGGATTCGCCTGAGCCTGCACGAGTCGCCAGCCTTCTTGAAAATGAAAGAAGAAGGCAAGTGCTGCAAAGCGCCGATCCGCGAATCCTTCGGCAAGTGGGAGAATCTCAAAGTGGTGCTGATCGCACTGTTCAGCATCAACGCCGGGCAAGCAGTGACCTTTTACGCCGCGCAGTTTTACGTGCTGTTCTTCCTTACACAGTTTCTGAAAATGGACCCGGCGCTGGCCAATACCTTGCTGATTGTCAGCGTGGTGATCGGAGCGCCGTTCTTCATTTTCTTCGGCTGGCTGTCTGACCGGGTCGGGCGCAAGCCGATCCTGATGCTCGGCTTGCTGTTGGCTACCGCACTGTACTTCCCGATCTTCAAAACCCTGGCCCACTACGCCAACCCGGCCATCGACCGCGCCAGCCAACAGGCACCGATCAGCGTGCTGGCCGATCCGGCGACCTGCACCTTCCAGTTCGACCCGGTGGGCAAGGCGCGTTTTGACAGCCCTTGCGACAAGGTCAAAACCTTCCTGGTCAAACAAGGCCTGCCTTACAGCAGCGAAGCCGCACCTGCTGGCAGCGCGGTGCAAGTGAGCGTTGGTGACGTGAAGATCGATGGTTACGACGAGGCGGCCCTGCGCGGTGCCGTAACGCTGGCCGGTTACCCGCAACAGGCGGACACCCAACTGATCAACAAACCGATGATCGTCGCGTTGATTGTGGCGCTGATCATCATTTCCGCGATGTGCTACGGGCCGCTGGCGGCGTTGATGGTCGAACTGTTCCCGACACGTATCCGCTACACCTCGATGTCGCTGCCCTATCACATTGGTAACGGCTGGTTTGGCGGGTTCCTGCCGACCGTGTCGTTCGCGCTGGTGGTCTATACCGGGGATATTTTCTACGGGCTGTGGTACCCGGTGTTGATCACCGGTGTAAGCCTGGTGGTGGGCATGATCTGCTTGCGCGAGACCAAGGACGTGGACCTGGATAAAAACTGACGGATCCTACAAGCATAAAAAAAGTCCGCCCATGTTGGCCCTGGGCGGACTTTCACTGCACAGAACCGCGTCTGCGGTTCTTGTCAGCAGAGTTTAGGCCACAATATCCGTGGTTGCAGCCTGACCTACCGTTCCGACAGCAAAGTCCACCGCACCGTGGCCGGTGAGATCGACATACAGGCTGGTCTGGTTGGTCTGGGCGAAGTAAGTCAGGATCGCGTCACCGGCATGACCGGTGAAGCCGCTGACGAAGTTCAGCGTGGCGGCACCCGACGAGAACTGCGCGATGCCCGACAGGTCGATTTTGTCCTGGCCACTGGTGAAATCCATGATCCAGTCTGGCGCGGTCATGGTCGAATCGGATGCCGCACCGAATACGAAAGTGTCGGCCCCTGCTCCACCCCACAAGGTATCGCCGCCACCGCCGCCATAGATGATGTCATTGCCGGCACCGCCCATGATCAGGTTGGCCACCGCGTTGCCGATCAACAGGTCATTGCCCGAACCACCGATGGCATTTTCCATGGTCACGCCGTGGGCGATGGACACGTTGCCCACCAGGCCACCAACGTCGGAGAACGAGCCTTCGTTGAGGTTGATCTTCTGGTTCTGGCTGAAGCCCGAGAAGTCCAGGGTGTCGTTGCCGCCCCCGTCCCACACCGAGAACACCACTTTGGAATCAGCTGACGTGGCGCTGTAGAAATCGCGACCGGCGTTGGAGTTGAAACCATAGACCGTATCATCGGCACGGGTGCCGAGGTTGGCACCGTAGAGCTTTTGCACCGCGACGATGTCGTCCATCAAGGGTGCCGAGGCGTACGCGCCGCTGCCGTCCTTGCTGAAGTTCTGGCCGGTGTTGCTCTCGCTCCAGTAGCTCATCAGGCTGTAGCCACGCGTGTCCTGAGCGTAGGTCACGTCGTTATAGGTCGGGTTGCCGCTACCTGCGTTATAGACGCCAGGATGGGACAGGCCCAGGCTGTGGCCGATTTCGTGGGTCAGGGTCTGACGCCCGTAGTTGTTGGTGCCCGGCGTCTCGTTGACCCGATACTGATCGTTGATCAGGTACCAGGACTGACCGTCGTAGCTGCCACCCGAAGGCAAGTAGGCGAACGCTGCGCCACCGGTGCTGACGTTGTAGTTACCGAAACTCAGGTGCCCGTCGCCGCCCGTCGCCCCTTCCTTGAACGTGACGTTGGCCACGTCCGACCAGGATTGCAGAGACAGTTTCGCCTGGGCTTTCTGCAGGTCGCTGAACTCGCTGAACTGACCCAGTTTGGTGTTGTAGTTCGCAGGCGCGGAGGTCATGAAGCTGAAGCTCAGCTCGACTTTGCCGTTGCCGTCCGTGTCGTGCCAGGACAGGTTTTTACGCAGAATCTGATCGGCCGCCTGATCCGCTGTGAACGACGGTTTGCCGTTGATCAACTCAGAACCACCGCGATCATACAGATGGCTGAAGGCATCGACCTGGCTGTAGGCCGAACTGACCTGTCCTGAAGAGAAGACGGCTTTTGCTTTGGCTTGTGACATCACTACGTCCTTGTTTCAAATAGTCGGTTCCGATAGACCACGGCGACCCCTTCGCGAGATCGTCCTATCACTCGCCCTGTAGAAGGCGTAACGAAACTGACACAGTTTGAAGCGGCGGGGCTATTGAATTTTTAGATAGCGGACTGTTCAAGGCAAAGCGTCATGGCTCTTTTTGGTCTGACTGACGGTACACCCCTTCATCGCCAGCTCATTGACGTCCGCCCCCAGCAAGCGCGTGATGATGAGTCCGGTAGTAATCGGGCAAGGATGGTTCAACATGGCAAAAATCAACGTTTTGGCAGGCAATTTTCTACAAGGCGATAGCGAGTACCGTGAAGGCGCGTTCCGGCTGAAAACACCCTTCAATCCAGCGCTCGGGGTCAAAGTGCAAGCCTCGGCATTCAAAACCCTGGAAGTTGCATCCGAGGATAGCGTTGCCAACAAGGATGCCATTGGCTACGGCATCGCCGGCGCCATGCTGCTCGGTCCCGTCGGGGCGATCGCCGGCTACCTGATGGCCGGCAAGGAAACCGAGATCACGTTCATCGCCACCTTCAAGGATGGCAGCAAGCTGTTGGCGGCAACTGACAGCGATACTTACCGGGATTTATCCCGGCACATGAGCCATTAAGCGTTACATTGCAAACGCTGGTGCTCATGACATTCAAGCGTAATGTCATGAGCACTTCCCGCCACAACATCGATAACTATCGAATATAAAGACTCTGCTATATCCTCCCGCCTCCATCGGCCACACTTCTTACCTGTCTAATACCTAAACAGAGTGCTTTTAAGGTTGACTTCAGTGGCCTGCCTGAGTACATTGCGCGGGCCGGTAACTCAGGCCTTTTTTCAACTCACAAAAGAATCCAATGGACACAGTATCTAGACGCTGTCTGGCTGATGCGAATTCGCAGAGCTGGGCACTTAACCCAGAAAATGACGGGACTCGACTCCTCGGTCGGGTGAGCTGCGCTAGGGCTTGACGCTCCATCGTAACTTGCCTCTCCGGCGTCAGTCCGGTTGCGAGGCATGTTATGAACTTCAAATCTACTGTAATGCCAGGTGTACGCGCCTTCGCCTCGACGATGCGCGTAAAGCTCTGCCGTGAGCGCCCTGTGGCGGCTAGCTCGCCGTTTTCCTCCCCTTCTTCGCGCACTCAGGCTCACCTGCGTGCCAATTGGCGCGTCTGCCCGTCGACCGGCCAACTCCAGCAACGCTGGAGCGTCGACGAAAGCCAGGAACCACCGAGTCGGTGCTTTTCGCACCTGTTGCAGCAGGCCAGCCTGATGCTGGGTCTGTACCTCGGAGCGCGCACTTTCAGTTGATCTGAAAGTACACCCAGGCATTTAACCCCGCGTTTTCCTTAATAAGGAATTCGGCAACTTCTTATTGCCTGTTTAAAACACACACTTATTGGAGTCTGCTATGGACGACGCCAGTAGTAGGTTCGCTGCATACCGTTTGTTATTGGTTATGCAGCGAACGTTAAAACACAAAAAACACAACGACCTGAATCGATCGCTTACTTGCGCTTCGACATACTTTCGCTCGCCTTTAATTAGCTGAGTTGCCTGTGTGTCGTGCCGCAAGACTGCGGCAGGAGCACACACAATGACCACTGTAAAAAATCGAAAAACACCCGCCCAAGGCGCCACGAGCGACGACACCAAGCTGTCGATGCGCGCCGCCCGTGAGGCGCAAAACGGCCTCGCTGTCACCCTCGCCAACGTGAAAACTTCCGCCGACGGCCTGACCGAGCTCGATGCCGAAGGTCGCCTGCAACGCGAAGGCTTCAACGAAGTGGCCCATGACAAGCCGCCTCATGCGCTGATGCAGTTGCTGCTGGCCTTCAACAACCCCTTCATCTACGTCCTGATGACCCTGACCGCCATCAGCTTCGTCACCGACTTCTGGCTACCCTTTCAAGACGGCGAAGAAACTGATCTCACTGGCGTGATCATCGTGCTGGTGATGGTGTTGGCGAGCGGCCTGATGCGCTTCTGGCAAGAGCACCGTTCAGCCAAGTCTGCCGAATCCCTCAAGGCCATGGTCCGCACCACCGCCACCGTGCTGCGGCGCGAGCAGATGGGCATGAAGCCCAAACTGCGCGAAGTGCCGATGCGTGAACTGGTGGCAGGCGACATCGTTCAGCTGTCCGCTGGCGATATGATCCCTGCGGATATTCGCCTGATCGAATCCCGAGACCTGTTCATCAGTCAGGCCGTGCTGACCGGGGAAGCCTTGCCGGTCGAGAAGTACGACACCTTGGGCAACGTCGCACAGAAGTCCGCTTCAGCGACGCCGACTGATCAGTCCAACCTGCTGGATCTGCCAAACATCTGTTTCATGGGCACCAACGTGGTCAGCGGCACCGCCAAAGCGGTGGTGGTCGCGACCGGTTCACGCACGTACTTCGGCTCACTCGCCAAAGCCATCGTCGGCTCCCGAGTGCAAACTGCCTTTGACCGCGGGGTGAACAGCGTCAGTTGGCTGTTGATCCGTTTCATGCTGGTCATGGTGCCGATCGTCTTCCTGCTCAACGGTTTCTCCAAAGGCGACTGGACCGACGCATTCATGTTCGCCCTCGCGGTGGCGGTCGGTCTGACCCCGGAAATGCTGCCGATGATCGTCAGCGCCAACCTCGCCAAGGGCGCGATGGCGATGGCCAAACGCAAAGTCGTGGTCAAGCGCCTCAACGCGATTCAGAACTTCGGTTCGATGGACGTGCTGTGCACCGACAAGACCGGCACCCTGACCCAGGACAAAATCATCCTCGAGCACCACGTCGACATCAGTGGCCGGCGCGACGATTCGATCCTTGAACTGGCCTGGCTCAACAGCCATCACCAGAGCGGTCTGCGAAACCTGATGGACCAGGCGGTGGTGCAGTTCGCCGAGCGCAACCCGAAGTTCAAGATCCCGTTCGCCTACAGCAAGATCGATGAGCTGCCGTTCGACTTCATTCGCCGGCGCCTGTCGATCATCGTCAAGGACAGCCGCGACGATCATCTGCTGGTCTGCAAGGGCGCGGTCGAAGAGATGCTGAGCATTTCCAGCCACATCCATGAGGGTGGCGTGGTGGTTGCGCTGGACGAGCAGCGTCGCAAAGAGCTGCTGGCGATGGCCAACGAGTACAACGAAGATGGTTTCCGGGTGCTGGTGGTCGCCACTCGCGAGATCCCGAAAGCCCAAAGCAAAAATCAGTACAAAACCAGTGATGAACGAGAGCTGGTGATCCGCGGTTTCCTGACCTTCCTCGACCCGCCGAAGGAGACCGCTGGCCCGGCGATTGCCGCGCTGCGTGACATGGGCGTGACCGTCAAGGTGCTGACCGGCGACAACGCTGTGGTGACCTGCAAGATCTGCCGCGAAGTCGGTCTGGAGCCTGGAACGCCGCTGCTCGGCCAGGACATCGAGAAGATGGACGAGTCGACCCTCAAGCTACGGGTCGAAGAACGCACGGTGTTTGCCAAGCTCACACCGCTACAGAAATCGCGAGTGCTCAAGGCCTTGCAGTCGAACGGTCACACCGTCGGGTTCCTCGGCGATGGCATCAACGACGCCCCTGCCCTGCGTGATGCCGACGTCGGTATTTCGGTCGACAGCGGCACCGATATTGCCAAGGAATCGGCCGATATCATCCTGCTGGAAAAGAGCCTGATGGTGCTCGAAGAAGGTGTGCTCAAAGGGCGCGAGACCTTCGGCAACATCATGAAGTACCTGAACATGACCGCCAGTTCGAACTTCGGCAACGTTTTCTCGGTATTGGTGGCCAGTGCCTTCATTCCGTTCCTGCCGATGCTGTCGATTCACCTGTTGCTGCAAAACCTGATGTACGACATCTCTCAGCTGGCGCTGCCGTGGGACAAGATGGACAAGGAATACCTGCGCAAACCGCGCAAGTGGGACGCCAAGAACATCGGGCGCTTCATGCTATGGATCGGGCCGACCTCGTCGATCTTCGACATCACCACCTTTGCCCTGATGTGGTACGTGTTCTCGGCCAATAGCGTGGAAATGCAGACCCTGTTCCAGTCCGGCTGGTTCATCGAAGGCTTGCTGTCGCAGACGCTGGTGGTGCACATGCTGCGGACCCAGAAGATCCCGTTCTTCCAGAGCACCGCGGCATTGCCGGTGATCCTGATGACTGGACTGGTGATGGCGCTGGGCATCTACATCCCGTTCTCGCCACTCGGCACGCTGGTCGGACTGCAGCCACTACCATGGCAGTACTTCCCATGGCTGGTGGGTACGCTGCTCAGCTACTGCGTGTTCGCTCAGTTGATGAAAGCCTTCTACATCCGCCGCTTCAAGCAATGGTTCTGATGCACTGAACACACCGTAATCCATGTGGGAGCGAGCCTGCTCGCGATGACGGTTGCACATTCAACACTTGTGCTGCCTGTCAGTCCGCTATCGCGAGCAAGCTCGCTCCCACAGATTTTGTGTTCGCCGCACCTGATCAGTACACCTCATCGCACCGCCCTCCGGCTCCCGGGCCGTTAATAAATACAACACGAAATAAGGGAGAGTCCTCATGTCGGGAACTACTCTATTGATCAACCTCGCCGGCTCCATCGCTCTCCTGCTCTGGGGCACCCATATGATTTCTTCGGCGCTGTTGCGCGGCTTCGGCACGCAACTGCGTCACTGGCTGGGAAAAAACCTGAACAACCGCTGGATGGCCTTGCTGTCGGGCGTCGGTATCACCGGCATTTTGCAAAGCAGCACCGCTGTCAGCCTGATGGCAACCTCCTTCACCGCCGCCGGCACCCTGGGCCTTGCGCCTGCGCTGGCGGTCATGCTTGGGGCCAACATCGGCTCGACACTGGTGGTGCAACTGCTCAGTGTCGACATTTCGATCGTCACGCCCATTGTCCTGTTGATGGGGTTCATCGTCTTCCGACTGCGCGATGACTCACGCTACGAAAGCGTCGGTTGCGCGCTGATTGGCCTCGGCTTGATGCTGCTGGCGCTGCGCATGCTCGGCGCAACGCTGGGAGCCGTGGAAGGCACAGAGATTTTCCACGCCATCATGCAAAGCCTCGACGGCGACATTGTCATTGCCTTGCTGGTGGCCATGCTGCTGACGTGGATCTGCCATTCCAGCGTCGCCGTGGTGTTGCTGATCGCCTCGCTGGCCGGCACCGGTCTGTTGTCGCCCGTGACCACCATGGCGCTGGTGCTCGGGGTGAACATCGGTGGCGCCCTGCCCTCGGTGCTCAACGCCAGCTCCAGCGTGGCCCGACGCTTGCCGGTCGGCAATCTGCTGGTGCGAGTCATCGGTGCGCTGGTGTGCTTGCCGTTCGTGCCGATGCTGGCTCAGAGCAGCCCGATTGCAGAGCTGACACCTGCGCTGCTGGTGGTTTGCCTGCACACCAGCTTCAATCTGGTGCTGGCGCTGGTGTTCATCGGTCTGACAGAACTGCTGGCAAAACTCTTGACCCGCCTGCTGCCGTCACCTGCGCGGGACGTTGACCCCGGCATGCCGCTGTATCTGGACGAGGCCGGGCTTGAGGTGGCCAACATCGGGCTGTCCAACGCGGCACGCGAAGCCCTGCGGCTCGCCGATATGCTGTCGATCATGCTCAACCGCGTGTTGCAACTGTTCCAGACCTCGGACCAGGCCAACGCCGATGAGATACGGCAAATCGATCAATCCCTGGATCTGTTGAGCGCGGCAATCCGCGCTTATCTGGCAGACATCGGCCAGGAAGGCATCAGTGACAGCGACGCCGATCGCTCGCAGGAAATCCTGATGTTCGTGATCAACCTGGAACACGCCGCCGACATCCTTTCCACCAGCCTTGCGCAGTTAGCCGCGCGGCGGTTGCGGCGTGGCGAGAGCTTTTCGGTCTTCGAACTGGGCACGCTCTATCCGCTGCACAATGCGCTGCTGGATAGCCTGAGCCTGGCGATCACCGTGTTTCTTCGCGAAGACCTGCCCACCGCCCACCAATTGATCAACCGCAAGGAGACCGTAAGAAGACTGGAAGCGGCGGCCAGCCGGGAACACTTTCGCACGTTGCGCGAAGACAAAAGCGCCTGGGCCGAATCCGGTGACATTTTTCAACGGCTGCTGCGTGATTACCGACGCGTGCATCACCACATCGCGGCGCTGGCCTACCCGGCGCTCGAGCGTGCCGGCGAGCGGGAGATCGAGAGCAGCTACCTGACCGAAGCTCATCCGCAACCCGGCGACGACAAGGACGAACTGCAATGCGCGTCCTGATCTGTGCCGGGCGTTATTACGCCGACACCCGTACCTGCCGCCGAGTACTGGAAGCCTTCCAGCGCCTGCACGAAGTGCGCGTGCTGATTCATGGAGGCAATCAGTTTCTGGGCGGCGAAATCGAAGACTGGGCCCGGGAACTGGGCGCGAACATCGTGCGCTATCCAGCCAACTGGCAACTGCACGGCAAGTTGGCGGAACGCCTGCGCAACACCTTCATGTTGAGCGATAGCCGACCGGACATCGTCATCGCACTGCCCGGCGCAGAAGACACCGAAGAACTGATCGCGCAAGCCAGGACGGCCGGCATTCAAACGCTCTCGGTGAACGAACGGACGTAGCCGTACGCAAATCCGTAGGAGCTGCCGCAGGCTGCGATCTTTTGGGGCGCAGCGCCTAATTAACTGTACATCCATACAGATAAAGGTTGATCCCTGCCGTCGTAGCCCGCATGCTGTGCACCTCTCAAACCCTGATAACTGATGGTGGTTATGCGGCTGTTCCTCTGTGAAAAACCTTCCCAGGCCAAAGACATTGCGGCGGTGCTCGGTGCCAGCCGGCGCGGCGACGGCTGCTGGCTGGGAACGAACGTCACAGTGACCTGGTGCATCGGCCACCTGCTGGAAACCGCACCGCCGGATGCCTACGACACACGTTATAAACGCTGGGTACTGGAAGACCTGCCGATCATTCCCGAGAAGTGGAAGATGCTGGTCAAACCCAGGACCGCCAGCCAGTTCAAAGCAGTCAAACGGCTACTCGGCGAAGCGGATGAGCTGGTAATCGCCACCGACGCCGACCGTGAGGGCGAGATGATTGCCCGTGAGCTGGTGGAGCATTGTCGTTATCGCGGGCCGATCCAGCGCCTGTGGCTATCGGCGCTGGACGACGCCTCGATTCGCAAGGCCCTGGCGGCGCTCAAGCCCGGCGCCGAGACCTTCAGCCTCTACCACTCGGCGCTCGGGCGTTCACGCGCCGACTGGCTGATCGGCATGAACATGAGTCGCCTGTTCACCCTGCTCGGGCGCCAGTCCGGCTATCAAGGCGTGCTGCCGGTGGGCCGCGTGCAAACACCGACCTTGCGTCTGGTGGTCGATCGCGACCGCAGCATCGCCGATTTCGTGCCCGTGCCGTATTGGGCCATCGACGTACAACTGCTGCATGACAACATCCCATTCACCGCCCAATGGCGAGCGGCGTCAGACGTCTGCGACGAGCATGACCGTTGCCTGAATCAGCCACTGGCCCAGGAGGCGGCCACCGCCATGCGCAACGCCGCCAGTGCGCGGCTGGTCAAACTGCGCACCGAGCGGGTCCGCGAAGCCGCCCCGCTGCCGTTCGATCTTGGCACGCTGCAAGAAATCTGCTCGAAAAAACTCGGCCTCGGCGCCCAGGAAACCCTGGACGTTGCCCAGGCACTCTACGAAACCCATAAAGTCATCACCTATCCGCGCAGCGATTGCGGCTACCTGCCGCTGAGTCAGCACAGCGAAGCTCCGGGCATTCTCGCCGCCCTTGGACGTGCCGATCCGGGCCTCGGCGAACTGCTCAACTACCTTGAGCCGCAGCGCCGTTCGCGGGCCTGGAACGACGCCAAGGTCAGCGCCCACCACGGGATCATTCCCACAGCTGCGGCGAAAAACTTCGAACGCCTGACCGGCAAACACCGTGCGGTCTACACCTTGATCCGGGCACGATATCTGGCGCAGTTCCTGCCCAACCACGAATACGACCGCACCCAGGCTGACTTCGACTGCGCCGGGCAAGCGCTGCGGGCGGTCGGCAAGCTGATTGTCGAACCCGGCTGGAAGCGCGCGCTGCCCGAAGCCTTGGCCCCGGCCAAAGGACGGGAAGCCCCGGCACCGCAGATGCTTCCGGCACTGGCTGAAGGATGGGATTACGCCGTCGCCAACGTGACGCTGAAGGATCTCTGGACCCAGCCACCCAAACCGTTTACCGAAGGCGACCTGATCAAGGCGATGAAGAACGTCGCCAAACTGGTGGAAGACCCGCTGCTCAAGCAAAAACTCAAGGACACCACCGGCATCGGCACCGAGGCGACCCGCGCCGGGATCATTCAAGGGTTACTGGATCGAGGTTATCTGATCAAGAACGGTAAAGCCCTGGCCGCCACACCGCCGGCCTTCAGCCTGATCGATGCCGTGCCCCGGGCCATCGCCGACCCCGGCACCACGGCGATCTGGGAACAAGCGCTGGACATGGTGCAAAGCGGCGAAATGAGCCTTGAAGAGTTCGTCGCCAAGCAAGCCGCCTGGATGAGCAAACAGGTCGGCCGCTGCACCGGCCTGCGCCTGACCATCAGCGGCCCGGCAAGCCCGGCCGGCAAGGGTGCGGCGCCCTGGAAGAACAAACGTAAAACCACCAAACGCAAAACCGTCAAACGCAAAACCGCCCCCGCCACCAAGTTGTAGGATCTGGCGAAGCCTGCGATATTTTGACGTCGTTTTTCAAGATCAAAAGATCGCAGCCTCCGGCAGCTCCTACGCCGAATGGCGTGTCCCGCGTAGATACCGTCTTGAACCTCACCGAGCAAGCGCAAGTTTCGGGTCAAATGGCTGGCCCGACTTGAGCCCTCCCGTAAACGACCCGGCATTTGCCTGATCAGGCATTTTCCCGCCGTCTACGCGCCTGAACAATCAAGGCGGGGGCGAAGTGCAACACAACCATCCGCACCAAGTGGTGGGACAGAATGAACACCACGTTCAGCCCGCCACTGAACGCGACGATCGCGATGGTTTCGATGGCCCCCGGCATGTACGCCAACCATGAAGTCAAGGGATCGCTGCCCAGCAACCACCCCGCTACCCTGGCAAACGCAGCGGCGACCAGCAACATCAGCGCGACAGACATCAACCCGGCACGGCCGTGGCGCACGAGCTCCGCCGAGGTAATGTCCTTGAATTTCGAGCCGATCAGCACACCGAGGATGACGGCGGCGGCATCGACGCTCCATGCCGGCATGTGGAAACCGTGCAGATAACCCAGTTTGACGTAGACGCCGGTGGCGACAATCGCGGTGAGCATGAACGGTGCCGGGACGCCGATGCGCAACAACAGGCGCCCGAGCACCAGGCACAGGGCGACCAGCGACAACAACGTCAGCACGGTGTTGATCCCCAGCGTGCTGCTCTCGACAAGCAACGCGTCGACAGGCCCGGGGATGCAAAAACTAACCAGCATGGTGATCGACAACAGGCGGACCAGGTGCACGACAATCACCTTGCTCGACGCCCGCTCGGACTCCAGCAAATCGAATACCGCCGCGAGTGCACCCGGGTAAACGGCCAGCAGCGAGTCCTTGAGGTTCCATCCCGACACTTTGCGCAGCCACAAACCCGCCGCGACAATCTGCGCAGTCAGGCACAGCAGCAACAAGCCCAGGCTGGGCAACAGCGCGGCGACTGTCTGGCTGTCCCAGGCCTCGAACATCAGGCCGGTGGCGATCCCCAATACGATTTGCACGTAGCCAAGACCGAGCGGCATCCTCGGCGAAAATTGGCGGTTGCTGACGATCAATGCGCTCGCGAGTATCGAGCCCAACAACAGGCCATGCGGGACGCCGGCATACTGAAAACCAGTGCCCACCGCAGTGGCAATCAGTAAACACAGTAAGGTTTTCATAGTTTCTCAAACGCCTAATGCACGAAGGTTCTTGTAGATGATTTCAGCCTGCATCTGCAGCACATCAATATTGCTGACCGCGTAGAACACCCCTGCGGTAGGGGCGCCGATTGCGAAGATATTGGTCGGCCCCTGTTCGTTTATCACCCGGCAGTCGTCAAAGCGCACATCGATTCCGCCGTACTGATGCTGGATGCACATCCCGGAGGCCGTCAGGTTTTGGTACAGCGCGCCCTCCATCGAATCGCCGGCGCCGGTCGCATTTACCAGGTTGGAAAACGAACACTGAAAATCCCGCCCCCGTGCCACGAATTGATCCTCGATGACGCTGACATCCGCCAACCCGGTTTTGCAGACCAATCGCCCGGAATGGATATGTTGATGAATCTTGGTCCAGTTCTCCTTGGGAATCGGCACCCGCAGTTGGCGCCAGGCGCTTCGGTATCGCCCGACGAAAACTTTTCGGTCGCGCTCGGATAACAGGTTCCAGATCATCGGCACGATCAGGTTGGTCGATGAAAGCACCGAGTAGATCGCCTCTCGGGCAACCGAGGCCTGGGTGTGATCGCGCATCAAGGCTTCGAGGTTGACGTGAATGCCGTGTGCGCCCAGCTCCTCGTCGAACATTGCCTGTACGGTTTTCAGTACCGAGCCGGTGCCCCGCAGTCGTTGCTTGAGGTTGCTCTCGTTCAGCACCTTGAGCGGGCGCGGATGGTAGTGCTCGCTGTAGTTGGGAATCTTGCTGCTTCGGGTGAGCATCGTGACGTGGTTGTCAGGGTGGGCGTCGAGCAGGGTTAGCGCCACATCGATGGCCGATAACTGATTGCCGAGCACACCGATACTTTCTGAGCGGATGTCGGCTAGTTTGGTCGTCGGATAGGGATTGTTGATGTAGCCTTCGACGCCTTCGAGTCGATAGATATCGGTCGGCTCGGAGTTGCCAGTCGCCAGAACCACAGCGCTGTAGCCCGAGCGTTCGCCGCTGGCGGTTTTCAGCGAGTAGCGTCCCTGTTCTGCGCTCATCCCTATCACCCGCTCGCGGTGATATCTGATGGCGCTATGGGCGCGCAGAGACGACTTGAGTGTCTCTTCGATGAACCTCCCGAACACCGGCCTCGGCTGATAAGATATGGCCTGCGACACGGGACATTCGCGCAACCAATGTTTGAAATCGCCGAGCTCGCGCAAATACATCAGGCTGGCCGGACGGTTGACCAGATTGCTCAAACTGTCCTGTTGATAGGCCTGACCAGACCCGGTGCTGCCGGTTGTATCGTAGACATCCACTTTCAATGCGGGCGTCAGGTGTTTTAGTCGCTCCACGAGAATGGCGCCGCTATAGCCCATTCCGACCACTGCTACCTTGCCCATATCTATCCTTAGATCGGTTTCCAGCGGGCGCGATAACGCCTCTTGGTGTGTATCACAATGCCAGATCATGGCATGCAACATTACGCCAGCTGACGAGGGTGACCGTCAGCCGGCCTTTTGCGGAAGGCAGGCGTGGGTGACGATGCCTTTCGTCTTCCGTTAATGCATCGGGTGGGAAGATTCCGTTACTCCCAGATAAACGTGTCTCTGATCCAACTATCGAGTTGCGCGAGGTGATCGCTGACGCTTTCTTCGCTATCGCCCTCGACAATCGCCGAGACGATTTCGCCATTGGTCAACTTCATCCCGGCGTAGTCCGTGCCCTTTTTTGCGGTGACCGAGCAATAACGAATGAAGGGCAAATCGATGTGTGCCGGATACTCGATCAATTTGCCAGTGCGTGGCGGAACATTCAGTTGTCCCAGCAAGCGGCGCGGCTTGATCAATTCTTTGAGCGATGCCGCTTTCCCGCCCCGCTCCGCGTCAATCAGGGTCAAGCGCGGGTTCAAACCGTAAGCGTCGGTCAACTCCTGGTTAACGCTGCACCCGCCAAGGCGACAGGCGATTTCGCAGACGATCAGCTCTTCACCGTCGAGAAAAACCTCGAGATGGAACAGCATTGTGCCGAGTCGCGGCAGTGCCTGCTCAACGATCCGTCGGGTGAGCGTCACGCATTGTTGGTGAAGCGGATTATGCTCGGCCAGCATCTGGAAACCGAGACTTTTACCGTCAAGGAAATCCAGGCAGGTCACCGTTGAGCGCACCGGAGAGATAATCACCGGCCGGCCGTCAATGTAGAGCCCATTGACGTTCAACAGTGATGAATCGATGTACTTTTCGACCATCAGGTTGTGTAGCGTTGTACTGTCCTGCTCGTGCAGGTAGCTGCGAAGTTCAGCGTCATCGTGTAGCACACGGACCCCACCGGAGCCGCGGCCGTCGCGGGGCTTTACCACTACCGGAAAACCATATTGCTCAGCGAAGTCATTGATTTCGCATGCCGAGCGGACGACCGCCATGGGGTTGATGCGGATGCCATGTTCCGCCAGTTTTTGCTTCATCAGGAATTTGTCCCGATACAGCAAGGTCATCTCTTCGTAACGCGTCGTCGAGCCGCTGAGCCGGTCTTTGATCCGCGCCACGCGCAACAAATCGACTTCCGCTAATGCCACCAGAGTGTTGGTTCCCAGTTCTTTTGCGGCGGCCAGCGCATCCAGCTCAACCACGCCCGAGTCATTGAAGTTTGCATAGAGCCGCAAAGCTGAGGTCAGTGCTGGAAATTGTTGTGTCAGCAATTCCTTGGCTGACAAGTCGCTATAAATCAGGCTGTTGTTACCCAATACACTTAGCCATTCTGCTTCGGAGTGTTGAAGCAGGATTTTTGCAGGCGCAAATAAAATGACAGGATTCAAGAGGGTTATCCGGTATCAAAAGAGTCCATTCAAAATGCCAAGCGCGCAACTGGGCGATAAATCCATGCGAATCACCCGCGCGCAACTTCCTTGGCACACGCAATACACAGTGTTTACAATCTTCTCAACCAAGAGAAATATGAAACAGTGTCAGAGTTCATAAAATTCGTGAGGATCTCCCTCGCTTTCCTTAGCCATGTATGAGTCCAATGCTTTTACCAGAAGAAATTGTTTAACATCATTTTTTTTGCGGGTCAACTCAACCCACTCGCTTGCATTCCTGCAAAAGCCTCCCCTAAAGCCCTTTACCCATAAGGGCTGCGGCTCTGAAGCGTGGTTTCGCGAAACGTTAACCTACCCACTGACTGCACGGTCAATAGTCGCCAGCCAGGTCATTTAATGTTGGAGCTTGAAGCAGCTTGTAAGCGGACCACTTTAATTCAATACTGCTATCCACCTCATTAATCCCGTTGCGCCAATGGTTCATCCCTGCGGATTATTGCCAATCATTATAAGCAACACTTATTGAGCCATTTCATGAGTTATCTGATGACATGAGACCCTTGGGAAAAATCAGTGGCCTGCGGTTAATATCTGAAACAGCCGGTTGATTGCCAAACCATGAATCGTCTCTTTGAGCAGCGATAAGCCCAGTGTAACTGACAGGTTAATACGCTACTTCGTGGCTCGCTGTAGGGCGCTTCCGAAAATGATGGGCACTAGCGAAATCAGTCGAGAGCTATCGCTCCTGACGGCGCGATAGTCGAGATACAAGGAGCTGCAGCAGGACGCGTCAGCTCCTACACAGGATTTCTGTGATGCCTAGAACACCGACCAGCCAATCCGCTGGCTCAGCAGCTCCAGCGCCGCCATGCCGGCCAGCGAGTTACCCGCCGGGTTCAGCTCCGGTGACCAGACGCATACGGTAAAGCGCCCCGGCACCACGGCCACGATGCCGCCGCCCACGCCACTCTTGCCCGGTAGACCGACGCGGTAGGCAAAGTTGCCGGCTTCGTCGTATAGACCGCTGGTGGCCATGATCGAGTTGACCTGTTGGGTCTGGCGCGCGGTGAGAATCTGTTCACCGCTGTGCTTGCAGAACCCATCATTGGCCAGGAAACAGAAGGCCCGGGCCAAATCGACACAACTCATGCGCAGCGCACAATGGCTGAAGTAGCTGCGCAGCACTGCTTCCACATCGTTATGAAAGTTGCCGAACGACTGCATCAGATAGGCCATGGCCGCGTTGCGCGCACGGTGCTGGTACTCCGACTCGGCGACTTTGCTGTCGACCATCACTTGCGGATTGCCGGACAAACGCCGCACAAAATCGCGCATCGACAACGCCGGCGCGGCAAAGCGTGACTGGTTGATGTCGCAGATCACCAGCGCCCCGGCATTGATGAACGGATTGCGTGGCCGACCGCGTTCAAATTCCAACTGCACCAGCGAGTTGAACGGCTGACCGGAAGGCTCGTGACCGAGTCGCTCCCAGATCGCCTCGCCGGAATGCTCGATGGCCTGCACCAGGCTGAATACCTTGGAAATGCTCTGCACCGAAAACGGCGTGTGCGCATCGCCCGCGCAATACAGCTCGCCGTCATTGCCATACACCGCAATGCCCAACTGATCGGCCGGCACACTGCCCAGCGCAGGAATGTAATTAGCCACCTTGCCCTGTCCGATCAGGGGGCGAACCGTATCAAGGATTTCGTTCAACAACGCTTGCATGCCGGGTTCCAAATTCACACCCCGTACCACTGCGGGGACACAGACGCTAGACGCCGCGTGCCCGCGTCAAAGCACAGTTTTGTGCTCAACTGCCACGTCCACGCGGTGGACCGAATAACAACTATCCTGCATCGTGTGGTGAAACCCGGCAACTGGAGTGCTGACCATGTTCGACAGCCTCATTCGCGAACAGCTCGACCACCTTCAGAACTTGATGGCCGAACAGCCGTTGCTGGTGCTTACGGGCGCCGGCATCAGCACGCCGTCGGGCATTCCCGATTACCGTGATACCGATGGGGTGCGGCGCGGTCGGCAGCCGATGATGTATCAGGAGTTCCTGAAAGCGCCCGAGGCGCGCCAGCGTTACTGGGCACGGGCGATGCTCGGTTGGCCGCGGGTTCGGCAAGCGCGGCCGAACCAGGCCCACGAAGCCTTGGCCACGTTGCAGACACAACGACAGATCACCGGGCTGATCACCCAGAACGTCGACACCTTGCACGATCAGGCCGGCAGCCCGGAGGTGATCGAATTGCATGGCAGCCTGCACCGGGTGCTGTGTCTGGATTGCGGCCAGCGCAGTGATCGGGACTCGATCCAGCGCCTCATGGAAGCGCAAAACCCCTATCTGTCAGGCGTCGACGCGGTTCAGGCACCCGATGGCGACACCCTGCTCGACCCGGCCTTCGTCGCGCACTTTCAAGTTCCCCGTTGCCCTCACTGCGAGGGCGAGCGAATGAAACCGGACGTGGTGTTTTTCGGTGAGAACGTTGCACAAACCACCGCGACCAAGGCCATGGCGGCTGCCGAACAGGCTGCGGGTATGCTGGTGGTGGGCTCGTCGTTGATGGCGTTTTCGGCGTTTCGCCTGTGTCGGGTGATCGCCGACCGTGGCAAACCGCTGATCGCCATCAACCTGGGCAAGACCCGCGCCGATGAGTTGTTGGACATGAAAATCGAGGCGTCCTGCGAACAGCTGTTGCCGCTGCTCGCAGAACGCCTGAGCCAATTCAGGCCATTTCTGCCTGTTTGACCACGACCGGTTTCTGCACTTCAAACCGATCCGCCAGGAACGGTGTGATGTCCAGCGGCAACGCTTCGTTGTTCACCAGCTTGTCCAGCAACACCCCGGTGATTGCCGAGGTCAGGATGCCAGTGCGGAAATGCCCGCAGGCATTGAGATAACCCTGAACCCCTTTCATCGGCCCGAGAATCGGTAACTCGTCCGGTGAGCCCGGCCGCAACCCCGCCCAGCAACGCTTGAGATTGATGTGTTCAAGCTCTGGAATGCAGCGGATCGCGCCTTGCACCAGCCCATTGATTTCCGGGTAGGTGGTGGTCACATCGAAGCCTTTGTCTTCGGTGGTGCTGCCGATCAGGATCTCTCCGTTGTCCTTCTGCGCCAGGTAGCAATCACTGGTGGTCAGGCAACCGCGCAAGATTTTCGGCATACACTCGGTCAGCAAAATCTGACCCTTGACCGGATTCACCGGAATGCTGATGCCCGTGGCTTTCAGGCTGAGTTCCGCGGCCCAGGCACCAGCGGCGTTGATCAAGGTGTCGCAACGGAACTCGCCGGCCTCGGCAGTCTGCACGCCGACCACTCGCGCGCCCTGGCGCAACACCTCAGTGACGTTGGTGTTGAAGTACAGGTCGACGCCATTCTGCCGGGCGCCTTCGGTGTAGGCATCCGCCAGACGGAACGGGCTGACCTGATGGTCGCAGAGAAACTCCAGCGCCCCGCGCGCCTCATGGCTGACACTCGGCTCGGCCTCGCGCAGTGCGGCCTGATCAAGCCAGCGCACCTGATCGGCCAAGTGTGGAATACAGGCGACGATGTGCTCGGCGTACAAACGGTCCTCATCGTCGTAGATCACGAATTTCAGCCCGGTTTTTTCGAACTTGAAGTCCATGCCGTGGTTCTCCTGCAACTCGCGGTGCAGGTCCGGGTACATCGCATTCGATTGCAGGGCAAAGTCAAAGAACGAATCCGGCAGGATGTGCGGCGTGCTGGAGTCGACCGCCACCGCCGTGCCCTGGGTTTCGCGCTTGCGGTCGGCCGACATCATGCGAAAAAAGATCACCCCGCAGCCCAGCCCCACCGACTCGCCAATCGCCCAGAGACCGCCGGCCGACGCACGGGTCGCGTTGCCAGGGCGCTTGGCGTCGATCAGCGCGACTTTCAGGTTTTTGCGTTTCGACAGTTGATAGGCACAGGAAGCCCCGATCACACCGCCACCGGCAATCACCACATCGTAGAACTTACTCATGATTCAACGCATCCGTGCCGAGGTTCTGGAAAGCCGAAAAAGGAATCGGCTCGATTGGGAAACGCGGACGCAACCAGCCCACGTCCTGACGCCCGGTGGCGTCACGCAAGCGGTCGCTGCAATAGCCGACGCACATCCGCCCCTGACAGTCGCCCATACTCACCCGCGTGCGCATTTTCAGGCTGGCCATGTCCTCAACACCTTGGGACAGCGCCCGATCGATGTCGGCGCGGGTGGCGTTTTCGCAGCGACAGATCACCGTGTCGGCAGCCGGCAACGCCGTTTGCCCGGCACCGCGCTCGGTGTAGCGATTCACCGCCGCGCGAAAGCGCACGATGGACTTGAGCTTCGCCAGATAGCGGTCACGCAATTGCAACGCACGGTCGACGTCCAGCACACCACGTTGCATGAGGATCGACAGCGCGGCGATCCGTCCACTGAGCATGGCCGCCTCACCGCCACGAATCCCGCCCATGTCGCCGGCCAGGTGGACGTGCGGTTCACTGCTTTGCTGCCAGATATTGGCCGTGGCGCGCAGGTAACCGTCATCGCTGAAGCCATGTCCCAGGCCCATTTGCTGACTGAGTTGGGTACGCGGAATAAAGCCATAGCCCACCGCCAGGGTCTGCGCCGCAACCTGCTCGGTGCGACTCAGGTCTGGCTGCCAACTGCTGGAATACGGTGCGACCGTCACACTGCGCAACTCGCCCTCGCCTTGCGCCTCGACTACGCCCCAACCGTAACGCATCGCGATTCGGTGCAATTTCAGATAGGCGAGCATGCTCAGCCCGTCGAGGAACAGTTGCGGTTTGTTCAGCAGTGCCAGGCTTTCCTTGGCGATCTTGCCGAAAGCGCAGGCCTCGAACACACCGGCAACCTTCACCCCGGATGCATGCAATTGACAGGCAACCAGCGGCAACAACGGACCGGTACCGGCGATCACCACCGGGCTTTGCGGTTTGACCACGCCACTTTTGATTTGCAGCTGTAAACCGCCCAGCAATATCACTCCCGGCAAGGTCCAGCCGGGGAACGGTACGCTGCGCTCATGGCATCCGGCGGCAAGCAACAACTGCGGGTAGGTGATTTCCTGCAGGTGTTCGTCAGCGTCCAGCATGACCAACGCCCGAGTCCCTTCTGCACCGATGACCCGAGTGTTCAAACACACATCGATCAGCGCACAACGCGCCTGAAAGTCACCATGCAGCCTGGCCAGAGCCTCGGCGTAACGCGGCCCCAGATAGTCCAGATGCACGCCGTCACGCAACGGCCCGCGATACACCACGCCGCCCAATCGGGAAGCTTCTTCGAGCAACGTGCAATGCACGCCGTGTTCGGCCAGTTCAATGGCCGCCGCCATACCCGCCGGGCCACCGCCGACGATCACCGGATGCAGGCTCATAGTGCCTCCTGCTCGGCAATACGGTTGACCACCGTTTCGACCTTCATGCCCGGCTGCACCAGAGTCTGGCAGGCGCGGCGCTTGTGTCGGCCGTTGATTTTCACCAGACAGCACTGGCACACGCCCATGCCGCAATAGGCCCCGCTGATCTGGTCGTGATCGTTGCGTGCGACCTGGCGCACGCCGAGGGATTGAATGACCGTCAGCACGGTTTCGCCAATCGCGGCGCTGACCGGTTGGCCATTGAGTTCGATGGTCATATCCGCCGTTTGCAGCGGCTGAATATCAAAGGTTCGATCTAGGCGTTGCATTGCATAGTTCATCCATGAAAGGGTTGGGTAAAGGTTGCCAGCTCCATGCTGCACTACACCTTGCAAGTCGGTTGATCCGCAAAAAATGCGCCGACCTGTACCGGTAACTCGACAACGCAACATGCGCGCACCACGGCGATGTAGCCGATGTCATGCGACAGACCTGGAGCGCATACGTTAGGAGTTATTTCACCGGACAATATTGATCCAGGCCAGTGAAAGCCTGGACTCATCCTTTTTTACAGAACGAGATGATGCGCCAGGGGCGCATCAGTTGGAGAAAACGTACTGCCCCTTGACCTTTTTCGGACCGATAAAGGCATAGTCCGGAAACAGCAACGACCTCAGGCGCATGACGAAGTACAGAACGCCCAACGTGAACACGGCACCCGCGGTGGCCACCAGCGGTGCCTCGGAAAATCCGGAGAACAATCGCGGCAGCTGGGTAATCGTCAGGACGATGTAGAGGGTATAGGCCTGCGCCGAGTTCTTGTAGAAGCCATAAGCGAACAGTAGCGGGACCACACCGGCAATCGCCGCCAGGATAAAGGCCGCTTTGGGCCCGATGCTCGCCCCAATCAAATACCCGAGCACCACGCCCATCAATGCCTGAATGAAGTTGATGGTCACCAGCGCATTAACTTTGCGGTAATGCGCCTGGTACAGATTCCGATCCGGATGCGCGGCGATCCAGAAGGCGAGCACCCGGTCCCCGACCCCTCCACCGGAAAACGCTTTGAAGGTCTCTGTCTTGGAGCGGCCTGCTTCAAGCATCGCCTCCAGTTGCCGTTTGATTTCCATTTTTTTCAAGACACTTCCCCTCTGCAAATTCAGGCACAGTCGTTGTCGGCCAACGCTAGTAGAGCGCCGGCATCTTGTCCATCCGTGGCCAACACCTGAAAACGGCCACGTCTATCGAGGTAAAAAACAAAAAATCGTGTCACCTTGCCCTGTGTTTCGAGCATCGGCTACTTTCGTTTATAGCTTTAGAGCCTCCAGGCAACGGGTGGCCAGATGATATCAATGATTGCCTGTATAAAAGTTTTTTTAGAAACCTCGCGGGCATTTCTTGGCACACTGCCGCCCCGTGTATTTCATTTACTCTCAGGCAAGCCCCATGACCCGAATCCTGACCATTGAAGACGACGCCGTCACCGCACGGGAGATCGTTGCCGAGCTGAGCAGCCATGGCTTGCAGGTGGACTGGGTCGCCAATGGTCGAGAAGGCCTGGCGCGAGCGGTCAGCGGTGACTACGACCTGATCACCCTGGACCGCATGCTGCCGGAGCTCGATGGCCTGGCGATTGTCACCACCTTGCGAACCATGGGCGTGTCGACGCCGATTCTGATGATCAGCGCCTTGTCCGACGTCGACGAGCGCGTTCGCGGCCTGCGTGCCGGCGGCGACGATTACCTGACCAAACCCTTTGCCACCGACGAAATGGCCGCCCGGGTCGAAGTCCTGCTGCGACGCCAGAACACCGTCAAGGACTACACCACGACCCTGCGCGTGGCCGATCTCGAGCTCAATCTGATCAGCCGCGAAGCCAGCCGCGCCGGGCAGTTGCTGAGCCTGCTGCCCACTGAATACAAACTGCTGGAATTTCTGCTGCGCAATACCGGGCAGATACTCTCGCGGATGATGATTTTCGAAGAGGTCTGGGGCTATCACTTCGACCCGGGCACCAACCTGATCGATGTACACATCGGACGTCTGCGCAAAAAGATCGACCCCCCGGGCCAACTGCCGCTGATACGGACTGTGCGAGGCTCGGGTTATGTCATTGCTGAACCCGTCTAAAGGCTGGCGGTCATCCAGCAGCCGTTTGCTGGCACTCTACAGTTCGCTGTTCGTGGTCTGGAGCGGCCTGCTCATGGGGGTGATGTATTACGAGGTTTCCAGCTACCTGGAGAACCTTGCCAAACATTCGCTGATGCAACGCCAGCACCTGTTTTCGCGTTTCCACGGCGAGCAACTGGATGAGGCGCTGATCGCCAGCATCACCTTCGATCAGCGCGGTATCGACGCCTACGGGCTGTTCGACGAGCAGCATCGGCCCTTGCACGGACTGATCCGCAAGATCCCCGCCGGTCTGCCGCTGGACGGCAAGATCCATGAACTGCCCGACTGCGCCGACCCGGATGACGCCAGCATGCCGTCCGACAGTTGCGACGCGGTGGCGACTCACACTCTGGATGGCCGCTGGCTGGTTCTGGTGCGTGACAACGGTTCGTTGTTCGCGGTCACGCGGATCATCCTGTATGCACTGTTCTGGGGAGTCTCGCTGACCATTATCCCCGGCATCGCCGGTTGGCATCTGTTGCGCCGTCGGCCGTTACGGCGCATTCGCGCCCTGCAAGCGAGTGCCGAAGCCATCGTCGCCGGTAACCTGAACCACCGTTTGCCGCTGTCCAGCCGCCGCGATGAGCTGGACATGCTCGCGGCCATCGTCAACGCCATGCTCGAACGCATCGAGCGGCTGGTGAATGAGGTTAAGGGGGTTTGCGACAACATCGCCCACGACCTGCGCACCCCGCTCACCCGGCTACGCGCGCAGCTTTACCGCATTCAGCAGCAGGCCGCCGAAGGGTCCGATGAAGCGACGCAACTGGATCAGGTGCTCGCCGAAACCGACACCCTGATGGCGCGTTTTCGAGGCTTGCTGCGGATTTCCGAGTTGGAGGATCAACAGCGGCGTTCGGGTTTCGTGCTGTTCGATCCGTTGCCGTTGCTGCAGGAACTGCATGATTTTTACCTGCCGCTGGCCGAAGAAGGCCATCTGAGCCTGAGCCTGCAAACGCCGCAAACCTTGCCAGCGCTGACTGGCGACCGGGCATTGTTGTTTGAAGCCTTGTCGAACTTGCTGAGTAACTCGATCAAGTTCACCCCGGCGGGCGGTCAGGTCATTGTGCGGGCGAGCGATAACGCCGGCAGCACACGCATCGAGGTACTCGACTCCGGTCCCGGCATCCCTGCGGACAAACGCACGGCCGTGTTTCAACGTTTCTATCGCGTTGACGACAACGCTAAAAAAGGAGGTTTCGGCCTCGGATTGTCGATTGTCGCAGCCATCGTGAACCTGCATGGGTTCACCCTTGATGTCGGCAGCAGCGAACTCGGCGGCGCCCGGCTGACGCTCGATTGCCGCCAGCGTTTACTGCCCGCGGATTAGCCTGCTGCCCCCAAAAGATCGCAGCCTGCGGCAGCTCCTACGGATAGACACCACCCCCTCCGTAGGAGCTGCCGCAGGCTGCGATCTTTTGATCTTCAGGCGCTCATGGGGGTCGGCAACCACAACCGGAACCTCGCCCCGCCCAGTGGCGAGGTTTCGGCCGTCAGCGTGCCATCCTGGGCTTCCAGTGCCCGACGGCTGATCGCCAGTCCCAGGCCAAACCCGCCCGTGGCGCGGTCGCGGCTGCGGTCTAGCCGATAAAACGGCTCGAAGATTCGCTCACGTTCGTCTTCCGGAATGCCGATACCGTCATCGTCGACCCAGATTTCGCAGCCTTTGGGGCAAACCTGCACGCCGATTTGAATACGTTTTTCGCAGTAACGCATGGCGTTGCGCAGCAGGTTCTGGATCGCGCGGGCGGTCAGGCGCGGGTCGAGGCTAAAGCGTTCGAGCTGGCCGTGCAGCATGACGTCGATGACGATGTCCGGCGACTCCAGTTCCTCATCGACGCTGCCCAGAATGCTGTCGATGAACTCATCCAGCGACACCTCCACCTGCTCCGGCACCCGTACCGGATTTTGCAGGCGACTGTAGGAGAGCAATTCCAGCACCAGCTCATCCAGTTCACGAATGTGTGCAACCAACCCCTGCAAACGCTCGCGGCTAGCGGCCGGCAAGTCGTCGGACAGCGCCAGTGCCAGGCCAAAATCCAGTCGGGTCAGCGGCGTGCGCAGTTCGTGAGACACCGCATTGAGCAGGTCACGTTGCTGGTTCAGGAGATTTTCTATATCACCGGCCATGGTGTCGAAGACATTGGCCAGGCTACCGATGTTCGAGCTCGGCGGAATCTGCGTGCGCTCGCTCAAGTGGCCCTTGCCGAAGCGCTCGGCAGTATTTTTCAGACGTTCCAGGTCGCGCCAGTGCGGCCGCAGCCAGATCAGCAGGCAAGCCAGCAGCGCCGCACCGATCAGTACGTTGATGCTCCAGTACAACAAATTGACGTCCAGCGGATCCGGTGGCACCACCAGCTTCACCGACAGCTGTTCGTCCAGCGGTGAAACCGCCAGCGTACGCCAGCCCCAGTCGCCCATGCGGATGACCTTTTCACCGCGCTCCAGACGTTCACGTTCGTAGGGTGTGAAGTCCGCGTCGTCATTGCGCACCAGCACCACATGCAACGGGCTGAAGTCGTTGTCCAGTTGCGTCGCCAGGCGAGTCCATTGCTCGCTCGGCACCGCGTGAAACTGCTTGACGATCAGGTTCTGCAAGCCTCGGGACTGATCGAGGTTGTAGTTTTGGAATCGCTCATGAAAAGCCTTGATCACCAGATCCGGGATGAAATAGATCGCCGCGCTGAAGGTGACGATGGTGATCAGGTAGAGGCGGATCAGAATGCGCAGCATGGTTTCAGCATTCCCACTCGGAGCGACTGAACAGATAACCCTTGCCCCACACGGTCTTGATCTTGCGCGCTTCGCCGGCGTGGTCATCGAATTTGCGCCGCAGCTTGGAGATCGCCACGTCCACCGAGCGGTCGGTGCCGTTGAATTCGATGCCGCGCAGGCGTTGCAGAATCTGGTCGCGGCTAAGCACTTCACCGGCGTGGCGCGCCAGCACCACCAGCAGGTTGTATTCGCCGCTGGACAGTTCGACCAACTGCTCGCGCCAGATCACGGTGCGCTCCGACAGGTCGATACAGAGGTTGCCCATGAGGATTCGGTCGCTGGCGGTCTGTGGTTCGTTCAGGCTGCTGCGCCGTAGCAAGGTCCGCACCCGTGCCAGCAACACGCGCGGCTCGCAAGGTTTGGTCACGTAATCGTCGGCGCCCATCTCCAGCCCCAGCACCTGGTCGTGACTGTCGTCGCGGGCCGTCAGCATGAGAATCGGCAGGGTCGCCGAATCGGCGCGCAGCAAACGACAGACCTGCAGGCCATCGAGGCCCGGCAGCATCAGGTCGAGGATCACCAGATCCGGCGGGTTGATTCGCGCCCGTTCGCGGACATGGTCGCCACGGCTGATCACGCTGACCTGATAGCCATTGCGTTCAAGGTAGCTGGCAATCAATTCAGAGAGCGCGGAGTCGTCTTCGACCAGGAGGATGTTGGGCATGGGTGTTTCCAGGGAATGCAGTGGCGTTTGATAAACCGCTATCGCGAGCAGGCTCGCTCCCACAGTTGATCGGGGGTGTTCACAAAATCTGTGCTCACATCAAATCCCTGTGGGAGCGAGCTTGCTCGCGATGGCGGCATAACAGTCGCAAAAGGAATCAAGCAGCCAAGGATATACGCCCTCACGCGCGCATGAGTAAAACCCTTACACAATTTCACACAGCACCTACAAAGCTTCACCGCTACGCTCGTCCCCTCCCCGTAGGATGCCGGGGTCATTATTGGGGTATTCACATGTCAAAGAACCTGTTTGCGAAGCTCGGCCTGATTGCCTTGGCAATGACGCTGAGCGCGTGTGACAAGTCCTCCACCGCCGAAGAAACAGCGCCGCTGGCCACGGTCCGGATCGAAACCATCTCCGCCGGGCCGCTGTCGATCAGCAGCGAACTGAGTGGGCGGATCGCCGCACCACGAATCGCCGAAGTCCGCGCCCGGGTGGCCGGCGTCGTCTTGCAACGAACCTTCCGCGAAGGCAGCGACGTCAAACAGGGCGACGTGCTGTTTCGCATTGATCCGGCACCGTTCAAGGCGGATCTGGACAGCGCCCAGGCGGCGCTGCGCAAAGCCGAGGCCAATGCCTTTCAGGCGCGTTTGCAAGAGCAACGCTACGCGCAACTGATCGAAGGCAATGCCATCAGCGGCCAGGATTACGACAACTCCCGCGCCAATGCCCGGCAGACCGCCGCCGATGTCGCGGCCAATCAGGCGGCAGTACAACGGGCGAAACTGAACCTGGGTTACGCCACCGTCACTGCACCGATTTCCGGGCGCGTCGGTCGTGCGCTGGTCACCGAAGGCGCGCTGGTCGGGCAGAACGAAAGCACGCCCTTGGCGCTGATCCAGCAACTGAACCCGATCCACGCTGACCTGACCCAGTCAACCCGCGAACTCAACGAGTTGCGTCGGGCCTTTCGTGCCGGGCAGTTGCAGCAGGTCGGTCAGGATCAGGCCAAAGCCACATTGATTCAGGATGACGGCAGCCTCTATCCGCTGCCGGGCAAGCTGCTGTTCGCCGACATCAGCGTCGACCCGAGCACTGGTCAGATCATCCTGCGCAGCGAGTTCCCCAACCCGGACCTCGACCTGCTGCCGGGCAGTTTCATCCGCGTGCGCCTGGAGCAAGCAGTCAACCAGCAAGGCATCAGCGTGCCGCAACGGGCGATCCTGCGTGACAGCGCCGGCATTGCTCAGGTGCTGCTACTCGACGCCGACGCACGCATCAGCCAACAACCGGTGCAGCTTGGCCAGGTGCAGAAGAATCGCTGGATCGTTACCGGCGGCCTGAAACCCGGCGACCGCATTGTCATCGAAGGCCTGCAACACGCCCGTCCCGGCGAAAAAGTGCAGATCGACGACACCCCTCTTCCACTTGCCCAGGTAACCGGGCAGTAGGCAGGACGCAGACTTTATGCCGCAATTTTTTATCGACCGCCCGGTATTCGCCTGGGTGGTCGCGCTGTTTATCCTGTTGGCAGGCAGCCTGGCCATCCCGCAGCTGCCCGTCGCGCAGTACCCCAACGTTGCGCCGCCAAAGGTCGAGATCTATGCGGTGTACCCCGGCGCCTCGGCGCAAACCGTCGATGAAAGCGTGGTCAGCCTGATCGAAGGCGAGCTCAACGGCGCTGACCATCTGCTGTATTTCGAATCCCAGAGCAGCCTCGGCACCGCCACCATCACCGCAACCTTTCAGCCTGGCACTGATCCGGAAATGGCTCAGGTCGATGTGCAAAACCGCCTCAAAGTGGTCGAGTCGCGCCTGCCGCAAGCGGTGATTCAGCAAGGCTTGCAGGTCGAAAAAGTCTCGTCCGGCTTCCTGCTGTTGATCACCCTCACGTCCAGCGACGGCAAGCTCAATGACGTCGCGCTCAGTGATTACCTGGCGCGCAACGTGATGAACGAAATCAAGCGTCTGGACGGCGTTGGCAAGGCCCAGCTGTATGGTGCCGAGCGGGCCATGCGGATCTGGATCGACCCGCAGAAACTGATCGGTTTCAACCTGACCCCGGCCGACGTCAATGCCGCGATTGTTGCGCAGAACGCCCAGGTCTCGGCCGGCAGCATCGGTGACTTGCCGACCCGCACCACTCAGGAAATCACCGCGACGGTGCTGGTGAAAGGTCAGCTGTCGACCCCCGAAGAGTTCGCCGACATTGTGCTACGGGCCAATTCCGACGGTTCCACGGTGCGTGTAGGCGACGTGGCACGGGTCGAAATCGGCAGCCAGGAATACCAGTTCTCCACCCGCCTCAATGGCAAGCCGTCGACCGCCGTCAGCGTGCAACTGGCGCCCGGCGCCAACGCCTTGAGCACGGCAACGCTGGTGCGCGAGAAGATGGACGAGCTGGCGCGCTACTTCCCGGCCGGCGTGGAGTACAAGATTCCGTATGACACCTCGCCGTTCGTCAAAGTCTCGATCACCAAAGTGATCTACACCCTCGGCGAAGCGATGCTGCTGGTGTTCGCGGTGATGTTCCTGTTCCTGCAGAACATCCGCTACACGCTGATCCCGACCCTGGTGGTGCCAGTGGCGTTGATGGGCACCTTTGCAACCATGTTGGCGCTGGGCTTCTCGATCAACGTGTTGACCATGTTCGGCATGGTCTTGGCGATCGGCATTCTGGTGGACGACGCCATCGTCGTCGTCGAGAACGTCGAGCGGATCATGGTCAACGAAGGTCTGTCGCCCAAAGAAGCCACGCGCAAAGCCATGAGCCAGATCACCGGGGCGATCATCGGCATCACCCTGGTGCTGGTGGCGGTGTTTATTCCGATGGCGTTCATGCAGGGCTCGGTGGGGGTGATTTACCAGCAGTTCTCGCTGTCGATGGCCACTTCGATCCTGTTCTCGGCGTTCCTCGCCCTGACACTCACCCCGGCACTTTGCGCCACGCTGCTCAAACCGATCGCCAAGGGTGAACATCATGCCAAGGGCGGTTTCTTCGGCTGGTTCAACCGGCGCTTCGAGCAGATGACCGAGGGTTATCAGCGCTGGGTGGTGTACGCACTGAAACGCAGTGGCCGTTTTCTGCTGGTCTATGGCGTGCTGTTGATCGGCCTGGTGTTTTGCTTCAGTCGCCTGCCCTCGTCCTTTCTGCCAGTCGAAGACCAGGGTTACACCATCACCGACATTCAGCTGCCGCCGGGCGCGAGCAAGAACCGCACGGTGCAGGTGGTCGAGCAGATTGAAGCGCACAACGCCACGGAGCCGGGCGTCGGCGACAGCACGGTGATTCTCGGTTTCAGTTTCTCCGGCAGCGGCCAGAACGCAGCCCTGGCGTTCACCACGCTCAAGGATTGGTCGGCACGTAGCCGTGATGATTCGGCGGCCTCGATTGCCGATCGGGCCAACATTGCGCTGAGCCAGATCAAGGACGCCGTGGCCTTCGCGGTGCTGCCGCCTCCGGTTGACGGCCTCGGTACGTCGAGCGGTTTCGAGTTCCGCCTGCAAGACCGTGGCGGCCTTGGCCATGCCACGCTGATGCAAGCGCGCAGCGCGTTGTTGGCGGCCGCCGAGAAGAGCCCGATCCTGATGAATGTGCGCGAAAGCGCCTTGGCTGAAGCACCGCAAGTGCAGCTGGAGGTCGACCGCAAACAGGCGAATGCCTTGGGCGTTTCGTTTGCCGATATCGGCAACGTGCTGTCCACCGCCGTGGGCTCGGCTTATATCAACGACTTCCCCAACCAGGGGCGGATGCAGCGGGTGGTGGTTCAGGCTGAAGGTGATCAGCGCAGTCAGGTTGACGATTTGCTGAAAATCCATGTGCGCAACAACGCCGGAAAAATGGTGCCGTTGTCGGCGTTCGTCCAGGCCAAATGGACCCAGGGCCCGGCGCAGCTGACGCGCTATAACGGTTACCCGGCCATCAGCATTTCCGGTGAGCCGGCGCCCGGTCACAGCACCGGTGAAGCGATGGCGGAAATCGAGCGCCTGGTCGCCCAGGGGCCGGCGGGACTGGGTCAGGAATGGACCGGGTTGTCGTTGCAAGAGCGGCTGTCTGGCAGTCAGGCACCGATTCTGCTCGGTTTGTCGTTGTTGATCGTGTTCCTGTGTCTCGCGGCGCTGTACGAGAGCTGGTCGATTCCGACCTCGGTGCTGTTGGTGGTGCCGCTGGGTGTGCTCGGCGCGGTACTGGCCGTGACCTTGCGCGGGATGCCCAACGATGTGTTCTTCAAGGTCGGACTGATCACCATCATTGGTCTGTCGGCGAAAAACGCGATCCTGATCATCGAGTTCGCCAAGAGCCTGTACGACGAAGGCCATGACCTGATCGACGCCACAGTGCAAGCCGCGCGCTTGCGCCTGCGGCCAATTGTCATGACCTCGCTGGCATTCATCCTGGGCGTGGTGCCGTTGGCGATTGCCACCGGAGCCAGTTCGGCGAGCCAGCAAGCGATCGGCACGGGTGTGATTGGCGGGATGATCACCGCGACCATGGCGGTGGTGTTTGTGCCGGTGTTTTTTGTAGTGGTGATGAGATTGGTCCGCAAGCGACATAAGAACATCTGCACAACATAAATCAACTGTGGGAGCGAGCTTGCTCGCGATAGCGGCATAAAAGCCAACATGGATGTTGGATGTTACGGCCTCATCGCGAGCAAGCTCGCTCCCACATTGGTTCTCATCAATCTCACCCTTGTGGTCACAACGGACCTCGCTGGGCTAAGGTGTTACAAAGCCCTGACGTATCGAGCCTCCATGCCACACCTCCTGCGCACCCACCCTCGCCTGACCGCCGCCACCCTGCTGGGGGTGGCGGTCAGCATCCTGGCTCCGGCCGACTCACTCATCAGCAAGATCCTGATCGGCTGGAATTCCGGCGTCTGGACCTATCTGGTGCTGATGCTCTGGCTGACCGTGCGCTCACGGGCCGATGACGTAAAACGCATCGCCGAAGTCGAGGATGAAAACGCCGGGGTGGTGCTGCTCATCGTCTGCATAGCGGCGATTGCCAGCCTCGCCACCATCACCCTGGAACTGGCCGGCAGCAAGGACCTGGAAACCAGCCGGAGGCTATTGCACTACGGCTTCACCGGGATGACCGTGATCGGTTCGTGGTTGTTGGTCGGGGTGATCTTCAGCGTGCATTACGCACGGCTGTTCTACACCTGGGACGGCAAGGACCCGGCACTGCGTTTTGCCGAAGGTCTGCTGACCCCCAACTACTGGGACTTCCTGTACTTTTCCTTCACCATCGGCGTGGCAGTACAAACCTCCGATGTCGGGGTCGCCACACGCAGTTTGCGCAAAATCGTGCTCGCCCAGTCACTGATCGGTTTTCTGTTCAACACGGCCATCCTGGGTTTTTCGATCAACATTGCCGCTGGACTGTTCAGTTGATGAAAACTGCGCGCCGCACTATTGGGCGCGACCAATGACAGCGTTTTCATCAGCCCAAGCAGACTTCCCCCCTACAAAGTCAGAGCATGGAAAACAGAGAGAGGTGTTAACCTCTCTCTGTTGTATTGACCAACATTGATTAGAGTGTTGGTGTCCCTTCGCAATACAGGCTACCGGCTAACAGCCTAACTTCACGCACGAACATCTCTGACTGAACGGGCTGGCCATTAATCTCCACCCTGTACCAGATTTTTATAGCACCATTTAATCGCCCAGAATCCTGGGGCGGTTGAATGGGTTTAATCTTGGTCACATAGGGCTTGATATTGACCATAAACCCATTCCCTACTTCACTACCGGTGACCGTATAAGACTCTGAGAACCCGGTGCCATTGATGGGTTCGACGCCAAGACGATCGTACGTACCGACTGAGTGCACCACAACAACGGAGCCCTTCGGCATATAGGTGACATCAAGAGGAACGGTCACCGTTAATTGAAGGTCTGTACCTGTACCGGTAAGACTGCGGCAGTTAATGATCTCCTTTCTGACACCATTTTCAATAATTGGATAAGTGGGTGCCGATGGAGACGCAAATACGGCTACTGCATCAACGGTCACCACCGTTCTTTCCGAGCGAAACACATTCTTGCTTCCATCCGCTTGAATAGTCCAAAAGGCATTGTGATTGCCAGTACCTAGCCGATCAATAACAGACGAAGGTATTTCGTATGTAAGCTCCGTCTCAATACCGGTCAAAGCCAACTCGTAGATCAGCTCCCCACCATACCAGAGCCGAGCAGTCTCACTACCTAGAATCACCCAGGGGTCACCAGGATTATTCATCGGCGTCCGGATATTGACCGGACTTCCACGGTCCGCGCGCGTTATATGATTCAGTGTCCCGGAAACCCCTCGAAGTTCGACATTGACCATCTGCGGGTTTATCAAGTCCGGTAGGTTCGGGCTTTTTGGGCCGGCCTCCATAAAGTCAATATCAAACGTTAGCATGGGGGACTGAAGCGGCAATTCTCCATCTCGTTTGAATTGATAGGACAGGTGTGCCTCATACAGTGTGTCACGATCAATAGGCAATTGCCTGATGACCAAGTAACTGAGTGGGAACACCAAGGGGCCTGCCCCCTCACCCACTGCCTGTTCTGCCACTGCAATATTATCAAGGTACAACAAGACCCGGTCCGTTGGGAGTGAGTGTTCTGGACGAGGAACATAGCATCTCGGTGTTGGCTGAACCTTTTCCAGATCAAGCAGCCCATCGTCACCCAGAACCGGCAACTTGGGCGCCTCCAGCACTGGCTCAGGTCGAAGTTTCACATCCAGGTAAGTGTGCAGCGAAACCTTGCTGGCATTACCTACACTATCGGCAATAGAGTAAGCCGCATAAAGAGTGCGGTCTGCACCCAGATATTCTTTAAAGCTTTCAACCGGGATATTTACCAGCCCAGTTTCATTCAAATACCCGGAAAACACTTCATTGGGGAGCGGAGAATCGGCGCCCGGCACAGTGTCGGAAATAGAAACTCTGACAAAGTCACTCATCAGATAAAAAGAGTAGCCAGTGTCTACTTCAAGCTCCAAGTGTGAATTATCTTCCAACCATCGTTCATCGATGACCTGGTCAGGTGGCACATTTAGAAAGACAGGCCTCACGGGCCGAATGTAGCCACCGTTATATTTACTTTGGTAAGGGGCATGGCGGTCGACCCTAATGTCGAGTTCTTTTGTGGGAGTATCGTTACCGGTATTCCCAGCAGTGACTATCAACCTCACTCTATAGTGAGTTGAGGCATTAATCACATCATTATCAAGCAGTTCAGCACTCGGCAGAGCAACATATTGAGGGTACCCGTCTGCGGTCGCCGGCAAATTCTGTTGAGGCCCTTCATACACAATGAATGGAAATGGCTTTCTCGGGTCAATCAACTGCAATACCGCAGTATCACCCTCATGATATTCGTTCAACGCCACCAACTTAACCACTACGTCCGCCTGATCCAGAAGTACTTTAGGCAGCAGTCCATTTTCGATCAGCCCATCAATCACTGGAGCCGGGTGCGGCTCCGCTGCATCTGGGAATGGGCGGTGAAGATTCGGTGTTGCCTTTTCTTTAGCGGTCATTTCATGTTCTCCATCACAATTGAATTGATGCACGTCCGAACAGGACTTACTGGCAATCGTTCTTCAATAACAGGAAGTGACCCGTTAGCCCCTGCAAGAAATTAAACACCTGATCCCCGACACCGGCTACTGTCAGATCTGACAGGTCTTACGACCGCCGGTCGGTTTGCGGCTTCACCAGGGTTTGTGACCGCACAAAAAAAACTCCATAAAAAAAGCCGCACCTCTGTCGAAACGCGGCTCTCTAAAAGTTAATCGCCCGTTACCACTTGAATTGCACACCCACCGTCCCGTCAATCGGCATCTCGATGTTATTGCCGTTCATATACCCGACCTCGGCGTGTGCACTCCAGCGATCCGTCAGTTTCATGGCAACCCCCGTTGCCACTTCAAAGCGCGACCCGGAAAGGTCATGGTTGAACGCAGTGTCGTTGACCTTGTACTCATTGCTTTTGGAAAACTCATGGGCGAATGCGGCACGGACATAAGGCTGCAGCGTGCCACCGTTGGCCATCGGCATGTCACGACCTGCGGTCATCCCAGCCTTGCCCACGAATGACCAGGTCCGGTCGCCCTTGGCCTGCATACCGTTGTCCAGGTCATAATCCTTGCCCTGAATGAACGCGGTCGACCACCGAGTGAAAGGCTCGATGAAATACCCATCGTCGAGTTTGATATTGCGACCGAACTCCACAGAGCCGCTCACACCGGTATTGCCATAATCACCCTTGGACTTCGTACCATCACTCATCGCAATGTCGGCCTTGTTCTCGAAGCGGTTGAGCTTGACGGTGCCATCGACGTAGTACCCGCTCACGTCATCCAGCCAGGTCAGGTAGCTGCCCAGGTAATAGCTGTCGACGGTACCGCTGGTGCCATGACTCAAAGCGAGGTCCGACTTGCTGTAGCCCGCCATCACCCCCAGCAACCATTGACCGTCGCCCAAAGGTGTATCTACACCCAGCGCGAAGCCCTGTTGCGTTTGCCGAAAGCTATTGCCTGAGTCTCCTTCGACGTTGTACTTGCTGCCAAAGGCCCGGCTCCAGGCCCCCGACTTGCCAGTGTTGAAGCGCACTTCCCCCATACGAGTGCGCAACAAGGCGTCTTCGCCTAACAACACGGTAAGCGGCGCACCAAACAACGCACTGACGACTTGAGTGGAAGGACTGACGCTACGCTTGGTCGGATCGAGGAACCAGTTTTTACCGGCCGCATCCTGACTCAGCCCATAGGAATACGTACCCAAGTCGACCGCGCCATCGGCATTGGCCAGCGAGAACCGGGCATCGCCGCCTTCTGTGTGCACCACGGTGATCGGCTGGCCACCGGCCGGATCGACACCGCTGCTGGTGATCAACAGTTGATGGTTGCCGCTAGCGATGCCGGTGACGTTCAGCACATCGGTCTGGCCCGTGGTGAAGTGGGTGCCCATAATAAACAGGCCGTTGCCCGACAGGTTGGTTACGTCCAGTTGATAGTAAGCATCCTCGGCACCAAACCGGACGGTGCCGCCGTCCATGGCCAGGTTGCCGACTTGACTGTTGCCGGTCAGGTTCCATTCGGATTGATGATCGATGCCCACCGCAGCGACGTTTTCCATGCGCCCGCTCAGCAGAGAACCTTGCTGCAACTGAACATTAGCGGTGCTGCCCGCCTCGGCGATCACATCACCAGTCAGCGAGCCTTGCTTGAAGTTCAGGTTGGCGGTGCTGTTACCGGCCACCTGGACATTGCCGTTCAGTGCGCTCCCACCAACATTCAAGTTGACCGAAGCGGCTCCCGTCACTTCAAGAACGGTGCCGTTACCGCCCTTGAGAGTGGAACCGTTGAGAACATCAATCTGCGTCGCCGCACTGTCCTTGCCGGCGTAATCGACAAGAATCGCCGAACCCGATCCACCGATCACGCTCGAGTTGTCCAGAATCAATGTGCCCGGTTGAGCAACAGAGGTATCAACCATCAGGCTCACGCCATTCTGGCCACCGATGATGCGGCTGCCATTGCTGGCAGTCACACTGCCATTGGTCAGCTTAAGCCCGTAACTGGCGGTGCCGGTACCTTCAAGCGTGGAATTCGAAAGCGCCAGAGTACTAAGGCTGGTGACCCACGCCCCGCCCGTCACGCCAGTGATCGTGCTACCGGTCACCGTCGCTGTAGAACCGTTCGTGGTGGTCCCGTCACGGGCGATGCGCATCCCCAAACGGTTACTGTTGATGGTGCTGTCAGTAATATTCGCGACGCTGCCGACCAGCGCGATGCCGTTCTGGTTGTCAGCAGCGTTGACGGTCGTCTTCACCAGATTGACCGTCGAGCCCTGGGAGGCTGAAATCTGTTGCGTCGTGCCCAAATTGACATTGAGCGTCGACTGTTGCACTGCGGATATACCAAAAGTCGACATACCGTCGACCGTTAAAACTGCACCGTTGTACAGTTGCCAGTCCTGGGTCACCCCCGGTGCGCTGATCGTAAGGCTGGTGCCGTCCAGGCGCTGGGCACTGGCATAGGGCGCGATCATCGACATAAGGGCCAGTGATGATAAATTGAGCCCGACGACAATCGGGCTGAGGTTAAACCGTTGCGCTAACGACATAGTGAGGTGTCCAGATAGTGATCCCTCCCAGAAGGAACGATCCAGTAATTCGACAAGGGAGCTCTCCTCCCGGAATGCGCGGGAGACTACGTGCGTAAACGAAGTGCGTATGTAGGACTTTTCATCAGTTCAAGCGGACTTTTCGCTCTACAGAGTCAGAGCATAAAAAGCAGAGAGAGGTGTTCGCCTCTCCCTGCTGACTCGAGCATTATTAATTAGAGTGTTTGTATCTCTTCACAATACAGGCCACCAGCCAACAGCCTTACTTCACGCATAAATTCATCTGACTTGGTTGGCTCACCCTTAACCTGCACCACATACCAAATTTTTATAGCGCCATTGAGTAGTCCAGACTCCTGGGTTGGCTGAATGGGTTTGATTTTAGTTAAATAGGGTTTAATGTTCACCTTAAACTCACCCGCCGCCACTTCAGCGACAGTGATTCTGTGAGGCTCAGAGAACTCGGTACCCGCGATAGGTTGGAAACCAAGTCGATCAGACGTACCGATTGAATGCACTACAACAGTGGAGTTCTCCGGCATATAGTTGGTGTCGATAGGCACCGTCACTACCAGTTGACGATCTGGACCAACAACCGTGAGGCTCTTGCAATTAACAACCTCTATTCTGTTGCCATTGTCAGTGATCGTGGAGGTCGGTGCCGACGGAGCGAAAAAATTGACAATCGCTGCATCAACGGTTACTTCAGTTTTTTCCGAGAGCCAGGTGTTGGAACTCAGATCGCCCTGAATAGTCCACCAGGCATACTTTTTACCAGTACTATGCCGATCAATAACAGCCTTAGATATCTCGAATGTAAGGATTTCCTGCTCCCCTTGCAACCCCTCCGAGAAAACCACTTCACCGTCGTATATTAACTCAGCATACTCGCTACCTTGAGGTTTCCACTCGACGGTGGCCGACATCGGTGTCTGAATAGTGACCGGACCTTCACGGTCCCCGCCCGTAATATGATTCAACGTTCCAGATTCCCCTGTAACCCCAACGTTCACCATCTTCGGATTGGTCAAGCTCGGTAGATCGGGGTTATTCGGGCCGGCCTCAGTGAGATCAAGAGTAAAGGCTGTTGACGGCGAAGGAATCGGGGTCTCGATCCCTCGTTTCAGCTCATAAAGCACCTCTGTGGAAATCGTTGTCTCGCGATCGATAGGCAGTGATTTAAGATCCAGATAACGAAGTTCGAACCGAAGCAGGTTACCCGTACCCACTGGGAGCTCTGCCACGTCAATAGTAGTAACAACACCCGCAATAGTGCTACGTATCTGGAGCAGAATATGGTCTGAGCCGAGCCAGTGCTTACCGCGATCTACATAGGTATAGATCTTTGATTCAAGTGTTTTGAAATCAAGCGTCCCCCCTTCATTCACGATCGGGATTCTGGGCTTTTTGAATTCGGGCTTAGGACGTAGAAGCACGTTAAGGATGGTATTAAATGAAACTTTACTGACGTTTTTTACAACATCCTCAAGCGTGTAGCTCACATAAATTGGCCCATCATTTTTCACTTCGCTTTCAAAGTCTTTAACCGGAATATCAACAAACCCAGTGGCGACTAGATCTCCAGAAAAAACCCTATTCGGAAGCGGGTCATCTGCCCCTGGCTCAGTAGTAGAGATGGAGATATGAATCCGATCACTGGGCGAATAAAATTTGTAACCCGCTTCAACTTCCAACCTCAGGTGCGTATTGTCTGCCAGCCACTGCTCGTCAATGCTGCCCGAAACATTTAAAACTTCAACCCTATCAGGCCGAAGGTAACTGCCATCCTGCTTGCTTTGGTAAGGTGCGTAACGGTCGACGCCAATATCAAGTGCATGTGAGGGAATATCGTTACCGGTATCTCCCTGGGTGACGATTAATTTCACCTGATAGCGAGTGGCAGCGTGAACTTTGTCACTGTCCTTCAACTCAAGACTCGGCAGAGGAAAGGATTGAGGGTATCCTTCTGCAGTGGCTGGCAAGTCTCGTGGATCCCCTTCATAAACAAGGGCTGGAGGTGACCTGCTTAGATCAAACAACCGTAATACAGCCGTATCACCTTCATGGTATTGATTCAATGCCTTCACTACGACTACTACGTTTGCTTGATCCAGAAGCGCTTTAGGCAGCAGTCCATCATCAATCAGCCCCACTATCTCTGGAGCCGGATGTGGTTCTTCTGCATTGGGTAAATTGAAAGAGCGGTGTTTGATACGAACTTCTTCAGCAAGTTTTTGCCGGGTCAGCGTCGATGTCAGTTTTTCGTTAGCAGTCATTTCGCGTTCTCCATCACAGTTGAATTGATGCACGTTCGAACAGGCGTTGCAGGGGAGCGTTCTTCAATAACAGGAAGTGACCTGTTATCCCTGCAAGAAATTAAACGCCCTATCCCCGATACCGGCTACTGTCAGATCTGACAGGTCTAACGACCGTCTGTCGGTTAAATGCGACTTTTCCCACAACTTCCTTCGCCGATGAGCTTGACGTTCACTTGCGTCTGGTGTTTTCTGAAACCGGTTTCAGCGCCAGCCACAACAACTCAAACAACAAGGCTTCACACCGTGACTACTTTTTCCGCCGCCCAGCGCGGCCGCGTCACCATGCTTGATGTCGCCGAACACGCCAGGGTCTCCAAGGCCAGCGTGTCGCGTTTTATTGGTGAAGACCGGGCCTTGCTGTCGGATGCCACTGCCAAGCGCATCGAGCAAGCGATCAGCGAACTGGGCTATCGCCCGAACCAGATGGCTCGCGGTTTGAAGCGTGGGCGTACCCGCCTGATCGGCATGCTGGTAGCCGATATCCGTAACCCGTATTCGATTGCCGTGATGCATGGCGTGGAAACCGCTTGCCGTCAGCACGGCTACAGCCTGGTGGTGTGCAACACCGACCGTGACGATGAGCAGGAGCGTCAGCATCTGGCGGCGCTGCGCTCGTACAACATCGAAGGCTTGATCGTGAACACCCTCGGTCATCACCTTGATGAGCTGCGCGAGTTGCACCGTGAACTGCCGATGGTGCTGGTGGATCGCAAAGTCGATTTGCTTGATAGCGACCTGGTCGGGCTGGACAACCCGGCAGCGGTTGAGATGGCCCTTGCCCACCTTGAAGAACGCGGCTATCGCGACATTGTGTTGCTCAGCGAACCGTTTGACGGCACTAGCTCGCGGATTGAGCGGGTCAACAGCTTCAAGGCTCAAATCGATCAGCGCGCTCTACTGAGCGGTGCGGTGGTCGAAATCGGCAGCGACCTGAACACACGCCTGAAATCCTTCCTGACGACACCCGGCTCCGGTCCGAAAGCACTGTTTTGTGCCAACGGTATTGCCGCGTTGGCCGGCACCCGCGCCTTGCGCGAATTGGGCTGCACGCTGTTTGCAGACATCGGCTTGATCGCCCTGGATGACCTCGACTGGTACCCGCTGGTGGGCAGCGGTATTACCGCCCTCGCCCAGCCAACGGCGGAGATTGGCGCGAGCGCGTTCGAGTGTTTGCTCAAGCGCTTGCGGGGCGATGACGGGCCGGCGCGAAAACTGGATTTTGCGGCGCGGTTGATTGAGCGTGGGTCGACACGGCGGAAGTTGGTGTGATGCTTCTGACGCCATCGCGAGCAAGCTCGCTCCCACAGGGATTGTCTAAACAACATAGATCCAATGTGGGAGCGAGCTTGCTCGCGATGAGGCCCTCAAGATCACCGCAAAAATCAACGATTTGACTATTTTTTTGAACAAAAATGAAACCGGTTTCAGAGGTGCAAAACAATGAATAAATCACCCGTTTCCATCAGTCTCTCCAGCTACGGCGCCGATCTGGTTCGCCAGCGTGGGCAGTTGAGTTTTGTCGCATTGCTGGCCGCTGCCGGTGCTGATCGCATTGAACTGCGTGAAGAACTGCTTACCCATGAAGTCGCTGCCGACGTGGCGTCGGCGATCGAACACAGCGGCTTGGGCTGTGTGTATTCCTCGCCACTGGAACTGTGGCTGGCCGGTCAGTCGAAACCCAATCCGGAACTGGCAGACACCTTGAATCGAGCGCAGGCGTTTGGTGCCAGGTGGCTGAAAGTCTCGCTGGGTTACTTCACCGACACGAATGATCTGCCAGCGCTGGCCCGGTGTCTGGCCCAAAGCCCGGTACAGTTGCTGGTGGAAAACGACCAGACCCTGCACGGCGGGCGCATCGAGCCTTTCCAGCGGTTTTTCACTGCGGTTGAAGCGCATGCGCTGCCGGTGCAGATGACCTTCGATATCGGCAACTGGCAATGGCAGGACCAGTCCGCCGCCAGCGCCGCGCGCCTGCTCGGCCGGTATGTCGGCTATGTGCATTGCAAAGCGGTTCGCCGCCGCGCCGACGGCAAATGGATTGCCGTACCACCCTCGCCCGGTGATTTGCAGGAATGGGAACAGCAGTTGCAGTACATGCCCCAAGGGGTGATGCGGGCGGCGGAATATCCGTTGCAAGGCACAGACCTGGTGCAGTTGACCGCCGAGCATGTCGCCACTCTCGCCCGCCTCGGTCAGGCACGGCTGGAGAGCGCTCATGTCTGAGATCGATATCCTGTCGTTTGGCGAAACCATGGCGATGTTTGTCGCCGAACAGCGTGGTGATCTGGCCGACGTTGGGCAGTTCCACAAACGCATCGCCGGTGCCGACAGCAATGTCGCGATCGGCCTGTCGCGACTGGGGTTCAAGGTGTCCTGGCTGAGCCGGATCGGCGCTGATTCGCTGGGCCGATTCGTGGTCGAGACCCTGGAGCGGGAAGGCCTGGATTGTCGCTTCGTCGAGACCGACCCGGCGCACCCGACCGGTTTTCAGCTCAAGTCGCGTGCCGACGATGGCAGCGATCCTCGCGTCGAATACTTCCGTCGGGGTTCGGCAGCCAGTCTTCTGTCAGTGCAGTCGATCGTTCCAGAGCTGCTCGAAGCCCGGCATTTGCACGCCACCGGCATTGTGCCGGCGCTGTCCGAGTCTGCGCGCCAGATGTCCTTCGAGTTGATGACGCGCATGCGCGAGGCCGGTCGCAGTCTCTCGTTCGATCCCAACCTGCGCCCAACACTGTGGGCCAGCCAACAGCAGATGATCCGCGAAATCAATCGGCTCGCGGCGCTGGCCCATTGGGTGCTACCGGGGTTGAGTGAGGGGCGCTTGCTCACCGGCTTCGATGATCCGGCCGACATTGCAGCGTTTTATCTGGATCAGGGCGCTGAAGCGGTGGCGATCAAGCTAGGCCCCGACGGTGCCTATTACCGCACCCAACAGGATCAGGGGTTTGTACCCGGTGTACCGGTGACCAAGGTGGTGGACACGGTGGGCGCCGGCGATGGTTTTGCGGTCGGGATGATCAGCGCCCTGCTGGAGAACGTCAGCGTCCCCGACGCCGTGCGGCGGGCCAACTGGATCGGCAGCCGCGCGGTGCAGAGCCGTGGGGATATGGAGGGTTTGCCGACCCGGGCCGAGTTTGAGGCCGCCAATCGCGAGCAAGCTCGCTCCCACACTGGATCTGTTTCAGACACAAATTCTATGCCCGACGCCAATCAAATGTGGGAGCGAGCTTGCTCGCGATGAGGCCCTGACTGTCACCGCACTACCTGAACCCGAACCGTTACCTGTTGCGACAAAAACAACAAGCTCAGGAGCACTACCATGCAAACGCTGAACCTCGCCACCCGCCGCTGGTGGTACATCATGCCGATCGTGTTTATCACCTACAGCCTGGCGTACCTGGACCGCGCCAACTACGGTTTTGCCGCCGCCTCCGGAATGGCCGCCGACTTGATGATCACGCCGGGACTGTCCTCGCTGCTCGGCGCGCTGTTCTTCCTCGGGTACTTTTTCTTCCAGGTACCGGGGGCGATCTACGCGCAAAAGCACAGCGTCAAGAAGCTGATTTTCGTCAGCCTGATCCTCTGGGGTGGTCTGGCCACATTGACCGGGATTGTCTCCAACGCCTACATGCTGATCGCCATCCGCTTCCTGCTGGGGGTGGTTGAAGCTGCGGTGATGCCGGCGATGCTGGTTTACCTGTGCCACTGGTTCACCCGCGCCGAACGCTCGCGGGCCAACACCTTTCTGATCCTCGGCAACCCGGTGACCATGCTTTGGATGTCGGTGGTGTCGGGGTATCTGGTGCAGCATTTCAGCTGGCGCTGGATGTTCATCGTCGAAGGGTTGCCGGCGGTGCTCTGGGCGTTTATCTGGTGGCGTCTGGCCGATGATCGTCCCGCCGACGCCAAATGGCTGAGCAACCAGGAGAAGCAAGACCTGCAAAGCGCCCTGGCCGCCGAACAGGTCGGGATCAAAGCGGTGAAAAACTACACCGAAGCGTTCCGCTCACCCAAAGTGATCATCCTGGCCCTACAGTTTTTTTGCTGGAGCATCGGCGTTTACGGTTTTGTGCTGTGGCTGCCGTCGATCCTCAAACATGGCGCGCAGATGAACATGATCGAAGCCGGCTGGCTGTCGGCGCTGCCGTATCTGGCGGCGGTGATTGCAATGCTTGGGGTGTCCTGGGGCTCGGACCGGATTCAGCGGCGCAAACGTTTTGTCTGGCCGCCGCTGTTGATCGCCTCGATCGCGTTTTACGCCTCCTATGCCCTCGGCGCCGAACACTTCTGGTGGTCCTATGCGCTGCTGGTGATTGCCGGCGCCTGCATGTACGCCCCTTACGGGCCGTTCTTCGCCATCGTTCCGGAGATCCTGCCAGCCAACGTTGCCGGCGGTGCCATGGCGTTGATCAACAGCATGGGCGCCCTCGGTTCGTTCGGTGGCTCTTATCTGGTTGGCTACTTGAACAGTTCCACCGGCTCGCCTGGCGCCTCTTACCTGCTGATGAGCGCTGCCTTGATGCTCTCGGTGGTCCTGACGATTTTCCTCAAGCCCGGTGCCAGTGACCGGGCCCAGCCCACGCGTGCGCCAGCCCGGCCCGTCGCGGCACATTCCTGAATTGAACAAGAGACTGAACCGATGAAAAAGCAGGTCGTGCTGTACAAAAAACTGTCTGCGCCGCTTATGGCTCGCCTGCATGAACAAGCGCAGGTGACGCTGATCGACAACCTCAACGCCGAGGGTCTGAAGCTGTTACGCGAAGCGCTGCCCGGTGCCCACGGTCTTCTGGGCGCCAGTCTGAAACTGGACGCCGAACTGCTCGACCTGGCGCCACACTTGAAGGCCATTGCCAGTGTCTCGGTCGGCGTCGACAACTACGACATCGACTACCTGAACCGTCGACAGATCCTGCTCAGCAATACTCCGGATGTATTGACCGAAACCACCGCCGACACCGGTTTTGCGCTGATTCTGGCGACTGCCCGGCGCGTGGTTGAACTGGCCAACCTGGTGCGCGCCGGGCAATGGAGCCGCAACATCGGCCCGGCGCATTTCGGCAGCGATGTGCACGGCAAGACCCTGGGCATCATCGGCATGGGCCGCATCGGCGAGGCGCTGGCCCAACGTGGGCATTTCGGTTTCGGCATGCCGATTCTCTATCACAGCCACAGTGCAAAACCTGCGGTGGAGCAACGCTTCAACGCGCAGTACCGCAGCTTGTCGGACTTGCTACAGCAGGCAGATTTTGTCTGCCTGACGTTGCCGTTGACCGCCGAAACCGAAGGGCTGATCGGCGCTGAACAGTTTGCGCTGATGCGCCCGGAGAGCATTTTTATCAATATCTCCCGAGGCAAGGTGGTCGATGAAGCGGCGTTGATCGAAACGTTACGCCAAGGGCAGATTCGTGCGGCCGGGCTGGATGTCTTCGAGCGCGAGCCGCTGGCTTATGATTCGCCGTTGTTGCAGTTGAACAATGTGGTGGCGACCCCGCACATCGGCTCCGCGACCCACGAAACCCGCGAAGCCATGGCCCGCTGCGCCGTCGACAACCTGCTGGCGGCGCTGGCTGGTGAACGCCCGGCGAATCTGGTGAATGGCCAGGTGTGGAAAGCTTGATGGTTTTGGCGTTCGTTAGATAGCTATCGCGAGCAGGCTCGCTCCCACAGGGGATCTGTGTGTACATGCAATCCAGTGTGGGAGCGAGCCTGCTCGCGATGAGGCCATCAAATTCAGCACAAAGTTTCAGGCTGATCAGGCCCGGTGGGCTTTCAGCAACTGCGCTGCACAGCGCACGATCCGGCGGCAGGCTTCGGCCAGCCGCTGTTGATCCAGCACCAGACCAATGCGGATATGCCCCGCCGCACTGGGCCCGAAGGCTTCACCGGCGAGCACTGACACGGCATAGCCTTCCAGCAATTTTTCGGCGAACGCCTGCGCCCCCACACCGGTCTGGCGCACATCGACCATTACAAACATCCCGCCATCCGGAATGACCGGATTAATGCCCGGGCAATCGCTCAAGCGCGCACACACCAGATCACGCCGCGCACGGTACTCGTCGCGCATCAGCGCAAGCTCCGGCAAATCTGCCTCCAGTGCCACACACGCTGCGTTCTGCACAAAATCCGGAAGGCCAAAGAGCATGCACAACGACAAATTCTCCAGGTGTTCAGTCAAGAGTTTCGGACCGATCACCCAACCGATTCGCCAGCCGCTCATGGCATGGGACTTCGACAGACTGTTCACGGTCGCCGTGCGTTCGGCCATCCCCGGCAGGCTGGCCGGACTGATGTGCTCGCCTTCATACAACAGCTCGCTGTAGACCTCGTCGCTGATCAGCCACAGGTCATGCTTGATGCACAAACGCGCCAGGGCCTGCCAGATCGGCAGCGACAAACTTGCCCCGGAAGGATTGTTCGGACTGTTGAGCAGAATCGCGCGGGTTTTCGGGGTGATCCGTGCGGCGACGTCCGCCGGGTCGACGCGAAAACCGTTCTCCGGCCTTACCGCTATCGGCACCACCTTCGCCCCACAGGCGCCGAACACGCCTTCATACGTCACGTACATCGGCTCCGCGACCAGCACCTCGTCACCCGGGTCGAGCAGGCATTGCACCACCGAGTACACCGCACACTGCGCGCCCGGCAGTACCAGCACATGGTCGGCATCCACCCGCTGACCGCTGCGCCGGGTGTGACGACGGGCGATGCTGGTGCGCAGCGACCGCGTGCCGCGCACCTCCGAATAATGGGTATCGCCGGCCAGCAAGCTGTCGATGGCCGCCTGGACGATCGGCTTCGGCGTATCGAAGTCCGGGTCGCCGACCGACAGCAGCAACACATCGACGCCCTGCTCGCGCAATTCCAGCGCTCGGTAGTGAATCTGCCAGGCATCGGCTCCGTCGCCGGCGATTCGTTGGGTCAAGGCTGAATAGCGCATGTACTTCTCCTGTCGCGCGAACTCCACATTGAACCCTATCTCAAATCACGAAACGCGCCACCCTGGTCCACATTCTTCAACCGCCTCCCGGAAAGTCATTTATTTCAGTCGTAACGATTAAACCTTTCAGACTGCGACGAAAGCACTGGGCTGTATACCTGTCACACCTGACAGTATCCAAACCGGCGATATCCCTTAATTATCCGTCTTTCCTACTCTTGGAGAGTCAGAAATGGATACTCTTGATAAAGACACACTGACAGCGCCCGGTTCCTTGCACCTCCCCACCGCGCTGAAGAACTACCAATATCCGGAAGAGAATCTGCTGCCAGCGCCCGCGCTCCATAGCGACCTGCCAATGATAATTGACCCCCTTTGGCCCGACCATGCTCAGCCCGGACAGCAGGATCTATTGGAAGTCTGGTACGCCGAGCCAGGCGGTCAGAGTGAAAAGGTGCGGGAATATGTCGTCGATGGTCGGCCATCGCCATCGCCACCCCTTACGCTTTATCTTCCACACTCGTACTTGCAGATCGATGGCGTGGGCTCGATCACCTACAAAGTGCGGCGACATGACGGCTGCTTGTATGAGTCCATCAGCACACCGATTACAGTGGATAGACGTACACCACTGGGAGGCACGACCGGGAAAGAAACCATCTTTGATCCCGAGTTGAGCAATGGAGAAGGCGTTACCCCGGCCTACCTGAAGCAACACCACGACGTGGTGACGTTCACCATTCCAACATTTGAGGAACAAAGAGCAGGTGACCGGGTAGGCCTGTGTATTGGTGGGGTGAATGAGCCACATTTTGCCCATACGGTCATCCAGCAGAGCGGACGGGACACGGTGATGGTTGTACCGGGTGATTTCTTTCGCGGCATACGCGATGGCACCCATATGTGCTATTACAGGCTCAGCAGTCGTGCTGGTCTGGAAGGTGTGAACTCCATGCTCAAGTTCATTCGAATTTTCGTTGGCCCTAAAAGCGAACTTTGATTACCTGTCAGGCCTACCGTACTTCCCTGCTTATTGTTGGGTGAAGTACGGGCGACCTAAGGCTCAAATCACGAAACGCGCCACCATGGCATTCAAATCTACCGCCAGACGCGACAGTTCATGGCTGGCGGCGCTGGTCTGGTTGGCACCGGCGGCCGATTGAGTGGCCAGATCGCGGATGTTCACCAGGTTGCGGTCCACTTCGCGCGACACCTGCGCCTGTTCTTCCGAGGCGCTGGCGATCACCAGGTTGCGCTCGTTGATCTGGTGGATCGACTGAGTGATCTGCTCCAACGCCACGCCCGCGGCACGGGCCAGCTCCAGCGTAGTGTGGGTGCGCTGGTTGCTTTGCTGCATGGAATCGACCGCTTCGCCGGTGCCGTTTTGAATACCGGCAACCATTTTTTCGATTTCCTGGGTCGATTGCGCGGTGCGATGCGCCAGGGCGCGGACCTCGTCCGCCACCACCGCAAATCCGCGCCCGGCTTCACCGGCACGCGCTGCTTCGATGGCGGCGTTGAGCGCCAGCAGGTTGGTTTGCTCGGCAATCGCCCGAATCACGTCCAGCACCTTGCCGATATCACGGCCCTGAGTGGCCAGGCCTTCGATCATCAGCGAGGTGTTTTGTACGTCATGGGTCATCGTCTGAATGGCGTTGACCGTTTCCACCACACGGTCGCGACCTTCACGAGCGGCCTGGGTCGATTGATTCGACGCTTCGGAGGTGGACACCGCGTTGCGCGCAACCTCTTCCACGGCGGCGGTCATTTCGTTAACGGCGGTCGCGGCCTGTTCGATTTCGTTGTTTTGCTGTTGCAGACCGCGCGATGCTTCTTCGGTCACGGCGCTGAGCTCTTCTGCGGCGGCACCCAGCTGATTCGCGGAACCGGCGATCTGCTCGATGGTTTTGCGCAAGTTGGCCTGCATGGTCGACAAGGCGCCGAGCAAACGTGCCGGTTCGTCCTTGCCATCGACTTCGATGGGTTTGGTCAGATTACCGCCAGCGATGGATTCCGCAGCGGCGACAGCACGGTTCAGCGGTGTGACGATGCTGCGGGTCAGCAGCCAGGCCAGCAACACCGTCACCAGAGCGGCGATCACCGAAACCGCGATGATGCCATTGGTGGCATAGGAGTACTGGTCGCCGGCTACCGCATCGGCTTCGGTTGCGCCTGCCTGGTTAATCGCGATCAGCTTGTTCAACTGCTCACCCATCAAATCGGTACCTTCCTTGATACGCGTATTGATCAGGTTGCGCATGTCATCGACTTTGTTCTGCCGCGACAGCTCCATCATCTGGTTTTGCGCTTGCAGATAACTGTCCAGGGTGGCGGCAAAGGTTTTGTACAGCGCCGCCTCTTCCGGACCGGCTGGCAGGGCTGCATAGCTCTTTTGCGCTTGCCTGGCCTTTTCAGTGAGTGCGCTGACACGGGTTTCAGCGTCTTGCAACCCGGCTGCGTCGCGGTTTACCAGCACACGGAACGACAGAATGCGCAAGCGCAGGACGCTCTCCGTGATATTCCCAAGGAAGGCTACGCTGGGTAACTGATTGCTTTCCATGTCGATGGAGGCCTGGCGGATGATCGACATGCGGTTCACGGCAAATACGCCGAGCACGATCACCAGCAACGCAATGAAAGCAAAACCCAGGAAAGCTCGAGGCGCGATATTCATGTTTCGCAAGGACATAGGATGAGTCTCGGAGTAGTGATGTCTTCGAGCATCCATGCAGTGAACGCTGGCAAGCAGGAGATCGCTCCCGGCGTGCGGGTAGGCGACTTTGTTTGGAGGGGTGTGCGCCTATACCCTGTATCGGCAGGGCTTTAGGTTTTATGCAGGCTTGAGAAAAATATATTTCTTGGTGTGACAAGTGTTTCAAGGGTGAAACACTTGTCGGGTTTCAGAGGACTCTTGTAGAAGGATAGAACGCGGTTGATCAGGTTGAACGCGTTCACCGGTTTTGCGGTTGCTACGCAACCGAACGCAGGCTTCGCCAGCTGCTACAGGATTGCCTTTAGTCCTTGTGGACCGCGATGCGCCAAACGCGGGCGATGTCCCGGGCGCGATCATGCAGCAGGCGCGAAGCGTCGGCGCAGGCTTGTTCCAGCGTCATCGGCCCGGACGTCAGCGCGAATGCCGCGTCGACCCCATGTTCGTACATCTGCTGATAGCCCTCGCCAAGGGTGCCGGCGATGACGATCACCGGCACGCCCTGCTGCTGGGCGATACGCGCCACACCAAACGGCGTTTTGCCACGCAAGGTCTGAGCGTCGAAGCGGCCCTCGCCAGTGATCACCAGATCCGCATCACGTACTGCAGCTTCCAGGCCGACCAGGTCGGCGACCACTTCCACGCCGGCACGAAATTGCGCGCCAAGAAACGCCTTCGCTGCAAACCCCAAACCACCCGCAGCCCCACTGCCCGGTTCGTCACGTAGATCTTTTTTCAGGGTTTGGGCGCAAAGCCCGGCGAAATGCCCAAGGGCTAGATCCAGCTGTTGCACCTGCTCGACCGATGCGCCTTTCTGCGGGCCGAATATTGCTGAGGCACCGTGGGGGCCGCACAGCGGGTTGTTGACGTCGGCAGCGATCTCGAAGCGCACGTTGGCCAGACGCGGGTCCATGCCACTCAGATCGATCTGCGCCAGTTGCGCCAATGCCAGGCCACCCGGTTTCAACATCTGGCCCTGAGCATCGAGCAGTCGCACACCCAGCGCCTGCAACGCACCGGCACCCGCGTCGTTGGTGGCGCTGCCGCCAATGGCCAGGATGATCCGCTGCGCACCCGCATCGAGTGCCGCGCGGATCAGTTCGCCCGTACCGAAAGTGCTGCTGGTGCACGCATCGCGCTGGCCCACCGGCACCAACTGCAAACCGCTGGACTCGGCCATTTCGATGATCGCGGTGTGATTGTGGGGCAGCCAGCCCCAATGCGCGTCGACCTGTGTGCCGAGCGGTCCCTGTACGGTGACGCTGCGCAGCTCACCTTCGCAGGCAGCGAGAATCGACTCGACCGTGCCTTCCCCGCCGTCAGCCATCGGGCACTTGACCAGCGTCGCGTCCGGCCAGACCTCGGCCAGTCCCATCGCGATGGCGTCGGCCACGGCTTCGGCACTCAGGCTGTCCTTGAACGAATCGGGGGCGATGACGATTTTCATGTGAATTCTCCAGTTCCAATGGAGCCCATGCTGCCAGTTGAAATGAACAATAACGCCGGTCCGTTGCACAAGTGCGGCTGGGGTTTATTGTTCATTTCTACAAAACACTGTGGGAGCGGGCTTGCTCCGGGCGGCGATCCGACGAAGGCGGTGTATCAGTCACCATGGATATCGGATGTGATGGCCTCTTCGCGAGCAAGCCCGCTCCCACAATGGATTGGCGGTGAAACAAAATTTTGTGAACCTGCCGATCCATTGTGGGAGCGAGCCTGCTCGCGATGGCGATGCGTCAGCCACCATGGATATTGGATGTGATGACCTCTTCGCGAGCAGGCTCGCTCCCACAGGGATTTGTGTCGTTCACGGTTTGGTGTCGGTCTGTGGCAGTAGTTGCACGCCCAGGTACAACGCGAGCATGCCATCGAGGCGCAATGGGTCGACGCCACTGAGTTCGGCGATGCGCTCCATGCGGTAACGCAAGCTGTTGCGGTGGATGCCCAACGCATCGGCACACGCCTGGCTTTGGCCGTCGTGTTCGCACCAACTGCGCAATGTCGCCAACAGTTGGCCGTTACCGTCCTTGGCGATGACTTTGCGCAGTGGGGTGAGCAATTCGTCCAGCGCATCGTCATTGCGATGGCGCCAGAGCATGACCGGCAGTCGATAGCGGTTCAGCGTCAGCAAACGGCTGTTGGGCAACACGTCACGCCCATAGGCCAGCAAGTCGCCGACCCGCCGATAGCAACGGCGCAAGCCTTGCAATCCATCCGCCTGACCGCCAACAGCGATGCGCAGAATGTTCCAGCCCAGGCCTTCGAGCTTTTCCAGCAAGCGTTCGTTGTCCACTGCTTGCGTGGTCGGACGGCACCACAGCAGCGATGACTTGGCGGAGCTCACGCACCAACTGTCGGGATAGCGTGAGATCAACCAGACGCTCAAGGCCTCGGCGGTTTGCCCGGCGCCATGTTCCAGGCCCAGTTCAAACAAATAAGGGGTACGCGACAGTTGCGGTTTGAGGCCCATTTGCTGTGCTTCGTCGATCAGCCGTGGCGAATCTCCCGCCTCGCTGAGCAGCAACGCCAACAGATCATCGCAACGCTGGCGACGCCATTGCTGTTCGGCCTGCTGGTTGCGCTGGCCGACCAGCATCTCGGCGGTCATGCGTACCAGTTCCGCATAGGTACGCAGTTGCTCGGGCTCACCGGTAATGCCCAGCACGCCGATCAGGCGCTGATCGAGCAGCAGCGGCAAATTGATCCCCGGCTGCACGCCCTTGAGGTGCACGGCCGTCTGGGCGTCGATTTCCACCACCCGCCCATTCGCCAGCACCAGCTGCGCACCTTCGTGGCGGGTATTGATCCGCTCCGGCTCGCCGCTGCCGAGGATCAGCCCCTGGCTGTCCATGACGTTGACGTTGTACGGCAGGATGGCCATCGCCCGGTCGACGATATCCTGCGCCAGGTCGTGATCAAGTTCGAACATGCGGGTAATCCTTGAAAACGTGCGGTGATTGATTGTTCACCCGCACAGGCTGTTGGCGCAAACCCTGTGCTCAGGCACAAAGACATCCGCTTAGGGGTGACCGAGACTCTTCAGGCGATCAACGTTACCCTTGCCTCGCAAAAAATCATAATAAAGAGAGACCCGCCATGTCACAGAGCGCCGCTGCCACCCTGGCCACCGATGACGATAAAAACGCCGTCTACAAGCGCGTTACCCTGCGCCTGATCCCCTTCATCTTCATCTGCTATCTGTTCAACTACCTCGACCGGGTCAACGTTGGATTTGCCAAACTGCAGATGCTCGATGCGCTGAAATTCAGCGAAACCGTGTACGGCCTCGGGGCCGGAATATTCTTTATCGGCTACGTGCTGTGCGGCGTTCCGAGCAACCTGGCGCTGACCCGATTCGGCCCTCGGCGCTGGATCGCAGTGATGATGGTCACCTGGGGCACGCTGTCGACCTGCCTGCTGTTCGTCACCACACCAACCGAGTTCTACACCCTGCGCCTGTTTACTGGCGCCGCCGAAGCCGGGTTCTTCCCGGGCGTGGTGCTGTACCTTTCGCAGTGGTTCCCGACGTTCCGCCGTGGCCGCATCATGGCGCTGTTCATGTCGGCGATCCCGGTGTCCGGCCTGCTCGGCAGCCCGTTCTCTGGCTGGATCCTCAACCACTTCGCCGCCGGTCAAGGTGGTCTCGCCGGCTGGCAGTGGATGTTCCTGCTGCAAGGCATTCCGACCATCACCCTCGGCGCCCTGGCGTTCTTCCTGCTCAGCGACAACTTCGCCAGTGCCAAATGGCTCAAGCCGCAAGAGCGTGCTGTGCTTGAAGCCGATCAAGCCATTGATTGGGCCAACAAACCGAAATCCACCACCGACTCGCTGCAGGCGGTGTTCAAGAACCCGGCGATCTGGGCGTTCGGGCTGATCTACTTCTGTATTCAAAGCGGCGTTTACGCGATCAACTTCTGGCTGCCGTCGATCATCAAGAACCTCGGTTTCGCCGATAACCTGGTGATCGGTTGGCTCAGTGCAATTCCGTACTTGCTGGCGGCAGTGTTCATGTTGATGGTGGGCCGCTCGGCCGATCTGCATAAAGAACGCCGCTGGCATTTGGTGGTACCGATGTTGATGGGCGCGGCAGGTCTGTTGATCGCCGTGAACTTTGCCGCCAACCCGGCTATTGCGATTCTTGGCCTGACCATCGCCACCATGGGCGCCCTCACCGGCCTGCCGATGTTCTGGCCGGTACCGACCGCGATGCTCAGCGCCGGCGCTGCCGCCGGTGGCCTGGCGTTGATCAACTCCATGGGGCAGATGGCCGGTTTCCTCAGCCCGTACCTGGTGGGTTGGGTCAAGGACAGCACCGGCTCGACCGATGCGGCGTTGTACCTGCTGGCGGGTGTGATTGTCGGCGGTAGCCTGTTGGCGCTGCGCATGACGCGTACGTTGCGCGTGTAATCCCCAGCAATCAGTGTGGGAGCGGGCTTGCTCGCGAAGACGGTGGTCAATTCACCATTGATGTTGACCGATAGACCGCTTTCGCGAGCAAGCCCGCTCCCACATGTTGATTCGGCGTGTTCGATAATTCCGTTTGCCCCGTGCAGTTGTTCTGGTATTTGATTGAGCCTTTCCCACCGGCAAAAGGATTTCGCACATGACCTACCGCACACTGGGCCACTCCGGACTGCAAGTGTCCACGTTGACCCTGGGCACCATGATGTTTGGCGAACAGACCAGTACCGAAGACTCGCTGCGGATCATCGAAAAGGCCTGGGATCAGGGCGTCAACTTCATCGACACGGCGGATGTATACACAGGCGGTCGCTCCGAGGAAATCGTCGGTGAAGCAATTGCCAGTCACCGCCATGAATGGGTGGTGGCTTCCAAGGTCGGTTTCGGTCCGGTCGACGGTGTGCCGAATCGCAGCGGGCTGAGCCGCAAGCACCTGTTCAATGGTATCGATGCCAGCCTGGCCCGCTTGGGCACCGACTATCTGGACATCTATTACCTGCACCGCGAAGACCACAACACACCGCTGGAGGTCACGGTGTCGGCCATCGGCGATCTGATTCGCCAAGGCAAGATCCGTTACTGGGGCCTGTCCAACTACCGTGGCTGGCGTATCGCCGAGGTGATTCGCATCGCCGAAAAACTCGGCGTCGACAAACCGGTGATCAGCCAACCGCTGTACAACATCGTCAACCGCCAGGCGGAAACCGAACAAATCACCGCCGCCAACGCCTACGGCCTCGGCGTGGTGCCTTACAGCCCGTTGGCCCGTGGCGTGTTGAGCGGCAAGTACGCGCCGGACGTCACCCCGGACGTCAACAGCCGCGCCGGTCGTCAGGACAAGCGCATTCTGGAAACCGAATGGCGGGTCGAGTCATTGCGCATTGCCCAGCAGATTCAGAAATACACCCTGGAACGCGGCGTCGGCATTGTCGAGTTCGCCATCGCCTGGGTGCTGAACAACTCGGCCGTCAGCTCGGCCATCGTCGGCCCGCGCACCGAACAACAATGGGATGCCTACACCAAGGCGCTGTCGGTGAAGATCACGGCTGAAGACGAAGCTTTCATTGATTCGCTGGTGACGCCGGGGCATTCCTCGACACCGGGGTTCAATGATGTGAGCCATTTCGTCTCAGGTCGTAAACCCCGTTCCAACTAAATAAACACATACCCATGTGGGAGCGAGCCTGCTCGCGATATCGGTCTACCAGTCAACATCAATGTTGAATGTGAAACCGCTATCGCGAGCAGGCTCGCTCCCACAGTTGGCCGGTGTTGATCATTCGGACAATATTCGTCTCTGAAACCACGTATCCTCTGCACCCGTTTCACGCTCACTCAATGTCTCGCGAGGACAGTTTGTCTAAAGGTATTGCTCTATCGGTGTCAGCCTCGGTGCTGTTTGCCGTCATGTATTTCTACACCTCCTTGCTGTCTCCCCTGAGCGGCGTGGAAATCTTCGGCTGGCGAATGCTGCTGACCGTACCCTGCATGACCGTGTTCATGGTGGTTTCCGGCGAGTGGCGGCGCGTGGTCGAAATCCTCCGTCGGGTGGGCAGCAAACCGGCACTGCTGGGCGGTCTGCTGCTGTCTTCGGCATTGCTCGGCGTGCAACTCTGGTTGTTCATGTGGGCGCCGCTGAACGGCCACAGCCTTGACGTTTCGCTGGGCTACTTCCTGCTGCCGCTGACCATGGTACTGACCGGGCGCATCGCCTATGGCGAGCAGCTCTCGTACCTGCAAAAGATCGCCGCGTTTTTCGCCACCCTCGGCGTGCTCAATGAGTTGTATCAGGTGGGCAGCTTTTCCTGGGCGACCCTGTTGGTGGCCATCGGTTACCCGGCCTACTTCGTGCTGCGCCGACGTTTGGCGGCGGACAACCTCGGTGGTTTGTGGCTGGACATGGCGCTGCTGCTACCGGTGGCGTACGGGTTCGTGTACAGCGGCGAACAGGGCTTTGCGGTGTTCGATCAACATCCGTGGCTGTCGCTGCTGATCCCGCTGCTCGGGGTGATCAGTGCCTCGGCGCTGGTGGTGTACATCATCGCCAGCCGGCTGCTGCCGTTCAGCCTGTTCGGTCTGTTGAGCTATGTCGAACCGGTATTGTTGCTGGGGGTTGCGTTGCTGCTGGGGGAAAGCATCAAGGCTGGAGAATGGCTGACGTACATCCCGATCTGGATGGCAGTGCTGGTGCTGGTGTTTGAGGGGTTCAAGCATCTGATGCGGCATCGCCGACCTTAACGCTGCGCAAAACAATGTGGGAGCGAGCTTGCTCGCGATGGCGTCTTCAGTTTCAACATTGATGTTGGCTGACAGATCGCTATCGCGAGCAAGCTCGCTCCCACAGTTTTACAGCTGAAGCAGATTACTCAGTGGACAGCACACCACGGCGAACCTGGTCACGTTCGATGGATTCGAACAGTGCCTTGAAGTTGCCTTCGCCGAAGCCATCGTCGCCTTTACGCTGGATGAATTCGAAGAACACCGGCCCCATCAGGGTTTCCGAGAAGATTTGCAGCAGCAGACGCTTGTCGCCCGACTCGGACGAACCGTCCAGCAGAATCCCCCGCGCTTGCAGTTCGTTGACCGGCTCGCCGTGGTTCGGCAAACGGCCTTCGAGCATTTCGTAGTAGGTTTCCGGCGGCGCGGTCATGAAGCGCATGCCGATCTTTTTCAGGTGATCCCAGGTCTTGATCAGGTCATCGGAAAGGAAGGCAACGTGCTGGATACCCTCGCCGTTGAACTGCATCAGGAACTCTTCGATCTGCCCGGCGCCCTTGGACGACTCTTCGTTCAGCGGGATGCGGATCATGCCATCCGGAGCGGTCATGGCCTTGGAGGTCAGGCCGGTGTATTCGCCCTTGATGTCGAAGTAACGGATTTCGCGGAAGTTGAACAGCTTCTCGTAGAAGTTCGCCCAATAAGCCATACGGCCGCGATACACGTTGTGGGTCAGGTGGTCGATGATCTTCAGGCCCGCCCCGACTGGGTGGCGGTCAACGCCTTCGATGAACACGAAGTCGATGTCGTAGATCGAGCTGCCTTCACCAAAACGGTCGATCAGGTACAGCGGAGCGCCGCCGATGCCTTTGATCGCTGGCAGGTTCAGCTCCATCGGGCCGGTCTCGATGTGAATCGGCTGGGCGCCGAGTTCCAGGGCTCGCTTGTAGGCTTTTTGCGAATCCTTGACGCGGAACGCCATGCCGCACACCGACGGGCCGTGCTCAGCCGCAAAGTATGAGGCGACACTGTGAGGTTCGTTGTTGAGGATCAGGTTGATCGCGCCCTGGCGATACAGGTGCACGTCTTTGGAACGGTGGGTCGCGACCTTGGTGAACCCCATGATCTCGAAGATCGGCTCAAGGGTGTTCGGGGTCGGCGATGCGAGCTCGATGAATTCAAAGCCCATCAGGCCCATTGGGTTTTCGTATAAATCTGCCATGGTTGGCGCCTCATCATGCTGATTAACGGATCGTTAGTTACGAGCAATGCTGAGAGCGGCGGGTGGCGCGCAGGAGATGCCTCGCACACTGCGGGCGAGAAAGTCACCGTAGATCAATTGGAACCCAAATATCTTCATTGTCGACCCAAGGCTCTTGCGGGCGAGGCTTCTGCTGCCAGAAGACGTTATTCTTATATGCGTAACCGGATTCTACACAGCGTAACCAGATTTGTCCGCCTTCTCTATAAAATCCCCCTTTTTGACGCCGGTGCAAGGGGTTTGTTGCACAGGTAGATCCCCAGCAGAATCGCCCCGCCTCCCAGGCACATCGCCAGGCTCAGTTGCTCGCCCAGCAACAGCGCACCCAGCATCACTGCGGTCAGCGGATTCAGCGCAATGAACACTCCCGAGCGGGTGGCGCCGATTTTACGGATGCCGTCGTAGTACCAGATATAGGCCAGCGCCGAACCGAGTACGCCCAGATACAGCAGGCTCAGAAGCTGCCCCACCTGCAATTCGCTCAGGACCTCAAGACTCACCTCACCGCGCACCGCGCTGGTCGCCCACAACATCAATGTGCCCAGCACAATCGAGTAGGTGACGGTGTGCAGTGGGCCTAATGTCTGACTCAGTCCTTTGGAAAACAACGAGTAGACGCCCCAACCCAGCACACAACCGAAAATCAGCAGGTCACCGATCCAGGTGTTCGCGGCATCGCCATCAAACACTTGCTGGTTGCGGCTGACAATCACCACCCCAGCCCCGGCGATGCATATCGCAATGCCTACGACTTTGACTCGACTCAAGCGCTCCTTGAACAGCAGCCACGACGCCAACCCGATGACCGCCGGATTCAACGCCACGATCAGTGAGGCACGAGAGGCGTTGATGTAGTGCAAGCCGTAAAAGAAACACAGGTTGTAAAAGAAGATCCCGAAAAAACCCAATCCCCCCAACTGCAACCACTGCCTGAAGGTCGGGCGTGCCAAAGGGATACGCGCCAACGCCATGAACAGCAGCAAGGCCAGGCTCGCCAGCAGAAAACGCAGGCTCGCGGCCAATAACGGGCTCAGTGTGTCGGCAAGAAACCGGCCGGCAACGAAGGTCCCACCCCAGATCATGGTGACAGTGGCGAGTTTCAGGTAAACCGCGACATCCGAATCACGAGAGCCGCTCTGGACAAGGCTTTTCATAAGTCTCCACGATAAAAAATCAGTCAGATGACGTATTCTTTGTGTAATGCCTGATCATCGTAAAATGAGTAAATACTCATGACCCTGACCCAACTCGAGATTTTTTCCCTGGTGGCCGAGCTGCATGGCTTCACCAGCGCGGCCAACCGCCTGGGCATCACTCAGTCGGCGGTGTCCCATGCCATCAAGTCGCTGGAACAGGAACTCGGTGTCGAGTTGCTCAGAAGACATCAGTCCCACATCGAGCTCAGCGATATCGGACAACAGCTGTTGTTGCGCGCCCGCGCCATGCTCGGGTTGGCCAGCACTCTGCGCCAGGAAGCAGCGGATGCCCGCGGGATGAAACGCGGCACGCTGCGCATTGGCTCATTTGGACCGACCTCGTCGATCAAACTGCTGCCGAAGATTTTGCAGCACTACCGCGCGACCTATCCGGGGATCGAGGTGCACATAGACGAAGGTCCGGATCGGCAAGTGCTGCAGTGGCTTGAAGAGCGGCGTATCGATGTCGGTTTTGTGGTGTTGCCCGAGGAGCGTTTCGATACCATTGCGCTCGTGGAAGACCAGATGGTCGCGCTGATACCGGCCGATCACGAGCTTGCCCGGCGCGACAGCCTGACCTTGAGTGATCTGTGTCACGACCCGTTCATTCTCACCGAAGCAGGCTCCTCGGAGCTGGTTTCGCGCCTGTTCAGCGCTGCCCGGCTGACCCCGGACATTCGCTATCGCAGCTCGCAACTACTCAGCACGCTGGAAACTGTCAGCCGTGGCGACGCCTTGACACTGGTCGCCGAACTTTCGCTACCGGACGCGGAACAGCCGCGCTACCTGAAAAAGCCCCTTTCACCGCCGGTCAAACGCCAGGTGGGTCTGGCGGTGCTAGATCAGCGCCAGTCATCACCGGCGACCCTGGCGTTTATCAAGTTGGCGGTGAATCTGGATTACCGTTGAAAAGCACAAAGCCAATACGCCATCTATCATGGCCCGTGTCTGTACTCTTTTTGAGAGGCAAGCCGCCGCCCTGCCTGCATTTGAGAGCCTTGCTCTATCTGAGAGCCCTACTCCATCGTCACAGGTTCCACAAATGCCCTTGACCGTCAAAGCCCGCCGCACGCCGCTGACTCGCAACCTCATCACGCTGCTGATCGGTCTGGTTCCTGTGCTACTGGGTAGCATCATTCTGCACATGCAAGCCGAACGGGTGCTGGAGCAAAGCACCTACCAAACGGCCGAAGAAGCGGTGCGGCAATTCGATTCGATGCTCGATGACACCGCGCTGGCGGCACAAGAACTGCTGCCGCTGGCCGGACAGCCTTGCGCCGATGTCAAACTGGCCCTGCGCGAACAAGTCACGCGCCGGCCCTTCGTGCGTTCGACCAATCTGGTCTGGGACAACAACATATATTGCAGTTCACTATTTGGCGACTATCAGGCAACGGTCGATCCTGGCGAGTACACACAAGGCAAGTTGTGGTTGATGAACGGCAACCCGGTCACACCCAATACCGCGGTGCTGGTGTATCGCCTCAGTGAAGGCAATCAAGGCGCCCTGAGCGCCCTTGACGGCTATCACCTGAGCAATGTCCTGCGGCTGATTGGACGCAAGACCCTGCTGTTACTGCAGGTCGGTCCCCACTGGTTGTCGGCCGATGGCAAGGTCCATGAGGGCGCCCTGCCCGTATTGCCGATAGCCCGAAGCAACCTTGAATCTGCGCGGTACGCTTATGAAGTAGAGGCCGGTTTTCCCGACGGTGAAGTCTGGCGCTACATGAAAAGCGAATACCCGCCGCTGTTCAGCCTGCTGATCTTCTTTGGGGGAATTGCCGGGATCATTGGTCATTGGCTACAGAAACGCTCGTCATCACCCAGTCACGAATTGCAGCGGGCACTGGAAGCCAATGAGTTCATTCCTTACTTTCAGCCCGTGGTTCACGGCGACACTAAACAGTGGGCCGGCATTGAGGTATTGATGCGCTGGAAGCACCCGAAAGAAGGCCTGGTGCGCCCAGACCTGTTCATTCCGTTCGCCGAGCACTCCGGCCTGATCGTGCCAATGACTCGCTCGTTGATGCGCCAGACTGCAGCATTACTCGCCCCGCATGCGCATTTGTTCCATGAGCGCTTTCACATCGGCATCAATATCACCGCCAGCCACTGTCGTGACCTTGAGCTGGTAGACGATTGCCGCGAGTTTCTCTCGGCTTTCCCGCCTGGCAAGGTCGCACTGGTTCTGGAACTGACCGAGCGCGAGCTGATCGAACCTGACGCCATCACCCTTCAATTGTTCGAACAGTTACATGCGCTGGGGGTGATGATTGCGATCGATGACTTCGGCACCGGGCATTCGAGCCTGGGCTACTTGCGCCAGTTCAATGTGGACTTTCTGAAGATCGATCAAAGCTTTGTGGCGATGATCGGGGTCGATGCCTTGTCCCGTCATATACTCGACAGCATCATCGAACTCTCGGCCAAGCTGGATCTGGGAATCGTTGCCGAGGGTGTCGAAACCATTGAACAGAGTGATTATCTTGCCGCTCACGGGGTGAACTTCCTGCAAGGCTACCTATTTGGACGACCACTGCCGGGCGCTGATTTCATTAATGCGCTGGACAGCCACTAATTAGCCACTTTTCGCGCTCCAGGGAAACCCTCAACAAGTGGGTCCCTGCAGAAAATCGCATAAAACAGCAGCCTGCGTTACATAAAGAAAAAGACGCGATTTACTCTGAGCGAATTAACTACTACAATTTTTCTTGCCTGCGCTAGATTGACAGGTGAGCCAATAACACCGAGTCGCTACAAGGCTCTTGGCTTATAGCTTTGTTGGCGGTTGGTATCAGCCAAACACACTATTGGAGTAAAGATATTGTCCAGACTCGCTGAATTTCGTGCCGCTGAAAAGGCCCTTCAAGAACAGCTCGCGCAGCTGGAATCGCTGAAGAACGACGCCGGGCTCAAGAAAGAAATCGAATTCGAAGAAAAGCTCCAGGGGCTGATGAAATCCTACGGCAAGAGCCTGCGCGACATCATCGCCATCCTCGACCCGAATCCGAAGTCCAGCCTCCAGCAGGCCGCCGCACCTAAAACTCGCCGCGCCCGCGTGGTCAAGGTTTATCAAAACCCGCACACCGGTGAATTGATCGAAACCAAGGGCGGCAATCACCGCGGCCTGAAAGCCTGGAAGGAACAATATGGTGCGAGCACCGTTGACTCCTGGCTGCGCGCTTAAGCTTCCCTGCGCCCCTCCAAAAGCCCTGCCTGTGCAGGGCTTTTTTATGCCCAACCAGACTTGATGCAACGATGATCGGCGATCTAGTTGGAAACGACCGACAAATATCGTCGGTGCCTGGCACAACTTTATGCTTAATCCCTTTGGATATTGAGCAATAACCCTCGGCACTGAAAGCGTGCAGGCGTCGTGCACTACTAAAGTTTCAAACTGTTTCGCGCATCGCGTATTTCATCCTGACTTGCCGCATAAACCTCGGCCTGACCTGCGTAGGAAAAAACATAGGCTTTATCGGCATCTAGCGCTGCGACTAATGTTTGCGACAACACATGCCGCCCATTCTGGGTGACCGTACAGGTGGTTTCCAGCGCTTGCAGGCGGCTCAATGTAGCGGGGTGAATTTTGTTGCAAACACTTTGATAGCCGCCCTGAAAAAAATCCTTTTGTACGGACTTGCGCATTTCCAGCAGCACACCCTGTAAATTGACTTCATGCCCGGGCTCAACCTCGGTCATGGTCAACTCCATGACCAGGACAGGATCACCGTTTGCATCGTTTTTCACTGCCCGCTGCCTGGAAACCTTGGCCGGTGTTTGAGTTGTCGCATTATCTTGAGGCAATACTTGTACTTCCCAGCCGGTGGGCCAGGTGATCTCGGGAAGCACCGTCTCGGCGCTGGCAACCGCCGAAAACAGGCAGGTCAAAACAAACAGATAGCGATACGGTCGAATCATTGCACTAAACACTGGCGGGGCGAGCGTTAAAGTCTGAGCCCAGCCACGCCACCAGGCAATAGCTGAAGGTTTTGCTTTGGCGCAACGCGGGCCCTTGCGTATCATTGGCGCACTGCAAAACTGCTTTCCGGAGGGCCCATGAGCCTGCACGAACTGAATACGTTCCCCGGCGTTACCGCCCAACCTGACACCGCCACGCAACAATTCGTCTTCAACCACACCATGTTGCGGGTCAAGGACATCACCAAGTCGCTGGACTTTTACACGCGCATCCTCGGCTTTACGCTGGTGGAAAAGCGCGATTTCCCGGAAGCCGAGTTCAGCCTGTACTTCCTGGCGCTGGTCGATAAAAACCAGATCCCGGCCGACGCCGCCGCACGCACCGAGTGGATGAAATCGATTCCCGGCATTCTTGAGCTGACGCACAACCACGGCACGGAGAACGACACGGATTTCGCCTACCACAACGGCAACACCGACCCTCGCGGTTTCGGCCATATCTGCATTTCGGTGCCAGACATTCGTGCCGCGTGCGAGCGCTTCGAAGCCCTGGGCTGCGATTTCCAGAAACGCCTGAACGACGGCCGCATGAAGAGCCTGGCCTTCATCAAGGACCCGGATGCGTACTGGGTTGAAATCATTCAGCCGGCACCGTTGTAAAGCTCACCGAAAATCCAGTGTGGGAGCGAGCTTGCTCGCGATAGCGCCCTGACATTCAACATGGATGTTGAATGTGATGACCCCATCGCGAGCAAGCTCGCTCCCACAAAGATCAATCCATCATCTGGATTGTGTGAGACACACAAAACCCCATGATCGCTCATGGGGTTTTGTGTTTTCAGCGTTGACGTTTACGCAGGTGCAGACGTGCGAATCAGGTGATCGAAAGCGCTCAGCGATGCCTTGGCACCCTCGCCTACCGCAATCACGATCTGCTTGTACGGCACGGTCGTTACGTCACCGGCAGCGAACACACCCGGTATCGATGTCTCACCACGGTTGTCGACGATGATCTCGCCGCGCGGCGACAGCTCTATGGTGCCTTTGAGCCAATCGGTGTTCGGCAGTAAACCGATCTGCACGAAGATCCCTTCCAGCTCGACGCTCAAGACTTCGCCTGACTGACGATCCTTGTAACGCAACCCGTTGACCTTCTGACCGTCGCCGGTCACTTCAGTGGTCTGGGCGCTGGTGATGACAGTCACGTTTGGCAGGCTGTGCAATTTGCGCTGCAACACCGCGTCGGCACGCAACTGCACGTCGAACTCCAGCAGGGTCACGTGGGCAACGATACCGGCCAGGTCGATGGCCGCTTCGACGCCCGAGTTGCCGCCACCAATCACCGCAACGCGTTTGCCTTTGAACAGCGGGCCGTCGCAGTGCGGGCAGTACGCCACACCTTTGTTGCGATATTGTTGCTCGCCCGGGACGTTCATTTCACGCCAGCGAGCACCGGTCGCAAGGATCACGGTCCTGGCTTTCAGTGAAGCACCGCTGGCGAATTTGATCTCGTGCAACTCGCCGCTCTTGCCCGGCAGCAGCTTATCGGCGCGTTGCAGGTTCATGATGTCGACGTCGTACTGCTTGACGTGTTCTTCCAGCGCGACAGCGAGCTTCGGCCCTTCCGTCTCCTGTACCGATATGAAGTTTTCGATGGCCATGGTGTCCAGCACCTGCCCACCAAAACGTTCGGCCGCAACGCCAGTACGAATGCCTTTACGGGCGGCGTAGATTGCCGCCGAAGCACCGGCCGGACCACCGCCGACGACCAGCACGTCAAAGGCTTCTTTGGCGCTGATTTTCTCGGCCTGACGCTCGATGGCGCTGGTGTCGATCCTGGCGATGATTTCTTCCAGGCCCATGCGTCCCTGACCGAAGTTCACACCGTTCAGGTAAACGCTTGGTACGGCCATGATCTGACGATCGTTGACCTCGTCCTGGAACAACGCGCCGTCGATGGCGACGTGACGGATGTTCGGGTTCAGCACCGCCATCAGGTTCAGCGCCTGGACCACGTCCGGGCAGTTCTGACACGACAGCGAGAAGTAGGTCTCGAAGTTGAACTCGCCTTTGAGCGAGCGGATCTGTTCGATCACCTCACTACTGGCCTTCGAAGGGTGACCGCCGACTTGCAGCAAGGCCAATACCAGCGAAGTGAATTCGTGGCCCATGGGGATACCGGCGAAACGCAGGCTGATATCGCTTCCCGGGCGATTCAACGAGAACGATGGCTTACGTGCATCGGTACCGTTGTCGAGCAAGGTAATCTGCTGGGAAAGACTGGCAATGTCTTTGAGTAACGCGAGCATTTCCTGGGATTTCGCACCGTCGTCGAGGGAGGCGACGATCTCAATCGGCTGGGTGACCCGTTCCAGGTATGACTTCAACTGAGCTTTAAGATTGGCGTCCAACATACGGGCGATTTCCATTTTGAATAGTGTAGAAAAAACAACGCCCGGGCTGTCGCCTGTACGGCGAGTTCGTTAGATCAAGTTCGGATGCCGGAAGTCCAGAGCCAAGGCGCCGCGACGACTCATAGCCCGCTATGGGGAGGAGCGGCAACGCAGGATATGGGCTGCCGGCATCCGAAATTGACTAACAGAACTCGCCACACAGGCGACCAACTCGCCCAGGCGTTTTTTGGGGCGATGCGGTTTACGTGCTTAAGAGCTCATCGCCCTCGATCGACTCACAGACTCAGATCTTGCCGACCAGGTCCAGGGACGGAGCCAGGGTGGCTTCGCCTTCTTTCCACTTGGCTGGGCAGACTTGGCCTGGGTGAGCAGCGACATACTGAGCCGCCTTGATTTTGCGCAGCAGCTCGGAAGCGTCACGGCCAACGCCGCCGTCGTTCAGCTCGACGATTTTGATCTGGCCTTCCGGATTGATCACGAAGGTGCCACGGTCTGCCAGGCCAGCTTCTTCGATCAGCACGTCGAAGTTGCGGGAGATCACGTGGGTCGGGTCACCAATCATGGTGTACTTGATTTTGCCGATTGCTGGCGAGGTGTTGTGCCATGCAGCGTGGGCAAAGTGGGTGTCGGTCGACACGCTGTAGATTTCTACGCCGAGTTTCTGGAACGTATCGTAGTTGTCAGCCAGGTCTTCCAGCTCGGTTGGGCAAACGAAGGTGAAGTCAGCCGGGTAGAAGAACACGACAGACCATTTGCCTTTCAGATCGGCGTCCGACACTTGGACGAAGTCGCCGTTTTTGTACGCAGTAGCTTTGAATGGTTTTACTTGGCTGTTGATGATAGGCATCGTTGATTCTCCATCAGGGTTGAAAAGTTGATGAGGTGAATCCTACCCACCCGATCGCCTGATGGCTCATTGGCAAACCTGATGCTGCTAATTGGTTTTCGCTATTAGCCAGCACTATCAATAGAAGAAAACCGTATTTATTCGCCAACAGCCTTTTCAGCGATACGGGGGTATCCCGAGAAACGGGCTGGCTTCACCATAGCGCATGGCAGACTTCACAGCCTTCCAGCCCACATAACTCATCAACGATTTCAAATCCCAGACACTGCGATGGGCCCACGCCGCACTGTGGGAGCGAGCCTGCTCGCGATAGCGGTTTCACACTCAGCCTTGAAGTTGAATGTGCTGGCCTCATCGCGAGCAGGCTCGCTCCCACATTTGATCTGAGGTGTTCACCAAGGATCTGGAACTGCGGGCCACAAAAGCCGAAGCCAGCCTTGGAAGCGCTGCATCTGGCGTCCGCCATTAATGCGGAGCCAGACGCAGCGTCAGAAGCACTGTAGGACGATTAACCCGCTACCGGCGTGCGCATGGTGACGAATTCTTCGGCAGCAGTAGGATGCACGCCGATGGTTTCGTCGAAATCGCGCTTGGTGGCGCCAGCCTTCAAGGCAATCGCCAGGCCCTGAACGATCTCGCCCGCTTCCGGACCGACCATGTGGCAACCCAGAACCTTGTCGGTCTTGGCGTCCACCACCAATTTCATCAGCGTGCGCTCCTGGCACTCGGTCATGGTCAGCTTCATCGGCCGGAAACGGCTTTCGAAAATCTGTACCTCATAGCCTTCTTCCCTGGCCTGCTCTTCACTCAGGCCAACGGTGCCGATGTTCGGCAAGCTGAATACCGCCGTGGGAATCATCTTGTAGTCGACCAGACGATACTGCTCAGGCTTGAACAGCCGACGCGCCACCGCCATGCCTTCAGCCAGGGCTACCGGCGTCAGTTGCACGCGACCAATCACATCGCCAATCGCCAGGATCGACGGCTCGGCGGTTTGATACTGCTCGTCGACTTCGACAAAGCCTTTCTTGTCGAGCGTGACCCTGGTGTTCTCCAACCCCAGGTTGTCGACCATTGGACGCCGCCCCGTAGCGTAGAACACGCAGTCCGCCTGCAACTCGCGGCCATCCTTGAGGGTCACGTTCAAACTGCCGTCGGCCTGCTTTTCGATGCGCTCGATGTCGGCATTGAATTGCAGATTCATCCCGCGCTTGGTCAGCTCCTCCTGCAAATGCTTGCGCACCGAACCATCAAAGCCGCGCAGGAACAGTTCACCGCGATACAACAACGTGGTGTCAGCACCCAGCCCGTGGAAAATCCCGGCGAACTCTACGGCGATATAGCCGCCGCCGACCACCAGAACGCGCTTGGGCAGCTCTTTGAGGAAAAATGCCTGATTGGAGCTGATGGCGTGCTCATGCCCCGGAATCTCGGGGATCTGCGGCCAGCCGCCCGTGGCAACCAGAATGTGCTTGGCGGTATGCCGCTCGCCATTGATCTCGACCTCATGCGGGCCAACGATTTTCGCGTGGCCTTCATGCAAGGTCACACCGCTTCCGACCAGCAGGTTGCGGTAGATACCGTTCAAACGATTGATCTCGCGATCCTTGTTGGCAATCAGCGTTGCCCAATCGAAATTCGCCTCGCCCAACGACCAGCCAAAGCCCTGCGACTGCTCGAAGTCTTCGGCGAAATGCGCCCCGTAGACCAGCAGTTTTTTCGGAACACAACCAACATTAACGCAGGTCCCGCCCAGATAACGGCTCTCGGCCACTGCCACTTTCGCGCCAAAACCTGCAGCGAAGCGCGCTGCTCGTACACCACCGGAACCGGCGCCAATCACATAAAGGTCAAAATCGTAGGCCATTTTCAATCTCCTCGGCAGGCCACAAGCATACCCGCTGCAGCTTTCTCGGTCAGCGCTGCGAATTACATGGGGCCGGAAAATGAAAAAGCCACCCGAAGGTGGCTTTTCAGAACAAAACAGCGAAGCGCTTTTAGTAAGCCTTGCCAGTCTTGTAGAAGTGTTCGAAGCAGAAGTTGGTTGCTTCGATGTAGCCTTCAGCGCCACCGCAGTCGAAACGCGTGCCTTTGAACTTGTAGGCAATCACGCAACCGTCTTGCGCCTGTTTCATCAGGGCGTCGGTGATCTGGATCTCGCCGCCTTTGCCCGGATCGGTTTCTTCGATCAGCTTGAAGATGTCCGGAGTCAGGATGTAACGACCGATGATCGCGAGGTTGGATGGAGCATCTTCCGGCTTTGGCTTCTCGACCATGTTGCGGACGCGGTACAGGTCATCACCGATCAGATCGCCAGCGATTACGCCGTATTTGTGGGTTTCCTGCGGGTCGACTTCCTGGATCGCGACGATGGTGCAACGGTACTGTTTGTACAGTTTGACCATCTGGGTCAGTACGCCGTCGCCTTCCAGGTTGACGCACAAGTCGTCCGCCAGAACGACCGCGAACGGTTCGTCGCCGATCAATGGACGGCCGGTCAGAATCGCGTGACCCAGACCTTTCATTTCGGTTTGACGGGTGTAGGAGAACGAGCACTCGTCGAGCAGCTTGCGGATACCGACCAGGTACTTCTCTTTGTCAGTACCTTTGATCTGATTTTCCAGCTCGTAGCTGATGTCGAAGTGGTCTTCCAGGGCGCGCTTGCCACGACCGGTAACGATGGAGATTTCTGTCAAACCAGCGTCCAGCGCTTCTTCAACGCCGTACTGGATCAGTGGCTTGTTCACCACCGGCAGCATTTCTTTAGGCATGGCTTTAGTCGCTGGCAGGAAGCGAGTACCGTAACCGGCTGCTGGGAACAAGCATTTCTTGATCATAAAAGTCCTTAAAAGGGCTGTGTGTACGAGTTTCGGCGCAGTCTAATCAGGCGGCGAGCACCTTACAATGCCCCACACTGGCTAACCGATGCCATCATAGAGAAATATTCCAGCGGATAGTTCCGCAGCGACACAGATTAGCCTCCAGGCTAACGCGTACGGAACAACGCAAAGGCTTCACTTTAGACCAGTGAACGCACCCCGGCACTTTTCCAGTTATCATTGCGCGACTGAACCAGCCAACGAGGCAGATAGATGTCGGCAGCAAAAAGCGTGAACGGTTACCTGATCAATCAGGCCAAAGATGGCCAATGGTGGGTCGACAGCACCAGTGGCGAAAACATCGCCGGGCCCTTCCCCACAGAAGCATTGGCGATTGAAGTGGCCTCGGTGCTGCAAGACACCCCGCCCGCACCCAAGCGGCGCGGCGCCAAGCCTGAGTAACGCGCGTTTCCCAGGGTCTCTGGAGAGCCCTGCCAACGTGCAGGGCTTTTTGGTGTTTGCCTGTACCGACATGGCTGTTCGCTATAGCATCTCGCTGCAGGGCGACTCGTGCCCTCTTCACCCTTTTCACTCGATGACGACCATTCCATGAAAAAATATCTGGCTCTGATTGCGGTGTTGGCTTTGAGCGGTTGCGCCACCGCGTCCAAAACCTATCTGGATAACGGCGAACAAGGCCTGTCGATCGACTGTTCGGGTGAAGCCAATTCGTGGGCCAAATGCTATGAAATGGCTGATGCGTCCTGCGCCGGAACCGGCTATCGGATTATTGGCACCGATGGCACGCCAGCTACCAAGGAAAGCGACAAGACCTTGGGCGTCGATGTTGGCAACTTCAAGAGCCGCAGTGTCGTAGTGGTGTGCAAGTAACCGGCAAAACGTTGTTGGCCGTTACATGTGAATTTCAGCGAATTTGATCCCCAGGCCACGCACCGTCTCGATCAAATCGTCCAGCCGACTGAAGGATTCGACCTCGTCGTTTTCATCCACCAGGAAAAAGCTGCGCCCTGCACTTTTCTTGAAGAACACAATCCATTCGCCGGAGTTTGCCGGATTTTGAATCACATGGGTCGCAGAGATGTGCCCCTCTGCATGCCGCTCTCTTACTTGCTCTCGCTTCATTGGCCACTCCAAAAATGACAATGCCGTCCAAGCCCGAGACTGGACGGCATTCCTGCTGATCGACGACAGTTTATCGGACGATACGGTCAATCAGCTAATTTCAAACTCAGCGAGCGAGGGGGAATCGCCAAAAAAACTATGAGCCGGAAATGCACTTGTTGGCCGCATCCTGCACATCTCCAGGCCGAATTGGCACATTGGACATACTTTCGTGGAGCTTGATGCTACTTCCGCCGGATCGCTCTTCGATGTCAAACACTGCAGCCGGACTCGCAGACAGTTTTCCCGCAACAATGACCCGGACGCCGTCCTTGTTGTAGGGCTCCATTTGCACAGCCCCTCGGGTACTGGCCAAATGCTTGGCCACGCAGTCGGCATACGCTTGAGGTTTTTTCCCCGAGATTACATTCATGGTCGGCAGCGTCTGACTAATGTCCGAGACTGTCGCACAACCACTCATCGCCAACGCCAGCACCAAAACGCCCCACTTCATACAAATCCTCCGATAAAGACCCTCCGACAGCACAAATACTGTTTTTCTCCGGGGACCGCTGCTTTATCACTCATAAAAGCCCGAATAACTGTTTTTAATTGTCAAAGCAGCCTGCGGCAGCCCAATAATAAACCGTTCGTGCTGATAAACTGCGTCATTGCCCATGCTATCGTTTTGATTTTGTAGAAAAAGCCCTTCTGGAGGCGCCCCAATGAAATTTATCCACCAGCGCGAGCACCTCAACGAAGATGACATTGTCGTCATTCAATGCTCCCAAATGTGCAACATCCGCCTGATGAACGACGCCAATTTTCGCAGTTTCAAGAATGGCGGCCGTCACACCTACCACGGCGGCGCATTCGACACCTTCCCTGCGAAGATCACCGCGCCAAGCACCGGTTTCTGGAACATCACCATCGACACGGTCAACCGCCGGCCGATCAGCGTGACCCGCAAACCGACCCTGACTCACTCGATCAAAATCATCCGTCGGTCCAGCTCGAAACTCAGCTGAGGCCCCAGCCCGCACTGCGACAGACAGGTACGACCGTGGCTCAAACGACCAAATACGTCATCAAATACAAACTCAACGGCGAGCGTCGCTTCGAATTCGCCCAGCTTGAGAATGGCACCGAAGCAGAGGCCAAGGCCGCGCTCGCCGCCATTCATGGCGATACGTCAGACATCATCAGCGATATCAGCGTGAGCAAAGCGCTGTAACGCTGACAAGCAAGGGCGGATGATATTATGCGCCCTGAAAGCTTCTCGACAACCACTCCGGAGTTCGACCGCAAGCACCGGAGTGTCGCCCACCCTTGAGCTCCCTAGACTGGCAAACCTCAACCTTGAGTTCAGGAGCCGGAACATGCCCACTTCTTCGCAGCACAACGCCCCCGTAGCGCGTTATATCGACGGCGTCTGTGCGATCGCCGAACACTCTCTGACCTCGCGTATCAATGCACTGGATTGGCCTTCCCTGGAGCAAGACCTCGACCGGGACGGCTGCGCGACGATCAAAGGACTGCTGAGCCCTGAGCAATGTGAAGACCTCAGCGCACTCTACGCTCAGCCTGCGCTTTTCCGCTCGCAAGTGATCATGGCCCGGCATGGTTTCGGGCGCGGCGAATACAAGTATTTCAGATACCCGCTGCCTGGCATCGTTGCTCGCCTGCGCGGCACGCTGTACCCAAGGCTTGTCCCGCTGGCCAACCTCTGGAATGAACGGATGGACTTGCCCAGCCGCTTTCCCATGGAGCACGCAGCCTTCCTGCAACGCTGTCATGACGCAGGACAGGAGCGCCCTACGCCGCTGTTGCTGCAATATGGTCCGCAGGACTACAACTGTTTGCATCAGGATCTGTACGGCGAACATGTGTTCCCGCTGCAAGTGGCGATTTTGCTGTCAGCCCCCGGCGAAGACTTTACCGGTGGAGAGTTCGTGCTCACCGAACAGCGCCCGCGGATGCAATCACGGCCCATGGTGATGAGCCTGGAGAAAGGCGATGCGCTGATCTTTGCCGTGCATCAGCGCCCGGTCAAAGGTGTTCGCGGTTATTACCGGGTTAACTTGCGCCACGGTGTCAGTCGCCTGCACAGCGGCAAACGGCATACCCTTGGAGTGATCTTTCACGATGCGCAGTAACGCGATGCCCCCAGCCACCTTCGATCTGTTTGCCGGCGAAGATCAGCAACCGGCCAGGACCGAGCAAATCGGCGAACAATCCTTCGTTCTCCGAGGCTTCGCCCTGCCCTGGGTGGAGCGATTGCTGCCGGCATTGGAGAAGATTTTACTGGCCGCACCGTTTCGGCAAATGATCACCCCTGGCGGTTTCACCATGTCTGTCGGCTTGAGCAGCTGCGGCACGCTGGGCTGGACCACCGATCGCAGCGGCTATCGCTACACTCGCATCGATCCTGTCAGCGGTGAGCCTTGGCCGGCCATGCCAGAGGTCTTTCGGGAGCTGGCACAGGCAGCCGCACGAGAAGCCGGCTTCCAGCACTTTGAGCCCGATGCGTGCCTGATCAACCATTATCTACCGGGAGCCAGGATGTCGTTGCATCAAGACAAGGATGAACGCTCCTACGAGCCGCCGATTGTTTCGGTGTCCCTCGGGTTGCCGGCGATGTTCCTGTTCGGGGGATTTGCGCGTAGCGACAAAAGTCAGCGAGTGCCGCTGTTTCACGGTGACATCGTGGTATGGGGCGGCGTGGATCGCTTGCGTTATCACGGCGTGCTGCCGCTCAAGGAAGGTCATCACTCACGATTGGGCGCACAACGGATCAACTTCACGTTCCGCACCGCGGGATGAAACCCGGAGTTTGACCGCAAGCGCCGGAGTGTCCGCATCGCCCGCAGTCGCTAGGCTGAACTGAACCTTCAACCGGTAACACCTCATGACCACTGCCAAACCCACCACAGAGCAAGACCCCCGCTGGTCCGCGGTACTGGCTCGCGACCCGCGTGCTGACGGTCAATTTGTTTACGCGGTGAAAACCACCGGGATCTATTGCCGCCCCAGTAGCCTGGCGCGCCTGCCGAAACCGGAAAACGTCGAGTTCTTCGACACCGAGGAACAGGCTCAGGCTGCCGGTTATCGCCCGAGCAAACGCGCGGCGGCAGACCAGACCCATCTCGCCGCACAGCACGCGACATTGGTTGCAGCAGCCTGCCGGCAGATCGAGTCCGCCGAGACGTTGCCCAGCTTGAACGAGCTGGCAGAAGCCGCGCGAATGAGCGCCTTCCACTTTCACCGGGTGTTCAAAGCGGTCACCGGCCTGACGCCCAAGGGTTACGCCACCGCACAGCGTTCACGCAAGGTTCGTCAGCGCCTGGAGGTCGCAGGCTCGGTGACTGACGCGCTGTATGACGCAGGCTTCAATTCCAACAGCCGCTTCTACGAGTCAGCCGACCACCTGCTCGGCATGAAGCCCAGCGACTACCGTGCCGCGGGCCAGAACACCGACATCCGCTTTGCCGTCGGTCAATGTTCGCTGGGGGCGATTCTGGTGGCGCAAAGTCAACGCGGGGTGTGCGCAATCCTTTTGGGGGATGATCCCCACGCGCTAGTCTGCGACCTGCAAGACAAGTTCCGCCAAGCCAACCTGATTGGCGCCGACCATGACTTCGAACAACTGATTGCCAAAGTGGTGGGTTTCATCGAAGCCCCGGCGCTTGGCCTGGACTTGCCGCTGGATGTGCGCGGCACGGCGTTTCAGGAGCGGGTGTGGATGGCGTTGCGGGATATTCCGGCGGGCAGCACTGCCAGTTACGCCGAAATTGCCCAACGCATCGGCGCCCCGAAGTCTTTCCGGGCCGTGGCCCAGGCCTGTGGCGCCAATACTCTCGCAGTGGCCATTCCCTGCCACCGAGTGGTGCGCAGCGATGGCAACCTCTCGGGTTATCGCTGGGGTGTGGAGCGCAAGCGTCAACTGCTTGCGTGGGAAACCCAATCTCAAAAAATGCCGATGTGTACTGCCACTGACTCAGGGCCGGTATAGGCTTCAAAATCGGTGACAAATCGGCGTTTGACCTGCGGATTGGCTTCGAAATACGCCCAGACGCTGCCCCACGCCTCGATCACACTGCCCGGCATCGCCCCCTTCGCCTCGAAAACCAGATACTGGCCGCCCTGCACCTCAATGGTTTCGTAACCGGGGGCGGCTTCACTGACCGCCACCCCGGCCATCACATCGAAAGATCCCGAGGCATCGGACTCATAGCTGGAGTACACCCCGTAAGCCGGTGAGTCCGGTTTCTTGTTGGCAATCTTGTCAAACAGCCCATCGACAAAAAATCGCTGCCACATCGGGCCGATTCTGGCGGTAGTTGCCTGCTGCTCGGCACTGTTGAGCGTACGTACACGCAGTCCCGACACGCGGAATGGTGAAATCTCGAGTTGCTTCAAATCCATGGAACAATTCCTCCGTAGTTAACGATTCACATCCACCACAACCCGACCACGCAACTGGCCGGCCAGCAACCGCGACGCTGCTTCAATCGCTTCGCTCAAACCAATTTCATGACTGATCAGCGGCAACAAAGCGAAATCCAGATCCTTGGCCAGACGATCCCAGGCAACGATGCGGTTGGCTTTGGGCTGGGTCACGCTGTTGATCCCGGCCAAGGTGACGCCGCGCAAAATGAACGGCGCAACGGACGCCGGAAAATCCATGCCTTGCGCCAAACCGCATGCGGCCACGGTGCCATTGGCCCGAGTGCTGGCACAAGCGTTGGCCAAGGTGTGGCTGCCGACCGAGTCAATCACCGCCGCCCAACGCTCCTTCGCCAACGGTTTGCCCGGTTCGGAAAGACTGGCGCGGTCGATGATCTCGCTGGCACCCAGTTGCTTCAGGTACGCGTGTTCCGAGGTGCGGCCGGTGGAGGCAACCACCCGATAACCCAGTTTGGCCAGCAGTGCGATGGCGAAACTGCCGACGCCACCGTTGGCGCCCGTGACCAGCACTTCACCTTGCTGCGGGGTCACGCCGTTACGCTCCAGTGCCAGAATGCTCAGCATCGCCGTGTAACCGGCCGTGCCGATCGCCATGGCCTGGGCCTCGGTGAACGCCGCAGGCAACGGGATAAGCCAATCGCCATCGAGCCGCGCCTTCTGCGCCAGCCCACCCCAATGACCTTCACCCACGCCCCAGCCATTGAGCAACACCTTGTCGCCGGCCTTGAAATCCGGATGGCTGCTGGCGTCGACCGTACCTGCCAGATCGATCCCCGGCACCATCGGGAATTTGCGTACCACGGGACTTGCACCGGTAATCGCCAGGCCGTCCTTGAAGTTCAGCGTGCTGTACGCCACGCGAACCGTGACATTGCCGTCGGGCAACTGATCTTCGCCGATTTCCCGGAGATTGGCGCGGTAACCGCTGTCATCTTTCTCAATCAAAATGCCGTTGAACATGGTTGTCTCCTGACTTGATCGTTAGTCGAAGGGCGAGCCCGAACGAACACCTTCGCAGCCGTTGCACAAAAAAGCCATGACCGAGGGCTACGTTTTTTTGCTCTTCACCTGCGCCTAAAGGCCACTATCCTTGTGGCGGCGACTCCTGTTACAAAATCCGCTCTTGTCATGAAGAGGACGTCCCAATGAGCCAGTGGCCTGACACGCGCATTCTTGATCTGCTCGGTATCGAATTGCCGATTATCCAGGCCCCCATGGCCGGCGCCAACGGATCGGCCATGGTCATCGCGGCCAGCAATGCCGGGGCTCTCGGCTCAATGCCCGCGGCCATGCTCAGCGTCGAACAATTGCGCGAAGAGCTGAAGATCATTCGCCAACACAGCCAGCGCCCGTTCAATGTGAACTTCTTCTGCCATCAACCACCGCTGGCCGATGAGCAGCGCGCAGCACAATGGAAAACCCTGCTGGAACCGTATTACCGCGAACTGGGCGCTGACTTTGACGCACCGACACCGGTTTCCAACCGTGCACCGTTCGACGCCGCCGCCTGCGCGGTGGTCGAGGAGTTCCGCCCGCAGGTGGTGAGTTTTCACTTCGGCCTACCGGAAAAATCCCTGCTGGAGCGGGTCAAGGCCACGGGCGCGAAAGTCCTGTCTTCGGCGACCACTGTCGATGAGGCGATCTGGCTTGAACAGCACGGCTGCGACGCGATCATCGCCATGGGTTATGAGGCCGGCGGTCATCGCGGGATGTTTCTCAGCGATGATCTGAGCAGCCAGGTCGGCACCTTTGCCCTGGTGCCGCAAATCGTCGATGCGGTCAACGTACCGGTGATCGCCGCTGGCGGGATTGGCGATGCGCGCGGAATCGTCGCCGCATTCGCCTTGGGCGCCTCGGCGGTGCAATTGGGCACCGCCTACTTGTTTACGCCTGAAGCCAAGGTCAGTGCTTCTCATCACCGGGCACTGCGTATTGCCAAGGAAAGCGAGACGGCGCTGACCAACATTTTCAGCGGACGTCCGGCACGGGGGATTATCAATCGGGTCATGCGCGAACTCGGCCCGATCAGCCCGCAAGCACCGAGCTTCCCGCTGGCCGGCGGCGCGCTGATGCCACTGCGGGCCAAGGATGAAGCAGATTTCAGCAACCTCTGGGCCGGGCAAGCGCTGCGGCTTGGGATTGAATTACCAACCGCTGAACTGACCCGGCGGCTGGCTGACGAGGCGCTGGCATTGATGGCGCGTCGATAGCGCAAAAAGTTGTATACAATTTTCGCTCGAGGAAAGCCCGTGAGTTCCGTTCGTCGCCATTTCGCTATATATTCCGATATATAGCGTTTTGCTTCAGCCCCGGCGCAGTCGACCGACAACAACAAACTGCCCACCTCACTTGCACCTCGGAGCCGCTTCATGACTATTCGTGTCTCACGTTTTGCCCCTACTTGCCTGGCATCCTTGCTCGCCGTGTTTGCGTTTGGCTCAGCCCAGGCCGATGAAGTCCAGGTTGCGGTCGCGGCCAACTTCACCGCACCGATCCAGGCCATTGCTGCCGACTTCGAAAAAGACACTGGGCACAAACTGGTCGCCGCCTATGGCGCCACTGGCCAGTTCTATACCCAGATCAAAAACGGTGCGCCGTTCGAAGTGTTCCTGTCGGCTGACGACAGCACCCCGCAAAAACTCGAGAGCGAAGGCGACACGGTCAAGGGCTCGCGTTTCACCTACGCCATCGGCACCCTGGCGCTGTGGTCGGCCAAGGACGGTTACGTTGACGCCAAGGGCAAAGTGCTCAGCGACAACAAATATCAGCACCTGTCCATCGCCAACCCGAAAGCCGCCCCTTACGGCCTTGCTGCGACCCAGGTATTGGCCAAGCTGGGCCTGACCGACAAGGTCAAAGACAAGATCGTTGAAGGCCAGAACATCACCCAGGCCTACCAGTTCGTTTCCACCGGCAATGCTGAAATAGGCTTCGTCGCCTTGTCGCAGATCTATAAAGACGGCAAAGTCACCGGCGGTTCGGCGTGGATCGTCCCAGCCAATATGCACGACCCGATCAAACAAGACGCGGTGATCCTCAACAAAGGCAAAGACAACCCGGCCGCCAAGGCACTGGTTGCCTACCTCAAAGGGCCTAAAGCCGCTGCCGTCATCAAGTCCTACGGTTATCAACTCTAAATGACGCTATCGAGTGCCGACTTTTCCGCCATCTGGCTGACCCTCAAACTGGCGTCCCTGACGACGGTCATCCTGCTGCTCATCGGTACTCCGATTGCCTTGTGGCTGTCGCGCACCCGCTCCTGGTTGCGCGGGCCCATCGGCGCAATTGTCGCCCTGCCCCTGGTGCTACCGCCAACGGTAATCGGCTTCTATCTGCTGCTGACCCTCGGCCCTAACGGGTTCGTCGGCCAGCTCACCCAATCACTGGGGCTGGGCACTCTGACGTTCAGCTTTGCGGGGCTGGTGATCGGCTCGGTCATCTACTCGATGCCCTTTGTCGTCCAACCGTTGCAGAACGCCTTCTCGGCGATTGGCACGCGTCCGCTGGAAGTGGCCGCCACCTTGCGCGCCAACCCTTGGGACACTTTTTTCAGCGTGATCTTGCCGTTGGCCAGGCCCGGTTTTATCACCGCGGCCATTCTCGGCTTCGCCCACACCGTCGGTGAGTTCGGCGTGGTGCTGATGATCGGCGGCAATATTCCAGACAAAACCCGTGTGGTATCGGTGCAGATCTACGATCACGTCGAAGCCATGGAATATGCCCAGGCCCATTGGCTGGCCGGGGCGATGCTGGTGTTCTCATTCCTGGTCTTGCTGGCGCTGTACTCCAGCCGCAAAACCAAAGCCGGCTGGAGCTGATCGATGGCCTCAACGATTCACGCTCGACTGAAATTGAGCTATCCGGATTTTTCCCTGGACGTCGACCTGAACCTGCCCGGCCGAGGCGTGACCGCGCTGTACGGCCATTCCGGTTCGGGCAAAACCACCTGCCTGCGCTGCATCGCCGGCCTGGAAAGAGCCGAGCAAGGCTTTATCCAGATCAATGACGAAGTCTGGCAGGACAGCAGCAAAAAACTCTTTGTCGCCCCGCACAAACGAGCACTGGGCTATGTGTTTCAGGAGGCCAGTCTGTTTCCCCATCTGTCGGTGCTGGCCAATCTTGAGTTTGGCCTGCGGCGTATTCCACGCCAGCAGCGCCGGGTCGACATGCTCCACGCCACCGAACTGCTGGGAATCGGCCATTTGCTCGACCGTCATCCACAACACCTCTCGGGTGGCGAGCGCCAACGGGTCGGCATCGCCCGGGCGCTACTCACCAGCCCGAAACTGCTGTTGATGGACGAACCACTGGCAGCGCTGGATTCACAGCGCAAAAGCGAAATCCTGCCGTACCTCGAACGGCTGCACGACGAACTGGAAATCCCGGTGTTGTACGTCAGCCACTCGCAGGATGAGGTTGCGCGGCTGGCCGACCACATTGTCTTGCTCAGCTACGGCAAGGCTCTGGCCAGCGGTCCTGTCGGCGAAACCCTGGCGCGGCTCGACCTGCCACTGGCCTTGGGCGACGACGCCGGCGTGGTCATCGAGGGTCAGGTGACGGACTACGACGCCAATTACCAACTGCTGACTCTGCAACTGCCCCACAGCCAATTGAACGTGCGGGTCGCACATTCGCCTTTGGCCACGGGCAAACAGCTGCGCGTCAAAGTCCAGGCTCGAGATGTCAGCCTGAGCCTTCAGGGTGGTGAACTCAGCAGCATCCTCAATCGCCTGCCAGTGACCGTCACCAGTGAAATTTCCGCAGACAACGCCGCCCACGTGCTGGTGCGCCTGGATGCTGCCGGAACGCCGTTGCTGGCGCGCATCACCCGCTATTCCCGCGATCACCTGCAACTGCATCCCGGCCAACAACTGTGGGCGCAAATCAAGTCAGTGGCGGTCCTCGCGTAATCGGTTGACGCGCGCAACAAGACCATAACCATTGTAAGGGGATAGTCTTTTGAGCTAGTCTGGCCGCCTTTCCCCTATGCCGGACGACCTTTCGACGTGAACAACTAAGCCTTTCAAAAATGTATGCGCAACAAGCTGCCACAGGCACTTGTTGGTCTTTTCGACATTTTTTGGAGGTGCCATGACTCACGTCACGCGTCTGCCTGCGCTTGTAACCCTGAACCAGCTGTCCTATCAGCTCGCCAATGGCGAAACTCTGTTCGACTCCCTGAATCTGCGCCTCGACCATCGTCCCACCGGCATTGTCGGCCGTAACGGCACCGGTAAATCCGTGCTTGCCCGATTGATTGCCGGCGAGTTAACGCCTGCTTCGGGCACACTCAGGCGCTTTGGCAGCGTTGCCTACGTGGCGCAAGAACCGATTGCCGTCGGCGGTCAGAGCGTCGCGCAAGCAGCGGGAGTGGCCCTGATACTTGATGCGCTCGCCAGACTGGCCGATGGCACCGCATCAGCCCAAGACCTTGAGCATGTGGCTGAGCGCTGGGACCTACCCGAACAATTACGCCTGTTGCTCGACGAAGCCGGCCTGCCGGAGCTGACGGAGCATCAGCCCATGGATACGCTCAGCGGCGGCCAACGTGCACGCATTGCACTGATTGGAGCGTTTCTCAGCCAGGCCGATTTACTGGTGCTGGATGAACCGACCAACCATCTGGATGCTGACGGTCGCCGCTGGCTAATGGACCGGCTCGCCCACTGGCGCAGCGGCTTGATTGTGGTCAGCCATGATCGGATGCTGCTCAACAGCCTTCAACGTATCGTCGAACTCAATGCCCTGGGGGTGCAGACCTTTAGTGGCAACCATGCGGCTTACCTTGAGCAGCGCGAGGTCGAGCAAGCCGCGGCGCACGCCGTCCTTGAACACAGCCGTACACTGCGCAGTCGTGAGCTCAAACGGCTACAGCGCGAACACGACACCATTCAGCGACGCGCTGCCGGATCACGCAAAAACGCTGAAACCGCCAACGTCTCACGGTTCGAACGTTCTAAAATTAAAGGCGCGGCCACCGAGATCATGGGCCACATACGTCACGCTCATCAGGCCCACAAATCAGCGATGAATGATCAGGTACGAGAGGCCAACGCGCGGGTTCTACCGTCAGATCCGGTACTGATGACGTTGCCGGGAACCGCTGTGCCGGCCAGTCGGCAGATCATCACGCTAATCGACGCGCAGCTGCCCTGGCTGCCACCCGAGGCGCCGACAACCTTCCTCACTATTTCACTCGCGGGCCCGGTGCGGGTTGCGCTCAGTGGCCCGAACGGTTGCGGAAAATCCACCTTGCTGAAAATGCTCGCGGCACACTGCAAGCCCGTCAGCGGCGATTGCCTGACCCACGTGCCCAGCGCCTACCTCGATCAACATCTGGAATTGCTCGATCCAGAACGTTCCATCATCGAGCAATTGAACCTGCTCGACACACCGCTATCGGAAGGCTCGGTGCGCAGCCGTCTGGCCCAACTGCAACTGGACGCTGTGCGCGTGAGCGTGCCGACTCGCCTGCTCAGCGGCGGCGAACGCCTGAAAGCGGCAATTGCCATTGCCTTTTGGCGGGAGAATCCGGCCCGGCTGCTGTTGCTCGACGAGCCGACCAATCACCTGGACATTGCGTCTGTGCAGGCTCTGGAACTGGCATTACGCGATTTTCCGGGGGCGATCATTGCCGCCTCGCATGATGCCGAATTCCTGCGGGCACTGGCACCCACCCACACCTTGCACTGGCAGCGCACCGGGTGGTGCCTGCAACGTGTCGAAGCACCATTATGGCGTTGACTCAAGTGACGAACAGCACGGAGCCGTTTTGCACCTTTCCAACTTGCTTCTATAGTTGATGTGAACACGATTACACCTCGGTGACGCCATGGAAGACATATTCGTTGTGAAACGTTGCAACAAGACCATCGTCCAGGGTCGCCGGGAGGGTGAAGTGTCTCATCAGCAGCCGATTGCGGCAGTCTGGTACCGGATCGCCGATACCCGCACCGGGGGCGGTTTTATTGGCGATGGTTATGAGCGTATGGAAGATGCCATGCGTGAGTGCCGACGGCTTAATGCCGCCAGCTCGCGAAGCTCGCGTAAAGTCTGAAACGCAGGCCTGAAGCGGCTCCGCTGCAATTGGCTTTCTGGGTCTATACTGATTTCAGCTGAAGGATCGGCGACCTCATCGGCAAACGCTCGCTCCCGGCGAGCGTTTTGTTGCTCGATCAAAAGCTTCTCTGATACGGAGGTGTTTCTCATGTCCGAAAAAGAGTCCATCACCACATTGCTCACCCTGCTCGACTCGCGTCAGGCGCGCTTAGCGGCTGCCTGCAAGGAAATTGCCGACTGGGTCGACATTCATGGCGGCCACCCCACTGCCATGAAAATCCGCGACCGTCTGCAAGACATCGAGAAAGATGCACCGCTGATTCAGAATGCGCTGACGTCGCTCAAACCTATCGACCGGCCATTGCCTCGATTCCGCTAAGCAAGTCCCGGCTCGTACGCTCAAGCCAGTTCAAGCCGGGACTCGCCCAGGATCGGCGCTACCCCGACACGGTGTTTTTCAGAGCCGATCCCGCGCAATACCGCTGCGAATACGCAGAATATCGGCGAGCACCGCCAAGGCAATTTCCGCCGGCGTCTTGCTGCCCAGATTAAGCCCGATCGGCGCGTGAATACGTGCCAGCTCAGCCTCACCCAAACCACCGATACGGCGTAAACGCTCGAAGCGCTTTTGCGAGGTTTGCATCGAGCCCATCACACCGATGTAAAACGCCTCGGTGCGCACCGCTTCCATCATTGCCAGGTCATCGATGCGCGGATCGTGTGTCAGCGCTACCACCGCCGTATCGCTGTGACAGCCACCGTCGGCGATGAACATCGACGGTAGTTCACGACGAATCTCCACGTTCTCAAGGACCACCCCTTCGAGGACCTCATCACGCGGATCACACAGAATCACCTCGAAACCCAGGCCAACCGCAAACTCGGCACACGCCTGCGCCACGCTGGAATATCCGGCGAGTAGCAGGCGTTGGGCCGCACCGACGCGCACACGCACCCGATCGATTTCTCGTTCGATGCGCGGCCCGTGTTCACGGTCAACCAGCAAACTGCGTGCGCCGCTGGCCAGATTCACTTCACGAATCAAGCGACGCTGGCCGAGCAACGCGGACTCCAGCTCACGCAGATGGGCCTGCACCTCACAGTCCGGCTCAAGCTTTTCCACCAGCACGTCGAGCAACCCGCCGCAGGGCAGTTTCACCTGGGAGCGCGGGTCATCGCCTTCGCCGTAACGCACCACCGAAACGGCGTCTTGAAAGGCCCCTTCGGCCATGCGTTCAAGAAAGTCGTCTTCGACACAGCCGCCCGACAGCGAACCAATCCAATGGCCGCTGTCGTTGACCGCCAGCATCGAGCCCGGCGCACGGGGCGCCGAACCGTAGGTGCTGAGCACGCTGCAGAGCCACACACGCTGACCGGCGCTGGACCAGGCCAATGCTCGCCGAACCACTTGCAGGTCAAGATGCTGCATATCAGTACGCCTTGTGCTCAGCGGGAGTGTCCGCCTTCAACTGCTCGATCTGACTGATCGGCAGATCAGCCGGTTGACCACCCCAGGCCTGACGCAAGTAGTTGATCAGGTCGGTCGTTTGTTGATGGCTCAACTTGTCGGCGAAACCCGGCATCGGCTGCATACGCTCGAAACCGGCAAACTTCTGTTCGCCAATCCCGTCTGTGATCACCCGCAACAGGTTGCGCGGATCTTCCAGACGCAACGTGGTGTTGCCTTGCATCGCCACCGCGATGTGCGGCTTGCCTTCGCCGTTGGCGCCATGGCAACCGGCGCAAACGTTCAGGTAATCCTGATGGCCGCGCTGGGCGCTCTCGGTCATTTTCGCCAACGGTACCTCGGTCAACACTTTCGCCTGGGGTGGCGGGTCGCCGAGCAGGAAAGTTGCCATGGCCGCCAGATCCGGATCATTGAGATTCTGGGTGCTGTTATGGAACACCGGGAACATCTCGTTGAACATCGTACCTTGAGCGCTCATGCCGTGCTTGAGGAAAGAGCTCAGGTCCTGATGCGTCCAGCCACGTGCCGCCAGATCGTTGGCGAGCAAGCTTGGCGCCAGGTAGCCATTGAGCAGGCCGCCGGTCATGCGTTTGTCTTGCTGCATCGCACCGGGCAAACCGCGCGGCGTGTGGCACTCACCGCAATGACCGAGTACATCGACCAGGTACTGGCCGCGTTTCCAGTCTTCACTTTTGCCGATCGCCGACGCCAGCGTCACGTCTTTGCCGTAGAGCATGTTCCAGCCCATCAACCCCGGACGCACGTTGAACGGGAAGCTCAGGCGGGTGACCGGGGCGGCACGGTTGATCGGCGCGACGGTCTGCAGGTACGCGTGGATCGCGTCGGAGTCTTCACGCGGCATCAAGTGATACGAGGTGTACGGCATCGCCGGATACAGGTTGGCGCCGTCACGACGCTTGCCTTCGGTCAGCGCGGCAAAGAACTCATCGTCGCTGTACAGACCAATGCCGTGATCCTTGTCCGGGGTGATGTTGGTGCCGTAGATGGTGCCGAACGGTGACACGATCGGCAGGCCGCCCGCATAAGGCGCGCCACCGGGTGCGGTGTGGCAAGCCATGCAGTCCGCCGCCCGCGCCAGGTATTCACCGCGTTTGACCTGTTGCTGATCGGCGGCCTGGGCCTGCTGAATCGCCATCAGCGAAACGGCCAGACCGACCGCAGCGCCAAGGCCGGAGAGTAGTCGCTTCATGCTTAACCCTCCTTGACCAGGCCGAGATCGGTCAGCACGTTGCGCGTGGCGCTGTAATAGCGCACATAGCCGGTGCAGCGGCAGATGTGATGGCCGAGGCTGTCCTCGATCACCGCTTCCAGCTGACTTTTCCTGATCGGCTGACGCTGGAGTTTTTCCACCAGCACGGTCGCGGCGTTGACGAAACCCGGGGCGCAATAGCTGCACTGGAAGGCGAACTCGTCGACGAAACGTTGCTGGATCGGGTTCAGTTCAGTGACCTTGCCGCTGTCATCGCGAACTGCGTGACCTTCGATGGTGCGGATTTTCTTGCCCTCGAAGTAATGCGCGCCGGTGATGCAGGTGCGTACTTCTTCGCTGGTGCCGTCGGGGTTGTCGACAATCACCACGCAGGCATGACAAATACCCTGGCCGCAGCCCAGGCGCGAGCCGGTGAGGTTTCGGTATTCATGCAGGTAGTCGATCATCGGCAGATCATCAGGGACCTCGACGGGACCGACGGATTGACCATTGAGGGTCATTTGAAGCGGACGGTTAGCCATTGAGGGCCTCCTTGATGCGTGCTGGCGTGATAGGCAGGTCACGGACCCGTTTGCCGATAGCGTGGGCCACGGCATTGGCGATGGCACCCACCACCGGAATCATCACCACCTCGGCGATGCCCTTGGACGGATCGCTTGGCGACAATGGCGGGAGGATTTCCGAGGTCTGCTTCCACACCGCAACGTCCTTGGCGCGCGGCAAACGATAACGGTTGAAGTTCCAGTCACCCTCCCCCGGTCCACCTTCGTACAGCGGCATTTCTTCCAGCAGCGCGTGACCGATGCCCATGGCGATCCCGCCTTCGAGCTGGCCCTTGACCAGTTCCGGCACCAACACCCGGCCGCATTCGAGCCAGGAGTGATGGTTGAGGACTTGCACCTCGCCCGAACCTTTATTCACTTTCAATTCGACCAGCGTGGCCACGGGGCTGTAATACGTCACCGCCGCGTTGTTCAACTGGGTCGCCGGGTACGCAATGTTCTGCCGATCCAACAGGTGGAAACCGGCGCTGCTCATCTGCGCCTTTATCGCGGTCGGTGCGCCGTCGCCATACTTCACGGCGAGACCGTCGAGTGGCAGACGCTCGCGCACGCCATTGATGCTGTATTCGGCCTCAGCCCAGCTCCAGCGATTGAAACCGTGCACGGTCGCGCCGGTCACCAGGCCGCGCTCATGGGCACGTTTGGCCAACACAGTGAATGGCAGCGGTTCCATGCCGTTGGCGGTCAATTTGCCGTCGACCCAATGCGCGTCTTCGCGGCGCACCACATACGGGTTGGCCTGACCACCGAACGGGCCTTGACGCCAGATTTCGACGGCGGCTGGCCACAGACCGTGGTTGAACAGCACGCGTGCCGCTTCACGGGTGGCGTGGCTGAAGTAGTAAGCGGAGTTGGTCGCCGACGACGCCGAGGCAATCTTGCCGACCCAACGCGGGTTGCGCAGCACCGTGTCCTGCTCGGCCTGGCTCATGAGGTACGGGTTGCCACTGCTGGTCAGTTGCAGCTCCCTCCATTCAGTTTCACCGGTCTTCACTTCACTGGCCGGGTTGCCGAGGAAATCGGCGACCACCAAGGCCTGGGAAGTCGACATGCCGGTACCGATCTCGATGCCGATGTGGCGCAGCGTGATATGGCCGTCAGCGGTGAACTCGACGCTCGCCATCGGTGCTTCGGAACCGGTGCCGAAGTCTTTCTGGCAGATGGCAAAACCAATGCCGTACCAGTTATACGGGTCCTTGGCGTCCTCCTGTTTTTTCAGCGCGTGACGGTTTTTCCAGAGCTCGTTATCAGCTGCCTTCTCAAGAATTTCATGCAGGCGCAACGCACCTGCCGGCACTGCGCCCTGGGTGTTTTTCATACCGGACAGCAGCGCGTTTTTCTTGCGCAGGTCGATGGCGTCGATACCCAGACGATCAGCGATTTCATCCACCATCATCTCGGTGGCGGCCATGCTTTGCAGGGTGCCGTAGCCACGCATGGAGCCGGCTTCAACGCCGCGCGAGTGGTACGCGGTCACTTGCAGGTCGTTCTGCGGCATGTAGTAAATCGACTGCGCAGCCGTCGCACCAACCGCTGCCACCGAAGGGCTGTAGTTGATTCGGCCACCGCCGTCGATGGACATGTCCGCACGGAAAATCTTGAAGGTGTGATCCTGTTTGTCGACGGCCAACTGGTAACGGATGTTGAACGGATGACGCTTGATGCCGCTCTGGAATTGCTCGTAACGGTCGTTGGCCAGACGCACCGGCACACCGGCGCCATACAACGCCGCCAGGGCTGCGTAGTAGACAAAAATGTTGTGGTCTTTGGAACCGTAGCCAACGGTGTAGCCAGGGTGCATGTTCAGCGTGCTCAAGCCGAAACGCGATGGCGCGATCATCTTCGCGGTTTCAGTTGCGGCCTCCAGCGGGCACTGGGTGGCGACGACAAAATGCAGGGTCTTGGTCGCCGGGTCGTACCAACCGTTGCCGTTGTCTGGTTCCATTGCGGCCGGTTCAATCGACGGCGTCTTGTAGCGTTCGTCGAAGACCATCCAGCCTTCTGGCGGGGTTTCCAGTTGCTGCTTCATGCGCTCGGCATAAAACAGGCCGCGTTCGGTCAGGTTGCCATGCAGGTTTGGCTGGGCGTTCCACACTGGACGCCGTTCGCGAATCATCGGGAACAGGATCGAGTCCTTCAGGCTGGCGAACTCGTCTTCATCCGCCGAGGTTGCCCCACCGACCCGCACATAACGGAAACTGCCATAAGGATCGCGCGTGTAAAACGGAGCCTCGGCGCCGTAGCGGATCGCTTTGTCGTTGAACTTGAGCTTGTTCTTGGCCTGGCGGAAACGCTCGAAGTCGTTCCAGATCAGGATCGCCACCGGATGGCCGATGAACATCGGCACCTTGCCGGTCGGCAGCAGCGGATCGGGCGCATGGTCTTCAGGGAAGACAATGCCATCCTTGTCCAGGTCCTCGCTGGTGACGATGCGATCAGGCTGCAACTCGGCACCCAGCAACGACAGGTCGAAACCGTCATAAATGCGGTCAGCGCGAATGGTTTTGAGCAGCATCGCGTGGCCCTGTTGCTGCGGCCAGCCCGGCATGTCCTTGGCGCGGATGTCGCGAGCAAATACCTTGCTACCGCAGACCTTGGACAATGAGTCGTTGCGCATACGGGCCTTGCCGTTGTTGCCGAGCCATTGCTCGGACGGCACGGTCACGCTGTTTTCCATCAAGGCAGCCAACGCCTGGGAGCTGAGCGGGGTCAGCGTCACGCTGACACCAGCAATCAACCCGCCCTGCAGGAAGGAGCGCCGGGATATATCACGGTTGGACATGGATCATCCTCTGGACGGTTATGAATTCCGCCCATGTCGTTATGGTGTACTGGAAAATCGTTGGTCTCAGGAGCCCTTCCTGGCGATGCGAAGGGCTGAAAAGCCGAAAAGCTGACCTAATGGTTAACTTTATCGAATTTGTCAGGCCTCGGCAAAAGTAATAGTAGTTCGAAGGTGGTTTTCCCTCGTTGTAAGAGGGGGGCTCTTTACGCGGGTTTAAAGCTGCACAGCTTTCCCGGATCTTTTCATGGGACATAAAAAACCCCGCACGATGACGGGGTTCAGTATTTTCGGCAGCCACTATTTCGTCACGGCCGTCGCTGCTTCATCGATCAATCCAGCGACTTCGACCGGCATCGAAGCCAGTGATGCATGGCTTGCCTTCAGGGTGATCACCTTTCTGGCGCCGAGCCGCGCGGACATCCGCTGTTGGTTTTCGGGGGCGATCATTCGGTCGTCACTGGAGATCTGATACCACGAGGGCTTCTTCTTCCAGGCCGGCGCGGTAATCGTGTCGCCAAAGGTACTGGCCAGAGGTGCCTTCTGCGTGATGCCCATCACCAGCCCCTCATTCTCCGGCAGGTCCTGGCAGAAGCTTTGGTGGTAGAGCTTCGGATCGACCCACAAATAACCGTCGCTATCGGGTACAAGGTTCCGCGCCGCAACAGGCAGATGCTCTTGAGTGATACCGCCCGGGCTCTCGCCAGCATCGGGGGCAAACGCGGCGATATACACCAGACCCACCACATTCGGTTGATCGCCCGCCTCGGTAATGACCGCACCGCCATAAGAGTGGCCCACCAGCAAGACCGGTCCTGGTTGTTGCGCAATCATCTTGCGCGTGCGTTCCGCATCGTCGGCCAGTGAGGTCAGCGGTAGTTCAACGGCGCGAATAGAGGCATAGCCCCTTCGAAGCAGCTCCGCGATGACCCTATTCCAGTGCGCTGCGCCTCCCCAAAAGCCGTGTACCAACAAAATCGTGGGTTTGTCGCTCATCAGATCGCTCCCGGTTTCGTAGAGTTGAGTAACCGCCACTCTCACTCGGCGCAGGCCTTCATGATGTGGCGCAATACGCCCATCACTGGGCGTTTGCCACCACTGGGATTAGCACGACGCTATCAGTTCGTCTACAAAGTTATCCCTTGGCGCCCTTCAGCATCGTATGGGGTCTGGGGGGTGATCGATGAACGGAGATTTTTCAGCTCGAAAAAAAGCCCGCATGCGGGCGGGCTTAAAGGGGATATATCAAAGGAGTGAGGTCAATCTAGGCAGGTTAGGGTGAAGAGTTCGTGAAAGGGTTGTCAGCGTTACGGAAATCTCGCGATTCCAGACATCTGGACCAAAGCCTGTGTATCAAGCGGTTGAAACCATCGCTTATCTGACACCCTCACCTTCACGTTGTCTTTCTTTTTGCCTCGCACCTTTACTCCATTTTTTTCTCAACCACTTGTGTAAGGGCTCAAGCAGAAAAAACAGTACATAGGCCGCCAGAACGAGTGCGAGATCAATCCAGGACTCGGCAATGGGCCCTTCGAAGTACTCGATGCAGTACTTGGCTACGAACAGCAACGAGATTCCGCCGAGTGCCATTAATATGACAACGGCCAGACTTGATAACCTTGCTTTCAACTTGATACCTCTCCCTACTGTGTTCCGGCGACCTCATTTTGGACGCTTGGAAATTTCCATCGTTCCGTCAAATCTAAAAGCATGCAGCAAGCCCGAGCCTTGAAATTACGAGGCCCGAGAAGCAGACAGAGTGAGCGATGCTCATTTAAGGCTAATTCGGTGTGCCTTCACTTCATCCGCGTAGGTTGCAAGCCGATCTTCGGCGGTCTCCAGCACTTGACACGTTTTCAGCAGTGACTGAGCGTCGATCTCATTGCCGCTCTGCCTCAGCCGCTCGGCAATGGCTTTGAGCTCCACCGCCGACCATCGCAAATCAGACGCAAGATTCTGGAAATCGCTGCGCAGTTCGTGTTCGGGTTTGTTGAGTAACATGGCAATTCCCTCCGCGTCGCCGCTTCACACGATGCGACGCTCTGAAAATCGGTATGACTGCACAAGACTTGATAACCCTCTCGTGCACTTGATGCAACTCCTGGATTCAGTACCCCGCACCTTCGGCCAATCAAACCTGCCACCCGATTGCTCTCCAGGCGCGTGCCTGCTCAGGCACAGTGAAAACAGCCATCAACTCGGCCAGGTTACAAGCGCATCAGCGATCATGACGACTTGCATCTCGTCGGCCTGAATGACTGTGATTCGGGACCTGAAGCTTGACATGCCTTCAAGAATTTACATAAGTTTTAGCTAGTAAACCATTGTTTTATATGGCGAAAATAATCACAGAATCAGCCGGCAAATGCTCTGCGCCCGGCTTTCATCTCAGTCCGCAGCTCGCCGATAAAGTTGGATATTTCCCGGACACTGGTCAGCTTCACGGTCGATACGCCGGTGATCAGTAATTCAACGCGTCCGGATTCTGGCTCGACAATTTCGATCCTCAACGATCCGTCGGGATTCACCGTGCAGGTGCACGAGAGTGGAGGGAAACCGGACTCCACAATCTGGCAAAGCTGAAGAAGAGGAAACATGGCATTCCGTCCGTGGGATTGTGTATGGGAGTGTTGCCTGATCGTTACAGGTTAGCTGACCACGGCGAACGCGAACGAATTAACCTCAAAGTGCTATGTGTTTCGCACGTCGTAATGCCGCGAAGCCCGCAACAGGCTTTTACAAAGCATCTAGACTCCAACGAAGAAGTGCTGGAGATACAGGCAAGAAGCAACCCTTGATAGCAAGCCATTCCCACCCAAACCCTGAGTACACAAGACTATGTGTGAATCATGTGATTCAAACCCTGCACCAGATGCAGAGAGTCGTCGTCGTTTTCTCCGGCTTGCAGGAATAGGCGCCGGCGCCCTGCTGCTTGCCGGTGCGCTGCCTGACAGCATCGTCCAGGCCGCCGAGAAAAAGGCCCCTCCTCCAAAACCACAAAACTCGATCAGCCCGGATGCGGCCCTTCAACGACTGATCGCGGGCAACAAGCGGTACATCAGCGGCACCTCCAAGACACATGACTTCAAGTCCGAGCGTGAAGCCCTGGTCTCTGGCCAGAACCCGTTCGTGGCGGTATTGAGTTGTGCTGATTCGCGCATCGCCCCCGAGTACGCGTTTGACACGGCTCGCGGCGATCTTTTTGCGGTGCGTGTCGCGGGCAACTTCGTCACCGAAGAAGGCTTGGCAAGCCTGGAATATTCGGTCCTGGCGCTCGGTGCCCCGCTGATACTGGTGCTGGGACATGAAGACTGCGGTGCCCTCGCTGCCGGCATCAAGGCAGTAAAGGACCATGCGGTTTTTCCTGGCCAAATCCAGAAATTGACTGATGCACTCAGGCCCGCTATCGAGAAGGTGATCAAGGATCCGGGAGATCTACTCAGGAACGCGACCGTGCAAAACGTCAGAGAGACGGTCAAAAACCTCAAGAATGCCTCACCCGTACTGACGGAAGCGCTCAATAAGGGCACGCTGAAAGTCGTCGGTGGCATCTATCGACTGGCCAGTGGCAAAGTAGATCTCATCGCCTGATGTGGAAGATGCATCTCACCCAGCGGTGCGATGCATCTTTTGATACCCGCAGACTCGCGCCTGTTTACCGTGAAGTAAGGGGCCTGGCTTTGTCGTGCAATTTTTCAAGCTCGTTATCAACCGTGCTTTGAACATCCTTCAACGCTTTCGGGTTATTTTCCTGTAGCTCGTCGCTGTCCTGTTGCGCTTCACCCGAAAGGGTCGGCTGAACCGGTTTTTTAGCACCCGGTAAGTGCAGATGGATTTTCATGGCTCACCTCCCTACGCCCTATGTCGATACGCATTAGAGGTTGCGAAACGGCCAATGTTCAAAGGCGAGTCGTTAGAAAAGTGCGCGTGAGAGGCTTCCGGAGACACTGAAATACCCTCTCACGAAGGACAAATTTCAGGCAAAAAAAAAGCCCAAGCAGCTGATGGACGCTTGGGGCTTAAAAATGCGTAAACCGTGGTAGGTGAACACGGATGCGATAATAGCTCATCACCCAACATGTAACAAGATATTTACATCTTGTTTTCACACAAAAAATCACCTAACCCCTTAAATAACCACACATTTTTCAAGGCTGTAGCTCAGCGAGAGCTTGGAGCTATTGAAATGCCCTCGCTCACATCACCGTAAATCCGAAAACGTTTTACCTCGCCGGCATCCATGGTCGTTACGACCTCGCGCAAGGAAATACCTATCGAGCACAGGCCGTTACCCTTCAGGTCTTCTCCCGCACCTACAAAGACTTCCCCAGGCTTAGTGAAAAATCTTGCTCCTTCACCAGGCCCCATTCTCGCGACAAAATCACCGTTCACGTAAATACCGATGTAGCAGGCCGAACCCAGCAAGCCACCATCACGCGTCACAAAAATCGTTCCGCTGTCTCCCGCGATGGGTTGCTGAAACGCAAAGACCCGATCACTTGGAACCCGAGCTGCTTTTTCTGCTGGAACCGGTGAAGTCATGCACCCTGAAATCAATACAAAGGCTGCAATAGCTATCAGAATCCGCATGTCGAGCCCTCGCTGAACTATGCCAATACTTCATCATCACCGAGTGAATTGGATATGCACCAGGATCGTGACCCCATGAATGAACGCATGAGAAACAGTATAGATGTCGGGGATGAGGGCCTTGTCCGTTGCAGTGGCTGGCCAGAAAATATTCTTGTCGATACCTGTCTCAGCCCGCAGCCCGTACACCCCAAAAATGAAAAAGCCCAGCGCTATGCCGGGCTTTGATTCGACTCAAGACAGACTCAATGAAGCTGACGTTGCCTCTGTAGCTCGGTCTTCACCCAAATGTTTGTCGGTTGTACTCCTGCTGGACATCACACCTCATAGGCTGTTGGCCTTACCGGGAAGGTGTCAGTCGTCTCTGTCATCATGATCTCGACCGTGGTTGCGATCATAACCCTGATCATTTTCACGACGTTCATATCCTCGGTCATACCGCCGATCATCGCGATGCTCATAGCCACGATCATACTCACGACCATGATCACGGCCTCGATCATGATCTCGACCGTACCCTCCGCCATCTTCCCAGTAAGGCCAGCAGCCTCCCAGCAGGAGAGAACTTGAAATGGCCAGGATCATTAACGCTGTGCGCTTCATTTGAACACCCTAAAAGCAAAGGTCAGAGCTACGGAGATGGGTTGTCGCTCCCCCCGAGTTCAACTCGGAAAGCGTTGTTCAACCGTAGGTACGACCATCAGGCAGTTCAATGATTCACTCGTCAGATGCGACAAGCCAAAAAGCCAGATCCCGCGATCGTCAAACCTTACTGAATTTTTTCGTGGTGACCGGTACGTCTCGCAATGTCGATCCCCCAGTCCAGAGCGTCTTCCATGTCCAGCAGATGCGGTTTTGGGTCGTTGTCCTCAAGGATGGCCGTGCCGTCTGGGCGGTAAACACCGATGAACATCTGCAGCGAGCCGTCCCTCAGTATCTTGGCCCTGACCTCAATCTTGCATCCGTTCGAAAGTGTTTCTGAGTGGATCAAATGGCGCTCAGTCATTGCTGCATCCCTCTCGTGTTTGATAGTTGAGTAACCCACCACGTATTCGCCATGCTACCTCGGCAAGGTGTCTCCATGCCTATAGAAACCCCATCCTTTCCACGGGTCGAACTTTAACTCTGCAGCAGCCTCTACATTTCTAGATATCCATCGGATTAAAACGCGCTGCAGAGAGAAGCTTGGCGATGGGCAGCAAAAGCGTACTGTTTCAAAATGCTCAACACTCTGAAATAGCAGCCTGAACGCAACACCTACTTTTTGAGGTCCACAGCATGCGCATAACACTGCTTACTCTTGCTCTAGGTGCTCTGATCACACAAGGCGCAATGGCCGCTGGGGATGGTTCCGCAGCCGTCGGCGGCGGCGTTGGTGGCGTACTGGGTAATATCGTCGGCCAGCAGCTTGGCGGAAGTACGGGGGCAGCGGTTGGCGCTGGTGTAGGCGGTGCTGCCGGTAGCGCCGTCGGTGCGCCGAGAGGCAACAAAACCAACGCGGCTATCGGCGGCGGGCTCGGATCGGCAGGCGGCTCGGTCATTGGCCATCAACTGGGTGGCACAACCGGTTCCACCATTGGCGCTGGCCTTGGTGGCGCCGCAGGCGGCGCAGTAGGTAATAACCTGTCCGACGATAATCGTAATCGCAGTTCAGGAGGCAATAGTTATAACGGCAAACACAAACATAAGTACAAGAATAAGTATAAGCACGATTAAGTGACTGAATTTACGTGTACGCGAACAGCCCGACCTTGCGTCGGGCTGTTCTTTTCGCCCCTGTCATACCTTCGTCACACCTGCCAGGCACGATGGGATCAGCCAAAAGGATTTGGCCCCATCTAACGAGAGCGCGAGAGACACTGGAGTTCGTTCAACCTCAACCGCGCGCCCTCCCTCGGCAGTCGATTGGACTGCCAGGATTCGAGTCTGAGCGCGGAGTAACGGATCTATCCCGCCCCCGATACGGCGATCTTACCAGCGGCGATACTCTTGTCCCCGATGATCGTCACCGTAGTAACGCCCATGATCATGTCCGCGACCATCACGGTCATGCCAATACGGCCAGCATCCGCCAAGCAGCAGCATTGCTGACATCACCAGGATCAAAGTAGTTGTGCGTTTCATTTGATTATCTCCGAGCAGGCAGCGCCTGACACTGTGTTCGTTTGATCCCCCCCAATTAAGGAGGTTCAAACGCCCTATCGCCTGAGCACGGGCAAACCGAACGCGGTGATCGCCTCTGGAGTTATTACGGCTATTTCACGTTAGAAGGCCAACGTGGCGCCAAATGTGAAGAGCCCAGCGCGATGGCTGGGCTCGGTTCACTTTCTGTGTTCCATCATCTTGTCAGCAAGAAGTCTGGCTCTATCAACCAACAGGTTCTGCCTGTCTTCGTGATTCGATTTCGGCCCTCCTACTGTCGGTGCCGTCAGATGGCTTTCCGCAATCAACGCAGCACAAAAATACTGATCCCAAACGACTCGTTCTCCAGCCGTCCGTTTGTTCATTTCGTCGGAGTTCATATGCGGCTCCTTTTGATGAGATAGCTCAGCTATTTTACGCCCGAACCACAAGCAAGCCCCGCTTGGAATCGAAGAAGCAGGCAATGGCGATGAATGGAAAGGGATCAGCGTCTGGATCCGCGGGAATGCCAGGCAGAGGCATCGTAACGCTGCCCTGATGCGCTGAGCACCGGCAAGTGGTCAGCTAGAAAATATTGATTATCCGCAGCAAGCGCCGAACATCATCAACTGATCGCAACTTGATGGTTCGCTCGCCATCAGGCTTCTCATTAACCTCGCCAAACTCTACGGATAATGCTTTAAGCGAATGATGTTCAGTCTTGAAGGATGGCAGTCGAAAGTAAAAAAGAAGCCAATTATGATTGGACACAAAGCTGAAAGGGCAGCTGCCATCAGACGCAGAAAAAATCCCGATGGACCGCTCTAACCCACCCAGTGTCCAGGGAGAGCAATCGTAGTTTTTCGTAGCGGAAATCGCACCGACCAGCATGCAAAACGCTTCCCGCACTTGTGGGCTTTCGATGGACGAATAGTACTCTACGTACTTCGCTGCATCCCGAGCATCAGTGATCATCTGATTCTCTCCTTAGGTTTGCGCCCCTTTTTCAATCTAGCACCCTCCATACCCGCTGGAGCATTCGATACTCGAAAGCGCCCCGTCCTTTGTTTACTGACAGGGCGCCCACTCGGACGTGATGGTGAAGTTGTTCGGTGTTGAGGGGGGGCCACAAGGCGAACGATGCCACCGAACCAAACCCTGACTACCAATACCGCCGACGGATCATCACGATGGCTAGCGGGCGCTTCGCCAAATCGAAGCAAGAACTTCCATCTAATCCGACGTTACCGGTTGCCTAAAATGATTCGACTGGCTGGTCGCCCGCTCATCAGTGTCGCGATGCAATAAGGAAACGTTGTAATCGTAGGTCGATATCAACGGCACTGGCTCGTCATTACGAGACATTTCAATCCAGCGCCTTGTGCGTTCAATGTCAAAGGATTCATTCTTTAACGACATTTTCGCAACAAGGTTCGCTGAGACCCTGAAGTGCCCACAACCCGCTGAGCATTTGACCTCTGACCAGTCTCCAAGCGCGTGAACAGTCCTAGCGGCAGCCTGACAAATCAAACACTTCATAGTCGATCTCCATGTCAATGATCCATCAACTGTAGCCGATCCCCGGCCAAGGACCTCTCCCATACCCACAGAAGGATGAGTGTCGATCCCGAGTGCCGGCAAGCGGCCTATTCCGTTGGAAAATCGGTTGAGTGAGCCTGCTGAGGCTATCGCCGGCGAAGGTCAAAAAGAACCACCTGCGAAAGATCGGAAAATCTGGAAATACGGGATGCTCATCCCCTTCTGGTTAAATCGGAGAGATTGTCGCAAGGGCACCAATCACGATGGTCAACGCCAGAAACCCACCCAGGAAAATTGCCATCTTCAACATTTTAGGCCTCCAAAAATTATCGGTCTGCGGTCACAGAGTCATTGTGAGGCAGGGGGTGGGCTCATTACAGAAGCAGATAGCAAAGGAAAATACGGATCAGCGCAACAAGCCGAAGCCTTCGTGAAAAGGCTGGAAGATCGCATAAATGCACCCCACCCCTTGCATCCATTTCCTTCTGTTTGGCGCTACGCTTTAAATTCGATGGCATACGAAGCGCCATACGGAACTGCAGTACCTCAAGCTTCGAGTTTCATTTCTCAAGGAATAGAAAAATGACTATCAGCTCAAAAAACTGGCATGCATGGCTGAACACGATGCCATCGAAACCGGACGACCTTCATGTCGTTGGAGATGTTGAAGTTGCCAATCCGGGAGTCGAGGCCTATCTGACCATGCGAGCCCCGCAGGGTTTTAACCCGGCATCACTCATGTTGGATCTGCACTTGATCCAACGACCTGGAAACTGGATTCAACAAATGAGTTGCGCGCAAGCGAGGTTCTCCAGAGTAGTACCTCCAAACTCGCCTCACTACACAACAGTTGAAGTTTTCTACAATGGTGAGCGAATTGCGTTTATCGACAAAATTCCATCCGTCTCCTGACTGATTCGCGCTGGATCAGCCAAGCCGTAACGCCCAGCCGGACACCGTGGCCATGCTGCCCGGCCGGGAGTGCTCGAAGAGTGCCAACCTCGAACGGCGCGTAGCAGCGAACGTCGGCATTCGGGTCGTTATGTCTGCGCCATCGTCCATCGCCTTTACTACGCGATATTTTTGTTCGAAAGGATCAAGCTGCGGGGGGAGAAAGGGGATCAATGAGCCCAATGCGCTGGTGCGCGAGCAGTTGGCCAAAGTCGCAGCTACTTATCCTTGTATCGGCAATCAGACTCATTGATCGTTGCCCAGCTCAATGTTGGGCGATTTCCATTTAACCAAATGGAGATGCATTGGCACGCAGTCAGCGTGCTACGCACTGATTTTTTAACAAAGCAGCTTCTGCACGTCTAATAACCTTTTTTCCTGGCCTTATAGGCTCAGGAAATATCCCTTCCCACCTTCTGCCGGCACAATCGGCATGACAGAGCAGTACATCCGCAACCGGAAAGGCAAGAAAGTCTCGCCAACCAAGTGAATTGCGGAAAGATATTTTTTTGCGGAAAAAAAAGATAAGGGCCTGCGTGAGGTTTCTCACGCAAGCCCTTGATATATATGGTGCCCGAAGCCGGAATCGAACCGGCACGTCCTTACGAACGGGGGATTTTAAGTCCCATGCGTCTACCAGTTTCGCCATTCGGGCGGTAGCGCGGTGAAGCATTCAAGAACGACCGAATTAACAATCAGTCCTTTTTGCTGCTGATACGGCAGGGGGAGAAATATATACAGCCCTTCCCCTCTAAGCAAGTTCGCTGACGTCAAATTCAAGACAAAATCTTGCTGTGTACCGAAAATAAAAAAGCTCCGTAAATCAGCGATCTACGGAGCTATTTATAGTGGAGGCCGAGGTCGGAATCGAACCGGCGTAGGCGGATTTGCAATCCGCTGCATAACCATTTTGCTACTCGGCCTCAAACGTCCGATGCCTAAAAAACAACATCAAACGCATACAAACTGGAGATGGAATCTAGATTGTTATCTATTTCCAACCCTTTGATATCTAAAGGGTTTTTCTCGTTCCTGAATCAGGAATGGACGCAATTCTGGACGTGTTCGCCAGGCATGTCAAGGACAGGAAGAAAAAAATTCTATAGCACGTTACCGAATGCTCTCCACAACCAAGTGACGGCATTCTGGGGCAATGCCTCCACGAGCATAACTACTGGATATTTCGCAATTCGTACCTACGCTAATTCGCGAGAGATCCAGGTTTCAGGTGGGCTGCGGTTGAGTGAAGCACGAAACCACCGGCCCAGCGGGCTTGAGCTCATTGCAAGGCAACCTGAATAAAACGTCTCAACCCATGGAGTAAAAAATATGAGTCTTGCCAGGAAATCGCTTGTCGGCGTTGCCTTGACCAGCCTGCTACTCGGCGGTTGCACCTCAAAAATCACCGAGAAGGAACAGTACTCAGGGTTTCTTCCCAACTACAGCAACCTGCAAGAAGTCACCACACCCAGCGGCGAGAAGGCCATGCGTTGGGTGACCCCTTCCTGGAATCCGAACGCTTACAACACGGTGGCGTTCAAGCAACTGGAACTGTACCCGGCGCCCAAGCCCAATGAGCGAGTCAACCGTCAGACGCTGGATCAGTTGCAAACCTACATGACCGACAACGCCAAGAGCGTACTGAGCCAGAAGTACCGTGTGGTACCGAACGTTCAATCGGCCCCTGCCGGTTCGCGAGTGCTGGTCGTACGCGCCGCGATTACCGGGGTCACGGCCTCAAACGAGGGCATGAAATGGTATGAAGTGGTTCCGATTGCGGCCGCGGTAGGCGCGACTCAGGCGGCCACCGGCCACCGCGACCAGGACACCGAATTGTTCATCGAAGCCGAGATGATCGACGCGAGCAACGGCCAAACCGTGGCCAAAGTCGTGCGCAAGGTCATGGGCCAGCAGTTGAAAAATGCAAGCCAGCAGGTTACCGCCAACGACTTCAAAGTCGCGCTGAAGAAGCTGAACAGCGACATGCAGGCATTTCTCAGATAACAACGGGGTGCAGCGCCGACTCAGCCAGCCAGGCTGAGTCGGTGGTCACTACAGATACCAGCGGTATTCGCGTGCACTGATTTCCTGCAAAAAGGCCAGATGGTCCTGGCGCTTGTTCTCGCAGTACACATCAACAAATTCCGCTCCCAACCCCTCGCGCAGCTGTGGCTGATGCTGCATGGCGCGCACGGCTTCGAGCATTTCCAGCGGAAAGTCGATCCCACTGCTGCGGTCTTCATTGAGTGCTGCGATCGGCTCGCGGCGGGCTTCCAGGCCCTGCTCCACCCCCACCAGAATCGCCGCCAGCACCAGATACGGGTTGGCATCAGCACCGGCCAAGCGATGCTCGATCCGCAGATTTTTCGAATCTGAATCGGGAATGCGCACACAGGCATCGCGATCCTCAAAACCCCAGCTGGCACGTGTCGCCGCATTCACCGTGCCGCCCAAACGACGCAGCGCGTTCTGGTTCGGCGCGAAGATCGGCATGCAATGCGGCAACAGCTCCAGACAACCGGCCACCGCATGCCGCAGCGCCTGCTGTTGGTTGGCCGCCAGCAGGTTTTTACCCTCAGCGTCATAGAGGCTGACATGTACATGCATGCCGCTGCCCGGATGTTGCAAGTAAGGCTTGGCCATGAAACTGGCGCGGTAACCGTGCTTGAGCGCGACGCCACGGGTGCTACGGCAAAACAGCGCCGCCCAGTCAGCGGCACGCAGACCGTCATCGAGGTGACCGAAGTTGATCTCGAACTGGCCCGGCCCAAGTTCGGCAGTGATCACCGTGGTATCGATGCCTTGCGCCCGCGCCGCTTCGACCATTTCATCGAGCACCGGAGAAAAACGTGACAGCCGCTCGATGTGCATGTTCGGTTGATCGTCGGCATCGTCCGACAGCAGATCGCGGGGGAACTGTGGCCGCCCCTCGCGCAACTTTTTATCGAACAGATAGAACTCCAGCTCGAACGCCACCACCGGATGAATGCCTTTACCGCGCAAGCGCTCCAGCACTTGCGCGAGGACCTCGCGTGGCTCGAAGACGATCGGCTTTTCAGTGCCGTCCGAGGTGATCAGCATCTGCCCCAGTGGCTTCGACTCCCAGCTCACCGGTTTGAGCGTGCCCGGCACCAGGCGCCGCAGGGCATCCGGGTCGCCGTCGTTAAAACAATAGTCGCCGATTTTGAACAGCCCACCCTGCACGCCCAGAAGCACGCAGTTCTGCGGCAGCTTCAAAGCACTGCCAGCAGCTACCTTTTCGAGCATCTCGATCGGGTAACGCTTGCCGTAGAAATGCCCCGGAATATCCAAAGCAATCAGGTCGACATAGCGCACCTCGGGGTAGCGTTGGCGAAAAGCACGAACCTCAGCCAGGAGATCAGAGCAGGCAGCATCCATCGTTGTTATTCCTTTTATTGTTATCAGGTGTAAACCCAAAGCACTCGCGTGAGCTGGTCAGTGAGGTTGCCGTAACGACAGCGCGTGTGACTGTCGAGTTGAAAACTATCGCCGGCCTGCAAGGTGACCGGCTCGTCGTCATCGCCCAACCACAGCGTCAACGCACCTTCCAGCACATAACCACCCTGCTCCGAGCTGTCGCTCAAGTGCCGCTCGCCACTGCTGGCGCCGGCCTCCAGTTGGCTTTCGAGCATCGAGAAGGTGGCCCGGATTTTCGGTGAGACCAGAATGTCGGTAATCCCGTTGGCGTAGTACAACGTGCGGCGCTCATCCGGTCGGGTCACCCAAGGCAACACCTTGGGTTTTGGCAAACTGTAGAAATAGGTAGTCGGCACCCCGAGGGTTTCGCTGATTGCGGTCAGGTCCGCCACCGTGGGTCGCGACAAGCCCCGCTCGACTTGTGAAAGAAAGCCGACAGACCGGTCGATTTTGTCGGCCAGTTCCTTGAGGGTGATTTTCTTGTGCTTGCGCAGATCGTGAATAAGGATCGCTAACGCGGCGATTTCTTCTTGCTTGTTCATGCCAGGAATTCCCCAAGATGACTCATCAAATGCTGTCGCGCAGTCGGTACCAGGCCTTGCCGATGGCTTCCAATGGCGCTGCCAGGTATTTACCGCCGGGAAAGCTGCCATTACTCAAACCCTGGTACAACGCCAGCTCATCCGGCTGACCGAGAATCGCATCGGACACGGCGCGAGCCCCGGCCAGCGTCGGGAGCACACCATGCCCGGAATAGCCCTGTAGCCAGTAGAGGTCGCCACGCCGACCAATGTCAGGAGTGCGCTTGAGGGTCAGATCGATATGCCCGCCCCAGGCGAACTCCAGCTCGACACCTTTGAGCTGCGGGAAGACCCGCTCCAGATAAGGCCGTGTCGCGGCGGCGATGTCTTTTGGCATCCCTCCAAGATAGGTACAGCCGCCACCGAACAGCAGGCGGTTATCCGGCGTGCGACGGAAATAGTCGAGGACGAACTGGTTGTCGGTGACGCAGACATTACTCGGCAACAGTGCCGTGGCTTGTTCCGCTGTCAGCGGTGCAGTGGCCACCTGATAAGTGCCCACCGGCAACACGCAACTGGCCAACTGCGGATCGAGCTGATCGAGATAAGCGTTGCACGCCAGCACCAGCACATTCGCCCGAATGCTGCCGTGTTCGGTGGTTACCAGGTACTGACCGCCTTCTTCGCGATAGCTCAGCGCTTTGCTCTGCTCGTAGATACAACCGCCAGCACGTTCGATAGCTGCGGCCAGGCCGAGCGCCAGTTTCAGCGGATTCAGATGCCCGCCTTCAGGGTCAAAGAGACCGGCCTGATAGCGCTCGCTGGAGACCCACTGCGGTAACTGCTCACGCGCTATGAATTGCAGGCCATCGTGACCCCACTTGTGGCTGGCCTCGCGCTGCCACTCTGTCAGGAGACTGACCCGACGCGGCATGACCGACGTCCACAAATGTCCAGCTCGATAATCGCAGTCGAAACCATGGCGCGCAGGCAACTCGCGCAACTCTTGCGCCGCCCAGCGCATGCCGTCCCACAAGCGCCGCGCACGTTCATGACCCAGCGCAGCTTCCAGAGGCGGCATGTCGCACGACCAGCCGAGAATCGCCTGCCCACCATTGCGCCCCGAGGCTGCCCAGGCAACACGACTGGCTTCCAGCAACATCACGCGCTTGCCCGCCAAGGCCAGGCGCAAAGCGGTATGCAGACCACTGAAGCCGGCACCGATGATCAGTACCTCAGCAGTGTGTTCCCCTTCCAGAACGGTTCGATCCACTAGGCGATCAGCGCAACTGTGGGCGTAATAGCTGGCGACATGCCGGGAGGACTGCTGAAACATTCGGGCACCCATGAAATTATGTTTTTATAATTTCATGAAAAACTACAGAATAAATTTCACGAACGCAACACCCTGCCCATCCCTCACGGACCGGATGCCCTGTAGCAGCTGGCGAAGCCTGCTACGGAGTTCGTGCTGGTCTTACTGTTTTATTCTCGCGCCAGCCGCTCAAATAGCGCCGAATGGTCTGGGAATAGCTCACTGAGTGTGCGCCGACTGCCCAATTGCATATCCGCAAAATCGAACCCTGGCGAAACGGCTTCGCTGATCAGGCCGTAAGCAGCCGGTCCATCCATAAGCTGCGAAGCCTTCCAGACACCGCCAGGTACGTGCAGTTGCAGGCACTGCCCGGCGGTGACGTCGCTGCCCATGACCACGGTGTTCAAGGTGCCGTCCGGGTAGATGAGGAAGTACTGAATCGCATCGCCCACATGGTGGTAGTGAACGATGTCGGATTTGTTCAAATGGAAGTGGCCAACGGGAGACGCACCCGTCAGCAGGTAATAGATCGAAGTCATCGCATAACGCCGACCGTCCGCAGTCTCGACCATGGCCTGGCAATCAGACTGAAAGGTTCTGCGGTAAAAACCACCTTCTATATGAGGTTCCAGGTCGAGCGCGGCGACGATGTCTTGGGCGCTGGGAGTGTGTTTGCCGGGGTTGTTATCAGTCATGCGAAGGGCCATCAGTCAGGTTGAATCATGAAGTTTGCATAGCGTGCAGTTGACCGCAAGCGCTCCTGGGAACGTTGACGGTGAGCTTCGATGGGCATTCGCTTTCGCTGCTTTACTGTAAGGGTCGAGCCTGCCAAGTGGGGCGCAGTTTCATTGACGTTCCCCGCTGCTGCCGACTCCAACGAAAATAGCGCCCCGGAGAGTTGTCATGTCCCTGCACAACGTCGCCCGTTTTGCCGACCTTCGAGAAGACCGTGGTACGCGCGTAGAAATCGGTTCACTGAAGATAGTGCTACTGCGGGCCGGTGAACGGGTCTACGCCTATCAGGGCGAATGCCCGCATGCGCAGGCCCCACTGGACGAAGGGGTCGTCTGCAATGGGCGGTTGATTTGCCCCTGGCACAAGGCGATGTTCACGGTCGAGGACGGCCAGGTTTGCGAACCGCCGGCCCTGAATGGACTGACCCGCTACCCGGTCAAAGTGATCGATGGCGATGTACAGGTGGACGACCAGCCTCTTGCGCCCATCGAAGTGGCTCGTCCCGCTGATTCACGCTGCTTTGTGATTGTCGGTGCAGGCGCTGCGGGAACAGCGGCAGCCGCCGCCCTGCGTGAACAAGGCTTTGCCGGTCGCCTGGTGTTGATCGATCGCGAAACGAATCCTGGTTATGACCGCACGGTACTGAGCAAATATGTCCTCGCCGGGGAAATGTCACCCCAAGAAACCCCGCCATTACTGGACGAAAGCTTTTATAACGAACAGAAAATCGAGCGCGTCAAAGGCGAGGTCATCCGTCTCGATGTCGCCGCCAAAAGGGTTTCCCTGGCTGACGGGCACACCTTTGACTACGACGCCGCACTCCTTGCCAGTGGCGGCGAACCCAGACCGCTTTCGGTAAACGGCGCGCATCTGCACAACATCCTGGCGTTGCGCTCGCGCGAGGACGCCGAGCGCATTCTCCAAACGGCAAAACCCGGCGCCCGCGTGGTCATCGTTGGTGCCAGCTTCATCGGCCTGGAGTCAGCGTCGGCCTTACGCCGCCATGGACTGGAAGTCAGCGTCGTCGCGCACCATGAAACACCGTTCAGCAAACTGTTCGGTGAGCGCATCGGCCTGGCGATTTTGTCCCTGCATGAAGACAACGGCGTGGTCTTTCACACCAGTACCCAACCGAGGGCGTTCGAAGGTCAGGAGCATGTCGAGGCTGTTCTGCTCGAAAACGGTCAACGACTTCCCGCCGATCTGGTGTTGATCGGCATCGGCGTCAGCCCGGTCACCGATCTGCTCGAAGGTGTCGAGCTGGACGACGATGGCGGGTTACCGGTCAACGAAGGCATGCGCGCTGCGCCTGGCCTGTGGGCCGCCGGCGACATCGCGTCCTTCGCGTTGCAAGGTGTCCCCACACGCATTGAGCACTGGCGCCTGGCCCAGCAGCAGGCGCGGATCGCCGCGCAGAATATGTTGGGCGGTGAAACACGCTACGCGGATGTTCCGTTTTTCTGGACGTATCACTTCGACAAGACCTTCGAGATGCTCGGCCACGCCGACCGATGGGACCGGATCGTTTTTGAAGGTAACCCCGAGCAATACGCCTTCATCGCATTGCTGTGCACGGGGGAACAGGTCGAGGCCATAGTCGCCTGCGAATACTCACGGCAAATGGCGCTACTGGCCGAACGGATGAAACAGCCGTTGCTGCGCGAGGAAGCCTTGCGGATCATTCGGCGAATCGCCGCGCAAGAAGGTTGAACACCCGCAAAAGGCGAAGTACTTAATGGAACTATCGTCCTTAATTACCAGAAAAAATAATAACCGTACTATTCATTATTAATGGCGATAAGGGCTCGCCTTCCTTATGAGGAAAAAGTTGAATTAACCTCTTTCATCGCCAATCTTAATATTAAACAGCCAACACCCAAACGCATCGCTATTAATGAAATAAAATTTAACAGACGTACTAGCGCATTGCCCATTGCATAATTACCCACGCCTGCTTAACTGCAAAAACTGCTGATGACAGCAGTATTCGCACAACCACGGAAGGAATCGTTATGAGCAATTCAACTGGCCATAGCATGCCCCCTTATGGGGTGGCCATCCAAAGCGCGATCAAGGCAGGCAACCTGCCGCAAATGAAAACACTGTTGAAACAACGCGATGCATCCAAGCCAGAACCCAAAGAACTAAGTAGCGCGTACGAGCAGTTGGCTAAGGAAGTCGCACGCCTGGAACGGCACTAACTGCTGTTTCCGCTCCCCTATTGCAATGGAGGCAATAATTATGTCTGGTTCTTCTCAGCAATCTGTCGGTTTATTCCCACTCTGCTATCAAATTGGAACTTCGGCACCGGGCGCACAAAACCTGGCGCTCAATCTGCTGGTGTTTACACCTGAGCAAACGGTAAGCGGTACTGCCGCCATCACTCAGGCAACCAATCCGCCGCTGGATGTGCACTCCGATGTCTGGGGTGAGTACACCTACATGACGGTGATGAAACCCGGCGTCAGCAAAATCCTGATCACCGTTCAAGGCAACCAGGGTGGCCCAGGCTCGAACTCCATCGTGAATTTCAAGCTGCATCTGGTAGTCGGTAGCGACTGGAAAGCAGGGGTCGCCAACTACGAGTACTTCAATGGTCAGCGCTGGGTCAAGGTCAATGCGCCCGCCCATCTCGTCGAGTCGGTGCCCTCCAAGGCCTATTCACTGCCATTGGAACCGGGCCCGGTAATCCTGCCATATCCGCCAATCATGCCGCTGTACGCCGCGCCGATTCAGAGTGCCATTGCCAGCGGTGACCTGGCCCAGATGAAAAATCTGGCGAGCCTTGCCAAACAACAACTGGACCAGCAACCCCAGTTGCAAAGTGCGCTTGAGGCGGCCAAGGGTGAAATCAGCAGGCTGGAACGCCGCTGACCGGCAACTGAACGTGCCTGGCTTGTCCTGAATACAACTAAGGGAGTTGCACCATGTCAATCGGACTTTTTCACACACGCCTCAACGTTTCCAGCTCACTACTCGGCGCACCGGTTTTGACCCTCGATCTGCTGGTGGATACCGTCAACAAGAAAGTCAGCGGTGTGGCGAGCATTTTTCAAAGCACCTACCCCGTTGTCAATTTCCGTGCCCGGGTTTGGGGTGAGTATTCCGAGGCCAAACTGACTGCCGATGCGGAAAACCACATCATCCTCACTCTGGATGGCAGCCCGAGCGGCCCTAACAGCAATATCGCCCAGACCTTCGACCTGCGCGGCATTCTAGGCGCCGATTGGGCCAGCGGTTTTGCCGACTACAAGTACTACGATCAAGACCACTGGACGACAGTCAGACACGCGGCTGTCAGCCTGGCGCCTGCTCAATACCAGCGGGTCGAGCAGCCGTCACATGCGCACCCGCTTTACGCGGTTGCCGTGCAGCAAGCGCAAGCCAGCGGTGATCTTGCGCAGCTGAAAACCGTGGTGAGCCAGGGCGAACAGCAACTGGCCAACAGCGGCGCCTTGCGCAGCGCGCTGGAGCAGTTGCAAGCAGAAATCGCCCGACTGGAAGCACGCTAACCGGCAATGCCCGGGCTTGGTCACTTAAAAAGTGGCCAAGCCTGGGTAATAAGCGCAATCCCTGTGGGAGCGGGCTTGCCCGCGAAGACGGCGGCACAGTCATCATTAATGTCGCCTGACACACCGCTTTCGCGAGCAAGCTCGCTCCCACAGGTTCTGCGCCCGTTGGCCAACAACAAAAGGTAAATCCGCTCGCGCCATCGACGCTAAGGAAGGCGCGAACACTTCGATGGATTCGTGTCGCGCATGTATCTGTGCGCAAGGATTTCCCATGTCAGACAATCGCCCTGCCCGCTACCTCAGTGAAACCGATCTCAAACGTTACGTGCCGGTCCATGTGGTCTGGGAAATCACCCTGGCCTGCGATCTCAAATGCCTGCATTGCGGATCCCGCGCTGGCCATCGACGCCCCGATGAACTGAACACCCGGGAATGCCTGGATGTCATCGATTCCCTGGCGGCACTCGGCACCCGCGAGATCACCTTGATTGGCGGTGAAGCCTATTTGCGCAAGGACTGGACTCAGCTGATCCAGGCCATCCACGATCACGGCATGTATTGCGCGATACAAACCGGCGGACGCAACCTGACGCCCGCGAAAATGCAGGCCGCGGTGGATGCCGGGCTCAATGGCGTCGGTGTTTCGCTGGATGGACTGGCCCCGCTGCATGACGCGGTGCGCAATGTTGCGGGCTCGTTCGACAAGGCCGTGGATACTCTGCGACGCGCCAAACAGTCGGGGCTTGCGGTCAGCGTCAACACCCAAATCGGCGCGGCCACCCTGCCCGACTTGCCCGAACTGATGGACTTGATCATCGGACTTGGCGCCACCCACTGGCAGATCCAGTTGACAGTCGCCATGGGCAATGCCGTCGATCATCCGGAGCTGCTATTGCAGCCCTACCAACTGCTTGAAGTGATGCCTTTGCTGGCGCGTCTCTACCGCGAAGGGGTTGATCGCGGTCTGCTGATGAACGTGGGCAACAACATTGGTTACTACGGCCCGTATGAGCATATGTGGCGTGGTTTCGGCGACGAGCGCGTGCACTGGAGCGGCTGCGCCGCCGGGCAAACCGTGCTGGCACTCGAAGCCGATGGCACCGTCAAAGGCTGCCCTTCATTGGCAACCGTAGGTTTTTCGGGCGGCAACGTGCGCAACATGAGCCTGCACGATATCTGGCATTACAGTGAAGGCATGCACTTCGGCCGCCTGCGCGGCGTCGACGACCTGTGGGGCTACTGCCGAAGCTGCTACTACAACGATGTCTGCCGTGGCGGCTGCACCTGGACCTCGCACTCCTTGCTCGGCAAACCCGGCAACAACCCCTACTGCCATTACCGCGCTCTGGACCTGCAAAAAAAGGGACTGCGCGAGCGAATTGTCAAACTCGAGGACGCAGCACAGACGTCCTTCGCTGTCGGACGTTTTGACCTGATTACCGAACGTATCGATACCGGCGAGAAGGTCAACAGCGTCAGCGACAGCGGTCAGGTGATCAAGCTGGCCTGGGCGAATCAGGGCCAGAAATCGCCTGATGAAGGCCGTATTCCGCCGCAACTGGCCCTGTGTCGTGGCTGCTTGCAGTACATCCATGCACACGAAGTGACGTGCCCACACTGCGCCGCCGATGTCGCCGCCGCAGAAGCCGAACACCAGGTAAACCGCGCCCGGCAACAAACCATCATCAATACGCTGACCGGCTTGCTGGGGTTGCCGCAAAGCAACTTGATGTAGCGAGGCCTCAAACCGGGGGCGAGTTGCCCCCGGTATTAAACCGGGCGTGCGGGATCGCCAGGATCGCAGCCTACGGCAGCTCCGGATTGCGTACGGTTTTGTCCGCCAGTCATAACGCTCGCCCGCAGCAAACAAAATCATCTAAAAAAACGACGCCTGTCAGCCATAATTAGCACCCTGTTACTCGATAGCTGAATGTCTTTCGCATGGTTTTACCTACGTGGGCAGGCTGGAACACGCCGTGCCCCCTTCCCCTCTGCGTCCCTGGAGCTGACCATGAAAATCAATCCCTACCTGATCTTCAACGGCGATTGCAAAGCAGCCTTCACGTTCTACGCGCAATGCCTGCAAGGCACTCTTGAAATGATGATGACCTTCGGCGAATCGCCGGCTCGCGATCACATCCCGGCGAGTTACCATGACCGAATTATCCATACCCGGCTGGTTGTCGGCGATCAGGCGCTCATGGGGTCCGACACCACGCCTGATCGGCCCTACCACGGTATCAGCGGATGCTCCGTCTCGCTGAATGTCAGCAGCATCGCTGAAGCCGAACGAGTCTTCACCGCGCTGGCGGACCAGGGCTCCATTCAAATGCCACTGGAGGCGACGTTCTGGGCCGCACGCTTCGGCATGCTGGTTGACCGTTTCGGGGTGTCGTGGATGGTCAATTGCGAAAAGGATCAGTGAGTGATTCCGTTCTTTTGAATGCTGTCGACCCTTCGCGCGTCAATAAAAACGCCACTCCCTGAGTGGCGTTTTTTTTGAAGTACCGATCAGGCATCGAGGCGCTTGCCCTGGAACCTCGCCCGGTAACGACCCGGACTCTCACCGGTCCACTTCTTGAACGCCCGATGGAACGCGCTGGGCTCCTGAAAACCGATCTGCTCGGCAATCACCGTGATGCTCGATTGACTCTGGCGCAGCTGTTCAAAGGCGACACCACGGCGCACCTCGTCCTTGATCTCTTGAAATGAACAGCCTTCACGCTCCAGTTTTCGGCGAACGGTGCTGGGGCTCAGATGCTGTTCGATGGCAAAAGCCTCCAGAGTCGGCCATTGGCTGTAATGGCTGTTGCGCAAACGCTGATGAATCTGCGACGCCAGGCCGTGCTGGTTACGGAAACGAATCACCAGCCACTGCGGCGCACTGCGCAAAAATGCCTTGAGTGACACCAGGTCCTGAACCACCGGCAATTGCAGATAACGGCTGTCGAATTCGATCTCTGTGCGCTCGGCGCCAAAGGTCAGGTTGGCGCCCCAGAGCATTGAATCATCACTGAGCGACAAACGCTCATGACGAAAGTCCGCACGATCGATGGGAATGCGCCGCCCGCCCAGCCAACACAGCAGACTGATCATCAACACCAGAAACGTCTCTTCACCGAAATGCGCGACATCGCTGTTTTGCGCCCGAGTCTGCAAGCCGATAACCGCTCGCTTGCCACGCACATTCAACGTGCCGCGAAAATCACGCAAGAACAGTGAGAAATTGGCCAGACACTGACGCATGGCTTTTTCCAGCGTCGGTTCCTGAATCAATGCCCGACAGATCAGGGCAAAACTCCCCGGCGGCATGCCATGAGAATCCAGCTGGAAGAATTCGTCGTTCAACTCTCGAATCTGCACCAGCCACAACGCAGCAAAAGCCGTGGCCGGCACCCGTGCAGTAGGCTGATCCATCAACTGCGGATCGATTCCCACCTGCTCAAGTACAGACCGCAGACGCTGCGGGTTCTCACGCAGGGCATGGATCATTGGATACATGAAGTAGACCGCCACCGAATCCGTTTCCCGCATGTGATCGTCTCTCTCCTCATCATCTGAAAGTGGCAAAAAACGCCATCTGCCTTGAACAGTTCTGGCATAGGCCAGCGGCGCTGCTGATTCTAGACTCGTGCCCAACAAAAAAAGACCTATTTCAGGGAACCAACATGAACCATTCCGATATTTTTGTGGTGAGCGCGGTCCGTTCTGCCATTGGCACCTTTGGCGGTTCACTCAAGGATGTACCGCCTATCCAGCTGGCAACCGACGTTTGCCGCGCGGCCATTGAACGATCAGGCCTGGCGCCCGAACACATCGGTCACGCGGTGATGGGGCATGTGATCCCGACCGAAGCTCGCGACGCCTACATCTCCCGCGCCGTGGCGATCAATGCCGGGCTGACGAAAGAGACGCCCGCCTTCAACGTCAACCGCCTCTGCGGTTCGGGTTTGCAGGCGATTGTCAGTGCCGCGCAAAGTTTGATGCTGGGGGATGCCGGGGCCGCGCTGGCGGGTGGCGTCGAGTCCATGAGCCGCGGTGCGTACTTGTTGCCGCAGGCGCGCTGGGGCGCACGAATGGGCGACATGCAAGCCATCGACTACATGCTCGGCGTGCTGCAAGACCCGTTTGCCGGTTTCCACATGGGCATCACCGCAGAAAACATCGCCGCACACTACGGCATCAGTCGCCAGACCCAGGATGAGTTGGCGCTGCTTAGCCAACAGCGTGCCGCCCGGGCGATTGCCGAAGGGCGTTTTGCCGGGCAGATCGTACCGATCGAAGTGGCGACCCGTAAAGGTACGGTTTCGTTTGCGACCGATGAGCATGTGCGAGCGGAGGTTAACGCCGAACAATTGAGCCGCATGAAACCTGCGTTCAAAAAAGACGGCAGCGTCACCGCCGGCAACGCATCTGGTCTGAATGACGGTGCCGGCGCGCTGATCATGGCCACCGGGAAAGTCGTACAGGAACAAGGCCTCAAGCCGATGGCCCGACTGGTGGGGTATGCCCATGCAGGCGTTGAACCGTCGATGATGGGACTGGGACCGATTCCCGCCACCCGCCTGGTGCTCAAGCGCGCGGGCCTGAGCGTTGCCGACCTTGATGTCATCGAATCCAACGAAGCCTTTGCGGCCCAGGCCTGTGCCGTAGCGCAAGAACTGGGCTTCGATCCGGAGAAGGTCAACCCCAACGGTTCGGGCATCTCGCTGGGCCACCCGGTAGGCGCCACCGGCGCGATTATCGCCACCAAAGCCATTCACGAACTGCACCGCACTCAGGGCCGTTATGCCCTGGCAACCATGTGCATTGGCGGCGGCCAAGGCATCGCCGTGTTGTTCGAGCGGGTTTGAGTACAAGGACATGAAGATGAACCTGCAGAACATTGGCGTTATCGGCGCAGGCACCATGGGCAACGGCATTGCGCAAATCTGCGCACTGGCCGGCTTCAACGTGACCTTGCTGGACATCTCCGACAGCGCCTTGCAAAAAGCGCTGGCGACTGTCGGCAAGAACCTCGACCGGCAAGTTGCCAAGGCGTCGCTGACCGAGGAGCAAAAGCTCACGGCTTTGGACAAGATCCGCACCAGCACCGACTACAGCACCCTGCACAACGTGCAACTGGTGATCGAGGCCGCGACCGAAAGCCTCGAACTGAAACGGCGAGTGCTGCAGCAGATCGCTACCCAGGTCAGCGCCGACTGTGTCATTGCTTCCAACACCTCATCGCTGTCGATCACCGAGCTCGCCGCCAGCGTCAGTTCGCCGGCGCGTTTCATCGGCCTGCACTTCTTCAACCCGGTGCCGGTCATGGGGCTGATCGAAGTGATTCGCGGCCTGCAAACCAGCGACGCGACTCATGCCCTGGCCATCGAGTTGGCGCAACGCCTGGGCAAGACCGCGATCACCGCCGGCAACCGTCCGGGCTTTGTGGTGAACCGGATTCTGGTGCCGATGATCAATGAAGCGATCCTGGTGTTTCAGGAAGGCCTGGCCAGCGCCGAAGACATCGATGCCGGCATGCGTCTGGGCTGCAACCAGCCAATAGGCCCATTGGCGCTGGCCGACCTGATTGGCCTGGATACGTTGTTGGCGATCATGGAGGCGTTCTACGACGGCTTCAACGACAGCAAGTACCGCCCTGCTCCGCTACTCAAGGAAATGGTCGCGGCCGGTTATCTGGGGCGCAAGACCGGACGTGGCTTCCATGCCTATGACTGAGCGCTGCTCACGCTTCGCCGAGAGCCGGGACAAGGCCCTGGAGCTGTTCGCCAGCAAGGGTTTTGGCCAGGTCGGCATGCGTGAGCTGGCAGCTTACCTGGGGCTTGCCCCAGGCTCGCTGTATCACCATTACCCGAGCAAACAGCACTTGCTGCTTGACCTGATCGAGGAATTTTACGACGAGCTGCTGGCAACCCTCGGACGTATCGAACGACAACCGCGAGACCTGCGCGCCAGCTTGCAAAACGTCATCCACGCGCACCTGAACCTGCATCGGGAAATGCCCTGGCATTTTCGTCTGGTGGAACGCGACAGCGGTTGCCTGAACGACGATCAGCAAGCACGTGTGCGGCAGTTACAGGAGCGCTACGAACGACAATTGCTGATGTTCCTCTGCCCCTCGTCCCGATTCAGCGAGCAAGGGTTACTGGCTGCCGGGCACGCCATTGCCAGCATGCTCAACAGCGCACCCAGCTGGCTGACGCTCCACCCACTGGATGATCGGGAACGGGACGGATTACTGGAGAACCTGCTGACCGGAGCCATTGAGCGTTTGCTGACCCATGCCTCCTGTGATCTGCCAGATGTTCGGACAAAGGTTGCCTGAACAGCACTCTCCCGATTCATTTCAGCTCAGGCAGCGCCTGGATTGCTGACCCGTGCGGTTCGAATAAACAACGCGCGTACCTTCTCCCAAAAGTTACCGCCCAACACGAAAAAGCTGCCGATCAACATCAGGTCGCCCAATAACTGCAACTGCCAGAGATTCGGTCTGAGTCCAGGCCAGATGCTATCGATGTAGGGTTCAATAAAGGATGAGATCAATGGCAAGCAGAACATGACCAGACCCACTCTGTGGCGAACGGGGCCCACTTGAAATTCTGCGCTGGGCGCGAGCGCAGACACGTAGCCAAACACGCTGCGTTTCAACTGCTGAAAGCCGGACTTGCCCATGACCGCGATAACGAGGATCAGCAAAACCTTGTTGCTGATAAACAGGACCCCGGTCAGCGCCGCGATCCTTGAGCCAGGCACACCGGCTGCTGCAGCAAGCGGTACCATCAACCAGGACCCAAGCATCAAACAGATAATTGCAATGCCCACTTTGAAGCGCCAGCCGGCTGAATGCTGTTTAACTACGCCGTCGGTGCTATCCATAATTTTCGGACCTCTTCTTATTCGGCGACTTACTTTATGGCGCTTGAAAAGCGTAGCAGTTGCTTGCGAGAACGATCTTCCAGATTCGCGGTGGCCATAGAACTGATCTCGCATCCAACTACGGCTCGCGGATGGCAACCGACCACCCGCGAGCCAGTAGCATCAAGCCAGCAGCTTGAGCTCGTCTTTACCGTATTTGAGGGATTTTTCGTCCGGGATCATCAGACCAGTGTGCTCGTTGCGCCCCTGCAGGATGAAACGCGCGTCCGACTTGCCCAACTGGGTAGCGGCCTGCTGGCTGTCGGCGCCGATCTCGCCCTTCTTCATGCGGTTGACGATCACTCCGACCGCCGTATCGTTGAAGTCGCGCAGCATCCAGGCATCGCCATCGCTGTCGCCAGCCACCAGCACCGGACCATAGCCCTTCTGTTTAACCAGCACATTCTTGATGCCGACGGTCTTGCCCGGCCCGTAATTGAAGTGCCAGTCCGGCTGATAGCGAGTGGTGTACTTGCCGTCTTCCATCGCCATGCGCAGGCCGATCACGTTCTCGGGCGGTACGCCGTATCCGTAATGAGGATTGCCGGCGAACACCCGCACCACATCGTCGATCGAGGCGGTGCTGACATAGACGTCGATACCGTTGGCGCGCAGCGTGTGCATCAGGCCACGGATCTCCTCATGAATGCGGATGCCATGGAAGTGCGTATCCGCCACCACCCCTGCCTTGCCCGGAATCGTGCGTGAACTCTCGTACTTGACCTTGCGCAGCGCATCACCGATCGCGTAGTTATTTGACGCTTCAGCCATCGCCTGCAATTCAGCCGTGGTCATGTTCTTGTAGAAATACAAAATCCACTTGTAGCCGATGTCCACCGGGTAACTGTCGCAGATCGCGTCGTACATGAAGTAGAGCTTGGCGAGAAAATCCTTGTACTGCTCGCTCGTCTGGATTTCCTCCAGGCTCTTGTCGCCGGCGAGTCCCTTGTAGTTGGCGTGCAACCAACGGTAATCCGCTTCCACATCGCTGGCGATGTCTTCCATGGTGACCGGCTTGCCGTCCACCGTGGTGTAGTCCTTCATGAACGCGCCGTTCGGCACGTCCTGACGCACCACGGCGGCGAACTCATCCGGGGTCAGCTTGTACTGCAGATGATTGATCTGGTAGACCAGCAGCGCTTCTTCACAGTCGTTCATGATGCAGGTGTTGTCCCAGTCGAACACCGCATATGGGCGCTGCTCAGGACGATAGGACGCACTTTTGCTGCCGTGCTGGTCGATCACCGCCTGCAGGCGCTGAGTGTTGAGCGGCGACCAGCGCGCCGGATCCAGCGCGCTCGGCGTGGCCGGCGGCGTGGCCGGCGGCGTGGCGGCTTGCGTTATACGAGAGGACAACAACAGCGGGGTTACGACGGAAACGGTAGCGAGGGTGTTCAGAAACTGGCGACGCTGCATGGTATAGCTCCTACTTCTAGACGATAGGTTACAACCGAGGCGATGGCGGAAGCGTGTTTCGAAATATGGACGATAGGGAAAAACCGTCCGACGACGAGGCTATCTTCAAATACACAAAAATACAATATTGCCACAATATTACATTTTGATGATTCGCAGACTGCGCCTGAGCAATGCTTATGGGGCCGCACCAAACTTGACAGTGACCGACGCCCCTCCACAATGCGTGCTCGGACAGCGACTCAAACAGCAGGACACCCGGCATGTGGCAAGAAGAGCGTTACCAGCGGATTCGCGCACTGTTATCGACCTTGCAGCGCGTTACCACCGACCGCATCGTCACCGAGCTGAATGTTTCACGCGAGACCGTGCGGCGCGACCTGGTCGCTCTGGAAGAACTGGGGGAGTTGAAGCGGATACACGGCGGCGCCATCCGCGTCGAGGACGAGGCGCCCATCGCCGAGCGGGCGAACATCAATGTCAAATTCAAGCGTGACCTCGCGCGCGCAGCGGTCAGCCTGCTGTCGCACGGACAGACTGTATTTATCGACGCGGGCACCACCACCGTCATCCTCGCCGAAGAGCTGGCCAAGCTGGGCGGGTTAACCGTGATCACCAACTCGTTCAACGTGGCGCTGCAATTGCGCAATCCCGCCGCGCCGGGTAGCCAGCACAACGAGGTGATCGTACTCGGCGGTTCGCTCGACGACCGTGCTCCGGCTACGGTGGGTGGCACCACAGTGGCGGAAATTGGCCGCTATCGGGCCGATTTCGCGCTGTTGTCACCCGTCGGCATCGACGCCCTGCGCGGTGCCAGCAACTACGACCACCGCGAAGCCGAAGTCGCCCGCGCCATGGCTGACAATGCCGAGCGCGTGGTCATCCTCGCCGACTACAGCAAGATCGGTGTCGAGAGCCGCGTCGCCTTCTGCCCTCCAGAACGCATCGACCTGCTCATCACCAACCACAAGGTCAGCACCGAAGCGGCGTTCGTCGCACTGAATGCCAAGCTGAGACACATTGTCTTGGCGTAGCGCGGTATGGGTGAGGGGCATCGTGCACTCTTCGCCACATTGCTTTTCGGGACAGCCAATCGCTCAACTGCCACTGAACCAGTTGTAACCCTGATCCTCCCAATAGCCACCGGGGTAATCATTGGTCACAAATATCTCCACAACATGTTTGGGGTTCTTGAAACCCAGCTTGGTTGGCATACGCAGGCGCAGAGGGTAGCCGTATTCCGGCGGTAAGACCTGATCGTCATAACTCAGGGTCAGCAGCGTCTGCGCGTGAAGCGCTGTGGGCATATCGATGCTGGTGTAATAGTCATCAGCGCATTTCAACCCGACATATTTGGCACTGGTATCGGCGCCCACACGTTGCAGAAAGGTCGAAAAAGTCACCCCGCCCCACTTGCCGATGGCACTCCAGCCCTCCACGCAAATCAGCCGCGTGACCTGACTGGTCTGCGGTAGCTGGTTCAATTCGGCAAGGGTCCAGCTGTGCTTATCCTGGACCAGACCGCTAACCGCGAGTTTGAAGCCAGCACCGTCGATGTTCGGGATGCTGTTGCGGTCGTAATAGGCGTTGAAGGGAAACGGGCGCGTCATCATCGACTCAGGGTAAGTCGGTGCCAGTCTGTTCGGATCGAACAGCGCCGCCTGAACCTTGTCATTGAAGCGCGAGACCATTTTCAACATGGACTCTACGGAGTCGCTGTCATCCAGGCGACAGCCTGTCAGCAAGGCAATCCCCCCCAGTGTCCAGGCATGGCGAAGAAATTGTCTACGCGCGGGCAGGTCCAGTTCCTGCGCCACCGATTTTATGATGGCGGGTTCATCCACCCCATCTTTTCCAATCTTTCTGTTCATGAGTTAGCGCCCACGCAGCATGGCAATCAGGGTGCGTGGCACGAGGGCCACCATCACCAGATGCACCACGGTAAAGGCGACCAGCAGGGCCATGCAGACAAAATGCACGATGCGCGCCGAGTCATAACCGCCCATCAGCTCCCTCAGCAAAGGAAACTGCACGGACTTCCAGATCACCAGTCCCGACAGCACCAGCACAATGAGATCGAGCACGACGAAGAGGTAGGCGAGCTTTTGCAGGGTGTTGTAGTGCCGCAAGTCTGCATGAGCGAGCTTGCCTCTTAGGGCCGCCAGGAAATCATGAAAGACCTCGCTGGGACGGATGGGGAAAAATTTGTAGACGATGCGGCCGGAGAAGATATTGAGCAGAAGGTAAATAATGCCGTTGACGAGCAGTATCCACATCGCCGCAAAGTGCCACAGCAGCGCCCCCGCCAACCAACCACCCAAGGTTATACCGGCAGGAATCTGGAAGGAAAAAATCGGCGAGGCATTATAGATACGCCAACCGCTCATCACCAGGATGACCACAGCGATGACATTGATCCAGTGGGTCAGCCGTAGCCAGATCGGGTGAATAGTTTGGGGACGACTCATATGCCCTACCCTGCCGGTAAAGTACCGGTGAATTCCCCCCGACCACCACGAAATGTGTTGGCTCTATCCCCCGTTGTTGATGGGCCACTCCAGTGGAGTCGCGAACAACGTCGACCCTACCGACGTATTTACCAAGATTAGCATCGGTTTATAGACGCCGTTTTTACATTAGTCGTCCTGAGGTTCTTATTGACCGTCAGACTCAATCCGACAGGCTCTTGCTGACAGATTCACAATTGTACAGTCCGTCACCAGCGACTAGACTCCCCCGCATGAAACACTATCTGCGGTGTTGGCTCATTTTCCTGATCAGCCTGGCGCTTCCCCTCAGCGGGATGGCGGGCGTTCAGGCACCGACAGAACCTTGCCCAATGAAAACCGTGGGCATGGCGACGATGGATGATATGGGGCAAGACTGTTGCCACGACATGAAAAGCCCCACCGAGCACGGTAAACCCTGCAAACCGGGCCAGGAATGCAAAACCGGCGGCATGCTGCAAGTCTCGATCATCAAGCCTCCTGTTACCTTGTTCAGCCCTGTTGTACCTTCCTTCTCCAGCGATTTCCTGCCAGCACAAACCCCTTCGGGGGTGTGGCGACCGCCTCGCGTTTGATTCCTGTACCGCACTGAGTCCCATCGCACTTTGACGCGATGGCCTATCTGCGCGCATGTCTGAAAAGACGCGCAGTGATTCATCACAGGAATTGTGAACATGAACTTCCTACGTTATTGCGCAGGCTGGCCCCTCATGGCCGGCCTGGCAGCAGGCGTACTGGCATTGCCGAGCCTGGCCGCCCCACTGACACTCGATGAAGCCTTGCGACTGGCCGAAAACAACGCCCCGTCACTGACCGCCCAAGCCGCCAAACTCCAGGCTGCCAGCAGTGCTGCCGTTCCAGCCGGCGAACTACCCGACCCGAAGTTAAAGCTCGGCGTGCAGAACTATCCGATTGGCGGCCCCGAACGCTGGAGCATTAACCAGGACTCCATGACCATGCAGATGGTTGGGGTCATGCAGGAAGTGCCCAACCGCGACAAGCGCAAAGCACGTATTGAAGTGGCCGATGCGGCCGTTGACCGAGCTGCAGCTGAAGGCCGTGTCGAGCGCCTGAACGTCCGTCAAGCCACAGCACTGGCCTGGATCAGCAGCTACTCCGTCGAGCGTAAGGAAGCGCTATTCCAGGACTTTTACAAAGAAAATCGTCTGTTGAGCGATACCGTGCGGGCACAGATTGCCGGTGGACGAGCCCAGCCTGCCGATGCGGTAACGCCCAAGCAGGAAGCGGCTCAATTGGCGGATCAACAGGACGACCTGGTCCGCCTGCGCACTCAAGCTCGAGCTGCGCTCAAGCGCTGGATTGGCCCGGCCGCCAACGACCCGCCCACCGGCAGTTTGCCGCAATGGCCCGTCGAGGCCTCTGGCTACACCCATCAGCTGCAACATCACCCCGCTCTGGCGGCCTTCGAACCGATGACCCGCGAAGCGCAGGCAAAAGTCCGTGAAGCCGAAGCGGATAAGCAGTCCGATTGGAGCTGGGAACTCGATTACCAACACCGTGACCGTCAGTTCGGTGACATGGTCAGCGTGCAGCTCTCGTTCGACCTGCCACTGTTTCCCGGCTCCCGACAAAATCCAAAAATCGCCGCCAAACACGCCGAACTCAATCAGCTGGAGGCAGAGCGTGAAGATAGGGTGCGCGAACATACCCAGCAATTGGAGGACAGTCTGGCCGAATACGAGCGTCTGAATCGGGCCGTGCGGCGCAGCCAGGACAGTCTGGTGCCCCTGGCCAAGGAAAAGGTCGGACTCACCATGGCCAGCTACCGCGCCGGTAAAGGTGACTTGGCGGCAGTCATCGCTGCCCGACGTGAGCTCATAGAGGTCCGCCTCAAACAGATCGACGTCGAAGAACAGCGAGCCCTGACCAACGCACGCTTGTATTTCAATTATGGGGAACCCAGCCAATGAGCGCTCGAATCTGGAAAACGGCTGTGTTGACTGGCGTGTCGGTTGCCCTAGGGGTTGCAGGCGGTTACTGGTTCGCTCGGCAACACATGAACGCCATGCCTGATGCACTCGCCACACAGAGCCCCAAGACGCAAGACGAACGCAAGGCCCTGTATTGGTACGATCCGATGTACCCGCAGCAGAAGTTCGACAAACCGGGCAAGTCGCCCTTCATGGACATGCAGTTGGTGCCGCAATACGCCGACGCGGCAACGAACAGCGCGGCCATCAGCATCGACCCCAGCCTGACCCAGAATCTCGGCCTGCGTCTGGCCACGGTGACCCGTGGAGTCCTCGCTTCCAGCCTGGACGTGGTCGGCATGCTGACGTTCAACGAGCGCGATGTCGCCGTGATCCAGGCGCGTACTGGCGGTTTTGTCGAGCGGGTTTATGCCCGTGCTCCCGGCGATGTGCTCAAGGCCAATGCACCATTGGCGGATATCCTGGTACCGGAATGGGCCGCAGCCCAGGAAGAGTTCCTCGCACTGAAACGTAATGGCGATGCCGACTTGCTGACAGCTGCCCGCCAACGGCTGCGCCTCATGGGGATGCCGGCAGCGCTGATTACCCAGGTAGAGCGCAGCGGCAAGATTCAGCCGAACCTGACCCTCACCAGCCCCATCAGTGGTGTGCTGCAAGAGTTGGATGTCCGTATGGGCATGACCGTGGCGGCCGGCGAGACGCTGGCTCGCGTCAATGGCTTGAGCAGCGTCTGGCTAGCGGTAGCCGTTCCAGAGTCGGAGACCGGATCGATCGTCGTCGGCCAGACGGCAGAAGCACGCCTTCCTGCCTTCCCGGGGACAGTGCTCAACGGCACGGTCAGTGCGATTCTGCCCGAAACGAATAGGGACAGTCGGACCGTTCGCGTGCGCGTCGAGCTGCCCAACCCTGACGGGCGTCTGAGACCCGGATTGTCGGCGCAGGTGCGCCTGAACCAGAAGACCGGGCAAAGTGTGTTGTGGGTGCCGAGCGAAGCGGTCATTCACACCGGCCGGCGCACGCTGGTGATGCTCGCCGAAGACGCCGGTCGCTACCGTCCGGTAGAGGTACAACTCGGGCAGGAAAACGACGGCAAGACGGCGGTATTGAAAGGCTTGCAAGAAGGTCAACAGGTGGTCAGCTCAGGTCAGTTCCTGCTCGACTCCGAGGCCAGCCTCAAGGGCATCGTCGCAAGTGAGCGCCTGGAAAAATCAGGGGGTCAGCCATGATCGCCGCCCTTATCCGCTGGTCAGTGGCCAACCGCTTCCTGGTCCTGTTGGCCACGCTATTCGTCACCGCCTGGGGCGTCTGGTCGGTTCAAAGCACCCCTATCGATGCACTGCCAGACCTCTCCGACGTTCAGGTGATTATCCGCACCCCTTACCCAGGTCAAGCGCCACAAATCGTCGAGAACCAGGTGACCTACCCGTTGGCCACCACCATGCTCTCGGTACCCGGAGCGAAAACCGTACGCGGTTACTCCTTCTTCGGCGACAGCTTCGTGTACGTGCTGTTCGAAGATGGTACCGATATGTATTGGGCCCGCTCGCGCGTGTTGGAGTACCTGAGCCAGATACAAAGCCGCTTGCCGGCCAGCGCCAAACCGGCCTTGGGACCCGACGCCACGGGGGTGGGCTGGATCTATCAGTACGCCTTGGTGGATCGCACCGGTGGACATGATCTGGCGCAATTACGCGCACTTCAGGACTGGTTTCTCAAGTTCGAGCTGAAGACCCTACCGAATGTCGCGGAAGTAGCCACCGTGGGCGGAATGGTCAAGCAGTACCAGGTGCAGCTCGACCCACTCAAACTCGCCAGCCTGGGCATCACTCAGGCGCAGGTCACTGAGGCGATTGGCAAGGCCAATCAGGAAACCGGTGGGGCTGTGCTGGAAATGGCGGAGACGGAATTCATGGTCCGCGCTTCCGGCTACCTGAAGACACTGAATGACTTTCGCGCGATCCCGCTGAAACTCGATGCTGGTGGTGTGCCAGTGACCCTTGGCGATGTGGCCACGATCCAACTGGGGCCGGAGATGCGTCGCGGCATCAGCGAACTCGACGGTGAGGGTGAGACTGTCGGTGGCGTGGTGATCCTGCGCAGTGGCAAGAACGCCCGCGAGACCATCGCAGCGGTCAAAGCCAAGCTCGACGAGCTGAAAAGCAGCCTGCCGGCGGGCGTGGAAATCGTCACCACCTACGATCGCAGCAAGCTGATCGACCGCGCCGTGGAAAACCTCAGCCATAAACTGCTCGAGGAGTTCATCGTCGTTGCGTTGGTCTGCGGGATTTTTCTCTGGCATCTTCGCTCATCCCTGGTGGCGATTATCTCGCTGCCGGTGGGCGTGCTGATTGCCTTCATCGTCATGCGGCACCAAGGGATCAACGCCAACATCATGTCCCTGGGCGGGATCGCTATCGCCATCGGCGCCATGGTCGATGCCGCCGTGGTCATGATCGAAAACGCCCACAAGAAAGTCGAGGCCTGGCACAAGGCCCATCCCGGGGAAGAGCTGAAGGGCGAACATCACTGGCACGTGATGACCGAAGCGGCGGCCGAAGTCGGGCCGGCGTTGTTCTTCTGTTTGTTGATCATCACCCTGTCGTTCATTCCGGTATTCACCCTGGAGGCGCAAGAGGGTCGCCTGTTTGGTCCCCTCGCCTTCACCAAAACCTACGCCATGGCGGCGGCAGCCGGATTGTCGGTGACCCTGGTGCCGGTGCTGATGGGCTACTGGATTCGCGGACGGATTCCCAATGAGCAACAGAACCCGCTGAACCGTTGGTTGATCAGGATCTATCAACCGGCCCTGGACGCGGTGCTGCGCCGACCAAAAATCACCCTATTGGTCGCGCTTCTGGTGTTTCTCAGCGCGGTATGGCCGATGTCCCGGTTGGGTGGCGAGTTCCTTCCACCGCTGGACGAAGGCGATCTGCTCTACATGCCTTCGGCACTGCCGGGGTTGTCGGCACAGAAGGCAGCACAACTGTTGCAGCAGACCGACCGCCTGATCAAGACGGTGCCCGAAGTCGAGCACGTTTTCGGTAAGGCCGGTCGTGCCGAAACCGCCACCGACCCGGCGCCACTGGAGATGTTCGAGACCACTATCCAGTTCAAACCACGCGAGCAATGGCGACCCGGATTGACCCAGGAGAAGTTGGTGGAAGAGTTGGATCGGGTGGTGCGTGTTCCGGGGCTGACTAATATCTGGATACCGCCGATCCGCAATCGCATCGACATGCTCGCCACCGGGATCAAGAGCCCGATCGGGGTGAAAATTGCCGGTACCCACCTGACGGAGATCGATGCGGCGACTCAGGCCGTCGAGCGCGTGGCCAAGGATGTGCCCGGTGTCCGTTCGGCCCTGGCCGAACGCCTGACCGGTGGCCGTTATATCGACGTGGATATCGACCGCAAGGCCGCTGCCCGCTACGGACTGAATATCGCCGATGTGCAGTCGATCGTGGCCGGCGCTATCGGTGGGGAGAACGTTGGGGAAACCATCGAGGGTCTGGCTCGTTTTCCAATCAACGTGCGTTATCCCCGTGAGTGGCGTGACTCGCTTGGCGCCTTGGAACAGTTGCCGATCTACACCCCACTGGGGAGCCAGATAACCCTCGGCACGGTGGCGCAGGTCAAGGTCAGTGAAGGCCCGCCGATGCTCAAGAGCGAGAACGCCCGGCCTTCCGGCTGGGTGTATATCGACGTACGTGGCCGGGATATTGCCTCGGTGGTCGCCGACCTGCGCCGGGTCGTCAGTGAACAGGTGAAGTTGCAGCCAGGCATGAGTCTGAGCTACTCGGGGCAGTTCGAATTTCTCGAGCGAGCCAATGCACGGCTCAAGCTGGTAGTACCGGCCACGTTGCTGATCATTTTCGTGCTGCTCTACCTGACCTTCGCCCGCTTCGATGAAGCCGTGTTGATCATGGCCACTCTGCCGTTCGCATTGACTGGCGGCGCATGGTTCCTCTATCTGCTGGGGTACAACCTGTCGGTGGCCACCGGTGTTGGCTTTATCGCACTGGCCGGTGTATCGGCCGAGTTTGGCGTGATCATGCTGCTCTATCTGAAGAACGCCTGGGCCGAACGTGAAGATCTCGGCGACAGCACCGAGCGTGGGCTGGTCGCAGCGATTCGCGAAGGCGCGGTGCAGCGCGTTCGGCCCAAGGCCATGACCGTGGCCGTCATCATCGCTGGTCTGCTACCCATCCTGTTGGGCAGCGACACCGGCAGCGAGGTGATGAGCCGTATCGCCGCGCCTATGGTTGGCGGCATGGTCACCGCCCCCTTGCTCTCCCTGTTCGTCATCCCGGCAGCCTACCGTTTGATGCGCCGCCGAGACCTTCGGCGGCAACAAATCCTCGAGAGGGGCGCGAGTTTGGCAGCGCCTTTATCGAAGACTTTACGGAGTTCGAATCAGTGATGATTCGCGACTGAAAGCGAGGCTACGGAATTGGCCCTGCATCCTGGAAGCCGGCTGCAAAAAGTCGAGCAAGGCCTGCCGAGTGTCATGCCAGGCCGCCGGGTGCTCCATATCGAGGAAGTGCCCGGCGTTCTTGATGGTATGGAACCGGGACTGACGGGCATGAGCGGCAAAAAGCCGGGCGTCTTCCACCGAGGTGTACTCATCCCATTCACCGTTGACAAACAGTAACGGGACTTCGATGGCGTCGGCACAGGCAACGTAGCAGTGAGTGTCCTGGGTCAGGACCTCATTGACGTGAAAATGCATCTGCCGGTATTCGTGTTCGGCCAGGCTGCAGACATGGCGGTGATTAAAACGTTTGAACAACGATGGCAGGTGCTTGCCGATGGTGCTGTTGATCAAGCGTCCGACATTGAGGCGATCGCAGGCCTGGAGAAAGTTCAGGCCGCTCTCCAGGTAATCGCGCATCGGCGTATTGATCCTCGCCGCAAATGAATTGATCACCGCCTTCTCGATTCGTCGCGGCCGCTGGGCCAGCGCCAGCAAGGTAGCCGCACCGCCCCAGGAAAAGGACAGCACATGGTGCACGGAAAAGTGTTCGATCAATTCCAGCAGTATCTCTGCCTCGTCTTCCTTTCGAATCGGTTGGCCATGGAGGTTGTGCAGTCTCGACTGACCGGCGTAAGGCTGGTCGTAGAGCACCACATTGAATCGCGGCTGCAGGTAACGCACCGTTTGAGCAAAGGATGCGGTAGTTGCCAGCGAGCCATTGACCAGAATGATCGTTTTGTCAGCGGCGGCGTTGAGATAGTGCTCGGTATAAACCTTGTATTTCTTGCAAATCTCGACGATGGCAGTTTTCGGCATCATTTCATTTTCTTCCCTGAACAGATTGGACTAAGCGCACAGCATGAGCGGTTGCCCAGACGGCATTCATGACTGATCAGTCACTGACTGACCAGAGGTTCAGAGTTAAGCAGGGATTTTCCCGTCTGCAAGAACCCGGACGAGTTATTCCGTCGGGTCGCAAGCGATCAGCTGACCTCGGGGCCCGAATGCACAAACCCGGTGCAGACACCTCGCCCGGGATTACTGCCTTCGCATAACCCATGCACCTATGGGAAGATGCTTGCCGCCTTGAGTCGGCGATGAATTGAGTCGAGCCTCTCCTTTCCATGCCTGAAATATCAATCATGAACCGGATCACACGCGTATCAAGTACCCGTACCAAGGCGCTTTGCAGACTGTGTCTGTCGGTATCGCTGCTGATGACCCACAACGCGTGGAGCGCACCCTTACCGATTGAGCTGTTTATCCCCGACGCTCCCCCACTGACGTTTGTCGATGATTCCAAAGGTCACGGAATCGTCGGAGATCTGGTGCTGATGGCCGTTGCCAAAGCCGGCTATGTCGCTCATGTACAGGCGCTTCCCTGGGCCCGATCGCAAAAGCATGTCAGTGAGAATCAGGACATCTTGATAGCCCCCTTGTCTCGCACGCCAGAACGTGAAAATCGCTACACCTGGATCGCCCCGATCATGCCCATGGAGCGAGCTTTTTTCAGCCTTGAGCAGCAAGTGAACAGCTTCGAAGAAGCCCGGAAGGTCTACCGTGTGATCGGTGTAGGTCTGGGCAGCGCGCAAGAGGAAATCCTGCGCGAACAAGGCTTCGGCAACGAGCAGATCTACCCGCTGACCATTGGTGACAACCCCGCGCAAATGCTCTTGAGGGGGCGTATCGATGCCTGGTTCAACGGCATCCCGGAGAGTCGATACATCTGGCCGAAGGTGTCTCGACGCAAACTGTTCATGAGTCCCGTCATGAACAGCGCGACTCTCTATCTGGCCTGCTCGAAGCAATGCTCCCCGCAACGGGTACAAGACTTGCGCAAAGCGGTTGAAACGCTTCGCAGTGACGGTGCTCTCGCGCGTATACAAAAGCGCTATTTGTCGCAGTAGTGAATCCTGAATAAGCGCTTTTTCAAATAAGCACTGGCGGTCAAGGTCAGTGACGCAGCAGTTTGCGCAGCGGCACGCCGTCCTTGAGCACCGGAGACTTGATGACGATGTAACTGAAGTACTTGGAAATACCGATGTTCTTGTCCAGCAGGCTTTCGATCACTTCCTGGTAATGCTGGATGCTGCGGGTCATGAAGCGCACCAGATAATCGTAGCCACCGCTGATCAAATGGCATTCGAGCACTTCATCCACCAGACGGATATTGGATTCGAACTTGGCGAAATCTTCGCGTTTGTGGTCGCTCAGGGTGACCTCGGTGAAGACCGTGACCGAGTCGGTGATCTTCGCCAGATTCAGGTGAGCCTTGTAGCTGGAAATATACCCGGCCGATTCAAGTCGTTTGACCCGTTGCAGACAGGGGCTGGCCGACAGCCCCACAGCATCGGCCAGGCTGACGTTGGTCATGCGCCCGTCTTTTTGCAGCTCAACCAAGATGCTGATGTCGATCCGGTCCAGTTTCACTAAACCTTCCATTGCGTACCTCTTGATTGTCGTTTGTAGGACAATCTTCTAGCAAAATCAGCGCCGTAAAGACAGCTGATGCTGAGCCACCAGATCAGCCATGCTGTTGATGCAGTAATCCGCCGCGCATGGCGATGGGTGTTTTGCCTGGCCGCGACAGATCAGGCACACATCGGTGGCCGCCTGTCGACCGGCCGAAGGTCGGGTCACTTGCAGTATCGCACCGGTTTCAAGGTTATTGGCCTGTAGCCAGTCCTGATCGAGCAAAGGGTCGCTGGCCAGTGAAATGAAGTCGTCGGGCATGACCCCCAAACGCTCACAGAGCAGCCCTCGATCTTCGGCATCCCGATCGCCATGCACCAGCAAACGATAGAACTTGCGCAGGTACAACATCGCGCCGGGCGCGTCCTCGAACAGCGACCAGTTGGCGACCGAACGGGCAAAGCTCATGCCCTCCTCCCAACTGGCTTTCAACCCCCAGCGCTCAGCCAACTGGCGATGGGCGAAACACAGCAACCCACTAAAGCCCAGCTCACCGAAACGCGGGTAGAGCGCACGCACGACCTCGCTGTATTCGGCCAGTATCCGGTCCTTGTCCGGGTTACCGCCAAGGCTTTCGAGCAGGGGTTGCAGTGCCGTCCAGACCCCCGAATCCCGATCGACCAGGACTTCATCGCAATCGATGAGCAGCGCTCGATAATCAGTCAGCCCCATGGTGTGCAAAGCCTCCGATGATGCATTCCATCAATCCATGCTCCATAAACGCTCACGAGAGATACCTTGCGGTACCGCCCGGAGTACGCATGAGCTCAGTTCAAGACTCGTGCCAGTGCTGCTTGAAGAATCTGCAGCGCTTCGTCGACCTGTTCTTCTGTTGTCACCAGCGGCGCGAGGAAGCGCAGCACGTTGCGGTACACGCCGCATTTGATCACCAGCAGGCCACCCGTTCGGGCTTCGTCGATCAGCCGTTGATTCAGATCCGCATCGGGAGTGCGGGCCTCGTCATCCTTGATCAGTTCGATCGCCAGCATGAAACCGCTGCCGCGCACGTCACCGATTTGCCGGTGACGGGCCTGCAAGCGTAGCAGCCCCTGACGCAAACGCTCGCCCAAGGCGTCGCCACGGGCCAGCAGTTGTTCTTGCTCATAGGCCTCGATCACCGCCAACGCTGCCGCGCACGACAGGGCGTTACCGCCGTAAGTGCCGCCCAGGCCTCCGGGCAATGGCGCGTCCATGATCCGGGCCTTGCCGACCACGCCGGACAACGGCAAACCACCGGCGAGACTCTTGGCGACGGTCACCAGGTCTGGCTGGATGTCGGCGTGCTGGAAACCGAACCACTTGCCGGTACGGCCAAAACCGGTCTGGATTTCATCGAGAATCAGCACGATGCCGTGCTTTTCAGTGAGAGCACGCAGCGCCTGGAGGAACTCCACGGGTGCCGAGAGGAAACCACCGTCGCCCTGGACCGGTTCAATGATGATGGCCGCGACCCGTTCAGGTGCGACCTGGGTGGCCAACAACTCGTCCAGTGCCTTGAGGGCCATCTCACTGCTGACGCCCCGATAGGCATTCGGATACGGTGTATGAAACACCTCGGGCGCGAACGGCCCGAAGTTCTGCTTGTACGGTTGACTCATGCCGGTCAGCGTGGTGCCGAGCAACGTGCGACCGTGAAACCCGCCACGAAACGCGATCACTGCCGAGCGGTTGGTGTGGGCTCGGGCGATCTTGACGGCGTTTTCGACCGCTTCAGCACCGGAGGTAAAGAACGCCGCTTTATACGCTTCGTTGCCACCGATCATTTCGCACAAACGCTGGGCCAGATCGAGATAAGGCTTATAGGCCACCACCTGGAAACAGGCGTGGGAGACTTTTTGCAGTTGGGTCTGCACCGCAGCGACTACTTTCGGATGGTTGTGGCCAATGTTCAGCACGCCAATGCCGCCGACAAAATCCAGGTAGCGCTTGCCATCCACGTCCCACAACTCGGCACCTTGGGCGCGATCGATCACCAGCGGGTGAGCGGTAACCAGGCCACGTGGCACGAATTGATCGCGCTGACGGAGCAAATGAGGGGTTTCGTCGACTTTGCTATTCATGGCATTTCCCATCGTGAGTCCGGCAACCGGGAAGTGGTTGCGATGCTGTTCAGGTTAAGGCTTGTGCGAAACGAACTACGCCGAACTTGCCCTCTGAGAAATTCGGATCGACTGTTTTCACCCTGCCAAACGGCAGATTCCTTCAGCCCGCCGAATCTGCCGGGCCGTGGTCGATAGAACGTGGCACAACGCGTTTAACCCGGCCCTTTCAACAGATCCTGCGCTGTCATTGCTCCATGATGGACAGCACCTCCTCCCTCAGGAAATGCCCATGGCCCTGCTTTATAAAGCTGACCCCGTGCGCGGCGAACAGTGGAAAGCGCTGTTCGCCGAACACGCCCCGGATATCGAATGGCGCGCCTGGCCAGACATCGGCGACCCCAGGGATATTCAGTACCTGGCCGCCTGGCAGGCACCTGACGATCTCGATATTCTGCTGCCCAATCTGCGCGTGTTGTTTGCGGTGTCCGCCGGGGTCGATCAACTGGACTTGAGCCGCTTGCCGACGAGCTTGCCGGTGGTACGCCTGCTGGACCCTGGCATCACCCGTGGCATGTGTGAATACGCCAGTTTCGCGGTGCTCAGCCTGCATCGGGACATGCTGCGCTATCGCCAGCAACAAATGGCCCGCTGCTGGCAGGCACACTTGCTGCAACCGGCGGCCAAGCGTCGGGTTGGCATCATGGGCCTCGGTACCCAGGGCCGGCAGATTCTGGCGACCTTGCAGCCCTTGGGTTTTGCGCTGTCAGGCTGGGCGCGAAGTGCCCATCAGATCCCGGGCGTCGATTGCTATGCCGGTACCGAGCAGTTGCCAGCGTTCCTGAGCCAGTGCGACATTCTGTTGTGCGTGCTGCCGCTGACCGAACAGACCCAAGGCATTCTCGACCGCAAACTATTCCGGCAACTACCTCATGGCGCGGCGCTGATCAACATGGGGCGTGGCGGGCATCTGGTGGAAAGTGATTTGCTTGAGTCACTGGACAGCGGGCAACTGAGCGGTGCCGTACTCGACGTGCTACAGGAAGAACCGGCGCCGGCCGACCATCCGTTTTGGGATCATCCGCAGATTCTGCTGACCCCGCACATTGCGGCGATGACACAGCCGGAAAGTGCGTTCGGGGTGTTGTTGGAGAATATTCGCCGGCATCAGCGGGGGGAGTTGATGGTGGGCCAGATCGATCGCAATAAGGGTTACTGAATAAAACACAAAACAAATGTGGGAGCGAGCTTGCTCGCGATGGCGATCTGTCAGTCAACATCAATGTTGAATGTCAGCCCCTCATCGCGAGCAAGCTCGCTCCCACAGTTGTTCAGTGGTGTGGGTCAAAGCCTGTCGGCAATCGCCTTTCCGACATCCTGAGTCGAACCCTTCCCGCCCAGATCCGGGGTGATCGGCCCGTCGGCAATCACCCGCTCGATCGCCTGCAGAATCCCGTCATGCGCCGCGCGATAACGCTCATCACCGTTACCGAGAAAATCGAGCATCAACGCCCCGGACCAGATCATCGCAATCGGGTTGGCGATGTTCTGCCCATAGATATCCGGTGCCGAGCCATGCACCGGCTCGAACAGCGACGGAAAGCGCCGCTCGGGATCGAGGTTGGCCGACGGCGCAATACCGATAGTCCCGGCACACGCTGGCCCGAGGTCGGAGAGGATGTCGCCGAACAGGTTCGACGCCACCACCACATCAAAGCGATCCGGTTGCAGCACGAAACGCGCGCACAGAATGTCGATGTGCTGTTTGTCCCAAGTGATGTCCGGGTACTGCGCAGCCATCAATGCGGTGCGCTCATCCCAGTACGGCATGCTGATGGAAATGCCGTTGGACTTGGTCGCCGCCGTCAGGCGTTTGCGCGGCCGGGTCTGGGCCAGCTCGAAGGCGAACTTGAGAATCCGGTCCACGCCACGCCGGGTGAACACCGACTCTTGCAACACGAATTCATGCTCGGTGCCTTCGAACATCTTGCCGCCGACCGAGGAATACTCGCCCTCGGTGTTCTCGCGGATCACCACAAAATCGATGTCCCCCGGTTTGCGCCCGGCCAATGGGCACGGCACACCGGGAAACAACCGCACCGGGCGGATGTTCACGTACTGGTCGAAGTCCCGACGGAACTTGAGCAACGAACCCCAGAGGGATATGTGATCCGGCACTTTGTCTGGCCAGCCCACGGCGCCGAAGTAAATCGCGTCAAAACCCTTGAGCTGTTCGAACCAGTCGTCGGGCATCATCTGCCCGTGTTCCAGGTAGTAATCGCAATGGGCCCAGTCGAGCACCTCGATGCTCAAATCCAGCTGCCATTTCTTCGCGGCCTGCTCAAGGACTCGCAGCCCTTCGGGCAGGACTTCCTTGCCGATACCATCGCCGGCAATCGCGGCGATTCTGAATGTCTTGCTCATCAATCGTGCCTCCCCGTATCTGTGAATTACAGCCCACCGATATGGAAGGCTTTGACTTCAAGGTACTCATCCAGGCCGTACTTGCTGCCTTCACGACCAAGACCCGACTGCTTGATGCCGCCGAACGGCGCGACTTCCATGGAAATGATCCCGGTGTTGAGGCCGACCATGCCGAACTCCAGCGCTTCGCCGAAACGCCACGAGCGGCGCAGGTCCTGAGTGAAATAGTAGGCGCCCAAGCCATAAGGCGTGGCATTGGCCAGCGCGAGTGCTTCGGCCTCCTCGGTAAAGCGCATCAACGGCGCCACTGGGCCGAAGGTTTCTTCGTTAGCCAGCAACATGCCGGCGTGGGCATCACCGAGGACCGTTGGCTGGACAAATTGACTGTCGCCCTCGGGAACACCACCGCAGAGCAACCGCGCGCCCTGGCTCAGGGCATCGTCGATATGTCGGGCGACTTTGCTCACCGCCGCCGGATTGATCAGCGGGCCGATAGTGACGTCGGCATCCAGGCCGTTGCCAACTTTGAGCTTGCCCACCTCCTCCACCAGCCGCTGGGCGAAGCGTTCGTAGATGCCGTCCTGCACCAGGATGCGGTTAGCGCAGACACAAGTCTGCCCGGCGTTGCGAAACTTGCTGAGCATGATGCCCGCCACCGCCTGCTCCAGGTCGGCGTCGTCGAACACAATGAACGGCGCATTGCCGCCCAGTTCCAGGCTCAAGCGCTTGATGTGTTCGGCGCTCTGGCGCATCAGCAACCGGCCGACTGCCGTCGAGCCGGTGAAGGAAATCTTGCGTACGCTCGGGTTACCGGTCAGCTCTTCGCCGATCCCCGCCGGCATCCCGGTCAGCACATTGAACACCCCGGCCGGAATGCCGACCCGCTCGGCCAACACCGCCAGGGCCAGAGCCGACAACGGCGTCAGGTCCGAAGGTTTGACGATGATCGGACAGCCGGCCGCCAAGGCTGGCGCGCACTTGCGGGTGATCATCGCGTTGGGGAAGTTCCACGGGGTGATGGCGGCGCAGACTCCGACCGGTTGCTTGAGGGTCAGCAGTCGTCGATCGCCGCTGGGGGCCGGCATGGTTTCGCCGTAAACCCGCCGAGCTTCCTCGGCGAACCATTTGACGAAACCGGCGCCGTAGCGAATTTCACCTTTGGCTTCGTTCAGCGGTTTGCCCTGCTCGCAGGTCATGATCAACGCGAGATCGTCGAGGTTGTCGATCATCGCCCGATACCAGCATTCCAGCAGCACCGCGCGCTCGGCCGCCGGACGTGCGCGCCACGCCGGCCAGGCTTTTTCGGCCGCTTCAATGGCACGGCGGGTTTCCGTGCCTTGCATCGCCGGTACGCGGGCGAGCAACTGGCCGTTGGCCGGGTCGATGACGTCGAGCGTCGCGGCGTTGTCGGCGCCGATCCACTGCCCATCGATATAGGCGAGTTCTGTCAAAAGGCTTGGGTCTTTCAAACGATTCTTGAGCATGGTCGAGGTCCTGATCCGAGACACTTGCCAGTCTAGGGAGGTGCCACGGATGAGGATGCTGAAAGCGCCTTGAGGGCAGTGTCGGATGCTGAAATTTTCGGTGGGACGGCAGGCTCTACCGAGGCGATTCATGGACTTTCAGACAAACACAAAACCCTGTGGGAGCGAGCCTGCTCGCGATAGCGGTGTGTCAGCTAACATCAATATCGACTGGACGGACGCCATCGCGAGCAAGCTCGCTCCCACATTTGATCTCTGTTTGCCCTACAACCTATCAACACCACAGTTCTACAATTTCAAGGAACCGAGCAGGCCTTCAAGAAACCGCTCACCGGCCTCCATCTGGCTGATCTCGATAAACTCGTCCGGCTTGTGCGCCTGTTCGATCGAGCCCGGCCCGCAGACCACCACCGGCACATCCAGGCGCTGCTTGAACAACCCGCCTTCGGTGCCGAACGAGACTTTGGCGGTACCGGTATCCGGCGCAGCGAAGTTCTTCAGAAAGCGCACGGCTTCAACGCTCGGATGCGTTTCCAGCCCCGGATAAACGTTGAGGGTTTCGATCTCGATGTCCGCCACGCTGGACAGCTTTTTGGCCTCGCGCACGATCACCTCGGCACGCTCTTGCATCTGCTCCAGGAATTGATCCAGATCGTCTGCCGGCAGGTTGCGCACCTCGAAATCCAGGGTGCACAGGTTCGGCACGATGTTCAGCGCCTTGCCGCCAACGATCTGCCCGACATGCACGGTGCTGTAAGGCACGTCGTAGTCCGCATCCCGAGCGCCCTGCTCTTGCAATTGCTGCTGGCTTTGACGCAGTGCCGCAATGAAATCGCAGGCCACGTGAATCGCATTGACCGAGCGCGGTGCCAGTGACGAGTGAGCCTCCAGACCCCGGCAGTAGGTGCGGTAAGAGCCCTTGCCCTTGTGCCCGAGCACAAACTGCATGTTGGTCGGTTCGCCAATCAGGCACAGGAATGGCCGTACCGGCGCCAGGTGCAACACGTCCAGTAAGCGCCGTACGCCGACGCAACCGGTCTCTTCATCATGGGACAGCGCCAGTTGCAGCGGTCGACTCAACGAATGATCAGCGGCGTCGAGCATGGCGTCGATCGCCAGGGCGATAAAGCCTTTCATATCGCAGCTGCCGCGACCATAAATCCGCCCCTCCTGCAGCGTCGCCTGAAACGCCGGAACGGTCCAGGCCTGGCCCGCTGCCGGGACCACGTCGGTGTGCCCGGACAGCAGAATCCCCGGTAACTCTTTGGGGCCGGTGCTGGCGAACAGGTTGGCCTTCTTGCCGGTTTCATCCTTGACTATCAGCGACTCGATGCCCTTGCTCAGCAGCAAGTCACGTACGTACTCGATCAAGGCCATATTCGACTCCGAAGACACGGTATCGAAGGTCATCAAGCGTTTGAGAATTTCCAGTACACGGGGTTTCATGAGGCCTTGCTCCGTTGCTCGGACAAAGTGGCGAACCGGCGGATGGAGAACGGCTCAATCGAAGTGCTGGTGCTGCCGGTGCTGATCAGCTCGGCCATCACGTCGCCGACGCCCGGGCCGAGCTGGAAACCGTGACCGCAGAAGCCGAACGCGTAGAACAACCCGTCGACCGTACCGCTGGGGCCCATCACCGGCAGGGAGTCAGGCAAGTACCCTTCGATGCCGCTCCAGACGCGGATGATGTTCAGATTGCCGACACCCGGCAGCAGGCGACGCATCTGCTGAATCTGGTTGAGGATGCTGCGCGGCTCGACCTGAGCCCGACGGGTCAGCATGTCCGGCTTGCTGCGGTAGCCGCCACCGATGACGATGTTGCCACGCGGGATCTGCCGGAAGTAAATCACTTCTTCCGGTATTTTGGTGTACACGCCGATCACCGTCGGCAAGGCGTACGGCACCGGCTCGGTCACGGCCATTTGTGGGCCGTGAGTGTCCAGCGGCACCGGCTCGCCGAACTGCGCCGAGAGTTTCTGGCCCCAGGCACCGGCGGTAATCAGCAAACGTTCGGCGCTGAACTGGCGACCATCGGTGGTGGTGATGTTGAACTCACCGCCAACCTTTTGCACTTGCGCGACTTCGGTCTGCTCTTCGATCCGCGCCCCCAGGCGCCGCGCTGCCCGGGCAAACGCCGGGGCTGCCAAACGCGGGTTGGCGTGCCCGTCGTGTGGCGCGTAGGAGCCGCCCTTCACGTCCGGCCCGAGGAACGGAAAACGCCGGTGCAGCTCAGCGCCACGAAAGATTTGCAAGTCCAGTTGCGCCGCCTCGGGGGCGGCAGCGTAGGCCTCAAGTTCAGCGATTTCGTCTTCGCGATAACACACCCGCATGTGGCCGCTGGCGATGAATTCGAGGTCGTCGTCGATCAGTTCCGGCAGGCGCTTCCACAACGCCCAGGAACGGTTGGCCAACTCCAACTGGCCGAGGAACCGACCCTGACGCCGGACGTTGCCGAAGTTCACGCCGCTGGCGTACTGACCGATCTGGTCGCGCTCCAGCAGGACCACCGACTGCCCGCGCTGGCGCAGGAAAAACGCCGCCGCCGAGCCCATCAGGCCGCCGCCGACAATCACCACATCGGCTTTCTGTAGCGTCATGGCGACACCTCCTCGGTGAGCATCGAAAGCGGTTTGACCGGTGCCTGGCCGCGCTGGCGGCCGACCTGTTGCACACTGACGCCCGCCGCCGCGGCAATCACCTCGGCTCCGGCCTGGGAGCAATAACGGCCCTGGCACCGGCCCATGCCGACCCGGCTGAAGGCCTTGGCCCGATTGACTTCGCAGGCGCCCTTTTCGCTGACGGTGCGACGCAATTCGCCGGCGCTGATCATCTCGCAGCGGCAGACAATGGCTGCGTCCGGCAAGGCTTTGGCTTGTGCCGACGGCCAGGGAAACGCCTGGGCCAGGCCGAGGCGAAACCGGTCCATCAGCGCCAGGGCGTGGCGTTGTTTGTCGCGCAACCCGGCATCCACCGGCTGGTGCAAATCCTCCAGCAACGCCATGGCGACCAAGCGCCCGGCGTGTTCGGCGGCATCCGCCCCGCGAATTTTCGAGCCATCACCGGCGGCATATACACCGTTTACCGAAGTCCGACCTTCTTCATCGGTGGCCAGCAACCATTGGCTGGACGCCTCATCGAAACGCAAACGGCAACCGGCCAGATCCGCCAGTTGGGTTTCCGGGCGCAAGTGATACCCCAAGGCCACGGCATCGCACTCCACGGTCAAGGTCGCCCCTGCCGCCGTACGCACCCGCACACCGCTGACACCGCTGACCGCATCGCCCAGCACTTGCAGCGGAGAAATGCCCAGATGCACCGGAATCTTCGCCCGGTACAACTGCGCCAACAGTTTCATCCCGGTGAACAGCACTCCGGGGCGCGCCAGCAGTTTCGGCAAGGCGCCGATGCGCTTGCTCAGCGGCGAAGTATCGAGCACCGCCGCCACGTTGGCACCGGCCTTGAGGTATTGACTGGCGACCAGATACAGCAACGGCCCGCTGCCCATGAACACCACGCTGTGGCCGATGGACACCGCCTGGGACTTGAGCGCAATCTGCGCGCCGCCGAGGCTGTAGGTGCCCGCCAGTTGCCAGCCTTCGATCGGCATCAAGCGGTCGGTGGCACCGGTGCAAAGGATCAGTGCGTCGTACTCCACGGTCGAGTGTTTGCCCTGACTGACGCAGCACAGTTGCCCCGGCGTGAGGTTCCACACCAGCGTATCCGGGCGGTAGTCGATCAACCCGCGCAAACGGTCGAAGCTTTGGTGCAGGTCCCGGGCCTTGGCGGCCTCGGTGCCATACAGCGTGGCGTAATCGCGGGTAAAGCCTTCCGGTTGGCGACGGTAGATCTGCCCGCCATCCCGGCGATTTTCATCGATCAGGATCGGCTTGCAACCCGCCGCCAGCAAGGTTTCGGCGCAGCGAACACCCGCCGGCCCGGCGCCGACGATCACCACTCGATGAGTGCTCAGCCGTGCAGTGGCCATATCGCCTCCGGTTGTGTAGTGACGATATCCAGCCCTTCACGGACTTCGTTGGAACAAGCGCGCAGACGTTCGCCGCTGCGGGTCCAGACCCAGCAATCCTGACAGGTGCCCATCAGGCAGAAACCGGCACGCCGGCCCGAATCGAACTCCGACTGACGCAGCGCCGAACCCTGGGTCAGCAACGCAACCATCAGCGTGTCGCCCTGCAACGCCTCGATGGGTGCGCCGTCCACCCTCAATTTGACGGTCGGCCGGCCCTGCTCGGCCAGCCTCACAAAACGCCCTTTCATGCATAGGCTCCCTGGATCATGCTGTTCAAATCCTGCTGGGTTTTCAGCAACTCGGCACTGTCGTGATGACAGAGGATTTCACTGCCGCCGACAATCGTCCGGCGGTTCGGCGCAGTGTGATTGCACAGACCGTCGATCCGCACCGGGCAACGATTGAGGAACATGCACAACTCCGGCACGTTGGCCTTCGCACCGATCGGCGGCAGCGTCCCGCAGGTGGTGCCGCAGTTCTCCAGCCAGCCCTGGCGCAGTTCCGGCACCGAATGAATCAACAGGTCGGTGTAAGGGTGGAACGGCGCCTGGGCAAACGACTGCCGACTGCCCTCCTGAACCTTGTAACCGCTGTACATCACCACGATGTCGTCACACAGCGCGCGCACGGTGGAGATGTCGTGGCTGATGAACAGATACGACACTCCCAGCTCCTGACGCAGGTCGCGCAGCAGTTCAAGAATCGCCGCGCCGACCACCGTATCCAGCGCCGAGGTCACCTCGTCGCACAGAATCAGGTCCGGCTTGGCGGCCAGCGCCCGGGCCAAGTTGACCCGTTGCTTTTGCCCGCCAGAGAGCTCATTCGGCCGACGCTCGGCCATGCTCCGTGGCAAGCGCACCAGGTCCAGCAGTTCACCGATACGCTCGCGCAAGGCGGCGCCCTTGAGGCCGAAATACATCTTCAGCGGTCGGCTCAAAATGGTGCTGACGCTGTGCATCGGATTGAGCGCGGTGTCGGCGTTCTGGAAGACCATTTGAATCCGGCGGAATTGTTCGTCGGTACGCTCGGAAAGGCTGCCGCCCAATGGCTGACCATCGAAGGTCAGGCCACCCAACGCCGGTGTCAGCAATCCGGCCACCACCCGCGCCAGGGTCGATTTACCGGAACCCGACTCGCCAATCACACCGATGGCCTGGCCCCTGCGCACCGTCAGGTCGATGTCTTCCAGCACGCGGATCGACGGCATGCCTTGGGTGTTTTTGTTGCCATAGCCGGCGGTCAGACCTTTGATGGTCAACAACGGTTGGTCTTCGGCGATACCGCTGGGCGGGCGGATCGTCGTATCCGGCCGCGCCGCCGCCAGCAGGCTGCGGGTGTATTCATGGGCCGGGCCTTTGAGCAAGGGCGCGGTGGCGCTCTGTTCGAAGATCTGGCCACCATTGAGCACCACAATCTGATCGGCCATCTGTGCCACCACGGCCAGGTCGTGGGACACGTAGACCGCCGTCGCCCCACGTTCACGTACCACCCGTTTGAAAGCGCGCAGCACGTCGATTTGAGTGGTCACGTCGAGGGCGGTGGTCGGTTCGTCGAGCACCACCAGCAGCGGATCGCTGATCAGCGCCATCGCCGCCATCACCCGTTGCAGTTGCCCGCCAGACACTTGGTGCGGATAGCGCTGGCCGATGTGTTCAGGGTCCGGCAGGGCCAGGTCGCGGAACAGCTCGATGGCTTTGGCTTCGAGCACGGTCCGGTTGCCCAGACCATGAATCAACGCGCCCTCCACCACTTGGTCAATGAGCTTTTTCGCCGGGTTGAACGCCGCCGCAGCGCTTTGCGCGATATACGACACACGGTTACCGCGCAGGCCTTGCAGTTCGCGTTCGCTCAACGCCAGCATGTCGTGTTCGCCGACTTGCACCACGCCGCCGGCCAACCGGCAACCGCGCCGGGCGTAACCGAGCAGCGCCAGGGCGATGGTGGTCTTGCCGGAGCCCGACTCACCGATCAGCGCCAGCACTTCGCCTTTTTCCAGGGAGAAGCTCACACCCTTGACGATCTCTACTTCACCGCGCTCGCCACAGGCGACTACGCGCAGGTCCTGGACTCGAATCAATTCACTCATCTCAATGCCCCCCCGTACGTCGACTACGCCGGGACGACAGCCTGTCGATAAACAGATTCACACCAATGGTCAGGGTGCCGATGGCCAGGGCCGGAATCACGATGGCCGGCGCGCCCTGATTGAGACCACCAATGTTTTCGCGCACCAGAGATCCCAGATCGGCATCCGGCGGTTGCACGCCCAGACCGAGGAAACTCATGCCGCTCAGCAACAACACAATGAAACCGAAGCGCAGCCCCAGGTCGGTCAGCACCGGGTTGAGCATGTTTGGCAGGATTTCCACACACGCGATATACAACCGGCGCTCGCCACGGGTTCGGGCCACTTGTACATACTCCAGCGCTTCGATATTCACCGCCATGCTGCGGGCAATGCGGAACGCGCCGGGGGTGAAACTCAGCACCGCCGTGCAGATCAGCAACGTGACCGAAGAGCCGAAGGCCGAGACCATGATCAGCGCCAGCATCTTGCTCGGGATCGAAATGAAAGCGTCCATCAGGCGACTGATTATTTCATCCAGCCATTTCGGCGAGACCACCGACAGCAGTGCGCAACTGGTGCCCAGACCGCTGGCCAGCACCGCCGCGACCAACGCCAGGCCGACCGTGAAACGTGCGCCGACGAGGATCCGGCTGAGCATGTCGCGGCCCAGGTAATCGGTGCCGAAGGGGTACGCAGCACTCAGGCTGTCGAAGACATTGTCGGAGACCACTTCGCCGACCGGGTGCGGCGCCAGCCACGGGCCGAAGACCGCCACCAGCAACCAGATAAAACACATCGCAGCCCCGACCAGACCCAGCCAGGACGGCCCATGAGACACCTTGCCAACCGACAGGTCGGGGGTCACAGGCGTCGATTTCACAATGAGCTTGTTCATTGGTTTCTCAGCCTTGGATTGGAAAGAATCGCGCACAGGTCGGCAATCAGCACCAACCCCAGGTACGCCGTGCAAAACAGCATGGTGCAGGCCTGGACCAGCGCCATGTCACGGTTGGTCACCGCATCGACCATCAGGCTGGCGATGCCGGGGTAGTTGAAGATCGTCTCGACGATCACCACCCCGCCCAGCAGATAGGACAGACTCAAGGCGATGGCATTGGCAATCGGCCCGATGGCATTGGGCAAGGCATGGCGCAGGACGATCCGCACCGGGCTCACGCCTTTGAGCCGGGCCATTTCCACATAAGGGCTATCGAGTTGATCGATTACCGCGGCCCGGGTCATGCGCGCCATTTGCGCGACGATCACGCAACAGAGCGTCATCACCGGCAAGGCGTAAGTGCGCAGAAATTGCAGCGGTGAGGTGATGTCACTGGCATAGGACAACGCCGACAGCCAGCCCAGGTTCACCGCAAAAATCAGTACCGCCAGCGTCGCTACCAAAAACTCCGGTACGGCAACCATCGCCAGGGTGACAAAGCTGAGGAAGCTGTCGATGCGCCCGCCCCGGCCCATGGCCGAACCGATCCCCAGAATCAAGGCCACCGGCACTGACACCAGCGCCGTGGCGGCCGCCAGCATCAAGGTATTGGGAACCCGCCCGGCCATCAAGTCTGTAACCGGCATGGCGTTGGAGACGGACTGCCCCATATCGCCGCTCAGCAGGCTCATCAACCAATGCAGGTAACGCAACACACCGGGCTGATCCAGCCCCAGTTTCAGGCGCAAGGCCGCCACCTGTTCCGGCGTGGCGAACTGCCCCAGAGCCTGTTGCGCCGCGTCCCCCGGCAGTACCGCCGTGATGGCGAAGACCACCATGGACACGATCAACAAGGTCACGATCGCGGCGCCCAGACGCCGGCCGATCAACCACAGTGTGTTGCTATTCATCGCCCTGTTCTCCTGCAATGTCGCGGCGGCACAAACATCATCGGCCCATCAAGCATCCAGCCAGACCTGCTCGGCGAACATGTAGCCCATGAAGCCGCCCAACGGGTTGCTGCCATAGCCTTTGACGCGCTGGTCGACCGCATCGATGTTGCTGATGAACACCGGGATGCCGATACCGCAGTGGTCATGCGCCAGGGTCTGCATGTCCGCGTACATCTTGCTGCGCTTGGCGTCGTCGGTTTCACCCCGGGCGAGCATCAGCAACTGGTCGAACTGGTCGTTCTTCCAGCCGGACTCGTTCCACGGCGCGCTCGACTGGAAGAACTGCGAAAACATCACGTCGGCATTCGGCCGCGGGTTGATGTTGCCGAAGCTCAACGGGTGTTTCATCCAGTGGTTGGACCAGTAGCCATCGCTGGGCAGACGGTTGACGTCGAGCTTGAGTCCGGCCTGTTTCGCCGATTGCTGCAGCAGCACGGCGATGTCCACCGAACCGGTGGCGGCAGGTGACGCCACCAACGGCATGTTGATGCTGTCCATGCCGGCCTTCTTCAGCAGGAACCTGGCTTTCTCCGGGTCGTAGACGGTCTGCGGCAAGTCCGCGTTGTAGTAGCGCGAACCGGGGGCAATCGGATGATCGTTACCGACCACTGCATAACCACGGAACACCGCGGATTTGATCTGCTCGCGGTCCATCAGGTGCTTCATGGCCTGGGTGAATTCCGCGCTTTTTCCGGGCATCTGATCCTGACGGATGATCAAGTCAGTGTAGTTGCCCGACGGTGCATCCACGACGCGGTGGCCGGCGCTGGCCTTGATTCGTGCGGTGGATCGCGGGTTGACCTCGTTGATCATGTGCACGTCGCCCGAGAGCAGCGCGTTGATCCGCGACGGCTCGTCGGCAATGGCGATGAACTCGATCTCGTCCAGATAAGGCAGGCCCGGTTTCCAGTAGCCGGTATTGCGCGCAGCAATCGAACGCACACCCGGTTTGAACTCCTTGACCTTGAATGGCCCGGTACCGATGCCCTGATTGAAGTCGGTGGTGCCTTCGGGAACGATCAGCAGGTGCGACACCGCGAGAATCGACGGCAGTTCGGCGTTCGGCGCGCTCAGGCGGATCTGCACTTCATTGGGGCCAGTGGCCTTGATCTCAGCGAACTGTTCCATCAGCGGCATGACCTTGGAACCGGTCAGTGGATCCTTGTGCCGCGACAGCGAGAACACCACGTCGGCAGCGCTCAGGGTTTTGCCGTTGTGGAAGGTCACATCCTTGCGCAAGGTGATGGTCCACAGCGTGGCATCGGTGTTGTCGATACGCTCGGCCAGCTCCAGTTGCGGCACCAGATGGCTGTCGAAACGGGTCAGGCCGTTGTAGAACATATAGTGGCGTGCATAGTCGGTGGACAGCGCACCTTTGGCCGGGTCCAGGGTATCGGCGGTGGAACTGGACATGCCGGCGACACGAATCCGCCCGCCCGGCTTGCCTTTGCCGGGGCTCGCGGCTTCGTCGGCAAACAGTTTGCCGGCGGCGCCGAACAGACTACCGGCGCCCGCTGCAGCCACTCCGGCGACACCGAGCAGTTGCAACGCGTTGCGGCGTGACATGCCGCGATTGAGGCCTTCGAACACTCTCAGGCTTTCCTGGCCGGAGATCAGTTTGGAGTCGATCTTGTTATCAGTCATATCAGTTGTACCTGTCGATAATGAGAAGGCTCATGCTCGCGGTTGTCCGGAGCGTTTTGAAACGCAAACGACGGTGACGCCACAACTTCAACTCAATGCAAATAGTCCTGGAACCGGTAATAGGCGCCCACCAGCGGCAGGAACCACGGTTTGCCGAAATGCCCGGGAATCGCCGGCCAATCAAGTTCGCGCCAGGGGTTGGCCTCGACCTTGCCGGCCATCACCTCCGCCATCACCTGCCCCATGTGCACCGACATCTGCACCCCATGGCCGCTGTAGCCCATGGAGTGATAAACCCCGCCGTGCTGGCCGGCACGGGGCAGCCGGTCGGAAGTCATGTCCACCAGTCCGCCCCAGCAGTAATCGATCTTCACGTTGGCCAACGCCGGGAACATCTGCACCATCGCCGCCCGCAGCACCTTGCCGCTCTTCGCGTCGGAGACGCTGTCGGACATGGCAAACCGCGCACGGCCGCCAAACAGCAGGCGGTTGTCCGGGGTCAGGCGAAAGTAGTTACCGATCATGCGGCTGGTGACATAGGCTCGCCGACCGGGCAGCAACTGGTCGATCAGGCTCTGCGGAAGGACTTCGGTGGCGATCACGAAACTGCCCACCGGTACGATCCGCCGCCGATACCAGCCCAACCCGCCGTGCTGACAGGCGCCGGTCGCCAGCAGCACTTGCCCGGCGTGCAGCGAACCCTTGGCGGTGTTGACCTGATAGCCGCCGGCCTGGGCTTTCCAGTCCGTCACCGGCGTGTCTTGATAGATCAACGCACCGTGCCGTGCGGCCGCTTCGGCCAGACCGACGCCGAAGCGCCCGACATGCATCTGCACGCCGTTGCGCTGCAGCAATCCTCCGTGAAACTGGGCCGAGTCGACTTCAGCGCGGATCTGTTCGGCGGTCAGCAACTCGACATCGGCATCGACCTCCCGGCGAATCAATTCGCAAGTCCGCGCCAAGCCCTCGTAGTGCATCGGCTTGGCGGCCAGCTTGAGCTTGCCGTTACGCTTGAGGTCGCAGGCGATTTGCTCCTGCTCCACCAGCGAAACCACGCTGTGCACGGCACTCTCGTAAGCCTTGTAATAGGCCCGCGCCTTGTCGGCGCCGAGACTGGCGCTCAGGCCGGCGTAATCCTGAGCCACGCCGGTATTGCACTGACCGCCGTTGCGACCCGAGGCTTCGCCGATCACCCTGCCGGCTTCCAGCACCACCACACTGGCGCCCTTCAAGGCCAACGCCCGAGCCGCCGCCAGGCCGGTGAAACCACCCCCGACGATGGCCACGTCGACCTGCCCGGGCAACGCGCCGGACTGAGCACCGGTGAACGCCGGTGCAGTGTCGAGCCAGTAGGATTCACTGCCCATATCTAACCCGCCTTATGCCAAAAAGAGTGCCGTTGCCGTTACGACTCAGAGACCGACCAGTGCCGCCAGCCCACCGATGTCGGTGATCTGCCGGTACTCGTAGAACGCGTTGGCCGGGACTTCGTGACCACGGGCGACGAAGGCCTTGTTCTTGATCTTCATGTCGTGGGCCGGCATCAGGTCGTAACGGAAGCTCGACGACACATGCAAGATGTCTTCCGGGCCACAGTTGAGGTTGTCGAGCATGTACTCGAACGCGGCCAGGCGCGGTTTGTAGGCTTGTGCCTGTTCGGCGGTAAAAACCTTGTGAAAGGGTGCGCCGAGCTTATCGACGTTGGACATGATCTGGCTGTTGCTGGCGTTGGAGAAAATCACCAGCGGGATCTTGTCGGCGATTTTCGACAGGCCGGCCGGTACGTCCGGGTGCGGGCCCCAGGTCGGCACGGCGTCGTAATACAGCTGGCCTTCGCCACGGTATTCAATACCCCAACGCTTGCAGGTCCGCGCCAGGGCGGTCTTGAGGATTTCGTCATATGGCATCCAGTCACCCATGACCTGGTCCAGGCGATAGGCCGAGAAGTCCTTGACGAACTGCTCCATCTGCTCGGGCACCACGCGATCGGCGAACAGTTCGCGAGTCATCGTACCCATGTGGAAATTGGTCAGCGTACCGTAACAGTCGAACGTAATGAATTTGGGGCGAAGAAAGCTCATTGAGTGCGGTCCTGAAGTTCGTTGAGGTCATGGCGTGACAAGCATTCGCTCCGTTCCGGGAGCCGTGATGCAACGCTGCAGCACACCGTCATTACACCACCGTGAAATCAGCAGATGGCGTTAAAAGCGACCTCTGCTCGATACAAACCACCGTTTTAGCGCCCGCCCTCAGCAGACTTTGCGGGGCGCTCCAGCCTTGGGCAAACCCCGTATTCATGCGCCCATATGGGCCTTTATAACGCCGCAAGGCTCAAGCGCACACCGATTCACCGCAGAACCTGCGCCGGGCTGAACGAAAACGGGCGCTTCCCTGAGGAAGCGCCCGTTTGGGTGCGAATTAAAGCGTGTTGAAGATCCGTAGGTTGTCGAGAACCTGTGGGAGCGAGCCTGCTCGCGATAGCGGTCTGACAGGCTACATTGATGTTGAGTGGACTGGCCTCATCGCGAGCAGGCTCGCTCCCACAGGGGTTCGCGCGTTACTGCACGATATCGATCAGCACACTCTTGAAGCGCAAATTGGCTTCGAACGCTTCGCGCCCCAGGTCCTTGCCAATACCGGAACGTTTGTAGCCACCGGTCGGCAGGATGTAGTCGTTACTGCGTCCGTAACGATTGACCCACACAGTCCCCGCTTCCAGGCGCCGAACCAGGCGCAAGGCGCGATTGATGTCGGCCGTATGCACACCCGCCGCCAGGCCGTAAGTCGCATGCGCCGCCAGGCTCAGCGCCTGCTCTTCATCATCGAACGCCTGCACCGTCAGCACCGGGCCGAAGATTTCTTCGCAGACCGCCGGGTTCTGGTTGTCCAGACCAGTCAGCAAGGTCGGCTGGTAATAGGCGCCCCCCAGACCTTCAAATAGCCCACCGCCGGTGAGCACTTCGGCACCGGCCTGACGCGAGCGCTGGATGATGCCATCGATGCGGCTGGCCTGCTGCCGGGAAATGATCGGCGACAGCGTGCTCTCGGACGACCAGGTCGGGCCGGGGCGCAGCTCCTCGAAATACGCCTGCAAGTGCGCGATAAACGGTTCCATGATCGAACGCTGAATCAACAGCCGAGACCCGGACACGCACACCTGCCCGGCATTACCGGTAATGGCCAAGGCCACCGTGCGAGCGGTTTTGGCGATATCCGGTACATCGGCGAAGACCAATTGCGGACTCTTGCCGCCGAGCTCCAGGGTGACCGGTTTCGGACCGACCAGCGCGCAGGTGGACATGATGCTCGAACCGGTCGCAGTGGAACCGGTAAAGGTCACCTTGCCCACCCGTGGATGACGGCACAAGGCATCGCCCGTGACCCGGCCATCGCCCTGAATCACGTTGAAAATCCCCGACGGCATCCCCGCCTGCAACGCCAGCTCGGCAAAACGCAGACTGGAAAACGGCGTCAGCTCTGAAGGCTTGAGCACCACGGCATTGCCTGCGGCCAGCGCCGGCGCGACTTTCCAGGAGGCCATGCTCAGGGGGAAATTCCACGGCGCGATGGCGGCGATCACGCCGTAAGGTTCGGCGATTTGCATGCCCAGTCGATCGGTCTGGGTGGCGGCAACCTGGCCGCCGTGCTTGTCCGCCAGTTCGGCAAAGAAACGAATGCCCTCGGCGACGTAGGGAATATCCCAGGCGATCACATCTTTATGCGGACGGGTCGAGCCCACCGCTTCCAGCGGCGCCAGGACGGCCGCGTCAGCTTCAATCAGATCGGCCCAGCGGCGCATGACCCGCGCCCGCTCCCGGGGTGGGCGACTGGCCCAATCGCTGCGATTGAAAGCCTGCCAGGCATCGTTGACCGCTTCATCCACCAAGTCAGCATCGGCAATCGGCAACTGGGCGTAGACCTGGCCATCCGACGGCCGCACCACCTCAAGCCCCGGTTGAGCATCGCGGTATTGACCGGCAATGAAATGAGCGCTGCGCACAGCGATAAGGCGAGGATCGAAGCTATCCATGGAGCACTCCAAAAAAGGGACGGAGAGTCGTGAACTCAGGCTTCCATCGTAGAAAAAAAGCCCAAGCATTTGCTGCCGACCTTGCCGGGCAATTTAGTAGTAAGTGTGGTCTTGCGGCCTCGAGCGTGCGGAATCTGCCGAATCTTCCAACCCCTCTTGTCAGGCCTTCGCGCAGATGGGATACAGGCACCATCGCGCCGCACAGCCGGTTGATCGCGCACACTCAACGGAGACTCGCCATGTCCGCCCCGCACCCTTCTGCTTATGTCTATCGCCCGATGACGACCGCCGACCTGCCCTCGGCCCATGCCTTGTCCGTGCAATTGAAGTGGCCCCATCGCCTGGACGACTGGGCCATGGTGTTGCGCATCAGCGACGGCTTTGTAGCGCTCGATGGCGAGCGTCTGATCGGTACGGCGTTCGCCTGCCCCCAGGGCGGTTTCGCCACCATTGGCCTGGTGATCGTCAGCGACGACTATCAAGGCAAGGGCATCGGTCGCAAGCTGATGGAACAGGCGCTTGACGCTTGCCAGTCACGCACCCCGGTACTCAACGCGACCCTCGCCGGTGCACCGCTTTACGCGAGTCAGGGCTTTGTCGAGTTCGGTCGGATTCAGCAACACCAGGGCCCGGCGCAAGCCCCTGCACCTGTGCCGCTGGCCGACGGTGAAACCTGTCGCCCGCTACGTGACACCGATAAGGCCCGCGTGCTGGAACTGGCCAATGCGGGCACCGGGCTGGACCGGCAAACGGTGCTCAACGACCTGTTTGATGTGGTCGAGCATTCGGTTGTCATCGAGCGCGATGGCCAGGTGTGCGCCTTCGCCTTGCTGCGCCCCTATGGCCGTGGTCGCGGTATCGGCCCGGTGGTCGCCGAGAACATCGAACAGGCCAAACACCTGATCGCGGTATTGCTGGCCCAAGTACCGGATGCCTTCGTGCGCATCGACATTCCGGCGGACAGTGGTTTGAGCGATTGGCTGGCGTCGGTCGGCCTCAAGCAGGTCGACACCGTGGCGCAAATGGCCCGGGGCACACCGCCGCAAGCGGTCAACGGCGTGCGACAGTTTGCGCTCGTCACCCAAGCCATCGGCTGACCGCTGCGCTCGATCAGGCAAGCGCTATCCAACACCCTCTATACCCCATTTCCATGGAGCGTCACCCGTATGTCCCAGCCTACCATTCTGTTGCTGGCTCGCGCCGACGGCAGCTGTGTTGCCAGCTCTTTCAAAGCAGCATCCTTGAGTGCTGCCGATCCATTTATGGACGCCCGTCAGGTTGCTCATACCGGCGCAGATGGCGTGTCTGCCGGTATCGTCGATGCAAGCGAAGTGTTTGATTGTGATGATTTCCCGCACACCGAAGTGATCGTGGTCCACATCGGCCACGTCACGCTGAAAACCCGAGAGCAGACGCTGGAACTGGATGTCGGCGCCAGCGCGGTGATCGGTCGCGGGACGGCACTGCGAGTTGAGGCGCAACCCGGCACACGCTGGGCATTCTGTGCCGTCAACACCGTGAAGCCGACTCCCGGCCTGACCCTGCTCGACCCACTGGCGATGCTCTCGCCATCGGCCGCACCGGAGCCACAAATATTGATCGGGCCTACCCCGCAGTGCCGGTCACGCAATGCCTTCGAAGACAGCACCACCGACCTGCGCGTCGGTGTCTGGGATTCGACACCCTACGAACGCCATGGTCGAGCGCACAAACTCAATGAGCTGATGCACCCGATTGAAGGCAGCGTCACCCTGCTGGCTCCCGATGGAACGAGTCTGACGGTCAACACCGGTGACAGCGTATTCGTGCCTCAGGGGGCGCCGTGTGCCTGGAAAAGTACGCGGTATGTACGCAAGGTGTATGCGGTTAAATAGACCCGACCGATGAAAAAATACGCACAAACGAAAACCCCTCTCAATGCAGACTGTGCGAAAAATCGTTCATTGTGGATTCAACCGGTCGATGCAACAGATTGGCTAAATCGTTCAGAGGTGGATACTCAGAAACTCAACCGCGTACCAAGTAGGCTCCTAACGGAACCCGATATCGCAGCTTCTTGCAGCTGCCGGGTGCGGGCTGATGCCCCGGCGGGCGATCAGGAAACCAAATTCGGCATTTACCCGGAGGCGGCAAATGGCCGCGGGGAATCTCAACCTCGTCGTACGCGGGCTCTGGCTCGACGGAAGCCATTTGCAATCTTCCTTCGGACCGAGGTCTGCCAGCCGTCGGTGAATCCGATACCCAATCTGCCTTTGCGTGAGCGAAGTTGCCAGCGTCGCGCCCAGTATCCAGAGTGGATTGTTCAGCAACGGCCATTTCTGCTTCGCGGCGCCTTGGGGTCTCCTCTTCCAGCCCCTTCTGTACTGTGACCAGATCCTCTTTGGCGTTGGCCGGGGTACTCGAAGACTGGGCCTGCTGCGCCGCCTGGATCAATTGGAAGTTGCGGTTGCGTAACGCGACGTTGCGACCAACCCCCATGTTCGAGCGCACCGCCAACGTTTCAGCCTGCTGGTACTGACCCTGCTGAAGACGCAATACACCGAGGTAATGCAGTGTCGCGGGATTGTTCGGCTGGATATGCAGGGCACGCTCCAGCGTGGCAGCGGCTTGGTCCAACTGGCCATTTCCATACTGCCGCGAGGCCGTTTCGATCAGGGTGGTTGATGCGCTGTTACTTTGCGAGGGCGAGCTTCGCTCGGCAGCAACCGAACAAAGCGACGCGACGGCGCAGAACACCAGGATGAGACCCGGCATAAAACTCTTGGTTGGCATCAGGGGGCGGACTCGACTGATCTCGGACGGCACTGCCGTAAAACAGGCCACAGCGCTGCTCGGCATCTCCGGTACAGGCTGCCAATGGACCTGACTAGTACCCTGAAGTTCCCGCTGCATCGGCCACCGCGACCAGTATCATTTTTTACCACCCCATCCTCCAAGCGTGAAGTCAGAGTGGGTGGCGACCACGCACAGTGCTTGCGGATAAGACACGGGATTTGGCCCTCTTCAACTTGGCAACATTCAGTGAGTCCCTTCCCGCACCGACCGTCTGACCTCAGCCTGTATGGCATAAGCCGGCGCCTCCACAGCATTGAAATCTTGTGTATACCGCTGGGCAAATCCTTCCACCCCCCATTCCTGATACTGCTGCACATGCTTTAGTTCGTGAGCCCAGAGCGCGATGTCCTGTTCTGCGGTTTGAGCGTCCCGGAAGAGGATGATGTCGATCAGCGTCACGGCACCGACATCGGGGTTTTGCAGCATGGCAGTGGCGGTACTGAATTGGCCGTTGTCGCTAACTTTGTAGCGCGCGGCATCGAGGACGCTGGGGGCGTACCAGCGCAGCAGTTGCTCCCGGATGTGCGGTGGAATGGGCTGGATGTCGGCGTTGGCTGCTTCATCGCGGGCTTGGGTTAGCCACAGCGCCAGGGCAGGTGCCGCGATCTGGTAGATGCCATCAGGCATCTGCCCCAGATCTGGCAGGCAGATACAGCCGTCCAGGCACACTTGTTTCTCGCCAGCTGGGCAGTCGTTGGTCTGGGCTGGCACTTCAAGAGTCAGGCAAAGAACAAACAGCGCCACCAGGCACGTGGTGATAGGCCGCATTGGGCCCTCCAGGGACGGAAGCAGCACGAACAGTGGATCACAATTGATCGACGCCCCGCATAACTTTAGCGTATCCCTATCGGTCTCTTCTCGATGACTGCTTTGGGTTGTGGATTCAACCGGTGGACGCAACGACCCAAAGCGCTCCCCCGTGTCTTGGTTAGATATTGTAGTTACTGGGGCGAAGGATTTAGCAGACAGCCGATCCCAGACTGTCATACAGGCGGAAAGTCTTCATACGATTTTGGGAAGTACCCCCAAATTCTCAGAACGTCAGCGCGCACGTCAAACTCGAATCCAATTTGTGCGACGACCTTCGATATTTCGTCTGTATGTGTCCTTGGATCGAACGTCCACGCGGGCGGGTCATGGGGTCAACCGATAGGTGGATTGCACCAAACCCGAAGGAAAGCAGCGGCTGGATACCAGTTTCAATTCAATGTCCTGCTGAAGGGCCCCGAATAATGGCCTTCCCGACCCGATCAGCACAGGAACAGTGGTAATCACCATATCGGCGACTAACCCATCGCGCAGGAATGATTGCACCAACTGCCCGCCATCGACATAGACCCGACGCACGCCTTGCCTCGCCATTTCCTCCATCACGGCCCCGGGTTTGAGGTTGGAAAAACGCAGCTTGCCCTTCAGCGCCTCGGGCACCGACGAATCGGCCAGCTGTTCTGACAGCACCACTACAGGCCGGTCGTAGAACCATGTGTCGAAGGTCAGCGCCTTTTCATAGCTTCCCCGCCCCATCACAATCACATCCTTATCGGCGATGAAGGTTGAGTAGCCATGATCCTCGGTCTGATCATCGCGCTGCAACAGCCAGTCGATGTCACCATCAGGTCGGGCGATGAAGCCATCCAGACTGGTGGCGATGAAAACATGTGCAGTGGCCATCAGGATCTCCTTTGGCCGATTTTTGAAAAACCGGCGCTTTGTACAATACTTGGGGTTTGCCTGTTGATTTGCCAACGTTCAGCCCGACTGACTGTGCGGCTGGAATGAAGGTATCAGACCTGATTCTGGAGACGCAAAATGGTCAGCAAAAACACGATTTGCCTCTGGTACGACGGCTCTGCGCAGGATGCTGCAGAGTTCTACGCCCAGACATTCCCCGACAGCGCGGTAGTCGCCGTCCATCACGCGCCAGGCGACTATCCGGCGGGCAAGCAAGGCGATGTAATAACGGTCGAGTTCACGGTGATGGGCATCCCTTGCCTCGGGTTGAACGGGGGGTCGGGGATCAAGCAGGCGGCAATCGAAGCGGCACTCGCAGGTTAGCCGGTCGACATTCCGGCCGATGGATTTCAGACGAGACGCAGCAGGCACCGATTCACCGGCGGTTGCCTGTGCGGCAACGTGCGACTTATGGCAGCGGGCCTACCCTACCGGGTCGGCCTTCGGCCGTTTTCTGCCTGTCATGCATGACCAGTTTGGGTTGTGGATTCAACCGGTTGAATCCACAACCAACAGCAGTCATTCAAAACGTTCGCCATGAGCGGCTCCCGGCCAGCCGGCCTGATGCAAGGCTTTGAGCAGCGTCTCGGAGTCCAGGCCCGGCACGGCATGGCCGTTGCCTTCGGCGGTGTCGGCGGCCAGCAAAGCATTGATGATGGCTTCTTCCACCGCTTCGGTGGCGGCCAGGAACAACTCGCTGATGTGGTCGTTGTTGACCATGCTCAGGTTGTCGGTAGTCGGCGTACGCTTACTCTCGTAAGCGGCCGGCGGCACATGCTGATTACCGGTGGCGAAGGCGATGAAGATGTCACCGCTGTGGTCTTCATTGCCGCCGCCGGTGCGGGCGAGGCCGAGGCTGGCACGTTGCGCCAGGCGCGTGCATTGATGCGGCAGCAACGGCGCGTCGGTGGCCAGGCAAACGACTATCGAGCCCATGCCTGGGTGCGGCAGCGACGCCTTGAGGAACGGCGAGTCGGCCTGTTCCATGTAGCGTCCGACGGGGTAGCCGTCGACGCGCAGTTCGTTGCGGATGCCGTGGTTGGCCTGGACGATGGCCCCAACGGTCCAGCCGCCCTGAGCACTGCTCAGACGCCGTGATGCGGTGCCGATGCCGCCCTTGAATTCATGACAGATCATGCCGCTACCGCCCCCGACGGAACCTTCCGTTACCGGTCCGCTCTTGGCCGAACGCAGGGCCTCGGCCACATGTTCAATCTTCACATGGAAGCCATTGATGTCGTTGAGCAGGCCGTCGAAGGTCTCCAGCACCACCGGCATGTTCCAGTAGAGGCGCCCGTCATCCGGCTGCTGTTCACGGTCCAGCACAACCAGCGCATCGCGTACCACGCCCAGGCTGTGGGTGTTGGTGAAGGCGATGGGACTGGTCAAAAGACCCGCCTCGCGAATCCATTCCAGACCGGTGGCGTCGCCGTTGCCGTTCAACACATGGACGCCGGCAAAGCACGGTTGCTGGCTGGTGGAACCGGCACGCGGTTCGATCAGGGTGACGCCGGTCAGGATGTCGCGGCCGTTGGCGGTGCGTCCTCGCACATTACTGTGGCCGACCCGTACACCGGGCACATCGGTGATGGCATTGAAGGGGCCGGGTTGCAGTTGGCCGAACTGAATGTTCAGGTCGCGAGCACGTGGTTTCATCGTCTCTTTCATCATCTCTCTCATGTTTGATTTGTTGCATGAAGGGGCGTGGCTTGTCATCAGCAGAGCCGAGTCAGCCAATCAAGCGCCGGTCTTGATCGTGTTCCACGCGCGGGTGCGCACGCGCTCCGTCTTCAGCGGGAGTGGTTCTAGCGGAAATAGCGTGTCAAGGACTTGCTTGGACGGATACACCCCGGGGTTGTCGCGGACTTTCTTCTCGACAAGCGCGGTGGCATCCTTGTTGGCGTTCGGATAGCTCAGGTAGTTGGATGATTCAGCGATGACTTCGGGGCGCAGCATGTAGTTGATGAAGGCTAACCCTTGCTCCGGGTTCGGCGCATCGTTGAGCTGCACCAGACTCTCCACCCACACCGGGGCACCTTCACGTGGAATGCTGTAGACGAGGTTGCGATGGTTGCCAGCCAGCTCGGAGGCCTTTTGCGCATCGGCGACACCACCAGCCCAGCCCAGCACGACGCAGATGTTGCCATTGGCTAGATCAGAGATGAACTTGGAAGAATCAAAGTAGACGATATGGGGACGCAGTTTCAGCAGCAGCTCCTGGGCTTTTTTGTAATCATCCGGGTTCTGGCTGTTGTAGGGCAGTCCAAGGTAGTGCAACGCGATGGGAATGACCTCGCTAGGGGCGTCCAGCATGGCCACACCGCATTGACTCAGTTTGGCCAGGTTTTCTTCCTTGAAAATCAGGTCCCAAGAATTAACTGGCGCATCTGGGCCGAGTATCGATTTAACCTTGTCCGCGTCATAGCCGATGCCAGTCGTACCCCACAGATAAGGGGCCGCATAGCTGTTTCCGGGATCGTTGTTCTGCAACTTGGCGAGGATGTCAGGGTCGAGGTGGGACCAGTTGGGCAACTTTGAGCGATCCAGTTTTTTGAGCACACCCGCTTTGATCAGGTTCGGTAGCAGGTCGCCACTGGCAACCACTACGTCATAGCCACTGCGGCCGGCCATCAGTTTGCTTTGCATGACGTCGCTGTTGTCGAACACATCGTATACAGCGCTGATGCCCGCTTCTTTCTGGAAGTCTTTCATCGTGTTCGGGGCAATGTAGTCATACCAGTTGTAGATGTGCACGCTGGGTGTGGCAGGCTCGTCGGCCTCGGCGCAGACCAGGCCTACACTGAAAAGCGTGACCAGCACGAATTGCATGTAACGAGTCGGTTTCATCGGGATGCTCCAGAGCGTTAGCGCCGGGTCCATGGACACGAGCACTGCTCCTGCTAGTGTGTGAATTATTGTTGTGGCAGGGTCGAAATCGGAATCAAGACGGAACAATCGCTGTGGTGTGGAACACCCCTCGCGCCTGGTTCAGGGGATTAGTAGTTCACGTCGACCATCACCGTGCTCAATCTGCTCGCCGATCAGGAGCAGGCGGCGGTCACTGAGGTAGTCATAGTCGCGGCGAGCGGTGCGCAGCAGGTCGAGATCCAGCTCTACCACCTGACGGCACTCTGCGCGCCCAGCTTCAAATAGCGTGCGCCCGAAGGGATCGATCGCTGCACTCCCACCGGCAAAAACGAGGCCTTCAGCGCCGTCGCCGACTCGATTCACCATCACCGCGAATGCCTGGTTTTCCTGAGCGCGAGCCATGATCGCGGTGCGGTGGACAGGGCCGTAGGGATCCATGTTGCCGTTAGTGACCAGGATCAGCTCGGCGCCGAGTTGGCCGAGGGCTCGAGCACTTTCCGGCAACTCAATGTCGTAGCAAATCAGGATGCCAACACGGACTCCCTTCCAGAGCGCAGTGGCATAGCGGTCTCCCGGCTGGAACAGGCCGCGTTCCGAAGGCCAAAGGTGAGTCTTGCGATAGCTCAAGGCGATCCCTTGTGGGGTTACCAGCAGGGAGGTGTTGTAGAAGGTGCCGGAGTCGTTCTCAGCCATGCCAACCACCACCGAGACGTTCCGTTCGCGTGCGGCGCGCTGCACGGCCTGCACACTTGGCCCGTTCAGGGGCTCGGCAACTTCGGCGAGCTGTTGCGCGCTGGAGAATCCCATCAACTGGGTCTCTGGAAATATCAGCAGATCGGTATCTGCTGCGCAGGTAGCGATGGCCTGCAAGGTACGCTCTAGGTTATAAGCGGTATCGCCATCGCGACCGGTAAGTTGTACGAGTTCAATCTTCATCGGTGATCCTTTCACGTGTATGTGGGCTCGCAATCGCCAAACTGAACAGCACCCGCCAGGGCTGGATGGAGTATGGAGAGCCATGAAATGGAAAGTAATCACATCGATGGGGTAACCCCGTATGGGTAGAAACGTGAGCATTACATTGCAGGATATGGCCTGGCACCAGGCGATTGGCAGGCTGATTGAGGCACTTGACCGTCCTGATTTCTGGCTGGCCCTGGTGCGTCTGCTGGATAGATACATACCGGTGGACAGTTGGGTCGTGCTGATTTTCAGCAATGGCCGGCCGCAGGTGCTCGCAGAATGCCCTGGCAAGGATGGCGGGCCGGACCCGCTCTTTCAGGATTACCTCAAAGGCCTGTATCTACTTGACCCCTTTTACCTGGCCAACCGAGAAGCACCGCAGAACGGTTTGTTGTGGCTAGCCGATGTGGCGCCGGAGTGCTTCGAACACACCGACTACTACCAACGCTACTTCCGCCTCAATGTTGTTGCCGACGAAGTACATATCAACGTCCAACTCGACACGGAACGCACCCTCAGCCTGTCGCTGGGAAGTGAGGGCCTCTTCAGTCCAGAGCAGATCGCCCTGCTCACACTCATCCAGTCCTGGGTTGCCGCCCTGATGCGTCAGCGCATGGCATTCGAGCGGGAGGTGCTGGAGCAGAACGCGTCGGCGACGCCAAGCTGGCAGAGCTGGCTGGACTCCACTGACCAGCAGTTGGATACCCCGCTCTCCGCCCGCGAACTGGAAGTCGGCCGGCTAATGCTCAGCGGCTGCTCAAACAAGGAGATCGCGCGCAAGCTGGCGATTTCCGCCGAGACTGTGAAGGTCCACCGCAAGCACATGTATAGCAAACTCGGCATTAAATCTCAGTCCGAGCTGTTCTCACTGTTTCTGAACGCTCAGAGCTGAAGTCGAAGTTTCCATCGCCATCAGCGACGAATTTACCTTGGCCAGAAAGGCTGGCTCATCCCGGCGCATGCCCGCGCCAATCGGTTCGAGGGCCATCGGCTCCTTGGCCAGTGCTAGTTCGGGTCCAACAATCCGCCGCTCCAGTTGCGCGACACCCGGGTTCCGGTGAATTTCGCCACCACCATGCCCTGAGGCACAAGGCGATCCCGATAGCGGGTCACCATTCGCCCCGCCTGCTCGGCAAACAGCACCACTTCGGAAGACCGATCACCCGGCCGCCCCAGAATCCGCGCGAACCGCTGCCCTTCTTCGACAAAATCGCCGAGCGCTTTTTCAAAGATCAGTACCCCGGACTGTGGGGCGAGAATGGTCTCCATATGGCTCATTTCCATTGCCTCAACGGGCCAATCGCCTGGCGACAGCGCCTCATCGATGACCCCACACGCGCAAAGCCAGGCGTATAGGCCCGCAGCATCCTGCTCGGCAAGCCGATCGCTGACATCGCCCTGCCCGCGCAATTCCAGGGTCGCGGCCATGCGCTGATCGGTGACGCCATCGCGCAGCCAGGGCGCAATGATGGTTTCCTCGAAGGAGCCATCGCCACCGTCATCCCAGATGATCGCCACATCCATCTGCATCGCCGCCGCCAGTTCGCGGCCACGTGGCCAGAAACTGCGGTGAACGTAGAGGTACGGTATTGCCTCGTCATCCGTGTGCAGGTCGAGCATTAAATCTGCCGTGGCCGCCAGTTGTACCAGGCTTTTTTGCCATTCCTGGACATTGGTCGAAGGTCGAGCCATTGCGGTCGACTGGTCGAACGAACGGTTGAAGTTATGGCCGGTGGCGTCGTGAAACCGACCGAGAATTCGCCCTTGGCGAAACTGCCCGATGCCCAGGGGATTGGCCTGCGGCACCACCGTCACGCGGCCCTTGAGGCGACCCTCGGCCTCGGCGACCTGAAGCCGCTGCATCAGCACATGCAGGACCAGCATCCCGGCGATTTCATCGGCATGTACCCCCGCCTGCAAGTGCACCTTCGGCCCGCTGCCATCACCCTCGAAACGCCAGGCGCCGACCAGCACCGGGTCGCCGTTATTGTTCCTGACATTGAACGAAACATCCTGCGCCATGCACTTGCCCTCCCCTCATGACCATTGATCCCGATGTTCGACGGACTCTGGATCGAAGGGTGCCTGAACCCCGAGACCTTCAGCCCCGCCAACGGCCTCCCTATCTGTCGTTGCTGGATAAAGGGGTTGCGTCACGGAGCATTCAGCGCCAACGACGTCCTGTGACGGGTGGCGGCCAAAGATCATCGCCAGGGTGCCGCTGACTGCGATCAACCCGGCACCGATCATCAGCGACACATCCATCAGCGTGCCCCAGACCAGGTTCGACAGCGCGAATGCCCAGATCAACCCGGTGTATTCGAACGGTGCCAGCAAGATCGCCGTGGCCCGCTGAAAACTGGCGAACAGCAGAAACTGCCCGATACCGCCCACCAGCCCGGCGCCAAGCATCCCCAGCCAGGCCAAGGTCGGCGATGGGGTGTGGGTCCAGGGCAACGCCAGCATCATGCAAATGACAAACACCACATTGGTGATCAGCATCTGTTCCAACACTGAAGTCTGGTCATCCACCTGCCGCAACTGGATGTAGGTGAACGCCCAGCACATCGCCGCCAACAGCGTCAGAATGATCGGCAATGGGTCGGCCATGTTGCTGGGGCGACAGGCAATGATCACGCCGACAAAGCCGATGATCAGGGTGAACCACTGCCAGCCGCTGGCACGCTCCTTGAGGATTACTACCGCCAGCACCGTGACCATGATCGGCGCTGAAAAATACAGCGTGGTCATCTCTGCCAGCGTCAGGTCCCGGGCAGCCGTGTAATACAGCAGCCAGGCAACAATCGACAGCAGCCCGCGCACCACCAGCAAGCGCCGGCTCGGCGAGCGCCAGGCCCGCTGAACCAGCCGCAGGCGCCCTGCCAGCAGACAGGCGAGCACTACCACGAGGCCGCGCCAGAACAGAATGCTGATCACCGAATAGTCGGCCACCAGCCACTTGATGCCCGCATCCTGCAAAGACAGGAACGCGTAACCCAAGGTGCACAGGCCAATGCCCTGTAACGACCGGTCAACCCGTGGCGCGCTCATTACACCGACCTGCGCAGCGGCGTCCCGCGCCGCTCGGCAAAGGCGAACAGCGCCTCGATCAGGAACGTCAGGCAGACATACACCCCGGCCACCAGCAGCAACGGTTGATAGACTTGCAGGGTCTGGGCACGGACCACGTTGGCGGCGCCCAGCAAGTCGATCACCGCGATGGTCGAGGCCAGTGCCGTGGACTTCAGCAACATTACGGTCTCCCCGGCCAATGTCGGCAACAGCAACCGCATGGCCCGGGGCAGGCGCACCCGCAGCAGGGACTGGCGCGGGGTCATGCCAAAGGCCGAGGCGGCTTCCATTTCCCCCTTTGGCACCGCCAGCAGGCCGCCGCGAATCACTTCGCCCACATAGGCGCCCACCGACAGCACCAGGGCGAATACGATGTACCAATAGCCGTCACGCAGATAAGGCCAGAGAAAACTGCCACGAATCAGCGGAAACTGCGCAAACAGGCTGCCCAGCCCGTAGTAGAAGATGTAGATCTGGATCAGCAACGGTGTACCGCGAAACACGCTGGTGTAGAACAGGCTGGCCTTGGCGATGACTTTGTTCTTCGAGATCCGGGCCAGCGCCACCAGCACCGCGAGCACTAAACCGAATGCACTGGCAATCAACAGAAGGGTGATGCTCGTTTGCAGCCCTCGGCCCAACAGCGCCGCGTATTCAACTATCCACGCTGGAATCATTTCATTCACTCAGCCAAGGGCATCCAGCGACGAGTACGTCGCTCAAGCCGTCCCGACAGATAGTTGGACACCAATGTCACCGCGTAATACATCGCCGCGGCCGTGAGGTAGAACAACAGGTAGTGACGCGTCGAACCCGCCCCTTGCTTGGCGGTGTACAACAGCTCGTTAGTGCCAACCACGCTGATCAATGCACTGTCCTTGATCAGGTTGATCCACAGGTTGGCCATCCCGGCCATCGCATAGGGCGCCATGATCGGCAGCGTTACCCGCCGGAACAGCCCGAACCCGCTCTGGCCGAACGCCCTCGCCGCCTCGATCTGGCCAAAGGGAATCGCCTGGATCGCCGCCCGAAAAATCTCCGAGGCGTAGGCGCCCTGCACCAGTCCCAGTACCAGGATCGCCGCCAGAGGGCCGCTGACATCCATCGCGCCGTAACCCATCCGGGCCATCAGCGAATTGAGGAGCATGGAGCCGACGTAGTACAGCAACAGGATCAGCAACAGTTCCGGAACCGCCCGGAACAACGTGGTGTAGCCGCGCATCAGCGCCGCGATCGGTTTGGGGGCGTTCAACTTGAGGCAGGCCACCACCAGTCCGATGAACAGCCCGACCACAAAGGCCCCGGCCGATATCTGCAGGGTCATCCAGAGCCCCTTCAACAGCGCACCGCCCCATCCTTGTTCGCTGAAATCGATCAACTCGAACATTGCTGGCATTTCACTCTCCGGTTAGCAGGCGTGAGGGCACCGCTGGACCTTGTGGGAGCGAGCCTGCTCGCGATAGCGGTGGGTCAGCAAACATTGATATCGAATGTGCTGCCGTCATCGCGAGCAGGCTCGCTCCCACAGGATCTGTGTTCAGGTCAGAACGCGGGTTTCACGCTGGTCCCGAAGTAGCTCTGGGAGAGGTCGTCATAGTCCTTGCTTGCCAGCAACTTCTGGATCGCCTTGTCGAGATTGGCCTTGAGCGCAGTGTCATCCTTGCGCAGACCGGCGCCCACGCCTTTGCCGAAGATCGGGTCATAAGGCACCGTGCCCAGGTAGGCCAGGTCCTTGGCATCGGGCGTCTTGACGAATGCCGCCATGGCCGTGCCATCCGCCATCATCAGGTCGACACGACCGGCAATCAGGTCGGCGTTGGCCGAGTCCTGGGTGTCGTAATACTTCACTTCAGCAATTTTCTCGTAGTAAGCCTTCAGGTAGCTGGCGCTCACCGTCGAGTTCTGCACAGCGATGATCTTGCCCTTGAGATCATCCGGATACTTGTTCACCGCAGTGCCCTTGGGCCCGACAACCGCGATTGCCGAATCGTAGTAGGCCTTGCTGAACGCGATCTGTTTTTCGCGCTCTTCGGTCACGGACATGGAGGAGAAAATCACGTCGATCTTCTTCGCAAGCAGAGACGGGATGATCCCGTCCCACGCCACTTCCTTGATCTCGCACTCGGCTTTCATTTCGCTGCACAGCTTGTGGATCAGGTCGACTTCAAAGCCTTTCCATTCACCGTTGGCCTGCTTCTCGGTGTACGGCGGATAGGGTTCTGCTGCGACCGCGAACCTGATCGGCTGGGCCTGGGCCGCGCTCATGCCGGCCAGCATTACGCAGGCCAAGCCGGTTAACCAGTTTGCCAAACGTCGATTTCCCATGATTGTTCCCCGTTTTTTTTATGTTATTAGCGAGTCTGATGAGCGTTGACGAACTGCCGGCAACGCTCGCTACGTGGGTGTACGAACACTTCGTCCGGCGAACCGGTTTCCTCGATCAACCCTTGATGCAAGTAGGCGACTTTGGAAGAGACATCACGTGCAAAAGCCATCTCATGAGTCACCAGGATCATGGTCCGGCCTTCTTCGGCGAGAGAGCGGATCACCCGCAGCACTTCTCCGACCAGTTCCGGGTCGAGTGCCGAGGTGGGTTCATCGAACAGCATGACCTTGGGCCGCATGGCCAGGGCCCGGGCGATGGCCACCCGTTGTTGCTGTCCCCCGGAGAGAAACGCCGGGTACTCGTTGCGCTTGGCTGAAAGCCCAACGCGTTCAAGCAAGGCTTCGGCCCGTTCAATGGCCTCCGCACGGCTTTCACGCAGGACCTGAGTCGGCGCTTCGATGAGGTTTTCCAGCACCGTGCGATGGGGCCAGAGGTTGAAATTCTGGAATACCATGCCCAGGCTCGAACGGATCCGTACCAGCTGTTTGGCGTCGGACACCAGCGGCGCGCCCGGACGCGAGTGGTTCAGATGAATGCTTTCGCCGTCCACCAGAATGCGCCCCTGGTCCGGCACTTCGAGCATGTTGATGCAGCGCAGCAAGGTACTTTTACCCGAGCCGCTGGCGCCAATCAGCGAGATCACATCGCCTTCGCGGGCTGTCAGGGAAACGCCTTTGAGGACCTCGATGTTGCCGAAGCGTTTATGCAGGCCATCGACTTCAATCATGGTCTTGGCCGCGACTGTCTCAATGGCCGCTTCGCTGGTCACGCGGGTGATCGCCGGCCTCGGCGCTTCGCCCTTCAACACCAGGACAAAATCGCGAATACGCTGGCAGGCCTGGGCCAGTCGTTCTTCACCCAGCGTGAACGAGAGCCGCACGAAGCCTTGCGCCGGCTCGCCGAAGGCGGCTGCATCCAGGACCGATACACCCGCCTCGCGCAACAGACGCCAGGCGAATTCCAGAGAGCTCAGGCCAGTGCCGCGCACGTCCACCAGCACGAACATGCCGGCATCGGGCTTGAGCACTGAAATCCCCGGGCAATCAGACAGGCTCGCCACCACCAGATCGCGACGACGGCGATAGATTTCGCGCATGCCGTGGGTCACGTCCTCATGGGCTTGCACTGCCTTCAGCGCGGCCTCCATGACAAATCCCGGCAAGCCGTAGAGCATGCTCAGCATCAGGGTTTCAGCATGCGCCACCAGGGACTCATCGGCGACGATCCAGCCGATCCGCCAGCCGGTCATGGCATGGGATTTCGACAGGCTGCCGATCACCACGCAACGCTCGGCCATGCCCGGCAAGGCCGCCAGGCTGAGGTGCTCGCGTTCGAACGCCAGGCTCTCATAGACCTCGTCCACCACGACCCACAAATCATGGGTAATGGCGAGGTCGGCGATGGCTTGCAGCTCTTCGCGGTTGAGCACCACCCCAGTGGGGTTGTTCGGATTGGAGAGGAAAATCGCTCGGGTGCGCGGGGTGATGGCCTTGGCCAGCACGGCGGCATCGAGCCTGAAACCCGAATCCGCCGCGCAGGGCACGCGCACCAGCGTCGCACCGGAGGCCTTGAGCGTCGCCTCGTAGGTCACGTACATCGGGTCCAGGGCAATCACTTCGTCGCCGGCAGTGAGCAGGCACATCGAGGCGATGAACAGCGCGTTCTGCGCCCCCGCCACATTGATGACGTTTGACGCTTGCAGCTCACGGTCGAACAGCTGGCTGTACCGGGCGGCGATGGCTTCGCGCAAGGCCAGGCGACCGGCGATTTCGGTGTAGTGAGTGTCGCCCTCACGCAGCGCGTGAATGGCGGCATCGGTGATGAAATCTGGAGTAGGGAAATCCGGGTCGCCGATGCTGAGGATGATCACATCCTCGCCCCGGCACTGGGCTTCATACGCCGCATTGTGAATATCCCAGGCTGCAACGCCTTGGCCTGAGATCCGCTCAACAAAGGGTGAAAACCGCATGCCAGTGCCTCGTTCGAATAGAAGAAACGCAAGCCCGCAACCAGCCGGGGGAGAAGGTGGAACGAACATAGACGAAGCTGAACAGTCGTTCAACAGAAAAGTCACAGGGGTTCGCGTTCAGCGTAAACAGGTCGTTTTTACGACAGTCGGGCTGTTTTCCACACTCTCGTCAGGGAAGCGGACTTTCGTCGATCAGGATCGAACCACTGAACCCGAGACCGGTAGATTGCCCAGCAGGTTGAGTCCCGTGATCTTCACGAAAGTCTCATAGTCCACCGGCTTCTCAATGCGTGTTTCCGCGTTGGGTAGCACATAGGCCCAGGCACGTTTGGACGAAGCGTCGTAGACCAGTTTGAACAGACGGTCAGGTACCCAGACTTTGTTGTCGCCAATGGTGGCATGGCCTGCGTCAAAGAGCGGGCCGGTAAAGACAAAGACATTGCCATCGGCGCGCTTCGCGAACTTCCTGACATCAGACTCTACCTTGCTCCAGATCTTCCGGTTATTGGTCGGGTTTTGCGGCACCATGTTCGAAAGCGCAAAGGACTGGGCCATTGCATGTGGACTCGGTGCATCGGCCGCCGGGGACTGATGGCCGCGATCCACTGCCGGATGTTGGCCACGGTAGTCGCTCAACTCTGCCCGCCCGCTCTTGGGAATGCGTGGATCTGGATAGAACTGATTGGTTCGTTCCTCCCCCTTGGCATCCTCAAGCAGAGCTGAATTGAGACGCTCGACCACAACCAACGGAGTCTTGCTGGTTTGCGAGTACAGCACCGCAAAGTTGTCGGAACACAGGGCCAAGGGCTTCATCGTTGCCGGCACACTGGCCATGCTGATCGGCCTGGCTGACGGGAACAGGTCTGCGCACCCATCAAACGATGCCTGCGTCTGTTGGCTTGAATAAAGCTCGATCGCCGCGTTCTGGCTGATTGAGCCTGAACGGTGCCCTTGCTCCTCATGCTGGCTGGGCGGTTTGAGGAAATCCAGCAGGTTGCGAGCTTCTGCCGCACCGGTCGAGAACAAAACAAGGGCCGACAGCCCCACTGCTATTTTGCGTAGGTTCATGCTTGGAATCTTTGAGTTGGATTAAGGGGAGATACTTGCGGCAAAGCCCTGAAATTGCCGGTACGAAAAAAGAGGCCAAAGCCTCTTATTTCAATGCAGACAACACAGTAACGAGACTCGCAGCTAGCGTCTGACCCTTTGAAATTAAAGGAGTTTCTTTTACTCCCGAAACAGGAATGGACATGATCCACAAAGACGTGATCGACGACTCCGAAAGCCCAGGGAACCTTCCCTGGACTTTTTCATTTCTGCGTCGCTTTTGCATTTCTGTGCAACAGATCCCACTTCAGGGACTCCCCTACCGCGCGCTCGTGGTGTCCACGGCCGGATCTGGTTTTCACACCAACTGTTATCAATGTGCCTGTCTTGCTCTACAAAAAACACCGGCCAAGCAATGAAGACCCTGCTACTTATTAATGTTTGTAGGCTAACCAAACTCCCGCCAGGGCTGCCAGCCAAATCAGAACGACGAGCACCGCCGCCACTTTACTCACTGGGCGCTTCACGTGCGTTTCCTCCCACTCGCTAGCCTTTAGCTGACACTCTTCAAGCACAAGCGGTGGCATCAATCGGATAGCGAGCAGAATGCCAAGAGGCAGAATGATTACGTCATCCACATAGCCCACTATGGGAATGAAGTCTGGAATGAGATCGATTGGACTCAGTGCGTAAGCCACCACAAAAACTGAAATCCACTTGGGCAGCCAGGGAGTTTGTGGATGCTGATAACAAAACCAGAGAACCATGGTTTGACGCTTGAGATTTTTGGCCCAGCGACGCAGGTGTTCGAGGATGCCTTTCATTCAGTGCTCTTGTTTAGGGTAGTGAATTCGATGACTCAGTCTGCGCCAAGCACTGTCAAGAACCCGTTTCGCCCCGGTCGCCCCCGTTACCCGTCGTACTGCCGGCCTGCGGCTGCATGACTTTTCACCGCTGAACGAGCACGGTTTACCGCTGTTCAAACAGCTGACCCTGACTTTGGCACCCGGCGAACGACTGCTGCTGCGCGGCCCTCGCGGCATGGGCAAGACCACCCTGCTTCGCTCACTGGCGCGATTGTAGCCACGGCACCAGAGCAGCGTCGAACTGGGAAACCACCTCCGGCCTGGACGAAGTCGCAGAGCGAAAAATCAATCTTCAGCGTTATTTTTCCACCTAGCGCATATCCGCATAAGGCGAGATCGGTTGCACCGGTAGCGGCAGGTTGCCTTGCCAAGGGTCAAACGTGTAGCGCAAGTAAAGCAAGGCGCGGCTCGGGGCGTAGCCTTCGCTGTGTTGCCAGGTGATACCGGTCCCCAGTACCAGGTTGTCGGATAGGCGACGCTCCACGAGGCCCTGAACACGGAAGTTGATGCCGTTGCTGCTACTGCCACTCTTGGTCAGCGACGGGCTGTCCGCCAGGTCCCGACCCGATTGCGCCAGCAGGTTTTGCAGTTCGCCGTCGCGGTTGTCTTTGGGGTAGAGGTCGGAACCGTCGATTTTCGCGAACGACCAGCCCACCGAGCTTTCGAGCAAGGCCGACCAGTCAGCGTTACGCCAGGCATAGTTCACCGGCACGCTGACCGAGTAGTACTGCTGTGGGCTGTAGTATCCGCCCTCGCCGAGAGTGAGTTCGCTTAAGTCCTTGTCGTAGCCCATGTACATCAGGGTCAGGCCAGTGCGCAGACGTTCGTCGGCGCGTTCCACCAGGCGATAGTAATAGCCGCCCATGGCTGTGCGCCGCTGATTGTTCTCAACGTTCTGGCCTATTAACCAATGACTGCTCAGGCTTGCCCACACGCCATCAGCGCCGCCTTCGTCATGGCTCAGGCCCAGGGTGAAACCGTTGGCCGTAACGCCGCCCCACTTGGTTCCGGTGACCGGGTCGACCGCACCGGCATACGACACCAGTGAGTTGGTCAGGGGCCGCCGAGATGCCGTGAGGCGATAGCCCACGCTGCTCCAGTCACCGCTGTAGGTGACACCGCCCACCCAGTTCGACACCGTGAATTCTTGTGGCGTATGGCCAAGGTCGAAGGCCCAGCGATCATCGTGCCAGCCCATGCCCAGCAGGGTACCACGCACGCTCTGCGAAGCGGTGGCACAGCCATCCTTCACCACCGCGCACAAGCCGAACTGGTCGGTGCTGGAAAAACTGCTGACATCCAGATTGATGTCTTCGGCCTGAACGAAACCCTGTCCTTGCGCCACCGGCGCGTCGATGCGCAGGATGGTGGTTTGGGTGGTCAGGTCCGAGACTCCCGATGAGCTGTTGTCGGTACGCCAGGCGAGGTCATGGTACAGGTTCACCGTCGGGTTCTGCTTTTGGTACAGCTCGTCGACGTCGCTGCGGATGCTGCGCTGCAACCAGCCATCACTGTCCTTGGCACGGCTGGCCAAGGTCATGGCACGGTTGTCACGCGGTTCGGCCTGTTGCGGCTCGATCATCTTTGCCGCGGCCATGCTGCGCGCATAGTCATCCAGAGCCCGCTGCGGTTCTTCTCGAGACAGCAGACGTGCCGCATCCCGATAGACCAGCGGATCACTTTGCGGGGTCTTGAGCAACTGCGCGAACAGCGCGTTCGCACGCGTCTTGTCGCCCAGCGACGCCCAGGCATTGGCCAAGCGGCGCTGGAACGACGCATCGGCCGGCACTGGCGCCGTCACTGCCATAAGGCTGGCCTTGGCGGCGTTCGGCTGACCGCGGGCGATCAGCACTTCGCTCAGGCCCAGTTGGGCCTCGGTATTTTTCGGCGCGCTGGCCAGCACCTTGCGGTAGCGGCTTTCGGCCTGCGCCAGGTCGCCACGCTGCTGGGCCCAGTCGGCCAGGGTCAGGTAGTCGTCAGTGGTCGGCGCGCGCATCAGCAGCGCTTCGGCCTGAGCCTCATGGCCGCCGTCGCGAAGTGTCCGGGCCTTCGCGAGCAACTGGCGACGCTGCAGACGTGCCCACAGCTCGTTCATGTTGTCGCTCCAGGCGGCACGGGGGATCTGTTGCAGACTGCCCATGGCATCGCCGTCACGTTCAGCATTGGCCAGAAACAGCCCATGGGCATAGCGCGCCTCGGTGTTCTGGCCCTGACGTTGTAACAGCCAGTGGAAGCTTTGATCGGCCTCGGCATTGAGGCCCAGTTCGCGCTGGGCATTGGCCAAGCGGTACACCAGCCAGGGATTGTCCGGGTCCAGTACTCGAGCCTTGCTCAAGGCGACCGTCACCTGCGCCCAATCGCTGCGTCGGGTGGCGTCATCGGCCTGCGCGTTGAGGCGATCCAGCGTCAGCCCCCGACGCACACTTTGGAACTCCTGCTGCTCCTTGGGCGTCAGGCTGTCGAGGTAGTGTTCGGCCTTTTCCGCTGATTGCGACTGATACAGGCGGACCATCGCACGCACCACGCTTGCGTTGCTCGGATCGAGCTTGCGCGCCCGCACCAACAGGGCTTCTGCGGTGATGTCATCGGATTCGCCACGGGCAACATAGGACAGGCCGATCAGCGACGCAGGATCGTTCGGCCTGGCTTTGTCCGCCTGCCGGTACCATTTTTTCGCGGCAGGATAATCCTTTCGCTCAAGGGCTTCATCACCCTTTTGCAACAGCATCCACTGGTAGTTGGCAGCCTTGAGATCCTGCCACTTGGTCATCCAGTAGGTGTCCTGCTCGATGGCCGAGGCCTGGACGAACGTGTTGTAGGCCGCTTCGTTCTTGTTCTGGCGCATCAGCGAAATACCCAGCGAACCGAGCAGGCTGGAGTCTTGCGGATAACCCTTGATCGCCCGACGCAAACTGGCTTCAGCGCCGACGTTGTCGCCGGCTTCGAGCAATGCCTTGCCTTTGACTCCGGCTTGCCAGGCCGGATCAGCCAGGTATTGCTCCTGCCCTTGCAACTGTCGGGTCGCGTCCGCGTGCAGGCTGGCGTAGGGATAGAACTTCAGAAAGGTCCGCCAGCCCTGCGCGGTTTCGGGCCCTACCGGTTGCTTGAGCCAATAATTGTATTCGCGTTCGGCAGCATTGTTGCTGGCGTTCGGATCGCCAGCCAATTGATGCAGGACGTCCAGCGCCTCGGGATCACGTTTTTCGGCAAACAACAGGCCGACCAAGGTCTGGCGCAGCGAGGCATTGCCGGGATACTGCCGGTCCAACTCACGCAACTGCTCTATCACGACCGGGCGCTCGGCCTTGATGCCGCTACGCACGTTCAGATACTCCAAAGCCGTGGCAAAGTCCGGCATGTCATCGCCGAACAATTGCCGATAGGCTTTGACCGCGTCTTCGGAACGGCCGGCGACGGCCAGCAGGCGCGCCTCCTGCAGGGCCCTCTGACCATCGGTGCCGTGCATTTTCAGCAAGCTCTCGGCCTGACGCAGGGCCGCAGTGCCTGGCGCCTGCTGGCGCAGTTGGGCGACCAGGCGTTCGGCTTCCGGCTGGTTCTTTTGCAGCAGTGCCTGGCGGACTTCAACGACTTTCACCAGCGGATTGTCCGGGGCGATCAGCTCCAGACGAGCCAACGAGTCATGCACCAGGTCTTCGCGGTACAGAGCCTCACCAATGCGGACTTGCTCCAGCAGCCATTGCTGCTGGTCGGGAGGACTGAGAGGCTGACCCAGGGCGACCCCATAAACGCTGCTCAACAGCAGCCCAAAACCGGTCATTTTGTGCATGCGGCAGTCCAGTTTGGCACGAGGTTCCCGTTTTTATCGAAGCGATAACGTTGTTGGTCCCAGCCCTGCCCGAACAGCGTCAGCGACTGGTTGTAATAGGCATCCGCCAAGGGCGGCTGTTGTTGCAGGCGTTGGCGCTCAGCCTTGAGGGCGCCCGCATTGTCCGGGCTGGCGGCCAGCAACGGCAGCAATGCGGCACTGAAGCCGACCGGGGCGGTGCCATTGTCGAGGCCGGTGGTGATGTCGACTTTTTCCGGCACATGACCCAGCCGCGCAGTCAGGTCCAGCATGGGTTTGAAGTGCTCGATCAACCCGGCGCGCCCGGGAGCATCCTTGGCCAGCATGCCCAGCCAGAGGTAGACGCGAATGGCGTCATAGCTTCCAACACCGCCCTTCTGACTGTCTACGGCCCAACCCTGAGCGGCTTTCCAGAGTTGCCAGTCGGATGCCAGGCCCTTGGGCGAACTTTCGATCAGCAGACGCTCGGTGTTACTGGCCAGTTCCGCCCAGATCGGTGCTTCCTGGGCGAAGCGTGCCAGCAATTGCGGCGGCAGATAGCTGGCATTCAGACGCCAACCCTCGGCATTGTCGAACCCGACGTTGCCGGGCAACAGCATCAGACCCAGACCCGGTAGCGTGCGCAGGCTTTGCGCAGCACTGCGCCAAAGCAGGTTACGGCCCAATGCCAGGTAAGTCGGTTGATGCCACAGACGCCCGGCTTCCAGCAGGCTATAGGCGATCCACAAATCGGCGTCGGTGGCATTGTTGCTATCAAGTACCTGCCAGCGGCCAACTTTGTCGCGGCCCCACTGCCACGCCGGAAGTTGCCGGTTAAGGTCTCCGCCAGCCAGGTTGTCCTGGGTCCAGCGCAGCACCTTGGCGAAGCTTTTACGGTCATTGCCCAGCAGGGCGAAAAACAGCCCGTAGCTCTGTCCTTCAGACGTGGAGATCAACTGCTCCGAGGAGTGGTCAATGACCCTTCCGTCCGCGCTGAGCATGGCCTGGCGATAATTCTGCCAGGCCGGCCAGGCGCATTCCGCGGCACCGGCAAAGCCAGGCGCGACGATGATCACGGCCAAAGCCCGCGCAAGGAAGGCTTTCACCCGACTACTCCTGACCAGCCAGGCGACGACGGGCCGCCCAGCGTAGTGCACGCCACAGCAGGAAGGCCGTCAGCAGCACACTGATGGTGGCCATGGCCGCCAACAGGATCGGGTGCTCGGACAATTGGTACCAAAGCAACAGCCACCACGGAAGATGGCCGACGAAGTACTGCTGCCCCACCCAACTGCTGTCTACGCCACTGCTGCGGATCAGCGCCACGGAACCGGTCACGGCGTCTAATTTTCCAGTGTCACCCAAAGTGTCGCGCAGCAGTTGGTAATCGGCGTCATCGCTCGCCAGCAAGGCCACAATGCTGCGCTGTGGGTGATACGGCGACTGCAAGCCGACGATGGCGGCGATCGGTGCCTGGGCGCTGACGTCGACACGGTTGGCACCCAGGTCGCGTTCATCGCTGAACTGGCCGACGCGGGCCGACTTTCCGTTCTGCTCATTGGACGGTTTGAGTAGCCAGGCACGCGTCTTGTCCAGCACCAGATTGGCATCGGCACCATCGCCCACGCCCGGCGCCATGGCGCCGAATACCAGCAGATCGACATCTGCCTTCGCGTCGTCCCAATTGTCCGACAGCCGCAGGCCAAACGCTGGCAGGCCTGAACGCGCAGAGATTCCAGCAATGGTCTCGAACAGAGTGCTCAGTTGCACAGGTCGGCTGTGGGCTGGGACCATCACCAGGGTTTCCGACAGGTCAGCCATCCGGCTGTATGGAAAACCGCCTCGGGCAAAGGCGCGCAGGTCGGGCATGGCGATGTAGTGATAGTAGCCGGACAGGTCAATGGTCGACTCTTCATCGATCACGGCCTGGTTATTCACCGGCAGCGATGTCTGGCAACGGTCGCGCTGGGCACTGCTATAGGTACTGGCGAAGTTGAAGTCAAAACGCAGGGTGTTACGGTCGCCAATCTTCAGCGCTGGCACCAGCAGCTTGTCGCTGAGGTTAGCCGACTCGTTGGACAACACTGCCAGGCGCAACTCCTCCAGACGACTGTCGGTCTTGCTTAGCAGCGGCAGGCTGGTGATGAACTGGTTGTTCAGGCTGATGGTCAAGCGCGACTCGTCGTTGACCGACGGTGGCGTATAACGGAACTTGGTTTGCAGCGGAATCCCTTGGTTACGCCAGACGAACAGGTCAGGCGGCAGGTTCACGTCCACCGTGATCGGCCGTGGCTGCAGACCATTGGCCTGAAGCTGCTCGGGGTACTTGATCAACTCGGCGAAGCGTACCGAGCGGTCCGTGCGCATCCAGTTCGGCGCGTCATAAGGCACTCGAGGCTTGAGCTGCTCGACCTTGTTGACGGTCACGTTCGAGCCACGAAACGCGCCTGCGCCCAAGGCCAGGGCGCGGGCAGCCACCGCCAGGTCTTCGTCGTTGCGCCCCAACACCAGCAATACCTTGCTGTAGGGATCCTGCGGGTTGTCGATCATCTGTACAACGGGCGCATCCACCACCGGGAACCTGTTTGTGTCAGCCAGGAAGGATGGGCGATGATCGTTGGTGGCGAAAACAATGGCCGACTTGGTGCGATGGTGTTCATCAGCGGACGGAAGCTGGTTGAACAGAACGGGGAACTGCGCACCACGCCAAGCGGCCTGGCTGCCGAAATAGGACGCCAGGATACCGGCTGCACGCTGCTCGCCCAGGGTCGGCGCATCGGCGAAGACCAAATTGAGGACCGGCTTGTCCTGACCTCGGATGTCGAAGAAAGGCATCGGGAAATAGGCCAGGTCGTTCTTGAGCGTCAGTGCCTGCTCCTGCAACTGGATCTGGCTGCTGCGCCCCACGTTCATCCATAGCGTGCTGTTGGCCGGATCTTCGCAGACATCGCTGTAGTGGCCGACGAACTCCAGGCGTACGCGGTTGAAGTCCGAAATCAGACGCGGGTCCAGGGCTACCGATTGGTTGACCCTCTTGCCCAATTGGTCCTTCTCGATCGGCACAACGCTCATCAGCACGTCGTTGAGATACACGCGTAAATGCGAGATCTGTGGCAGCAGCGAAGGCGACGGCGTGTACTCCAGCTGCAGTTTCGCGTCGCTGGCGATGCGATCGCGGCGCAGACTGAATTCGATCTGGTCGCTATTGTGGATGCCCAGCAACAGGCTGTCGGCGGGACGGCCCAGCTGTTCGAAGGTGTACGCAGTGCTCCAGCTCGGTACGTTGCTGACCGCGGCCGGCGCGACAGGCGCAAGTGCGGTGGCGGCCTGGGCGCAACCGGCGGCCAGGAGCACCAGACCGGCAACAATGGATTTGCTGAAGTAGCGGCTCATGGTGCGCTCACTGATCGAGAATTGGGAGTTGGGGCAACTGCCGGCATGCGTGGCAGGAAACTGGCCAGCCAGCGCAACATTCGCAAAGGCGGGCCGGCGATGCGGCGGATCCAGGCAGGCAGGTATTCGTAGAGGCGGTAGTAACCGGTGCCGCCCAGTTTGACGATGTCTAAAAGGCTGTGCAGCGGGCGATCCGCGGTGAAATTCTCGCCCCAGTTGAGCCAGGCGTCGGCGCGGGCGAACGTGCACTGCACAAAGTCGATTTTCTGTTGTGCATTGAGGCCGGTGAAGCTGATGCCGATGAAGTTCTTGTGGCTGCGGCAGATGTAGCCCGGGAACAGGAATTCACGAGTGCCGCGCTGCATCATCAGGGAGATGCTCCCGCCCACCGCTAGCGACAGCGAGGTGTCGAGCTGGATGCCTGCGCCACCGTCGGAATAGTCCTGCAACATGCCTGGGTATGAGTGACCACTTTCAAGGCGCACTGCAGCGGGTAACTTGACGTTTACACGATGGGTCTGGCGAACCTGGCGAGCTTCAGCGGCGACCGCCATGGCGCCCCCGATGATCAGCAGGTTGTAGACCACCCAGAGAATGCTCACCACAACGGTAACGATCTCGTCGTTGGGTCCGCAGATCAGACGCCAAATGGCAAAACCCAGGCCGGCAATGTTCAGCAACGACAGTAGCAAGTACGGCTGGGCGATTTTCCAGTCAAACTGGTTGTTCTCCATCAGGCCGCCCTTGGCGGTGACGTTGAACTTGCCCTTTCTGGGGTTGAACAGTGCCACGGTGGTGGGACGCGCGATGTACCAGGCCAGCACGGTCTCGTACACCTCGCCCCAGAACGTCCGACGATAGGCGCCCTGCATCCGCGAGTTGGTGAGGCTTGCATGGATCATGTGCGGCAGCACGTACAGCAGGATCATCAGCGCCGGGGCGTAGATGATGTAGGCATGCAGGAACAAAAACGCCAGTGGCGCCAGCAGAAACACCAGGCGCGGCAGGCCGGCCAAAAAGTGCATCATCGCGTTGGCGTAGCAGATGCGCTGGAAGAGGGTCAGGCCTTTTCCCAGCAAGGGGTTGTCGGTACGGAATATCTGCGCCATGCCACGGGCCCAGCGAATGCGCTGGCCGATGTGCGCTGACAGGCTCTCGGTTGCCAGGCCGGCCGCTTGCGGCACCTTGATATAGGCCGAGTTCCAACCGTTACGGTGCAGGCGTAGCGCCGTGTGGGCGTCTTCGGTAACGGTCTCGACGGCAAAGCCGCCGATCGCGTCCAGCGCGGTGCGCCGCAGCACCGCGCATGAGCCGCAGAAAAACGCCGCGTTCCACATGTCGTTGCCGTCCTGAATCAACCCGTAGAACAGCTCGCCTTCGTTGGGGTGCTCGCGGAACACATTGAGGTTGCGCTCAAAGGGGTCCGGTGACAGAAAATGGTGCGGAGTCTGCACCAGCGCCAGTTTCGGGTCACGCAAAAAGCCCCCGGTGGTCATCTGCAGAAATGAGCGCACAGGTATGTGGTCACAGTCGAAAATGGCGACCAGTTCGCTGTTCAGCTGCTTCAGCGCGTGGTTGAGGTTACCGGCCTTGGCGTGACGATTGTCGCTGCGAGTGATGTAGCCCACTCCGACTTCAGCGGCGAACTGGCGAAAACTCTCGCGTCTGCCGTCGTCGAGAATGTAGATGTTCAGCTTGTCGGCTGGCCAATCGATGCCCATGGCCGCGTACACGGTACCCCGTACGATTGACAGGTCTTCGTTGTAGGTCGGGATCAACAGGTCGACGCTGGGCCACAGGCGCGTGTCGCGCGGCAGCGGCGCCGGTTTGCGTCCCAAGGGCCAGCAAGTCTGGATGTACCCCAGGATCAGCACCACCCAGGAATACGTTTCGGCCACCAGCAGGATCATCCCGCAAGCCAGGTCCAGGGGTTGGTTCCAGTTCAGGGTCGAGGTGTAGCGCCACCACAGGTAACGGCACGAGACGATGGTCGACAACACCACCATCAGCAACGTCGGAAAGCGTCCCGGAACCCGCCGCACCAGCATGGCCAGCCCCCACAGCAGCAAAACGAACACCAGTTGGGCGACGTAGCCGAAGGGCTCGGTGATGCACAACAATGTAAAAATGAAAACGACGACACCGACAGCCAGGTTGACCAATCGTTGGTTGCGACGGTCCAGCCCCTTCCACCAATGGCTGCTCTGGCGAATCTGCTGGCTGGCCTCGGCGCGCACGGGCAATTCTTCCAGCGCCTTGCCGATCCGGGCCCACAGCCGCAGGTACAGCGCCCCGACGGCCTTGAGCCAGGCCGGGGTCACAAACCTCCACTCCTGCGGCCCGGCCGGGCGAACCAGCAGCAGCCAGAGGCTTTGCACCGCATAGCGCAGCGGGTCGCCCAGGCTCGGTGCCTTGTTGGTCAGTTGCGGATACCAGCGCTTGGGCTGATCGAGCACAGCGCGCCAGCTCGGTGACTCCAGGCGCAACAGCAGCCACGCCAGGGCGCTCATTGTCGCCAGCAGCAGCGCAACTGGCGGCGCACAGTCATAGCGCCGACGCAGGTGAGCATAAGGGAAAACGCGGGCGATCATGCCGCCTCCGGGCGTCGGGTCAGGCACCAGATGGCCAGGCTCAACACGTCCTGGGCGGCCAGGCTGGCTTCGGCATAAGCGCCCACCGGTTTCTTGAACGCCAAGGCTTCGCGCATGGCTTCATCCTGATGCACGCTGAGTGGCAACAGGCGAGCACCATATTGTTTGCGCCAGATCAGTAGCAGGTCGCGCTGCAATTGGCTGACCGGGTCGAAGCGGTTGATCAGCAGATGCTCGCTGGGGGCTTCTTCCTGCTGCAACAGCACATGGCAGGCGGCATCCGCCTCGACAATCCGCAGACGCAACGCACAGGGTCCGACACGAGCATGACCGGGCAATCGCAAGGGCACATCGAACAGGATCCAGTCAAAGTGTTCGGCAAGGCTGGCCTGTCGGCGGCGCCACAGCTTCGGCTCGTTGAGCAGGTGTTGCTCGATTTGATCCTGCTCTTCCAGTTTCAGGCGGCCATAAGGCAACACGTTCAATCCCGGCTCCACGGTCCAGGCCTGGGTGTTCCAGCCCACACCGTCGATCATGGCGCGCGCCCAGCCACCGGATTCGCTGACGCTGACGCCGAAGTGCAGGCGAAGCAGGTTCTCCGGGCACATGTCGATCAGCAGCACGCGCTCGCCAAGACTATGCAATGCATGACCCGTGGCCGCCAGCAGCGAACTGGTACCGACGCCGCCGCGCAGACCACGCAGACTAAGCGCGGTCACGACAGCTTCTCCAGATCGGATTCATGCACCATCGGCAGGACCGTCGGTTGCAGGCGCTCCATCTCCGCCAGCAGCGGCCAGCGATGCAGGGCTTTTTGCAATTCGATCTGCGCAGAGATGTCCACGTAGTCCAGTTCGGGCAGCTCAAGCTCCAGTTTCAGGCGGGCGATGTCATCGGCACGGTCCGCACGCGACTGCACCCTGGCCTTCACTTGAAGCGCTGTGGGTAAGGCAGCCATCCTGCTTTCTCCTTGATCCGTATGTAAGGTTTTCCGGCGTAGTCAACGACCACAGTGCCTGCGTTTTCGGAGACTGCCGCCGTCTGCGGCAAGTTGCTCAGCAGGGCCGACCAGCTGGGACCCTGGCCATCCGCCTGGGGTTGGGCGCTGTACAGGCGACTGATGATTTCCGACAGGGCCAGGAAACTGCTCGGCTCGGTGATGTGCCGTGGCGCGGCATTGGGGTTGCGCCCCATGCCCACCAGCTTGATGCCGACCGGCACGTGGGTGATGGACTGGCTCGGTATCTCGCGCATGCCGGCTATCTGCATGCGGTCGCCATGCAGCGCCGCGCCATGCTCCGGCACAATCACCACCACCACCCGACGGCCACTGAGCTCCAGCTGTTTAATGAAACCATTGAGGTCGTCGATCAGCCCCTGGGCACGCGGTTTGTAATCACTGCTCTTGGTGCCGCCATCGGCGGTCAACGCCCGGTTGCCGTCATGCAGCGTGGTGGTGTTGTAGAACAGCGCCACGCGATCGCTCTTTTCTGCTTCGCGGTGCTTCCACCAGGTGTCCAATACCTGGGCATCGCGCAGGATCGGCGAACCGTCGAAGCCCACCAGTGCACGCGGCAATTTGCTGGTACTGACGGACGGGGCCGGCAACGAACCCTGGGCGCGGACTTCGTCAAGGAAGCCTTCGAACTGCCCGGTGTGGTTGAGCATCACTTCGTTGGAAAAGCCCAGCTTGCTCAAATCGTCCATCAACATGCACTGCTCCGGGGCGGTGCCGTAGAGCTGGCTGTGCGGAACCTGCCCACAACTGGCGCGCAACAGGCGGATGGCTGCCGGGCCGCTGTAGGAAGTGGCCGAGTTGAAGCTGTCGAAAATCACGTCCATCTGCTGGAACAGCGTGTTATCGCGCAGGCCCACGTCTTCCAGGTCATCCCAGGCCATGGAACAGATATTGATCAGCAACAGATCAAAAGGCTGCACGGCAGAAGTCGCAAGCTTGAACTCCACCTGACGCCCGGCCTCGGTGCTATAGAACTTCTGCAGGTAGGCTTCCAGTGTCGCGCTGTCCGGAGCGGCCGTGCTCACCGCGGCCATGGAGGCGCCACTGGCCGGCGCCGCGACCGGCTCGCTGCTGGTGTGCAAGGCCAGCACATTGGCGCTGCCCAGCCAGGCCAAACCCAGCACGCTCAAGGTGGTCAGGCGCAGCCAGTGGCGGACGAAGGCATAGACCACCACCAGCACAGCCAGCAGCGCGCACAGATTCCAGTCGATGAAACGACCCGCCAGCTCGACCACGTACGCGCCGCTGAAATCCAGCACACCAGGCTCGGCCAGTAGGCGGCTGAAGGGGGGCAGCCAGGTGTCCTGGTAAAACAGCGCAACGCCCACGGGGATCGCAATGACCGTGCGCAGGATGCGCAAATAACGATGCGGCAACGGCACCAGCAATGCCGCAGCGAACACCAGGTTGGGCAATACCTGCAGGTTCAGGTAGCCAGCCCACAGCAGTACGAACTTGAGGATGAAATACAGATTCCAGGGACCCAGGCCCGGCCAGACGCGCACTGACGCCGGCTTAATGACTTCATACCGGCTCATGGGGTTCGCTCTGGGCAGGGGCGCGACGACGCACGCCACGAGACTTAAGGTAACGCGGGGGCAAGAGGCCCCGCACGAACGCCAGAAAATGCCGACCAAACCTGATCAGTACGACGATCAGTGCCAGGGTCAGCAGGCTGCTGAGGCCGATCACCTGGATCAGCTCGGAATAACTCATGAACAGTGATCCGTAATGGGTAGCGTGGTGCGTTGAGGCGAATAGGCGCCACGCCCAGCGGCTTCGGCGGAGCTACCGGCCGTGCGCTCTTCTGCCAGAAAGAACGTGGGCGGTAGCGAGGCTACCGCGAGAAAGTCCTCGCGCGGCAACGCTTCAACGCCTTGGAGAATCTCGAAGTCGCTGAACAGATCGCGCCAGGCCAGCCGGCAGATATTCCCCAATGCGGGTTCCAGCCCGTCCGCACGACAGGCAAACAGGAACAGATAAAAGGCACCGTTGACCACGCAGGCGACGTCACCGAAACGACGCAAGCCGATTTGATTCAAGTACTGCTCGATTTCCAGGCCACCGCGCGGTATCAGTTTGAGCAGTTGATGGCTGATTTCGCCAGAGGCGCCGCCGTAGACGCGCTCCACCATGCTGATGAATTCCCGGGGCGCTAACAGGCCGCGCTCGGCGGGCGGCCGCAGGCGTTCGAATAGCGATTGGAAGTCGGTGGTGCGGCTCCGGCGCCAGGTCTGGCCCTGGGCACTGTCGATGATGCTGAAGAAGTGTGCCAGCGTAGTCCCATAGGGCACGGTGATGTTGGCGCCGCAGGACACCAGCAGACGCTCGTCCCGATAACGCAGACAGGGCTCCATCTCGCGTACGATGATCTTCAGCGCGATGCCGCAGCGCTCGCGCAGGGCGTGAATCTGACGGGCCAACTCTTCGACCTGCAGGTTGCTGTCGATGGCCACGATGATGCTGGCTGCACGAGCATGGCTGGCTTGCTGGAGCAAATCCTCGCGGCTCTCGAACAGCCTCCACTGATCCGACAACGGCGGCGAGCCTTCAAGCACAGAACGCTGGGTCAGGTAGATCCGCTGGTCATCGGTATGGGTCAGTTGCACATTGGCCTGTTCATTGACCGATAGCGCAAAACCGTCCACCTGCAACTCGAGCTCGAACTCCTGCCCGCTGCACACGCCCCGTTCGCTGTGCCAGTAATGCAATTGATAGCGAATACCACCATCACGGCGATAGAGCTGAGCGAGCCCGGAGATCGTATCGTTGAGCCGCAACAAACGCTCATGCAACTGAGGCGTCTGGCCATGGCTGATCACCAACAGGGAGCATTGGCGTGCGCCCAGCCATTGCCGCAGGGACAGACAGAAATGCCGCAGCTCTGGCGCGACGTCGCTCTGCCATGCGCTGTCCGGCAGCATCAGCACAATGATAGTGCCGGCAACCGGAGCTGCACGGGTCAGCTCGCCGACCAGCGATTTGAGGGTCAGGCCGATGTCGTCTTTTTTGATGTCAAACAACTTCAGCTCACCAGGACCGGTATCTGCCGCCAGCTTCTGGACCAGGTCCTGACTTAAATGCCCGCAGCATACCAACATCCCTCGCGCATTGGCCGGCATCGCTGCCAGGCACTGGACTGCCAGCGCGGCAGAATCGCTCGCCTGATCCACTGCCACCCAATAAAGCCCGCCGTCGCGCAACAATATCTGCTCATCTCGCAGATGACGGATACCTAAGGTGACCTGACTCAAATGTAGTTCCCTTCCCTTTGAACCGGATGCGCGATCAGCACCATCTCCGGCACAGCGTTGCAAGGGAGTCATTTTTCTGACAACCAGAACAAACGCTCCGAGCAAAGCTCAGTGTCGGACTTAGGTCAGTATAAATAGGATGTCGCACTGCCAAGCAACCCCCTGTGATGCTCAGGGAGCGAGCTTTCAAAGCACTATGGAGTGGCTGGAAGATGACGAGACATCACACTCTCCGCCGCTCACCATTCCCAGACTCTCTTAACCTCGGTAATGGCGCGCAATTGTGATGATGTCGGACTGCCAGTGTCAATAAGTCGTAACCCATGAGCTCATGTATTGCAGACAAACGGTTACATTTTAAATTTCGCCATTTTATTGGCGGGAAAGAGCAGATACTCAGCCGTGTTTTAGGATGAGTTTTTGGTGGCAATGCCGTACATCACCCCGAGCGCGCAGGCAATGGTTTCGAGGGAAGTAGGCGCATGCAGTGCGACCCGATCCCCCGTCGTCATCCCCGTTGCCAGCAACTGCTGAGCCACTGCAGCGGCCAGCTCGTCCAGCTCAGCGTAGGTGAACTGCTGCCCAGCGACGTCCAGCGCGATCTTCTCCGGCGTACGCTCGGCGTGGTCCTTCACATACTCATGAAAAGGTTTCATCGGGCTACCTCGTTGCCATCCACCAGGGGCTCTTCACCCGTGTTCGTGTAGACGGCTTCATTGTCCTTGGGAACGAGCAATACAATCGCACCGACGATGACTTCAAAAATCCCGCTACCGACGATGACCATGCCGGTTTCGAACCGGGCATAAAGTGCCGCGCCGCAGGCCCCGGCAATGAGAATGGAGGCGCCCAGCGCGGCAAAGCGCAACCTTGCCAAGCCAGCGATCTCGCTTTGCCTGAACGTGGTTTGAATCAGCAGAATGAACGAGATGTCGATCAGCGGCCCGCCGAGCGCGGCCAGGCCGGCGCCGAACATCATCCCGGCCAGGACGTACTCCGCTGGCAGGTACATCACCGCCGCACCAATGGTCGCAATGCCCAGGCCGTTGACCACGGAGCCAAAGGTAAAGCCACCATACAGGCGGCGGATATGCAGGTTACCGACGACAAAAATAGAGATCAGGTTGCCGCAGCCATAGGCGCCCATGATCAGCCCGTAGGCGGCAAAGCCCTGTACACCGAAGCCCTGGATGTCGTACTTGACCACGGCCAGCGCCATGCCGATGGAAATGCCCAAGCTCCAGGCGACGTTGCCCAACCCGGCGCACACATACACCGCCTGCATCTGCCGGCGACCGACCAGGCTGCGCCAACCGGCGGTGAAGGCGGCACGCCGGCTCGTCACCTTGACCGGTTGACGAGGCAATGCCTTGCTAAGCTTCATCACCGCCCAGGCCGAGATCAGGAAAGTCAGGCTATTGAGGGTAAACAGATGTTCAAGCGGAATCAGCAGCGTAATTGCCGCGGCCAGCATCGGCCCGATCACCCGGGCCACCCGGATGATCGCGTCGAACAGCGCGTTGACGGCCTGCAACTGGTCCGGCGCCGCGACAATGCGTGGCAGGCTGGCGCGCAAGGCCGGTTCGAACAAAGAGTTGACGATCATCATGAGCATGACTGGCACCGCCAGCATCCACAGGCTCATGATGCCCAGTGCCCAGGCCAGCATCGGAATCAGGGCGAGCCCGGCCCGCGTCAGGTCGGCACCGATCATCGTACGTCGATGGTCCCAGCGCTCGGCCCAGATCCCTCCCAGCAACGCCCCCGCCAGCGCGGCCCCGCCGCGCAACGCACTCAGCCAACTCGCATCGGTGCCGGCGATCTGCACCGCCATCCAGGCGACGGCGATCGCGAAGAGTTCGTCGCCAATCGAGGATAGCGCCAGCCCTCCCCACAGCAACGCCACGGGCCGCTGAAGCAACGGTCTAAACAACTTCATATAATCAATTCCGCACATGAAGACCCGTCACCCAACGGACCTGTAGGCCCACCCTTCTCGGCGCGTCAAACGTCGAAGTCGGGCGTACCCCAGCGTTGGTAACTTCGTCATTGGTTCGAAAAAACCTTTACCAGCGTGCAATAACCCAAACACATCACCGGGGAAGTGCCAGGTGAGTTATTCAAGGTTGCGAATGCACAGGACTGGAAGTTCGTTACTCAATAAGAGGAGGCACTCTGATTGTTTATCGAATGACGTTCGGTGCCCGAAAGTGGGGGATTGAAAACACTGACCAGGATGAGGTCTGTAAACTTACCACCCCGCAGATAGTGACGATCATGCTTGTCCAATACATACATATCTCCTGGGCGAATCGGATGAACCGTGCCATCCATCTCCTCAATCTCTCCTTCACCGGCAATGCAATAGCAGGCCTCAAGATGATTGCGATAATGAAGAAAGGACTCCGTGCCAGCTCGCACCACTGTATGGCAGATAGTAAAGCCGATGCCATCCATCTCAGTGAGCAGACGGTGACTGGTGCCAGCTCCCCACTCGACAAAAAAATCGGTTTTTTCAACGTCGGAGATACTACGGACAAACATATTCAGCTCCTTATGAATATATAGACTACTGCATCAAAGATCCGAGGCAGCCTGAGCGGCTGCGCCGAAAGGCGCCACACCAACAACGTAAGGGCGAGCCCATACATAACAAGTGTCCAGTCGACCACTTGAAGTGCACTTGGTTTTTAGGTAGCGCTGTCTTTCGCGAAACCGAATAAACTCAATATCTGACTCGAGGTACAAAGCAATCAAGTAACAAGATAATCAGAATACGCCCATACAAAAAGCAGGATGTGTTGTCGAGGAACGTAGGATGTACACACTGCACGTGTGCCATGATGGTAAATAGTCATTCCTTGACCCTATTGCTTTCCCTGTAGTCGAAGTTAACTACGCCCGAATAGTACGTGTGCAACTTTTAGGGTGTCAATGAGTTTTTCTTATGCAGCTCACACTAAGACGGGTGAAATATTCGAGCACTGCTCGTGACATTCCAGTTACAAAACTCCAAAAAGAGATATAACAACTACTATGCTCTCTATCAAAAAGCGATAAAAAGCTGATATACGCATCCGGCTCTTTATATTTTCGGGCACTCCTTCAGATTCAGACTCTGAAACCGGCGCAGATACCCAGTACCTGACGACACGACCCAGCATCTACCCCTTTGAAAAAGCTAAAGCCTTGGCTGCCATCAAGGACCACAACGCAGCCTCGTCACTGCGCACCCTCATCGCGCGAACCCTCTGCGCGACCAGAGAAGCTCTGAGATGAGTGGCCGACGACTCTGAAAGCCCAGGAAACCTTCCCGGGGCTTTTTCGTTTCTGCGTCGCTTTTGCATTTCTGTGCGACAGATCCCACTTCAGGGACTCCCCTACCGCGCTCTTGTGGTGTTAGCTTGGAAAAGTTTCTGTCTCATCGATCAGAAATTTCTCACAAACTACTTGCAAAGGAATGCCCCCAGCAATGGACTTCTCACTCAAGCACCTGGCCGCGACAACCTTGATGCTGGCCAGCCTTTCGTCGTTCACCACGTCAGCGCACGCCAACATCACACCGCTACAGAGCGCGACCATCCTCAAGACTTTCAGTGACGCACCGGTCACGGATTTCAGGCAGTTCCTGGGAAGTCTGGCCAAGAGCGACCTTGCCAAAACCGCTGACCTCGGCCCGGCAATCAGTGCTTTCCAGGGCAACCAGCCCCTTTCCCCTGAACAGCAGAACGAGATTCATCGCCTGCTTGGCATCTATGCGCGGGTGAAGTACGGCAGCGCGGCCACCGAGACCCTGCGCGAGCTGGTGGCAATCCCGACCTTTCGCGTGGACGGCGTTGCGCAGCACGAGAATCCCGAATTCATCAAGATCGCCGACAAGCTCAAGAGCCTTGCCCAGGCCTTCAACCTGAACTTTCGCAACATCGACAACCGCGTCTATGAAATTTCCCTCGAAGGTGGTGGCGATGAAGTCGTGGGCATTCACGCTCATGCCGATGTGGTGCCCGTAACTCCGGAGAACTGGGTCCTGAAGGACGGCACCCGACTCGATCCGTTCAAGGTCACCCTGGTCGGCGACCGCATGTACGGCAGGGGCACCGAGGATGACAAGAACGGCATCGTGGTGGCGCTCTACGCCATGAAGATCGTCAAGGAAGAGAAGCTGCCGCTGGCCAGGAATTTCAAACTGCTGGTAGACACCACCGAGGAAACCACCGGCGACGCCATCCCCTATTACTTCGAACACAACCCGACACCCAACTACAACCTGGCGCTGGATGGCGGCTACCCGGTGGTGATTGCCGAAAAAGGCTACGGCACCGTCATGGCGAGCTTTGCCCGCCGTAAGGCTGAAGGCAGCGGCGCGGAAATCTCCTCAATGACCGGCGGCCTGGCCACCAACCAGATTCCATCGACTTCGGTCGCCACCATTGTGGGTGACAAGCCCGCCGAATTGGCCGCCAGCCTGCAGAAGGCCGGTGCTGATTATGCCAAGCGCAATGGCGGTAACTTCGACGTGACCGCCAAGGTCGTCGGCAAGGACGTCAAGCTGACGGTCACCGGTGTTTCCGCCCACTCCTCCGAGCCCGAGTCAGGCGTCAACCCGGTGGCAAGGATGCTGGACTTCATCAATAGCCTCGACGGTAAGGTCGCGCTCAAGCACAACCACATTACCGACGCCGCTCGCTACGCCGCCGACAACTGGGGGCTGAACTACCTGGGTGGCAAATTAGGGGTGGGCTTTTCCGATGCCTTTATGGGACCGCTCACTACTTCGCTGACCTATGTCGGGATGGATGAGAAAGCCTTCAAGCTCGCGGTCAACCTGCGCGTGCCGGTCGGCAAGTCCCCAGAAGCGCTCAAAACCGAAATCGCCGAAAAGCTTGGCGCCTGGAGCAAGAAGACCCACATTGCGGTGGCCTTCAACTACTCGATCGCCGAGCCGATGCACCGCAACCCTGAGGGTGAATGGGTCAAGGCCCTGCTGGCCGTGGCCAGTGAAAACCTTGGCATGGAACACACGTTCGGCACTTCTGCCGGCGCCACCTCGGTCCATGAACTGCCCAATGGCGTGCAATTCGGCCTGGCCAGACCCGAGGTCAAGTACACCGGCCACACCGACAACGAGTTCAAGACCGTCGACCAGTTCCTGCTGGACCTGCAGATCGTGACCGAGATGCTGGGGCGCGTCGGGCAGTTGCCGAAGCTCTGATCCGCCTTTCGGACCCGCTATTCTGGCGGGTCCATCTCTTTGATCGTCTTGCTTCCGTCATGAAGTCGAACAGCTATCACCAGGAGACAGCTAGTCGGCGAAGCAGCCATCAGACTTCCGCATTCATCTTCTGGATCACCAACCCGATGAATGCCGATACTGCGAGCGGCAGGTGCCGGCGGCTTGGATACAGCACGCTCATGCTGTAGCCGGTGCGCTGGTATTGAGGCAGCACCGGGACGAGCACACCGGCCTGAATGTCGAGCTTGGCCATTGCGGGTGGTAGCAGAGCGATGCCGAGTCCGGCCACGGTGGCCTTGCGCAGTGCCTGCGCGGTATTGCCGCTGAAGCGCCCGGCGACTTGCACTTCTTCCTCGCCATTCGGACCTGCCAAACGCCATGTGGCGTGGCCGCTGGGATGCGCGGGGATCACACAGTCGTGGCTCACCAGGTCCTGCAGCGTGCGGGGTGAGCCGCGCGCGGCGATGTAAGCGGGGCTTGCCACCATCCCGTCGCTGCGGGGGGCGAAGATTTGACGGCCGACATAGCCTGAATCGCGCAAAGGTCCGCCGCGAAAGGCGATATCGATCTGCTCTGCGATCAAGTCGGCCTTCGCATCGCTGAGCACGAAGTCGAGTCGCACGCGCGGATACGCGGCCAGAAACTCGGCCACCCACTCCATCGGGAAGAGGTCGAAGAAGTCAGCCGGCGCCGCCACGCGCACCAGGCCACTGGGCTCGTTGCTGCCCGTCGTCAACGCCTGCCCCGCTTCGAGCAGGCCGTCGACCGCTCCCGCGCAACGCTCATGAAAGCCTTGGCCAGCACTGGTGAGCGTGAGCTTGCGGGTGGAACGTTGCAGCAGCCGCGTGCCGAGATGCGCTTCGAGCTGCTGGACGCGGCGACTCACGGTATTGGGCGGCAAGCCCAGCCGCCGCGCCGCCTCTGCAAAGCTGCCGCTGCGCACCACCTGTACAAACATGGCGATGTCATTGAGGTCGAGCATGGCCGGCCATTCCTGGTGTGGGTGGACGAGTGCAATCCAATTGTAGCGGCTAGTCAATCAATCGGCCCAGCCCTAGTGTTCAGGTATCGAGCCGCGGGCTCCCAACTCCGCACAGCGGGCTTTGCAAGGAGATCGATTTGCCATGACCAATTCTTCCTCCGAAATCACCATGACCCCACAGCAACCACCTCGGATCGGCATCGTCATCGGCTCGACACGCGAAGGCCGCTTCGGCGAAAAGCCCGCGCACTGGATCCACGAGATCGCCAGGCAACGCGCCGACCTCGCCTTCGAACTGATCGACTTGCGCGATCACCCGCTGCCCTTCTTCAACGAACCGATGTCGCCGGCCTGGGGGCCGGTGAAGAACGAGGCCGCGCAGCGCTGGGCCGACAAGCTCGCGACGCTGGATGGCCTGATCGTGGTCACGCCCGAGTACAACCATGGACCAAGTGCGGTGCTGAAAAACGCGCTCGACTATGCGTACAAGGAATTCATCCGCAAGCCGATCGGCTTCGTCGGCTACGGCGGAGTCGGCGCGGCACGCGCGGTCGAGCAGCTTCGGTTGACCAGCATCGAGTTGCAGATGGCGCCAGTGCGCCATGCCGTTCACATCGGCATGGTGGAGTTCCTGGGCATTTGGCAACAGGGCAAGAGCTTCGATGATTTTCCGCACCTGGCGCGGGCTGCCAACGAGTTGCTCGACGATATCGCTTGGTGGACCAAGGCGCTCAAGAGCGCGAGGGAACATTAGGCTAAAAGGAGGCGCAACGTGAGCGTGCAGCTAAATCATACTATCGTCTGGTGCCGCAACAAGCAGACATCAGCAACATTCCTCACGGAAGTTCTGGGCCTGCAATCCGCCACCCGATTCGGACCAATGCTGGTCGTTCAACTCAACAACAACGTTTCACTCGATTTCTACGAGCGCGATGGCAAGATTTCCTCCCAGCATTATGCCTTCTTGATAGGCGAAGACGACTTCGATCAAATCTTCACCCGTATCCGTGATCGAGGGCTGCAGTATTGGGCAGACCCTGGCAAGCACCGGACTGGAGAAATCAACCGGAACGACGGTGGCCGCGGGGTGTATTTCGAGGACCCCGACGGTCATCTCCTTGAGGTCATTACTCGACCTTATGGGAGCGGCGGGTAAAGGGGCAACACTCTTACGCGCGCAGAAACCGGGCTAGCCCGCAGCAGGTCAGGCTCGTCGGGATGGATGAGACTTGGACGGCTTCCGGTGGCGCGGAGGTGGGTTACCCGGACTATCCTTTCTACACCGAAGCTGCCTGATACTCTGCACCACCGGCAACTGGGCATAGCTGCTCCCATCTGCCCATGGACACCTGTTTCGCTTCCAAAGAGGTGCCTAGTATGAAGGACCTTTTCACCTACAGGCTGTTCACAAGGGTGGCGCGACTGGGCAGTTTTTCGGCCGCGGCACGCGAAATGGGTCTTTCTCAATCCCAGGTCTCCAGGGTTGTTGCCGAACTCGAAGCCGATCTCGGTACCCTGCTTTTGGCGAGATCGACACGCGCAGTTGTACCCACTGAGGCGGGGGCGGATTTTCTGTCGCGCATGGAGCCGATCCTTGCGGCGGTGGAAGAAGCTGAGCAGAGCGTTCGCGCAGGTGGAGAGCTGCGTGGCGTCGTCCGGATCAGCATGCCAACGAGCATCGGCGTCAGGGAAATCATTCCGCGTATAGCTCCGTTCGCGGCAATACATCCCAACCTGCATATCCAGGTCCTGCTCGCTGATCACTGGCAAGATCTGGTCCGCGAAAATATCGATGTTGCGATAAGGCTGGGGCGGCTATTGGATTCCAGTGCAACAAGCCGTCAGATCATGACAATCTCCAGGCTCATTCTCGCCTCCCCCTCCTACTTGCGCGCCGCTGGAGAGCCGACTACGCCGGAGGACCTGCAATCACATCGAATCATTGCAGGTCCAGCCTCGACTGTCCCGAGCGGCTGGATGTTCACACGCAATGGAGAGACCAGGACAATTCAGCTCGAGGCTCACTTCTCGACCGACGAAAATGAGGGAGCTGTCGCAGCCGCAGCCGCTGGATTGGGGATCACATCGACAACGGCCTGGGCGTGCCGGCGTGAGCTTGAAAGTGGTGAACTCGTCACACTGCTCACCGATTGGGAAACCGAATCCGTACCTGTTCATGCCTACTTCCCCCATGGCTCGCGTACCCGGAGTGCCGGTCGTGCCTTGATCGAGCATCTTGTATCCAGCCTTCTTGGCGAGGGCTGCGACGTGCTCGGAACACATCGCGGCAATACCTATGCATCCCATACATAGAAGATAGCGAGCCAGAGTGGCTACTCTGATCCCGCCGCACCTGCCAATTTAGTGCCGTCATCCTGCACGACGCATCGGTCGACCTTTTCAGCCGAGCGGCGCGCTGGACGCCCCTTACTTCATCAATCAAGGAGAAGTGTCATGCGTATGACCGGCAATACTATCTTCATCACCGGCGGCGGCTCCGGCATTGGCCGCGGCCTGGCCGAAGCCTTCCACACGCTCGGCAATAAGGTGATCATCTCTGGCCGGCGCAAAGAGCGTCTGCAAGAGACGCTCGACGCCAACCCCGGCATGGCCGCAATTGAGCTCGACATTACTGATCCGGGCAGCATCCAGGCGGCAGCGCAGACGCTCATCGCCAATTATCCGGACGTGAATGTGCTGATCAATAATGCCGGCATCATGATGCTGGATCACGCAGACGGGCCGGTGGACGATGCGCTCGCACTGTCGACTGTCACCACCAACCTGCTCGGCCCGATCCGCATGACCTCGGCGCTGGTCGAGCATCTGAAGGCACGGCCTGATGCGGTGATCGTCAACGTCTCCTCGGTTCTCGGCTTCGTGCCGATGGCAGTGACGGCGGTCTATTCGGCGACCAAGGCAGCACTCCATTCCTACACGCTGTCACAGCGCTACCTGCTGCGGGGACATGGCATTCAACTGGTCGAAATCGCACCGCCCTGGGTACGCACCGAGCTGCTCGATAGCAGCGAGGAAGAGCGCGCTATTCCACTCGACCAGTTTATTACTGAAGCGATGACGCAGTTCGAGAGCGGCGTGGACGAAATCCTCGTCTCTCCAGCCGAGGCCATGCGTGCCAACCCCGGCCCGAACGAACATGCGTGGGTCAATCAGTTCAACGACATGATCGCAACCGGGCCGGCTTTGGGCTGACCGCGCCGGGCGGCCCTGGCGGTCGCCCGCCCCTCACATGGCTAACAGGATCAAGACTATGAGCGTACGCACACCCGCCGAGAACAAGGCAATCGTTCTCGAAGGCTTCGAAACCCTGTTCAACCGCAAGGATCTGGCTGCGGCCGAACACTTCTGGTCGCCTTCCTACATCCAACATAGCGCTCATGTGCCCCCAGGTCGCGAGGGCCTGTTCGGTCTGGTCGCCACGGGGCCGGCCGATCTGCGTTACGAATGCCAGCTCGCTGTGGCGCAAGGTGATTTCGTCATGCTGCACGGCCGGTTCTCTGGCCTCGGCCAGCCGACGAACTGGGTCGTGGTCGACATCCTGCGCCTCGAGGACGGCGTGATGGTCGAACATTGGGACGTCATCCAGGACGAGGCGACACGCGAAAGCTCTGTCGGCGGCCATCCCATGTTCGGCGATCACTTCCCGGACTGACGCCCACTGGAGACAACGCGCAGGCTCTGCATGGAGTTTGAGTTATTGCCCTACGCGTTGATGAGAGCAAGGGATGATCCACTACAATCGTCTACACGATGCAGGAAGACTCCATGCTGCGTTCGACGCGTGTACGAATTGCGCGTCACCTTGAAAGACTTTTCTTTGGACGAAAAAAATGGATCTCTTTTTAGTGATCCATTTTTTAATGCTTGGAGCGGGAAACGAGACCCGCTGACCGACCCATTGAAGTCTAAGGGGTTTCTTTTGTTCCTGAAACAGGAATGGACTCAACTCTGGACTTGCTTGAAAGGTAGATCAAGGGCAGGAAAAGCAAAAAAATAAAGGCTACTGCACTCTCTATTACCCTGCGGTTTTTAGCTCTATTCAGCTTTCATACTCATCTCCGGGCTCAAAGTACCTAACCAAGCGACTAGACACACTATGACTACTGCCATTGAGAACTCAAAGGTCATGCTACGCCGCAAAGCGTTGACCGCAACTGAATACTCTCCATTTCGAATTGATCGCTCTAATAGCGGGCTTAGATGAAAACGATTGAGAATGGCCAGTACGATCATTCCGGAAAATAGCAGGACTTTCAGGAATAGCAATATCCCATAAGTGCTCAGCATCACCTCATCGAGGGTTGGACCTACGATAAAAAGGTAATTCACTACACCGGTGATGCTCAGGATCACTACGATCACCGCGCCAGCCGATTCAAATCCAGTCAGTACCCGAGCAAGAATTCGTACCTCTTGCTCGCCCTTCAGTGATTTCAAACGCAGCAGTAGAGCGAACGCCGCAAGAGCCCCCAACCAACCACCTGTAGCTAAAAGATGGAAGATATCGCTGATGAAATGCCAATAACGACGGCTACCTTCATCCATAGCACCATGTCCTGTCCACGCCAGGGTGGCCAGTGCAATGGCTCCACATGCGGTGACGATCCAGAGGCTGAGTGTCGGGAGGCGCTTATTCAATGCGACGCCAATAATTGCCATCACCAGTGCAGCTATTCGGACCATCCAGGTCAACCCGACGTCAGTCCCCATGAGGACCATTTGAAAAATATGGTGATGTAGCTCCATAAACCCCGACACACCGCTCATTGCTTTCGCAAGCAACAACATGGCGGCAAGGGACAGGGCTACACCTGCAACAGAAGTACCATAAAGAAGCGACTCAAAATTCAAGGCCGTGCCCGATACTCTTTCCTCTCCCCTAAGGCTGTACACGCCAAAAATTGCCAATCCGAATAACAGCATCAGGTCGAAATAAAGAGCAAAGCGAACCACGATAGTTATTGAGTCGCTCATGAATCATTTCACTTTGAAAGAAAAGTTGCCGGTAATCGGGTGAGTGTCCGAGGAGACGGCACGCCATTCGACTTTGTAAGTACCCGTGGTCAATGGCGATGCGGGTGTAATAACCATCGTTTTCGGATCACTGCCACCCGCGACGCCGGCCTTAACGCCCATTGGAGAGTTCGGCATGCCGGGCATATCGGTCATGATCAGTTTTGCACCGGAGAACTGAGTCGTGAGGTTCTCGGAAAAGTGCAGCTCAATTTTCGAAGGGGCCGCTGCGTCCGAACTTTCTGCTGGAGTGGAGGAAAGAAGTTTTGGATGTGCTTGAGCAACTGCACTCAGAAGCAAACCAGCGGTCAGTGCAGCAGCGACGGTGGTGGTTTTAAGGAATGACATGCAAGACTCCTCACAGCATGAGCTGTTGGTTCGAGGTTTGGTTGGGGGGAAAATTTAGTTTTTACTTCTTGATTCTTGTTAAAACCACAGACGAATACTCAGCGTATTCCACATCCTGGTACGTACTGAACACGGGGGAACTTGGCCAAGACTCCAGCGTTATAGTGCGACTACACGATGCCACATGAACGCAGGCCGTGCGATTACATTTCAGTCAGCTTTGGAGTGGCTCTTGGCCCTGAATCTCGGACTCAGTTTGTAATGAATGGGTCCAGCCAAGTTGAAACTGACAGAAAAGTAATCCCAGCTTCAGATAAATGTCAGCAAGCGCTACTCAAGGATGGCCATGTACGCACTACGGGTATGGGCATCATGACGTGAACCTGCATTCTGCTTACACCTATGTTCAAGAAGTAAGTTGCAACCTGACACAACGGTAATACTCACTTAAGGCTTCTGACAGGGGGCGAGTTTTAAAGTTGTATCGAGCCTAAAGCTCAACCCCAAGAATCATCATCCTGATGTGGACTCAAAGGGGTAAACACAACTCACCCGAGGATACCCAAATGAACTCTGTAAAAACCTTGCTTATCATCGCTGCCTTGACTGTCTCTTCTCTGGCGATGGCCGAAGGCGGCAGTGATCGCGTATTCGCACGCATGGAAGCTGCCAGACAGAACTCAATGCAAGCGTACCAAGTAGCCCAAACCCAAGGCACCCAACCTCCCGTCGCAGAAAGCAAAACCAAAGAGATGGACCACAAGAATTGCTGAATGGTTTGGTGCATTCCAAGCTGACAGAAATGTAATCACTGCGGTGGTTCAAATGTGGCAATTTCCGGGCTCGCTTGCCGTATCAATTCGTCTCTGGCAACGGCGAGCGAAACTTATCCGGAACTAATACGAACTCCCGAGAGAGTGCCTTCAATCTGTATGAGCAACTCACTGGTTGTTTCGCACCGCTCCCCTTTTGATTGATTGGACATAAACGGCATGCACTCCAAAACCTCTAGGCGGACATTCGTCAAAGGCCTGGCCGCTGGTGGAATTCTTGGCGGCCTTGGCCTGTGGCGCACGCCTGTATGGGCAGTCACCAGCCCGGGCCTGCCGAGCGTACTGAGCGGCAACGAATTTGATCTGTTTATTGGTGAAACACCGGTAAACATCACCGGTTCGCCGCGCACAGCCATGACCATCAATGGCACGTTGCCCGGGCCTCTGCTGCGCTGGCGCGAAGGAGAAACGGTCACACTGCGGGTGAAAAACCGCCTGGACCAGGATACTTCTATCCATTGGCACGGGATCATCCTGCCGGCCAACATGGACGGCGTACCTGGTTTGAGTTTCCATGGCATCGCCCCCGATGGCATGTACGAGTACACATTCAAGGTTCATCAGAACGGTACGTACTGGTACCACAGCCACTCGGGTTTACAGGAACAGGTAGGCGTTTACGGTCCAATCGTGATCGACTCGAAAGAGCCCGAGCCTTTTCAATACCACCGCGATTACGTGGTGATGCTGACCGACTGGACCGATGAAGATCCTGGTCACGTCATGGCCAAGCTCAAGAAGCAATCGGACTACTACAACCACCACAAACGTACCGTTGGCGACTTCATCGACGATGTCAGCAAGCAAGGCTGGTCCGCGGCGGTGGCCGATCGGAAGATGTGGGCCGAGATGAAAATGAACCCCACCGATCTTGCAGACGTCAGTGGGGACACTTACACCTATCTCATGAATGGCCAGGCCCCCAATGGCAACTGGACCGGCATTTTCAAACCGGGTGAGAAGCTGCGCCTGCGCTTCATCAACGGCTCGGCCATGAGCTATTTCGACGTCCGTATCCCTGGTTTGAAAATGACTGTTGTGGCTGCCGACGGCCAACACGTCAACCCGGTCAGCGTCGATGAGTTCCGCATCGCCACTGCAGAAACCTATGACGTGATCGTGGAGCCTTCTAGCCAAGAGGCTTACACCATATTCGCCCAATCCATGGATCGAACCGGTTATGCACGCGGAACCCTGGCGGTACGTGAAGGGTTGAAGGCGCCGGTACCGACGATCGATCCCCGCCCTCTTTTGACCATGGATGACATGGGAATGGGCGGTATGGCCGGCATGGATCACGGCAGCATGGGCGGCGACATGTCTGGCATGACCGGAATGGACCACAGCAATATGACCGGCATGGACCAGGGCGTCATGACCGGCATGGGCAGCAGTGACATGTCCAACATGGCCGGCATGGATCACAGCAAAATGGCTGGGATGGACCATGGTGATATGTCGGGAATGGCCGGCATGAGTGGTATGGGTGGAGAAATGCAGACTCACCCGGCCTCCGAAACCAACAACCCCTTGGTTGACATGCAAGCCATGAGCCCAACGCCGAAGCTCAACGATCCTGGCATTGGCTTACGCAACAATGGCCGTCGTGTACTCACATATTCTGACCTGAAAAGTACCTTCCAGGATCCTGACGGCCGCGAACCCAATCGCACCATTGAGCTGCATCTGACCGGTCACATGGAGAAATTCTCGTGGTCGTTCAACGGCATCAAGTTCTCCGATGCCGAACCGTTGCGCCTCAAGTATGGCGAGCGTCTACGCATCACGCTGGTAAACGACACCATGATGACTCACCCCATCCACCTCCACGGCATGTGGAGTGACCTTGAGGATGAGAACGGCAAATTCATGGTACGCAAACACACGATCGACATGCCACCCGGAACCAAACGCAGCTACCGAGTCACCGCCGATGCTCTGGGGCGCTGGGCTTATCACTGCCACCTGCTATTCCATATGGAAATGGGCATGTTCCGTGAAGTACGGGTTGATGAGTAAAGGAGACGGGTTATGAGCACCTACCTAAATCGTAAATCGCTGATGAGCGAGTCCAGACCTGATCACGGGGCAATGAATCGCAACACGATGAACCATGAGTCGATGGGTCATGACCAAAAATCCAAAAAGGCAGCTTGAGATCATGACCAGTAAGCTTTTACGCCCAGCCCTGATTGCACTGGCGGTCTCCGTCAGTCCTGCTTTCTTTGCCGTGGCCAACGCCGCTGAAGAGATGGTTCACGGCTCGATGGGAACCATGGACCATAGCAAGATGGGGGCCATGGATCACAGCAAGATGAACATGGGCCAGGGCCAAATGGACGGTATGGAGAGTATGGACTCAGGAGCGACCACCACGAGTCGTACCCCCATTCCTGTACTGACCGACGCTGATCGTGCAGCCGCCTTTCCACCGGTGGCTGGTCATGGCGTCCACGACAAGAAACTCAACTCCTTCCTCCTGCTTGATAAGTTCGAATACCAGGATGCTGACAACGGCAGTGCACTGAGCTGGGATGCAAAGGGATGGATTGGTGGAGACGTCGATCGCCTGTGGTTGCGTTCGGAGGGTGAACGTACCAACGGCGTAACCGAGAGCGCCGAACTCCAAGCGCTTTGGGGTCACTCGATCGGTCCATGGTGGGATGTCGTCACCGGTGTACGCCAAGACTTCAAACCCGGATCACCGCAGACATGGGGGGCTCTTGGTATTCAGGGGATAGCCCTTTATAACTTCGAAACCGAAGCGACTGCTTACATCGGTGAAAACGGCCAGACTGCCGCTCGGTTCGAGGGTGACTATGACATACTGCTCACCAATCGCCTGATCTTGCAGCCGACCGCTGAGGCGAATCTCTACGGGAAAAACGACCCTCAGCGCGGCATTGGCTCGGGCTTGGCGAATACCGAAGTGGGCTTGCGTTTGCGCTATGAAATTGTCCGTGAGTTTGCCCCCTATATCGGGGTGACCTGGAATCGCTCCTACGGCAAGACCGCCGACCTGGCCGAAGACGAAGGTCAAAAGACCAATGAGGCTCGATTTGTAGCCGGTATTCGGATGTGGTTCTGAGGCATTTGCCTGAGCAACACCCTCAACATCACGCACACCCATGCAGTGAGTGCCGAAACCTCGGATGAGACTTCTAAAGACCGTTGGCGACCGGTTGATGATTCAGCGGGCGATTTCCAATCTGATGTCCAACGCGATACGTCATTGCCCGGCTGGCCAGGCCATTTCGGTTGTCATCGAAAACCATGCCACCCACGTCTCACTGCTGGTGGGCAACCCTGACGCCGGGATCGAACAGGGAACGGCAGAGGTTCAAGGTATGCCCGGCAGTATCACGGTGTTCCGACTGATGTTTCCGAGCATCGAGGGGCAAGCAACGTGAAAAAGTCAGAAATCAAGCTGACGCGGGCCGGGCTTACTCGTAGGTCAACGTGAATGTCGCCGTGGAGAAAACCTGACCCGTAGTCATATCACTGACCCGAGATACGCTCGGTTGGATCAAACCCTGACGTTGCGTCCCGGCAGCGATGTTCGCTGGCTGGTTTCCCAATCTTTGGCGAGACCGACTGCTACATCGGACGCGGGCAGCATCTTGCGCCCGCGAACCAGATCGGATGCCCGCTCGGCCAGCATGATGGTCGGCGCATTGAGGTTACCATTCGGCTCCGTTGGAAACACCGATGAGTCGATTACCCGCAAACCCTCGATACCCCGCACACATAGCTCGGAATCGACCACAGCCATATCGTCCTCGCCCATGCGGCACGAGCCGCAAGGATGGTAGGTGCTCTCCAGATTATCGCGAACGAAGGCGTCGATCTCTGCATCGCTGTTCACCTGCGGCCCGGGCGCGATCTCGCCGTCGCGGAAACGGTCCATCGCCGGCTGACCGATGATCTCCCGAGTCAGGCGTATACAGCGGCGGAAACCTTCTCGGTCCTGTTCGCTTTGCAGGTAGTTGAATTGAATCTCCGGATGTTCGTAAGGGTCAGCGGAGCGAACCCGCACATAGCCGCGGCTCTTGGGTTTGTTCGGCCCGGTGAGCACCATGAAGCCGTGGCCCTTGATCGGTTTATTGCCGTCGTAACGCATGGCCGCGGGCAGAAAGTGGAACTGGATGTCCGGCCAGCGCAGGCCTTTCTCGGAACGTATGAAACCACCGGCCTCGAAATGGTTGGTGGCGCCGAGCCCGTCCTTGAACAACAGCCAGCGCAGGCCGATCAACAGCTTGCTCAGAGGGTCCATTTTGCTATTGAGCGTCACCGGCTCCTTACAACCGAACTGGATGTAGACCTCGGCGTGATCCTGCAGATTCTCCCCTACTCCCGGCAGGTCATGCCGGACTTCGACCCCGGCTTTGCGCAGAACCTCGGCCGGCCCGATACCGGAGCGTTGCAGTAGATGCGGCGAGCCGATGGGCCCCGCCGACACGAGGATTTCCCGGTTGCAATAGACCTGGTGGGTCTGGCCTTCGTGGTCATAGATAATCCCCACCGCGCGTTTACCCCGGAGGATGATCTGGCGGGTCATCGCGTGGGTGATCACCGTCAGGTTGGGACGGCCCATGGCCGGGCGCAGGTAAGCGTTGGCCGTGGAACAGCGCACGCCGTTTTTCACCGTCATGTGCATCGCCCCGAAACCTTCCTGCATGAAACCGTTGCAGTCATCGGTCTTGATGTAGCCCGCCTCGGCACCGGCTTCGACCCACGCGCCGTACAACGGGTTTTTCATGTGGTTGCCGTTGGTGGTGTGCAGCGGCCCGGTTTGCCCACGATAGCTGTCGCCACCGGACTCGTAGCTCTCTGCCCGTTTGAAGTACGGCAGGCAATTGCGATAGCCCCAACCTTGCGCACCGAGCGACTCCCACTCGTCAAAGTCATAGGCGTGGCCACGGATGTAGACCAGCCCGTTGATCGACGACGAGCCACCCAACACCTTGCCGCGCGGGCAGTGGATTCGCCGCCCGTTGAGAAACGGCTCCGGCTCGGTCTCGTAGCGCCAGTTGTACTTCTTGGTGTTCATCGGGATCGAAAACGCACTCGGCATCTGGATCACCACACTGCGATCGCTGCCGCCGAATTCCAGCACCAGCACCGAGGTGTCGGGGTCTTCGCTCAGACGGTTGGCCAGTACACAACCTGCCGAGCCTGCACCGATGATGATGTAGTCGTATTTCTGGGTAGCCATGGTTATCTCCCGACCATCGATTCGTTGAAAACGGGCAGCGAGTGCTTGGTCAGCGTGTCGCCGGTGGTGTATTGCGGGGATGTTTTTTCGATGTGCTGGATGACGGCTTCTTCACGCTTGAGGTCGATCGAACGACTGAACCAGTAATACACCAGCCCCGACACGATCAGCCCGACGAGCCAGGCGATATCGATGCTGCCAAGTGCTTTGGCGAGCGGGCCGACATAGACCTCACGCTGTTCAACGCCGTCGTAGATGTAAAAGAACGGGATCATCGAAATGAAGCCGATCGCATACGCGGCGATGCCGCGCAGACCCCAACTGCCATAGATGTTGCCGTGCGGCAGGAAGAAGTGCGGAATGGCGTAGCGGCCCTTGCGGACGAAGAAATAGTCGGTCAGGTTGACCGAGGTCCATGGCACCAGGAAGTACAACATCACCACCAGATAGATACCCAACACCGAAAGTCCCTTGCCCGAGCTCTGGATGCTCAAGGCGACGCCCAGCTGCAGCAGGATCACGAAACCAATGGCCAGAATGCGTGCCTTGCGCGTCGGCTCGATGTGCTTGATGGAGTCGACACAGGTCAGCGTGGTCAGTTTCGCGCTGTAAATGTTCATCGCGATGACTGGCAGGAAGGCCAGGATGGTGATGACCACCACCGCGGTACCGATGAGCGGCGAAACCGTGTTGCCCACTTGCCCGAGAGCAACCAGCACATCAGTGGAATGCAGGTGATCGGCGAGCCAGCCACCCACGGAAATCATCCACGCGCCGGACAACGAGGCGCCCAGAAAAACCACCGCGATCAGTTTGACGCTGGAGGTGTTCTTCGGCAGGTAACGCGAATAGTCGGAAACATAGGGAGCGTAAGCGATGTTGTAACTCGCCGCTGCAGCGAACTGTGCAATGAAACCGGTCCAGTTGAAACCCAGCGGTGCCGCAGGAGTCTCACCGGTGGCGAGCACCGGCATCGGTGCATCAGGAACCCAGCCCATCAGCACCGCCAACGTCACCAGACCGTAAAGCGGAATCGACAGATACAACGCCCATTTGAAACTGCGGTGCATCCAGTCATGGCCGAGGATCGCCAGTATGGCAGCCGGTATCGTCACCGCCACCGCCACCACCGCGGGGTTGAAACCGAATAGTGTGTGCAGCCCCTGCATCATCAACACGAGGTTAACGATGTTGAAACCGGCGAACACGAACAGCGTCGCCAGCAGCACGAGAATCACACCGCGATAGCCGAACTGCGCGCGCGACTGAATCATCTGTGGCAGCCCCAGGTGTGGACCTTGCGATCCATGAAAGGCCATGAACAGCGTGCCGAACATGATGCCCAGCGTGCCGGCAAGAGTGGTCCACAGAGCGGTCAGACCAACGCTGGGGCCGACGAAGCCGATGGTCATGGTGAAGAACGTGAAATTGCCGAGGAACCAGAACGGGCCCTGACTCGACAGCTTGTCGGTACGCTCGTTCTCCGGGATGAAATCAATCGAATGCCCTTCGACGACTGGCTTGTCATCGCGGGCGGACACGCTCGGGGCGGACTTGGCGTTAGTGTTCATGACGTACTCTTATTGTTGGAAGATCATGACGAGATAACCGCATTCTTTCGGGTGAACGACTCCCGGGCGCGTCCTTGCCGTTCCCGATTTCTAAAGGCGCCACTGGCGCCGGGTGTGGATGAGCGTTAGCCGAGACTCAGGGCAGCGTGATCCAGACCGCCTTGGTCTCCAACAGGTAATCGAGTTGCTCTGGCCCAAGATCCTTGCCGAATCCAGACTGCTTGTAGCCACCGAACGGCATCGCCGGGTCGAGGGTGCCGTGGGCATTAACGTACACCGAGCCCGCTCGCAACCGAGGAATCAGGCTGTGCACCTTTCCAAGGTCATTGGAATAGAGTGCGGCGGCCAGTCCGTACGGCGAGTCATTGGCCAGGGCCAGCGCCTCTTCCTCATCATCGAACGCTGCGGTCACCAGCACCGGACCAAAGATCTCCTCCTGGACGATGCGCATATCGTTGCGGCAATGGGCAAAGATGGTCGGCTCGACGAAGTAGCCGGGGCCCTCGACAGGCTGGCCGCCGTAGACCAGTTCAGCCCCCTCGCGCTTGCCGGTTTCGATGTAGCTCGTCACTCGCTCCTTTTGCAAGGCCGATACCAGCGGGCTGATGAAGCAGTCCGGGTCAAGACCTGGGGCGATTTTCAAGGTCCGGGTGTAGGCGATCAGCTCGCGCAGGAATTCGTCGTAGATGCTGCGATGAACATAGGCGCGAGTACCGGCATCGCACACCTGACCCGAGTTGAAAAACACCCCGTTGGCGATGGCTTGGGCGGCGGCCGGAATGTCGGCATCGGCCAGCACGATAACCGGTGACTTTCCTCCAAGTTCGAGGGTTAGTCGCTTCATTTCGTCCAGCGCCGCGCGGCCGACGGTGCGGCCCACCGGCGTCGAACCGGTGAAGGTGAGTTTGTCGATGCCGGGGTGCGTGGCCATTGCCGCACCGACCACGCTGCCGCGTCCGGTCACGATGTTGATCACACCGTCCGGGATGCCGGCTTCCTGAACCAGTTCGGCGAAACGCAAGGCAGACAGAGAGGTCAGTTCGGCGGGTTTGACCACCACAGTGCAGCCGGTTGCCAGGGCGGCACCGAGCTTCCAGGCCATGGTTTGCAGCGGGAAGTTCCAGGGCACGATGGCGCCGACAACGCCCACCGCTTCCTTGCGTGTATAGGCCAGGTAGTTGCCCGGTAACGAGGGTTCTACGGTACGCCCGTGAAGTTTGGTAGCCCAGCCGGCGAAATAGCGCAGGGTATCGACCGTGCCCTGGATATCGACTTCCCGCGCAAAAGCCACCGACTTGCCCATGTCAATCGATTCGATTTCCGCCAATTCCGCCGCGTTGTGTTCAATCAGGTCAGCCAGGCGATGCATCAGCCGCTCACGCTCGCGCGGCTTGGCCTGACGCCAGGCACCACCATCAAACTGGGCTCGGGCGGCTTGCACCGCGCGATCCAGATCCTGCGTAGTACCCATGGGAATGCGGGTGATCAGGCCTTCGGTCGACGGCTCGATGACATCGGAAGTCTGCCCGTCGCTGGCCTCGACCCAGGCGCCGCCGATGAACATCTTCTGCACCTTGCCGAGGAAGGTCTGGGTGGCTTCGCTGACGCCGAATTTCTGCAGGTAATGCTTGACGATCGTGTCCATTTTTATTCTCTCTGCCCGGCAGTCAGGTCCTGCCGGGGCACTGTGGTTCGATGATCGATCCGGGCCATCAGACCGGGGTGGCTTCGCTCACGGACTGACGCACCTTGGCCCGCTCGTGGAAGATGAATCCGATGCTGTTGAGCAGTAGTTGCGCCGCGAGAATCGAGGTCATGCCGCTCGGGTCATACACGGGTGCGACCTCGACCAGGTCCATGCCAACGATGTTGCCTTTACTGCGTTTGGCCAGGGCCTGGATGATTTCCAGCACTTCGTAATAGAGGAAGCCGCCATGGCTTGGGGTGCCAGTGCCAGGGGCGATGGACGGGTCGAAACCGTCGATGTCAATGGTGATGTAGTAGTTGATGTTCTGCGGGATCAACGCCAGCACACCTTCGACACCCAGACGCCGCACGTCGCGCACCGAGAGGATCTTCGAGCCGGCCTGGTGAGCGGCTTCGTAGTCATCGCGATTGGACGACGACACGTTGCGGATGCCCATTTGGGTCATGCCGACGATGTGATTCATTTCCGAAGCGCGGCGCAGCGGGTTGCCATGGCCGTAGCGAACGCCATGGCGCTCGTCGACAAAATCCAGGTGCGCATCGAAGTGGATGATATGGATCGGGCCACGGCCTTCGAACGCCTTGATCACCGGGGCATGAACTGAGTGATCGCCGCCGAGTACCACCGGCATGACCCCGGCATCGAGAATCTTGCGCACCGCGTATTCGGTGTTTTTGTTACTGGTGACCATGTCGGTGTGCACGATATCGGCGTCACCCACATCGACCATACGCACGTCCGACGCGGTCAGGTACATGACGTCATCTTCGTGGTCATAGGCGCCGGCGTGGCCGAAGGAAAACAGCGTCGATGCCTCGCGAATCCCGCGTGGTCCGAAGCGTGCGCCGGAGCGCCACTGAGTGCCCATGTCGTTGGGCACACCGAGCACCGCCACGTCGGCATCCAGCGCATCCCAATCGGTGCACACCGGGGATTTGCCAAAGGTGCAATGACCCACAAACGGCAAGTTCAGGCGACCGGACTCATAACCATTGTTCGACATTTCTAGCCTCTCCATTTCTTGTTATCGGCCTGGCGGACTGCAAGGCGACCGCCGTTGGAATGACTATGGGCGCAGGTTTTCGTGGAAAAAATGCTAAACATCAGATACTCATATCGGCATTGCCGATGCATCCACAGGCGGGAGGTCCAAGGTGATTCAACTGCATGATGTCGACCTGAAGTTGCTCAGGGTGTTTGCCACGATTGTCAGGTGCGGCGGCTTCTCTGCCGCGCAGGCGGCGCTGAACGCCGGCCAGTCGACCATCAGTGAACAGATGACGCATCTGGAAACCCGGCTCGGGGTCAAGCTCTGCCAGCGCGGGCGCAGCGGCTTCCGTCTGACCGAGCAAGGCGCGGCGATCCATGAAGCCACCCAGCGTCTGCTCTCTGCGGTGGAAAACTTCTGCATGGACGCCGACGTGCTCAAGCAGCACATCAGCGGCAAGCTCAACCTGGGGATCATCGACACCACTATCACCGACCCGGACTCGCCGATCCCGCGCACCACCCAGCGCTTCGTGTCGCGGGGGCATGATGTGCATCTCAACGTGTATGTGGGCACCCCCGCAGAACTGGAGGAGCGCGTGCTCGACGGCCGTCTGCACCTGGCCATCGGACACTTCCCGATCCACGTTCCCGGCCTGTTGCACACACCGCTCTATCAGGAAGCACTCGGGTTGTATTGCGGGCGGCGACATCCGCTCCATGGCAGCAAGGCCGAGCGTGATGAACTACTCGAAGAGATGGGCGCAAGCCGAATCGTCGCCCGGGGTTACATGCAGCAATACGACCTGGAACACCTGGGCGTCAGCAAAGCCGCAGCGACCGTGGACAACATCGAGGCCCTGGCGATCCTGATCATCTCCGGCGCCTATCTGGGCTTTCTGCCGGTGCATTTCGCCGCCCAGTGGATCAAGACCGGCGAGATGCACCAGTTGGCGCCAAACAGCTTGCAGCTGATGTCGCCGTTCGACGTGATCACCCGGCGTGGCACCGCTCCACCGCCGATACTTCAGGCGTTCCTCGAGGACCTTGCGGCCTGTTCCCGCAAAGTGGCAACACCCGAGAAGCACTGACGACGCTCGCCAAATTCCAACAGAGCCCGGCATACTCATTCAAGCAACGATCCGCTTCACCACCCTTTCAGGCCACCTATGCGCATCCACGTCACGTTCATCGATCGCGTCGGCATCACTCAGGAAGTCCTGGCCCTGCTCGGCAGGCGCAGCTTCAATCTGGACGCCGTCGAGATGGTGCCGCCGAACGTTTACATCGATGCCCCGACCCTCGGTGCCGAGGTGCTGGAAGAGTTGCGCGAGGCTTTTCTCGGGGTGCAGGGTGTGCAAGCGGTGACGATGGTCGACATCCTCCCGGGGCAACGCCGACGCTTGCAACTGGATGCCTTGCTGGCTGCTAGCACCGACCCGGTCCTGGCGGTGGATGACCGCGGCCATGTGCTGCTGGCCAATCCGGCGCTGATCGCCTTGTGCGGCCGAGAACCCGCCGGTGAGTCGCTGACCGCGCTGTTCGATGATGCCGATTTGCAACGCACGCTGATCAAGCACGGCTTCCGTCTACCCATGCGCGAAGTCAGTCTCGGCGGCCACACCTTGCTGCTCGACGCCATGCCGATCACCGATGCCGGCGCCCTGCTGACCCTGTATCAACCGAACCGCATTGGTGAATGCCTCTCGGCGCTGCATCACGATCACGCCGAAGGCTTCGATGCGCTACTGGGCGACTCCCTGCCGATCCGTGCACTCAAGGCCCGCGCCCAGCGCGTGGCGGCGCTCGATGCACCACTGCTGATCCAGGGTGAAACCGGCACCGGCAAAGAACTGGTGGCCCGCGCCTGCCACGCGATCAGCGCCCGGCGTGACGCACCATTTCTGGCCCTGAACTGCGCGGCGCTGCCAGAGAGTCTCGCCGAAAGCGAACTGTTCGGCTATGCCCCCGGTGCGTTCACCGGTGCGCAACGCGGCGGCAAACTCGGCCTGCTGGAACTGGCCGATCAGGGCACGGTATTCCTCGACGAAGTCGGTGAGATGTCGCCCTACCTGCAGGCCAAGTTGCTGCGCTTTTTGAGCGATGGCTGCTTCCGTCGGGTCGGCGGCGATCGTGAGGTCAAGGTCAACGTACGGATCCTCAGCGCGACCCACCGTGACCTGGAAAAAATGGTCAGCGAAGGCAGCTTTCGCGAGGACCTGTTCTACCGCCTCAATGTGCTCAATCTGCAAGTGCCGCCGCTACGCGAACGTGGCCATGACATCCTGTTGATGGCCCAGCACTTCATGCAGCAGGCCTGCACGCAGATCCAGCGTCCGGTTTGTCGACTGGCCCCCGGGACTTATCCGGCGCTGCTCGGCAACCGCTGGCCAGGCAACGTGCGCCAACTGCAGAACGTGATCTTCCGCGCTGCCGCCATTTGCGAGAACCCGCTGGTGGGCATCGACGACCTGGACATCGCCAGTACAGCCGTGGCGCGGCAAAACGACGGCGAGGTTGGCAGCCTGGAAGATGCCGTCGAAGGTTTTGAAAAGAGCCTGCTCGAACAGCTCTATCGCACCTATCCGTCCAGTCGGTTACTCGCCGCACGCCTGCATACTTCGCACAGCGCCATCGCCATCCGTCTGCGCAAATACGGTATTCCCGGCAAGGCCTGACCGCCTCCCATACCCTTTTACGAGCGCCGTATGCAAATCGATACAGCGTACCGAATTCAAGACAAACGCTGTAACACCCGCTCCTCATCGCCTTTCCCCTCCTTGGCCCTGCCTACCCGGACCCTCTGTATTGAGTTCACTACAGAAGCGCCCCGCCCAACGTCACAACAACAACTCAACCAATTGATTTATAAGCAATAAATAACAATGGCACTGCACTTGCTATGAGCTCTCCAGCCACGCTCGCTGCCCGGCACGAGCCTGTAAATCGTCTCCCGCCACAAGAAGCGGGTAAGTCTGACCCCTGAGGAGTTCACATGAGCGAATTGCGTTTTACTGAAGATCACGAATGGCTGCGCACCGAAGCTGACGGCAGCGTTACCGTCGGCATCACCGCCTTCGCGCAGAATGCCCTGGGCGACGTGGTGTTCGTGCAACTGCCAGAGCTGCAGTCCTACGAACAAGGCGCCGAAACCGCTACGGTGGAGTCGGTAAAGGCGGCCAGCGGCGTGTACATGCCATTGGAGGGTGACGTGCTGGAAGTGAACCCGGCCCTCAACGACAGCCCTGAACTGGTCAACGAAGATCCGCTGGGTGAAGGCTGGTTCTTCCGCTTCAAACCTACCGACGCCTCGGCTG